>JAFEEF010000063.1 GCA_018241265.1 Pseudomonadota bacterium | reverse complement strand
CTTACCCGGCCTTCACGATGGCCACCCTCCCGCGCGGCGCCGCCGCGCGGCAAGCCGCTTCGGGCTACGCCCTCCGCGCCTTGCCCCTCGGCGATCGCCCTACACCACTTCCTGGGACATCAACCCCACGCATCCTGATGTCGCACGCTGGCTTACGAGCGTTGTTCGCGCACGGCTCCCAGAAGCAACAAAGCCCAACCTCATCGGCTGGGCCAAGTGCTTGATTCCATTGGTGCCGGTGAAGAGAGTCGAACTCCCGACCTTCGCATTACGAATGCGCTGCTCTACCAACTGAGCTACACCGGCGTTGCGCGGACGCCTTCCGGCATCCGCGAGCCGCGCATTCTAGCCGAACGAGTGTGCAGCCCCGGGCGTGGTGCGACTTCATCATTCAACGTGCGGATGAAGCGCGCGCTGCCGGCTGGCAGTTCCGGGGGCCGCCTACTACGATCTCGGATGGGAGTCACGGCGGACGGAGGCAACATCCACCGCCCATCGATGGAGAGGCGCATGAAGCGATATTTCGTCGGCACGCTGCTGTTCGCGGCAGCGATTTTGGCGGGCTGTGGAGGCGGCAGCAGCAGTTCGGACGATACCGGCGGCGGTACGGCGTATGCGGCTGCGGTCAGCACATCGTTCTCGCCGACCGTGGCCAAGGACCAGGCCACGGGCGCGCAAGACGTGCCGCTGCACTGGGTCTACGCGGTCAACAACGGGCAGCCCATCACGGTCAGCGTGTCCGGCGTTTCGGCCAGCCTGAGCGTGCCGTCGATCGAGGTCAAGCTCGCGCCGACCGACCTCAAGCGGGTGGCGACCATCAGCGGACCGGTGTCCGGCGACGTTTCCGGGACGTCGTATTCGGGCAATGTCGCGCTCACCGTCGAGGACGACCTGGTGCAGTCGAACGGCACGACGGCATCCAGCCGCGAAGCGCTCGGCATCGACCTGTCGCTCAGCGCCGGAGGCGAATCGGGGACGGTGCAGGGCAACGTCACGGTCGATCACCTGAGCCCGCCGTACGAATGGTTCCTCGACCGCAGCGACCTCGACCAGCTCGCCGTCGGCTACACCACCACCATCAGCAGTTCGGGCGTGACGAACGCCAACATCGCGATCACCGACGCGTCGCCCATCGTCGTCACCAACGCGCCGGTCACGGTGACCGACCGCTGGACGGTGGTGGCCAAGCTCGACACGCTGTCCGTGCGCGGCAAGGCCTACACCGACGTGGTCCAGCTCACCCGCGAGACCAGCTTGCCCGACGCCTCGGGCAACCTGGTGCCGGTCACGATCCAGTACTGGGTGGCCAAGGGTGTCGGAATGGTCAAGGGTGTCGGCGTCTACAACATCCTGAACAGCGCCGACGTCGTCTACGAGCTCACCGAGACCAACCTCACGCAGGATTGATCCGCGCGACGATCAGGCCGCGTCCGTGTGATACGTCGTGGCCCGCTCCACCTCGTTCTTCGACCCGAGGATCACGCTGACGCGCTCGTGCAGCCGGCCCGGCACGATGTCCAGGATGCGCTGGCGCCCGTTGGTCGCCGCGCCGCAGGCCTGCTCGATGATGAGGGACATCGGGTTGGCCTCGTACATCAGGCGCAGCTTGCCGGCCTTTTCGGGCTCGCGCCGGTCCCACGGGTAGAGGAACACGCCGCCGCGCGTCAGGATGCGGTGCACGTCGGCGACCATGCTGGCGATCCAGCGCATGTTGAAGTCCTTGCCGCGCGGGCCGGTGGTGCCGGCCAGGCATTCGGCGATGTAGCGCTGCACCGGCGGCGCCCAGTGCCGCTGGTTGCTCATGTTGATCGCGAATTCCTTCGTGTCGGCCGGGATCTTCAGGCCGTCGTGGGTCAAGGTCCACGCGCCCTGTTCGCGGTCGAGCGTGAACATCGCGACGCCGTTGCCGACCGTCAGCACCAGCATCGTCTGCGGGCCGTAGATGCAGTAGCCGGCGGCCGCCTGGCCGGTGCCCGGCTGCAGGAAGTCGGCTTCGGCGACGGCCTCGCCGGCGCTGCCGTCGGGCTTCTTCAGCACCGAGAAGATCGTGCCGATGCTGGCGTTGACGTCGATGTTGCTCGAGCCGTCGAGCGGATCGAACAGCAGCAGGTATTCGCCCTGCGGGAAGCGGTTCGGCACGACGTAGATGCCTTCCATCTCCTCGCTCGCCATCGCGGCGAGGTGGCCGCCCCATTCATTCGCTTCGATCAGCACCTCGTTGGCGATGATGTCCAGCTTCTTCTGCATCTCGCCCTGAACGTTCTCGGTCTCGGCGCTGCCGAGCACGTCGCCGAGCGCTCCTTTGCTGACGCTGATGGCGATCTGCTTGCAGGAGCGCGCGACGACTTCGATCAGCAGCCTGAGCTGCGGCGTGATGTGGCCCTGCCGGCGCTGCTGCTCGACGAGGTACTGGGTGAGGCTGATGCGTTTCATCGGTCGGTGAAGGACGGTGCTCAGAGGCTGGGAGTCATTTACTTCGCGAGGGAGACGGCGAGCCTCTGAGCCGAGTCGCCTGCGTTGCGCAATTTCATAGGCGTCTCGCTCCGGCGACTCATGCCGCGAGCGCGCGCGAGACGATTTCGCGCACGTCGTTGGACAGGTCGGCATGCGCAGCGACCCGCTCGATGGCCGCGCCGGCCGCGCTGCGGTAAGGCTCGGCGAGCCGCTTCCAGCGGTCGATCTGGCGTGCGACGCGCGACGCGACCTGCGGGTTGATCGGATCGAGCTCCAGCACGCGGTCGGCCCAGAAGGCGTAGCCGGCGCCGTCGGCGCGATGGAAGGCGGCCGGGTTGTACTGGAAGAACTGCACCAGCAGGCTGCGCACCCGGTTCGGGTTGGTCGGCGTGTAGTCGGGATGGCCGACCAGTGCGCGCACGCGTTCGAAGGCGCGACCGCCGCGCTCGGGCGCGAGGGCCTGGATCGTGAGCCACTTGTCGATGACGAGCGGCTCGTGCTGGTAGCGCTCGTGCAGCCGCTCGAGCGCGGCGTCCGCCAGGTCCGAGCCCGACTCGATCAACGCATCGAGCGCGCCGAGCCGGTTCGTCATGTTGGTCGCGTCCTTGAAGCGCTGGTAGGCGCGGCCCGGCCACACGGTGTCGCCGCGTGCGACCGCGTCGATGCAGAGCATCGTGAGCGCCCGGTTCGCGAGCGCGCGGCGGCCGGCCGACACCGGTTCGGGCACGTAGCCGCCGGTCACTTGATGCGCCTCGCAGGCCCAGGCCCAGTCGTCGCGCAGGCCCTGGGCGAGCGCGAGGCGCATCGCCTCGCGTACCGCATGGATGCGCTGCGGATCGGCCTCGGCGAGCTGGCTTGCGATGTAGCCCTCGCTCGGCAAGGTCAGCACGAGGTCCTTGAAGGCCGCGTCCAGCTTCGGATGGCGCAACACCGCGCGTGCCGCATCGAGATAGGCCGCATCGGCCTCGACCGGCGTACCGTCGCGCAGCGCCGCGAGCAGCCGGTTCAGCGCGAGGCGCTGGCCGGCTTCCCAGCGGTTGAACGGATCGGCATCGTGGCGCAGCAGCGTCAGCAGGTCGGCGTCGGAGAGCCCGTCGGTCAGGATCACCGGCGCCGAGAAGCCGCGCAGCAGCGACGGCACCGGCTCCCGGTCGACGTTGACGAAGGTGTAGAAGCTCTTCGCCTCGTCGAGCACGAGCATCCGGCTCACCGCGGCGTTCGGCGGTTCGTCCTCGAGCTGCAGCGACAGCGCCTCGCCGTCGCGCGAGACCAGGCCCATCGCGAGCGGTACGACGAACGGCTCCTGTCCGGGCGCCAGGTGCTGCTCGATGCCGAGCGTATAGGTACGCGTCGGCGCGTCGTAGCGGCCGCGCGCCGACAGCTGCGGCGTGCCGGACTGCGCATACCAGCGCTTGAACTGCGGCAAGGTGCGCGCCAGCGGGCTGTCGGGGTTGGCATCGGCGATCGCCTGCGCGAAGTCGTCGCAGGTCACCGCCTGGCCGTCGTGGCGCTCGAAGTAGAGCTTCATGCCGCGCCCGAAGCCGTCGCGGCCGACGAGGTTGGCCATCATGCGCACGACCTCGGCACCCTTCTCGTAGACGGTCGGCGTGTAGAAGTTGTTGATCTCGATGTAGCTGTCGGGCCGCACCGGATGCGCCATCGGGCCGGCGTCCTCGGGGAACTGCACTTCGCGCAGCTTCCGCACGTCCTCGATGCGCCGCACCGCGCGGGCCGACGCGCTGTCCGCCATGTCCTGCGAGAACTCCTGGTCGCGGAAGACCGTCAGCCCTTCCTTCAGGCTGAGCTGGAACCAGTCGCGGCAGGTGATGCGGTTGCCGGTCCAGTTGTGGAAGTACTCGTGGCCGACGATCGACTCGATGTCGAAGTAGTCCTGGTCGACCGCCGTCTCCGGATTGGCCAGCACGTACTTCGCATTGAAGATGTTGAGGCCCTTGTTCTCCATCGCGCCCATGTTGAAGTCGCCGACCGCGACGATCATGAAGCGCTCGAGGTCGAGCGGCAGGTTGAAGCGCGCCTCGTCCCACACCACCGACGCGATCAGCGAGTTCATCGCATGCTCGGTCTTGTCGAGGTCGCCGCGCCGCACCCAGACCTGCAGCAGGTGGTTCTTGCCGCCGCGCGTGCGGATGTGCTGCTCGCGCGCGACGAGGTCGGCGGCGACCAGCGCGAACAGATAGCTCGGCTTCGGAAACGGGTCATGCCATTTCGCGTAGTGGCGGCCGTTGTCGAGCTCGCCCTGCTCGACGAGGTTGCCGTTCGACAGCAGCACCGGATAGGCCGTCTTGTCGGCGCGCAAGGTGACGGTGTAGACCGCCATCACGTCGGGCCGGTCGAGGAAGTAGGTGATGCGCCGGAAGCCTTCGGCCTCGCACTGCGTGAAGAAGCCGCCGCCGGACGTGTAGAGGCCGGAGAGCTGGGTGTTCTTCTCGGGGGCGCAGGTGTTGCGGATCTCGAGCGTGAAGGCCTCGGCCGGCGGGTTGTCGATCACCAGCATGCCGTCTTCGTGGCGGAACGACACCGAGGCGCCGTCCGCCAGCACGCGGGTCAGATTGAGGTCTTCGCCATGCAGCCGCAGCGGGCCGGCCGGTTGTGCCGGGTTGCGCTCGATCCGCATGCGGCTGATGACCATGGTCCGCGCCGGATCGAGGTCGAACGTCAGGTCGATCGCGCGGATCCAGTAGGCCGGCGCGGCATAGTCTTCGCGGCGCACCGCGGTGGGAGTGCCTTCACGCATCATGGGGTGCCTTTCCGATCGGAACAGGGAGCAGCCCGGCGACCGCCGGCGCAAGAAAGTCGGAGCCGATGGCCCGCAGGTTGGAGTAGCCGGCGAACGCATCGGCCGGCAGCGTCGTGGTCAGCGCCACGGCCGGCATTCCGGCGCGCCGTGCGGCCTCGAGCCCGAGCGGCGCATCCTCGAACACGATGCAGTCGTCCGGCGCGATGCCGAGGCGGCGTGCCGCCTCGACGAAGATGTCCGGATGCGGCTTGCCGCGCAGGCCGTCGGCCGGGCTGACGATCGTGTCGACCCAGGCATCGATGCCGAAGCGGTCGAATGCGAGCGCCATGTTGAGCGGCGTCGATGCGGTGCAGACCGCGAGCTTCAGGCCGGCCTCGCGCGCGGCGGCGGCGAACGCGCGCGCGCCGGCGATCAGTTCGAGCGACGCGCCGGCGCGGCGCCGGTAGATCGCTTCCTTCTCGTCGGCCATGCGCAGGTGCTCGACGCGGTCCAGCGTCGGCATCAGGTCGGCGAGGATCTCGGCATTCGTGCGTCCGGCGGTCATCGCGAAGAAGGTCGCCGCGTCGAACGCGATGGCGTGCTCGGCATGCCACTCGATCCACGCGTCGTGGTGATGCGGCATGCTGTCGATCAGCGTGCCGTCGAGGTCGAACAGAAAGGCCTTCGGCATGCCGACCATCACACGCCCTGCTTCAGGCTCGCCTCGATGAAGGCATCGAGATCGCCGTCCAGCACCTTCTGCGTGTTGCTGATCTCGACGTTGGTGCGCAGATCCTTGATGCGGCTCTGGTCGAGCACGTAGCTGCGGATCTGGTGGCCCCAGCCGACATCGGTCTTGGTGTCCTCGAGCTTCTGCTGCGCCGCCATGCGGATGCGCATCTCGTGCTCGTAGAGGCGCGAGCGCAGCATCTGCCAGGCTTCGTCGCGGTTGCGGTGCTGGCTGCGGTCGTTCTGGCACTGCACGACGATGCCGGTCGGGATGTGCGTCAGGCGCACCGCCGAGTCGGTCTTGTTGATGTGCTGGCCGCCGGCGCCCGACGCGCGGAAGGTGTCGGTGCGGACGTCGGCCGGGTTGATCTCGATCTCGATCGAATCGTCGACCTCCGGATAGACGAACAGGCTGGCGAACGACGTGTGCCGGCCGCCGGCCGAATCGAACGGGCTCTTGCGCACCAGGCGGTGCACGCCGGTCTCGGTGCGCAGCAGGCCGAACGCATATTCGCCCTCGACCTTCAGGGTCGCCGAGCGGATGCCGGCGACGTCGCCCTCGGTCTCTTCCATGACCTCGGTCTTGAAGCCCTTGCGCTCGCAGTACTTCAGGTACTGGCGCATCAGCATCTGCGCCCAGTCGCACGCCTCGGTGCCGCCGGCGCCGGCCTGGATGTCGATGAAGCAGTTGAGCGGATCTTCCGGCTGGTTGAACATGCGCCGGAACTCGAGCTGCGCGACGATCTCCTCGAGCTTGCCGGCGTCGTCGTCGACCGCGCGCAGCGCGTCGACGTCGCCTTCCTCCTTCGAGAGCTCGTACAGCTCGCTGCCGTCGGCGAGGTTCGTCGTCAGGTGGTCGATCGTCTGGACCACCGTCTCCAGCGACTTCTTCTCGCGGCCGAGCTCCTGCGCGCGCTTGGGCTCGTTCCAGACGCTGGGGTTCTCGAGCGCGGCGTTGACCTCGTTCAGGCGCAGCGACTTCCGGTCGTAGTCAAAGATACCCCCGTAGATCCTGGGTGCGACGCGAGAGGTCGCTGAGGCGGTTGCCGATCGCGTTGATTTGTTCGACGTCCATGGTGCTGTTCTTTCTGCTGTGTTGCGGCGTGGGTAGGCGCAAATTTTCTCACGTGGTGGGGCTGCCGTTTTCCGGCGACCGAGGAACAAGTGATTCGGTTGGTGCGATCATCGATGCCGATACCGCAGTTTGGTCCGCATGAGCGAGTCGCTCTCAGCCCGCTTGGATCGTGCTCGTGCGATGGGCGCGGCCGCCGCCGGCGAGGCGCCCGCCTGGCTGGTCCGCGTGCCGACCGGTTGCGAGGCGGCCGCATGTGCCCACGCACGAGGCGGCGCTCGACTGAATTTGTCCTGCGATGGCGGCGCGAGCCGTCTACGACGCGTCCAGAAACGCCTTCAGATGCCGCGCCAACGCCTCGGGCTGGTCGTGGTGCAGCATGTGCCCGGCCGGTGACAGCACGTGGCGCTCGACGTCGCGCACCACCGCGAGCCGCGTCTCGAACTCCTCGCGTGTATAGCGCGTGCCCCACCATCGCGCGAGCTCGGTGCGATCGCCTTCGATCCACAGCAACGGCACGGCGATGCGGCGCCAGCACTCGAGCATCTCGTCCTTCTGGTAGAGCACCGGGTTGACGCGCTTGTGCGCCGGGTCGGCGCGGATCGCACACTGTCCGTCGGCGCGCCGCTCGGCCCAATGGCCGGCGAGCCAGGCCGCGCGTTCGGGGCGCAGCAGCGGGTTGGTGCGCATCAGGCGCGCCGCGACGGCATCGAGGCTGTCGTACGGCAGCAGCCGGGCCGGTTCCTTCAGCTCGTCGAGCCATTGCGCATAGCGCTGCGGCGCCTGTTGCGGCCGCGTCTGCGGCATGCCGAAGCCCTCGAGGTTGACGAGCCGCCGGATGCGCGCCGGCCGCACGCCCGCATAGGCCATCGCGACGTTGCCGCCCATGCTGTGGCCGAGCAAGTCGACCGGTCGCTCGGGGAACAGCGCATCGAGCACGCCCTCGAGGTCGCCGAGGTAGTCGGGAAACCAGTAGCAGTCGGCCGCAGGCGTCTCGGTCAGGCCGAAGCCGCGCCAGTCGAGCGCGATCACGCTGCGGCGCGGGCCTTCGAGCGCATGCAGCGCATCGACGACGAACTGGAACGACGCCGCCACGTCCATCCAGCCGTGCAGCATCACCAGCGGCACCGTGTCGGCATCGGCGTCCCAGCGCAGCACGTGATGGCGCAGGCCGCGCACGGCGACGAACTCGCTGCGCGCCGGCCGCTGCACGCGATAGGTCGCAGGGGCGGCGGCGTCGGCAGCGGTGTCCATGGCCGCCACTGTACGCAAGGCCGGCGCCGGCTGCTTCGGTGGTCGATGCGAGAATTTCGGCATGAGCGCTCCCGCATCCACTTCCTGCGCGCTGCGCGGCGCCGAGCCGCGCGACGTGCCTGCCATCGTCGGCCTGATCCGCGAGCTCGCCGACTTCGAGCAGCTGACCCACCTCGTCGAGGTCACGCCCGAGCGGCTGCATCCGCAGCTCTTCGGCTCGAAGCCCGCGGCCGAGGCGCTGGTCGCCGAGGTCGACGGCGCGGTGGTCGCGTTCGCGCTGTACTTCACCAATTTCTCGACCTTCCTGGCGCGTCCGGGGCTCTACCTCGAAGACCTCTACGTGCAACCGGAGCGGCGCAGCCTGGGCATCGGGCAGGCGCTCCTGACCCGGCTCGCGCAGCTCGCGGTCGAGCGCGGCTGCGGCCGCTTCGAATGGAGCGTGCTCGACTGGAACGCGAACGCGATCCGCTTCTACGAGCGCATGGGCGCGACCGTGATGCCCGAATGGCGCGTCTGCCGCGTCACCGGCGATGCGCTGAGGCAGCTCGGCGCGCCGGGTTGAGCGTCGTCTTCACTTCGCGCACTGACCGCCGACCACGGCGGCGGCAAGAAACGGCAGGCTGAGCAGTCCCATCCCGCCGCCCGCGTATTCGCCTTTCATGCAGTCGCCCTTGGCGGCGTTGCGCATGCCGTTCGACAGGCGCTGCGCATCCGTCGCCATGCCGGTATCGGCGTCGATTCCGGCGCGAGCGGCCTCCCGGATCGCGCGTCGCGTCCCTGCGCTGTCCAGTAGCGACGCCGGCTCGCTCGCGGCCGCCGAAGCAGGTGCGGCGGCGGTCACGGCGGTGGCCGTTGCAGGCTCGGCGGCCGCCGGCAGCGTGATGCTCGGGGCGCTGCGTCGCGCGCTCGCGCGCGCCGGGGGACGCTCGGCACGCGGCGTCGTCGGCGCGACCTCGATGCGCGGCGGCGTGATCCGGGCGGGCGCCGGCAACAGGCGCAACTGCACGGTGGCGACGCTGCGCTGCGTGCTGCGCGCTCGTCCGGCCAGGCGGGCCCACTCGATGGCGATGAGCGCATGCAACAGCAGTACGGCGCCGGCGAGCAGCCAGCGCGGGCGACGTACGAAGGAGGCAGAACCGGGCATCGAGAACGCGCATCGCGTGGGCGCTCGAGCGTAGCACCCGCCTGCGACGGAGCCGCATGCGCGGCTCGGGCTTCAGGCGGTCCGCGGACGCTCCGGCGCAGGCGCGGCGCCCGGTCCGAGCGTGAACGAGAAGCACGCACCCACGTCGATCGCGCCTTCGGCGCGCACCTTGCCGCCGTGGCGCTGCACGATGCGCTGCACGATCGCGAGGCCGACGCCGCTGCCTTCGTATTCGGCGCCTTCATGCAGCCGCTCGAAGGCGGTGAACAGCCGCTCGGCATCCTTCTCCGCGAAGCCGACGCCGTTGTCGCGCACGTAGAACTCCGGGCCTTCGGGCAGCCGTCGCGCGCCGATCTCGATCAGCGCCGGATCGCGACGACGCGAATACTTCAGCGCATTGCCGAGCAGGTTGACCCAGATCTGCTGCAGCATCGCCGGATCGCCGTGGCTCGCGGGCAGCTCGCCGATGCGCAGGTCGATGCGGCGGTCCTGCTGCAGCGGTGCCAGCGTGCGCAGCGCCTGGCGCACCAGCAAGGTCGTGTCGATGTCGACCTTGGCGAGCGGGCGCCGCCCCAGGCGCGCGAACGACAGCAGATCGTCGATCAGCCTGCCCATGCTCTGCGCGCTCTGCCGGATGATGTCCAGATGATGGCGGCCGCTGTGCGGCAGCGTGTCGCCGTGCTCGCGCTGCAGCACCTCGGCAAAGCCGTCGAGCGCACGCAGCGGCGCGCGCAGGTCGTGCGATACGGAATAGCTGAAGGCTTCGAGCTCGCGATTGGCCGCCTCCAGCGAAGCGGTGCGCTCGACCACGCGACGTTCGAGATCGGCATGCAGGCGGCGGATCTCCTCGTCGTGGCGATGCCGCTCGGTGATGTCGCTGATCTGCAGGATCGCGCACTGCACCCGGCCGTCGGCGTCTTCGACCGGCGTCACGCTGTAGGCGCAGACCTTCTCCCAGCCCTGCACCTTGTGACGCAGGCGTGCGGCGCGCTGCACGATGGGCTCGCCGCGCAGCGCGCGCGTGAGCTGCCAGTCCTCGAACGGCACCGGCGTGCCGTCGAGCGTGCAGAGCTCGACGAGCAGGCTCAGCTCCCGCAGCGGCGCCTGGACCTCGGCGGTGCTCGCATAGCCGAACATGCGCAGCGCGGCGTGGTTCCAGACCGGCACGCTGCCGTCGCGCAGCACGATGATGAGGCCGTCGTTGAGGTGCGTGAATGCCGCATCGAGCTGCGCGCGCTTGTCGGCCAGCTCGCGCTCGGCGCGCTTGCGCTCGGTGATGTCCTCGGCGACGCCGGTCAGCCGGTAACAGCTGCCGTCGGCGTCGCGCACGGCCTGCCCGCGATCCGAGATCCAGCGCGTTCGACCGTCGGCACGGACGATCCGGTATTCGTGCGCGTAGCGGTAGGACTGCGGCGCGGCGATCCAGTCTTCCATCGCACGGCGCATCGTCGTGCGGTCGTCCGGATGCATGCGGTCTAGCCAGAGCGCGCGGTCGGCGTAGACCGCCTCGGCCGGATAGCCCCAGATGCGCTCGAAGGCCGGGCTGACATAGCTCACGCGCGGCGTGGGCAGCAGGTCGATGACCCAGAACACGTGATCGACCGACGCGGCGATCTGGCGGAACCGCTCGTCGCTCGCGCGCAGCGCCTGCAGCTCGGCATCGGCGCGTGCCGACCGCGCGACGTCGGATATTCCGGCCGGCGGCGGCGCGCCCCGGCGAGGTGTTTCGGACTGGCGCGGTGTCATTCTCGTCGTCCCTCGTCAACGACCAACGGATGCTCGGCCGGCAGCTCGGCGTGCGGAGTCATTGCGTCTCTCGAAGGCGCGCGCCGAATGCGCCTCGCGGAGCGGGGTCGACAGGATTGACCACAGTCGCGACTTTGCACACTTTGGCGATCCGGTTTCAGATCGTTGCACGTAGCGGCGTGACGCTGTTCACGCAATCCGGCCGATCGTCGGTGTTGCGACCGCAGGACTGCGCAGGATCCCCAGCGAACCGGCGAGCAATGTACCGACACGTCGTGAAGATCGGTAAACAACATTTGCACTGAGCGAATCTCGTTGTGACGCGGTAACCACCTGGTTAGCCTCCGCCGCTCCAAACCCTTTCCTGGAGACTTCGTGAAGCTCAAAGCGACCTACGCCGCACTTGCCGGCGCGCTCTTGTTGTCCCCCGTGTTCTGCAGTACGCCGGTGCTTGCGGCGCAACTGGCCCGGCCGGCGGCCGCCGTCGACCAAGGCAAGGCGCCGCTCGACGAGAGCAAGGACGTGCTGGTGTCGCTGAAGCTGCCCGATCGCGCGGCCCTCGAAGCCTTCGTGGCATCGACCGTCGACCCGAGCAGCGCGAACTATCACAAGTTCCTGACGACCGAGCAGTTCAAGGCGCGCTTCGGCCGCACGGACGCGGAAGTCGCACGCGTGCGCTCGCTGCTCGAGTCGCACGGGCTGACCGTGAGCAAGGTCTACGAGAACAACCTCGTGATCGCCGTGCGCGGCACCAACGCGCAGCTCGCGAAGCTGTTCGCGACCGAGATCCACACCTACACCGAGAACGGCGAGACCTACCAGAAGCCGGCGAGCAAGGCGACGGTTCCTGCCGCCGTGGCCGACCTCGTCCAGCACGTCGCCGGCCTCAGCACCAGGCCGCTCTACCACTCGTACTTGAAATCGATGCCGACCGCCGGCGTGCCGATCGGCATCGCACTGGCCAATCGCAACCGGCCCGCCAACGCGATGCCGCAACCGGGCATTCCGGGGCAGTACACCGTCACCGACGTGGCGAACATGTACAACCTGACGCCGGTCTACAAGCGCGGCTTCGACGGCACCGGGCAGACGCTCGGCATCATGACGTTCGCGAGCTTCAAGACCTCCGACGTGTCGGCCTACTGGGCCGGCGTCGGCCTGTCCAGCGATACCAGCCGCATCACGACGGTCAACACGGTCCCGGGCAGCCACATCAGCTCGAACGGCGCCGACGAGACGACGCTGGACGTCGAGCAGTCCGGCGGCTTGGCATCCGGCGCGAAGGTCATCGTGTACGAGGCGCCGAACACGAGCGCGGGCGAGGTCGCGCTCTACACCGGGGCGATCACGGCGAACCACGCCGACACGCTGTCGGTGAGCTGGGGCCTGCCCGAAGTGGCCGAGGATCCGGACAGCATGGCCACGCTCGACGGCCTCTTCCTCGAGGCGGCTGCGAACGGCGTGCCTATCATGGCGGCGTCGGCCGACTCGGGCGCCTACGACCTCAACAATGCGCAGAACTTCCCGTACCCCGACTACAGCGCCACGCTGAGCGTCGACTTCCCGGCCAGCAGCCCGTACGTCCTGGCCGCGGGCGGCACGACCTTGCCGGCCACGCTGAACCTGAGCCACGGCAGCGTGACGGTTCCAGCCGTGCGGCCGTGGGCGTGGGACTACCTGGCCGCCTACATGCTGCAGTACGACGGCCAGGCCTATTACTACGCCAACATCTATCCGGTCGGGGCCGGCGGCGGCGTCAGCGTCAACTACGCGCTGCCGTCGTACCAGCAAGCGCTGCCCGGCACGATGACCTCGGCGCCCGGCCAGTCGCTGTTCTGCTTCATCAGCCCGGCCAAGGGTCAGCCCTGCACGCCGGGCGAAGACCTCGCCGATCTGCCCGGCGGCTTCGCCGGCCGCAACGTGCCCGACCTCTCGCTCGATGCCGATCCGGAGACCGGGTTCTCGATGTACTACGGTGGCCAGTGGGGGTTCGGCAGCGGCGGCACCAGCTTCGTCGCGCCGCAGCTCAACGGCATCTTCTCGGTGATCACGCAGCAGGCCGGCCATCGCCTCGGCCAGCTCCAGCCGCAGCTCTACAGCCTGTTCAAGGCGCACGGCTATGCGGCGGGCTCGCCGTTCACCCCGGTCGCGTCGGGCGACAACTGGTTCTATGTCGCGACCCCGTCGTACAACCCGGCGACCGGCATCGGCCAGATCAATGCCGACGCACTGGCCAACGGCCTGTCGCAATAGTGATGGAGACGGCCGGGCGCGGCGCATCGCGGCGCCCGGCGTGTCGTCCTGGATCAACTCCTTCGAGGAATCTCACGTGAAAAGCAGCATGAAGACCTTCCTGGCCGCCGCAGCGCTGTCGATCGGCGCGATCGGCGCGGCGCAGGCCACGATCATCCCGGTGGTGCTCAGCATTCCGAGCGGCCTGGGCGATGGCTCGCCGATGACGGGCTCGTTCTCCGACATCATCAGCGGTGCCGGCAGCTTCACCGACGACATCGTCTTCAACGGCCCGCCGCCGACGTCGACCGATACCTTCACCGCGACCGCCGGCAGCGGCATCACGTTCACCGGCGTGACGCTGTCGTACTTCTCGGGCGGCGGCTCGGTGCCGCTGAGCGGCTCGATGACGTCGACGTCGATCAACGAGTCGACCGGCACGATCATCAGCGCGCTCTACGACCTGAAGATCAGCGGCACGGCCGCAGCCGGCGCGTCGTACAGCGGCACGATCAGCGCGCTGCCGGGCGTCGCGGCGGTGCCGGAGCCCGAGAGCTGGGCGCTGATGCTGCTCGGCCTGGGCGCGACCGGCGCCTTCGTGCGCGGCCGCAAGCAGCGCCGCGACTGACCCTGAATCCGGCAGCTGGCGGGCCGGTCCCGCGTTCGCTGCAACCCACCGACTCCCGCCCGGCGCCAGCCGCGCGGGAGTCTTTCGTTGCGATCAGGAGATCAGGTCGAGCAGCTTCAGCCGCTGCACCTTGCCCGACGGCCCGCGCGGCAGCTCGGCGACGAAGCGCAGCA
Organism: Pseudomonadota bacterium; assembly: GCA_018241265.1. Classification (GTDB taxonomy): domain Bacteria; phylum Pseudomonadota; class Gammaproteobacteria; order Burkholderiales; family Burkholderiaceae_C; genus JAFEEF01. The sequence continues at coordinate 96,431 of JAFEEF010000063.1, read as the reverse complement.
CGCGCGGCGTCTTGTACGGCCCGAGGTGCTCGACGCAGTGCGCACGCAACTCGTCCTCGCTGCAGGCGCGGCCGTCGCGCACGACGATGCAGGCCATGATCTCCTGGCCGTAGTGGCGGTCGGGGATGCCGACCGCGGCCGCATCGAGCACGGCCGGATGGCGCAGCAGCGCCTCGTCGATCTCGCGCGGCGCGATGTTCTCGCCGCCCTTGATGATCAGCTCCTTGATGCGGCCGGTCACGAAGAAGTAGCCGTCGGCATCGACGTGCCCGAGGTCGCCGGTGCGCAGCCATCCGTCGGGCGTGAAGGCCGCTGCGGTGGCGTCCGGGTTCTTGTAGTAGCCGAGCATCACGTTGGGCCCGCGGATCGCGATCTCGCCGGTCGCACCGGAGGGCAGCGGCTGGAACGCCGCATCGATCACGCGCGCTTCGCAGCCCGAGGCGCGACCGACCGAGCCGACCTTGCGCAGCGCCGCATCGAGCGGGTTCGAGAAGCTCGGCGCGACGGTCTCGGTCAGCCCCATCGTCTCGATGATGCCGATGCGAAAGCGCGCCTCGAACGCGCGCAGATGCTCGGGCGGCAGCGCCGCCGACGCCGACCGGCAGAAGCGGATGCGCTCGGTGTCGGCGCGCGCCGGCGCCTCGCCTTCGAGCAGGTACGAGATGATCGTCGGCACCACGTTGATCCAGGTGCAGCGGCATGCGGCCGCCTGCTCCCAGAAGCGCGCGGCCGAGAACTTCGGCGTCATCGCGAGGCTGCCGCCGTGCGCCAGCGGCGCCAGCATCGTCACCGCGTACGCATTGATGTGATAGAGCGGCAGCACCGCGAGCACGCGGTCGGCCGCCGTCAGCGCATGCTCGGTACCGATCGCTTCGGCGTTCGCTGCGAGGTTGGCCTGCGTCAGCATCACGCCTTTCGGCAGGCCGGTCGTGCCGGACGTGTACATCAGGAGCGCCACCGCGTCGGCCGACGGCGCTGCCGCTTCGATCGGCGCGGCCGTCGCTTCGAGCGGGATCGCAGGATCGACGACCGCCAGCGCGATCGGCCGATCGATCTTCGCGAGGAGCGCACGCACGCGCTCCTCCCATTCGGGTGCGACGCAGACCAGCGCGCAGTCGCTGTGCTCGAGCACGTAGCGCATCTGCTCGGGCTGGGACAAGAGGTTCACCGGATTCACGCAGACGCCGGCATGCATCGCGCCGAGCAGCAGCTGCAAGGTGCCGAGGCCGTTCGGCATCACGAGCGACAGCGTCGCGCCCGGTGCCGCGCCGCGGGCGCTCAGCCAGCCGCCGATCTCGCGGCACGATGCAGCGAGCTGCGCATAGGTCAGCGTCGCGTCGCTGCCGGCATCGAGCGCGTAGACCGCATCCGGCCGCGTCGCGGCCTGGCGCTCGATCAGCGCATGGACGGTCGTGGCCAAGCTCAGGTCCGCCCGTGTCGGGCGAAGTAGCCGCCGAAGATGTCGTCCTCGCTAGGCACGCGCTCGGGGATCGGCCGCGAGACGCGCGTGATGTTGAGGTAGTGCCGGTAGTTCATGTTGTCGGAGAAGTTGTTCCTGCCCCAGGTGCCGCAGCCCATCGACAGCGAGAACGGCAGGCCGTTGTCGAAGCTGCCGCCGGTGGCGATGCAGTGCGCCTGGTCGACGATGACGCGCGAGACCGGCAGCGTGAGGCCGAGCTGCAGCGCGCGGTCGGCCGACGTGCTGTGCAGGCCGACCGAATGGCCCGCACCCTGGAAGGCGTAGATGCGCGCGACGGCGGCGGCGGCCGCGTCGAAGTCCGCCGCGCGGTAGAGCGCGAGCACCGGCGACAGTTTCTCGCCCGAGTACGGATGGTCGGGGCCGACGCCGTCCTCGTCGACCAGCAGGATGCGCGGCCGGCGCTCGGCGATCGCGAGCCATTGCGCCTGGGCTTGCGCATCGCCCTCGAGCGCCGCGGCGCGCGCGGCGATCACGCTCGCCGACTGGCCGATGACCGCCGGCGACAGCTTGCCGTCCGGCCACATCAGGCGCGCGAGCAGCGTCTTCTGCGCGGCGTCCAGATGCACCGCGCCGCGCTGCTCGAGCGCGGCGATCAGGCGCGGTGCGATCGCGTCGACCAGGACCAGGCTGTTCTCCGACGAGCAGCTCGTCGCGTTGTCGAAGGTCTTCGAGCGCACGATGCGATCGGCCGCCGCGTCGACATCGGCCGTCTCGTCGACGATGCCGGCGACGTTGCCGGCGCCGACCCCGAATGCCGGCGTGCCGCTCGCGTAGGCGTTGCGCACGTTGGCCTGCGAGCCGGTGGCGACGACGAGATCGCAGCGCTTCATCAGCTCGGCGGTCGACGCCTTGTCGACCGGTGCGGGCAACAGCTGCACGAGGCCGCGCGGCGCGCCGACCCGATCGAGCTGCGCATGGATGTGCTCGACGAGCCGCGCGCAGGTGCTCCAGCCCTTCGGCGACGGCGCGACGATCACCGCATTGCGGCCCTTCAGCGCATTGATGATCTTGTTGGCCGGCGTCGCCGCCGGATTGGTCGACGGCGTGATCGCGCACACCACGCCGACCGGGCGCGCGATCTCGACGATGCCGGTGGCCGCGTCTTCGCTGATGACGCCGACCGAACGCGCCGTCTTCAGGTCGCGCAGCAGCCCGAAGGTCTTGCGGTGGTTCTTGCGGATCTTGTCGTCGACGTTGCCGATGCCGGTGTCGGCCACCGCCAGCTCGGCCAGTTCGCGGTTGCGGGCCGGCTCGATGATGGCCCAGCCGGCCGCCGTGACGGCCATGTCGACCTGCTGCTGGCTCCAGGTCTCGTAGATCTGCTGGGCTGCGCGGGCGCGTGCGACGAGCGCCGCGATCGGGGTGGCGGCATCGGCCGCAGGGGAAGAAGACTGCATCGAAGCGGATCCTTATTCGAGCCGGATGTTGGCGTCCTTCACGAGCTTGGCCCAGCGCGCCAGCTCGCTGTCGACGACGGCGCCGAGCTGCTCCGGCGTGCCGCCCACGGCCTCGCTGCCCTGCTCGAGCAGCTTGGCGCGGATCGCCGGCTCGGCGAGCACGGTGTCGAGCACCTTGTTGAGCTTGTCGATCACCGGCTTGGGCGTCTTCGCCGGCACGAACATCGCGTACCAGGAGTCGACGTTGAAGTCGGCGACGCCGGCTTCCTGCATCGTCGGCACGTCGGGGAAGGCGGCGCTGCGCTTGACCGTCGAGACCGCCAGCGCCTTCACCTTGCCGGTCTTGACGAACTGCGCGGCTGCCGGGATCGATACCCAGAGCAGCGGAATCTGCCCGCCCATCACGTCGGTCATCGCCGGGCCGCCGCCGCGGTACGGCACGTGCTGCAAGTTGGTGCCGGTGCGCAGCTTGAAGAGCTCGCCGGCGAGATGCCCGGGCGAGCCGTTGCCGACCGAGCCGAACGAGATCGCGCCGGGCTTGGCCTTGGCCATCGCGATCAGCTCGGCCACGTTGTTGACCGGGAACGCGCTGTTCGCGACGAGGATCTGCGGCAGCGATGCGACCATGCCGACCGGCACGAAGTCCTTCTTCGTGTCGAACGGCAGCTTCGGATAGATCGCCGGATTGATCGTGTGCGACGACAGCGTGAAGAGCACGGTGTAGCCGTCCGGGTTCGACTTCGCGACGACGTCGGTGCCGAGCGAGCCGGCCGCGCCGCCGCGGTTGTCGATCACGATCGGCTGGCCGAGCAGGGTCTGGAAGCGATCCTGCACGATGCGCGCGATCACGTCGGTGCCGCCGCCGGGCGGGTAGGGCACCATGAAGTGCACCGGCTTGTCGGGATAGTCGTCGGCGCGTGCGGACGTGAGCGTGCCGAGCGCGCCTAGCGCGACCAAAGAGAGCAGCGCGGCGCGCAGCCGGCGCAGGGTTCGGATCGTCATCGTTGCTGTCTCGTGTTCGGACTGGTGGTCGTGGGCATCACGGCCTGTGCCGGCCGGTAGCCGAGCGCCGCGCTCGCATCGCGCGCGCAGGCGCAGAGCTGCTCGGCGAGCGATCGCGCCTGGGTGCGCGCGAAGCGGATCGACGGCACGCTCATCCCTGCGGCCGCGACCGCGCTGCCGCGCGCATCGAAGATCGGCACGCCGAGGCCGCAGACCCCGATGCGCCATTCCTCGCGGTTCTCGGCATAGCCGCGGGCGCGCGTGCGGGCGAGCTCGGCGTGCAGCGCCGCGAAATCGGTGATGCTGTGCGGCGTGGGCGCGGCGAGATGGCCGCCGAACAGCGCGCGCAGCGCGGCCTCGTCGAGATCGGCCGCGGCGAGCAGCGCCTTGCCCGATGCGACGCAAGCCGCCGACGCCCGCCCGCCGATGCGCGAATAGGCGGCGACCGGCAGCGGGCTGTCGAACTTGTCGAGGTAGACGATCTCGGCGCCGTCGAGCACCGCGAGGTGGATCGTCTCGCCGGTCGCGCGCGCCAGCGCGGCGAGGCTGGGCCGCACGATCGCGTTCAGGTCGACGGCCTCGCGCGCCAGCGCGCCGAGCTCGAACAGCCGCAGGCTCGTGCGGTAGGTGCTGGTGCGGCCGTCCTGCACCGCCCAGCCGGCTTCGACCAGGGTCTGCAAGGTGCGGTGCGCGTTGCTGCGCGCCAGCCCGAAGGCGTCGGCGACCTCGCTGACGCGGCAGTCGCGCTGCTGGCGCGCGAGCCAGTCGAGCACCGCGAGGCCCTTGGCGAGGGTGGAGTCTGTCATTCCAAATAATGGAATTGCATCCGAGGATTTGGAATCAGTCTAGAGCTTGCCTCCCGCCACGTCAATCCGCGAGTGCCGATGGTCCTGCCGGCGACACCCCATGCGGCCTGGCAGGCGGCTACGTCCTTCCGGATGATCGGGCCGAGATGAGCGCAGTGTTCGGAGCGATCGTCGAAATCGACGCGGACGATCGCGCAGTTCGCCGACCGGGGCCGGTGGCGACTTCGTGCAGCGCGCGACGGGCGCCGGAAGCGGAAAGGTCAGCGCCTGCGTGTCGGCGCGCGGCGAATGGCGGCCATGCCGATCAGCCCGAGAAGCATGAGCTGCCAGCTTCCGAGTTCCGGTACGGCCGCAATCGCCTGAGCCGGAAGCGTCGACTCGGTCCCGCCCCCCCCCGATCTTGTCGACCGGAGGACCGTCAGGTCCACGTCACCGTCGGCGACGTCGTACGACACTTGAAATTCATTGGGAGCGAAGCCGTCGAGCACCACCCGGGCGAACGTCCCTTGCAATTGGTTCGACGCTCCGTTGAGGACCGTGTACGTCTGACCCTTGACGAGGGTGCAGTTCAGGCAACTGAGCTTCAGCGTTCCGGCAAGACTTGCCGTTCCGGTGACGTTCAAGGTATCGAAATGCGTCGCATCGGTGAGCTGGACGTCCAATGAGCCCTTCGATGTCTGAGTGAAGTTGCCCGCGATGGTCAAGGTGCCGGTGGATTCGCCGGGCGCGACATGGCCGCTGTTCGTCAGCGCGTTGGTCGCGAACGTGCCCGTGCCCTGCAGGACACCGGGATTCGCGAAGTTCGACGGAAGATCGATGATGCCGGCCTGGACATCGGTCAGTCCGGCGTTGACGAAGTCGATGCTGGCCAGGTTGGTGGTCGAGGCGCCCGACTTGACGTAGCTGCCGATGTTGTTGAAGACGGCGCCGCCGGCGTTGCTGCCGATGGTGGAAGGGTTCGACGCGATCTGATCCAGCCAGGTGCCGGTGTTGTTGAGTACCGCGCCGCCGCTGGCGTTGACGGCGCCGAAGGCGTTGACGCCGCCGGGGCTGTTGGTCCACGTCGTCGTGCCGGCGAAGTTGACCGTGCGGCCCGTGATGATTCGTCCGTCGGTGTTGCCGACCAGCGCCAGCGGGCCGCTGAAGGTGGTGGTGCCCGTGCCGCTCATCGTGCCGCCCGCCCAGGTGCCGCCGCCGGCGAACGAGACCTTGCCGGTTCCGGTGAGCGTGCCCGCACTCATGTTCAGGCCCGACGCGGCAAAGGTGCCCGTGGCGTTGAACGATCCGCCGACCGTCGAGAGCTGGCCCGCGAAGGAGTTGGCACCTTGGGTGTTCAGGACACCCGATCCGCTGACTTGCAGCGTGCCGGTCCCCGTGCCCGCCTTCATGCCCGACAGGGCATAGGTTCCCGCGCCGACGTTGAGCGTGGCGCCCGCGGCCACGTCGATGCTGCCGGTGCTCGCCCCGCCGGCGTTGAGGCTCAACGTCCCGGCATCGACGTCGAGCGTGCCCTTGTTGTTGAAAGTGGCTGCGAACGTGGTGGTCGAGGCGCCCGACTTGACGTAGCTGCCGATGTTGTTGAAGACGGCGCCGCCGGCGTTGCTGCCGATGGTGGAAGGGTTCGACGCGATCTGATCCAGCCAGGTGCCGGTGTTGTTGAGCACCGCACCGCCGCTGGCGTTGACGGCGCCGAAGGCGTTGACGCCGCCGGGACTGTTGGTCCACGTCGTCGTACCGGCGAAGTTGACCGTGCGGCCCGTGATGACTCGTCCGTCGGTGTTGCCGACCAGCGCCAGCGGGCCGCTGAAGGTGGTGGTGCCCGTGCCGCTCATCGTGCCGCCCGCCCAGGTGCCGCCGCCGGCGATCGTGACCTTGCCGTTGCCGCTGAGCGTGCCTCCGCTCATGTTGAAGCCCGGGGCATCGAAGGAGGTATCGACGTTGAAGGTGCCCCCGACCAGCGACAGCTGGCCCGCGAACGCGTTGGCGCCCTGAGAATTGACGGCCGCCGAACCGCTGACCTGGAGCGTGCCCGTACCCAGTCCGGCGATCATGTTGGACAAGGTGTAGGTGCCCGCCGCGAAGTTGAGCGTCGCGCCGATACCCACATCGATGAGGCCGGTACTCGTTCCGCCGTCGATCAGGGTGAAGGTCCCGACCTCCACGCCGAGCGCACCGATGTTGTTGAAGACGGCGGCCACGGTAGTCGTCGACGTTCCCGTCTTGATGTAGGCCGCGAAGTTGTTGAATGTCGCACCCCCTCCGTTGGCGCCGATCGTGGACGGATTGGAAGAGATCAGGTCGGTCCACAGACCGAAGTTGTTCAGGACCGCGCCGCCGCTTGCGTTGATCGCCCCGAAGGCGTTGTCGCCGCCGGGGCTGTTGGTCCAGGTCGTCGCATCGAGGAAATTGACGATGCGACCGCCGTTGATGACCCGAGAGTCGCTGTTCCCGGACAGGGTGACTGGTCCATTGAAGGTCGTGATGCCTGGGCCGCTCATCGTGCCGCCGGTCCACGTGCTCGGTCCGGCGACCGACAACGAGCCGCTGCCTGCCAGCGTGCCGCCGGAGAAGGACAGCGACCCGATCGACGATGCTGCCGCGACGGACAGGCTCCCTCCTTCGATCCCCAGGTCGCCATCCCCGGTGAGCGAGTCGATATTGACGACGCCGGTGCGGAAGATGGTGTCGAATGGACCGAGTTCGACGTCCGAGTCGGGGCCCGGCAAGCCATTGCTCCAATTGACGGCGATATCCCAGAAACCGCCGGAGGCCCCGACCCAGGTGTCCGTGCCGGCACCCGCCGGGCCGGCAAGGCACATGGTGACCGCCACGGCGACCTGATGACGGCGCTTGCGGGGGCAAGCCAGGGTTCGAATCATCTCGCTCTCCTGTTGTGGGGATCTTCCAGCCCAGCCTTCTTCGCCAAGCCAAGACGGTGCAATCACAAAGGCGATTTCATTTAATCCAATGCGAACGGCAACATTGTTTCGAACGAGCGTGCCGCATCCTCCAATTTGTGGATGGATGAGATGAGATGCCGAATGCGGGCTGCGGCGTACACTCGGCAAGAGCGTCGGCAAGAGCGTCGGCAAGAGCGTCGGCAAGAGAGGAGACCACCATGGCATTCGACGGTACCACCATCCGCGCATTGCTCGACGGCGTAACGGCGAAAGGCAGCCTGCACGGCATCGCCGCGCTCGTCGTCGACCGCAACGGCCCGCTGTTCCACCACGCGGCCGGCGAGGCCCGCGAGCACACGATGTTCCGCAATGCATCGATGACCAAGGCGGTGGCGACGACGGCGGCACTGCAGCTCGTCGAGCAGGGCCGGCTCAGCCTGGACGCGACGGTCGAATCGATCCTGCCCGAGTTCGGGCAGCTCGAGGTGCTCGACGGCTTCGACGGCGACCGGCCGCGGCTGCGTCCGCCTGCGAGCAAGGCGACGGTGCGCCAGCTCATGACGCACAGCGCCGGCTGCGGCTATTTCTTCCTCAGCGAGAAGCTGCTGCGCTATCACGCGCTGACCGGCGAGCCGAATCCGCTGAGCGGCCTGAAGCGCAGCCTGTCGGTGCCGCTCGTCAACGATCCCGGCACGGCCTGGGAGTACGGCGTCAACACCGACTGGCTCGGGCTGATCGTCGAGCGGCTCTCGGGCGAGAGCCTCGGCAGCTACCTGCGCCGTCACGTCTGGGGTCCGCTCGGCATGGACGACTCGACCTTCGTGCCGAGCGCCGCGCAACGCGAGCGGCTGCTGCGCGTGGCGCAGCGCCAGGCCGACGGCACGCTCGCGCCATCGCCGCACGACCTGCCGGCGACGTCCGAATGGGAGGCCGCCGGGCACGGGTCCTACGGCACGATCCAGGACTACGGCCGCTTCGTGCAGGCCTGGCTGAACGACGGCGCCGGCGTGCTGCAGCCGGCCACGGTGCAGATGGCGCTGCAGGATCATCTCGGCGGCATCCGGCTGCCCGACATGATCAAGGCGACGATCCCGGAGCTTTCGAACGACGTGCCGTCATTGCCGGTGCCGCAGAGCTGGGGCCTGGGCTTCCACTTGACCCTGGCCGACCTGCCCGGCATGCGCAGCCGCGGCACCGCCGACTGGGCCGGCGTCTTCAACTCCTACTACTGGATCGACCGCGCCAAGGGCATCGGCGGCGTGCTGATGACGCAGGTGCTGCCGTTCTTCGACATGCCGGTGGTCGAGACGCTGATGGGATTCGAGATGGCGGTGTACCAGCAGGTCGGTGCGGCCGTGCCCGCAGGCTGATGCGACGTCGCGGTGCGGCGGACGTACACCGCACCGTTCACCGCACTCGGTGCCCCGCGAGCATCGCCACCACTTCACCGAACACCCGGTTGCCGGCCGCCGCGTCGAAGTCGAGCACGTGGCTGCGCGTGTAGTACGGGCTCAGGTCGAGCCCGACGCCGACGCCGTGGAGCTGCACGACGCCGGCCTGCTCATGGCGCGTCACGACGTCGCGCAGGTGGTGGTCGAGGTAGTGCGCGTCGTTGGCGAGGTTGGTGGCGCCGTCCATCGGCGAGCCGTCGCTGATCGCGAGCAGCAGCTTCCGGCGCTCGTCGCGGGCGGCCAGGCGTGAAGCCGCCCAGTCGACCGCTTCGCCGTCCAGGCCTTCGCGGAACTGCTCGGCATGCAGCAGCGCGGCGAGGTCGCCGCGCGCCCGGCGCCATGGCGTCGCGGCGTCCTTGAAGACGAGGTGCAGCCGCTCGTTCAGGCGTCCCGGATGCGCCGGGCTGCCGGCGCGGCGCCAGTCGCGCGCGGCGCGGCCGCCGTGCCAGGCGCCGGTCGTGTAGCCCAGCACTTCGCTCGCGACGCCGGCCTGCTCGAGTGCGCGCACCAGCACGTCGACCAGCATCGCGAGCGATTCGATGTGCTCCTTCATCGAGCCCGAGCAATCGATCAGGAAGCTCACCACCGCATCCGGCCGGGGCTCGATGCGCTCGGCACGGAACAGACGCCGCTCGGCCGGCGACGCGATCAGGCTCGCGAGGCGGCGGCCATCGATGCGGCCCTCTTCGAGCGCGCCGTCCCAGCCGTCCTCGGTCGGCTCGGCGAGCAAGGCGCGCAGCGTGCGCGCCAGTCGAGGCAGGTTGACGCCCTGGCCGGCGATCCGGCGATCCAGGCGCGTGCGGTACTCGAGCAGCCGCTCGGCGCGCATCGCGCTGCGCGCTTCGACTTCGCGGTCGTACGCCGTGGTGTAGACCCGGTAGGCGCCGGCATCGGCATCGAGCACGCGGCTGCGGCCGGCCACCGCGGCGGCCGCCTGCTCGGCGAGTTCGGGCGCGGCTTCCATCACGAGCGCGTAGGCGCGGCGCTCGTCGTCTTCGGGTTCGGCATCGGTCGATGCATCGGCATCCGCGGTACCGGTCGGGTCGGCGGCGTCGATCAGATCGGCGACGCTTTGCGCCAGCACCAGCGCATGGGTCGCGTACGCGGCCTGGTCGGCGCGCGTGCGCTTCAGCGCCGCGAGCGCGTGGCCGATGCGCGGCCCGATGCCGGCACGCGTGGCTTCCATCATGTCTTCGGTCTCTTCGATCGCCGGCTCGCCGACGACCTGCGCGCGGCACACCTGGAACACCGTGTAGAGCAGGAGGCCGCGTGCGCCTTCGGTGTGGCCCGCGTGGTGGAAGCCCAGCGACCAGGCCTCGAAGCGATGGCGCAGGTTGTGCGCGACGCCCGGCATCGATGGCAGTGCCATCGATTCGACGCGAAACTGCTCGAGCATGTCGAAGACGAGGCGCTGCACCGGCTCGGCCGGCGCCAGGCGCGCATGCAGCGCGGCATCGGAGCACAAGAGGCGCAGCGCCAGGCCGTCGGCCGCGCCGCGGAACGAGGCGCGATCGTCGCGTTCGAGGTCGGGATGCAGGTGCGGTGCGAACAACGGCAGCGGCCGCGTGCCGCGATGCAGGCGCCGCGAGCGGAAGTGCAGATCGGTCTCGCCGGCGAGCGCGCGCACGGCGGCGGCGCTCAGCTCCTCGACTTCCTGCTGCAGCCGCGCCTGGGCTTGCTGCTTCATCCGAGCTCGCGGTCGAAGCAGCGCTGGAAGTATTCGGCGACGATGGGCCGCTCGGCGTCGTCGCACTTGTTGACGAACGACAGCCGGAACGCCAGCGCAGCGTCGCGGAAGATCTCGAGGTTCTCGGCCCAGGTGATCACGGTGCGCGGCGACATCAGGGTCGACAGGTCGCCGGCCGCGAAGCCGTTGCGCGTGAGGCCGGCCACCGCGACCATCTTCGCGACCACCGCGCGGCCCGCATCGTCGGCGAGCGACGGCACGCGCGCGCGCACGATCGCCGCTTCTTCTTCGGCCGGCAGGTAGCCGAGCGACGCGACGATGTTCCAGCGGTCGATCTGCGCATGGTTGAGCCGCTGCGCGCCGTGGTAAAGGCCGTTGAGGTTGCCGAGGCCGACGGTGTTGGCGGTCGCGAACAGCCGGAAGTACGGATGCGGCGACAGCACGCGGTTCTGGTCCATCAGCGTGAACTTGCCGTCGCGCTCGAGCACGCGCTGGATCACGAACATCACGTCGGGCCGGCCGGCGTCGTATTCGTCGAACACCAGCGCGACCGGGCGCTGCAGCGCCCACGGCACGATGCCTTCCTGGAACTCGGTGACCTGCTGCCCGTCGCGCAGGACCACGGCATCGCGGCCGACGAGGTCGAGGCGGCTGACATGGCCGTCGAGGTTGACGCGCACGCACGGCCAGTTGAGCCGCGCCGCCACCTGCTCGACATGCGTCGACTTGCCGGTGCCGTGCAGGCCCTGGACCATCACGCGGCGGTTGCGCGTGAAGCCGGCGAGGATCGCGAGCGTGACGTCGGGGTTGAAGCGATAGGCTTCGTCGACCTCGGGCACGTGCTCGTCGCGCGTGCCGAACGCCGGCACCTGGAGGTCGGAGGCGATGCCGAAGACGTCGCGCACGGCGCGCATGCGGTCGGGGCGGAGGTCGGTGTCGGTCATGCGGAGGTCTTCTTCAAGCCGTTGCCGGCATCGACGTGGATGCGCGCCAGCGCGTCGGCGGCGCGTTGCAGTGCCGGCAGCAACTGCAGCGCCTTGTCGCGGTTCAGCCGCACGGTCGGGCCTTGCAAGGCGACGCACAGGTTGGATCGCCCGCTCCCGTTGCTCACCTGCACCGCGAGGCACATCAGCCCGGGCAGGAATTCCTCGTTGTCGAAGCCATGGCCGTCGCGGCGGATGCGCTTGAACTCCTCCTCGAGCCCGGCCGGGTCGGTGATCGTGTGCGGCGTGTAGGCCGTGAGCGGCGCCGCGCCCAGCAGCCGCTGCCGCTGCGCCGGCGGCAACTGCGCCAGGAGCACCTTGCCGCTCGCCGAGCAGTGCGCCGGCACGCGCGAGCCCGGATGCAGGTAGAAGCGCAGCGGCGCCGCGGTCTCGACGCGATCGAGGTAGATCACTTCGCTGCCCGACAGCGCCGTGAGGTTGCAGCTCTCGCCGACTTCCTCGACGAGTTGCCGCAGCACCGCATGGCGCGCGCCGCCGTGGCTGTCGTTGAGCAGGAGGTTCTCGGCGAGCTGCTTCAGGCGCGCACCGATCGCATAGTGGCGGCCGTCGCCGTCGCGCAGCAGGAGGCCCGCGCCTTCGAGCTGCTGCAGCATGCGGTGCAAGGTCGGCTTCGGCCAGCCGGTCGCCTCGACGAGGCTCTGCAGGGTCGGCAGCTGGTCCTTCGCGGCGATGACCTCGAGCAGCGACAGCAGGCGCAGCGCCGGCGTGTCGCCGCCGGTCTCGGCGACGCCGGCGGTGTCGGAACCTCGGACGATCTTCATGGTCGACATGATAGGTGAATTCCGGAATTTAGTACAAGACGTTTCGGTTTTATGAATTTCTGTTGACGCCGTCGAGACGGACTCCTATAGTCACCCCCATCGATCGGAACGCTGCGTTCCGTTCACGCCCGAGCGCGCATGCATCGCGCAGACCTCGCTTGCGCTGCCGCCCAACCCCAGGAGACCTCGCGATGGACCGTCCCGCCCAAGCCGCCACCAACCGCGCCGCCGTGACCGGCGTGCAGAAGATGACCCCGTCCGAGGCCTTCGTCGAGACGCTGGTCGCCAACGGCGTGACCGACATCTTCGGCATCATGGGCTCGGCGTTCATGGACGCGATGGACATCTTCGCGCCGGCCGGCATCCGGCTCGTGCCGGTGGTGCACGAGCAGGGTGCGGCGCACATGGCCGACGGCTATGCCCGCGTGTCGGGCCGCCACGGCGTCGTGATCGGCCAGAACGGCCCGGGCATCAGCAACTGCGTGACCGCGATCGCGGCGGCCTATTGGGCGCACAGCCCGGTCGTCATCGTGACGCCCGAGACCGGCACGATGGGCATGGGCCTCGGCGGCTTCCAGGAAGCCAACCAGCTGCCGATGTTCCAGGAGTTCACGAAGTACCAGGGTCACGTCAACAACCCGAAGCGCATGGCCGAATACACCGCGCGCTGCTTCGATCGCGCGATCAGCGAGATGGGCCCGACCCAGCTCAACATTCCGCGCGACTACTTCTACGGCGAGATCACCTGCGAGATCCCGAAGCCGATGCGCGTCGAGCGCGGCGCCGGCGGCGAGCAGAGCCTGGATGCCGCGGCCGAGCTGCTGGCGACGGCCAGGTTCCCGGTGATCCTCGCCGGCGGCGGCGTCGTGATGGGCGATGCGGTCGAGGAGTGCAAGGTGCTGGCCGAGCGCCTCGGCGCGCCGGTCGTCACCGGCTACCTGCGCAACGACGCCTTCCCCGCGAGCCATCCGCTGTGGGCCGGCCCGCTCGGCTACCAGGGCAGCAAGGCCGCGATGAAGCTGATCGCGCAGGCCGACGTGGTGCTCGCGCTCGGCTCGCGCATGGGGCCGTTCGGCACCTTGCCGCAGCACGGCATCGACTACTGGCCGAAGGAGGCCAAGATCATCCAGGTCGAGGCCGACCACACCAACCTCGGCCTCGTGAAGAAGATCACCGTCGGCATCGCCGGCGACGCGAAGGCCGCGGCCAAGGCGATCGCCGCGCGCCTGAAGGACAGGAAGCTCGCTTGCGACGCGACCAAGGCCGACCGTGCGAAGACGATCGCGTCCGAGAAGGCCGCGTGGGAGCAGGAGCTCGACGACTGGACCCACGAGCGCGACGCGTATTCGCTCGACATGATCGAGGAGCAGAAGAAGGAAAGCGCCGAAGGCAAGGGCGGCTGGCTGCACCCGCGCCAGGTGCTGCGCGAGCTCGAGAAGGCGATGCCGGCGCACGTGATGGTGTCGACCGACATCGGCAACATCAACTCGGTCGCCAACAGCTACCTGCGCTTCGAGGAGCCGCGCTCGTTCTTCGCGCCGATGAGCTTCGGCAACTGCGGCTATGCCCTGCCGACCATCATCGGTGCCAAGGCGGCCGCGCCGCACCGTCCGGCGATCTCGTATGCGGGCGACGGCGCCTGGGGCATGAGCATGGTCGAGATCATGACCGCGGTGCGCCACGACATCCCGGTGACGGCGGTCGTCTTCCACAACCGCCAATGGGGCGCCGAGAAGAAGAACCAGGTCGACTTCTACAACCGGCGCTTCGTCGCCGGCGAGCTCGAGAGCCGGAGCTTTGCCGGCATCGCGCGGGCGATGGGCGCCGAGGGCGTGACGGTCGACAAGCTCGAAGACGTCGGCCCGGCGCTGAAGGCGGCGATCGCCGCGCAGATGAACCAGGGCAAGACGACCGTCATCGAGATCATGTGCACCCGCGAGCTCGGCGATCCGTTCCGCCGCGACGCGCTGTCCAAGCCGGTGCGCTTCCTCGACAAGTACAAGGACTACGTCTGAGTGCCGTCCCCGAGGCCTCGCGCCTGGATCCGGCCGTCTACCCCCACGCGCGGCTGCGCGGGCTGATCGAGCGCGCGCAGCGTGCCGGCAGCGAGCGCCGCGCCGGCGGCGGCCGGCCGGTGCGCGTCGCGGTCGTGCATCCCTGCGATGCGCTCGCGGTCGACGCGGCGCAGCGCATGGCCACGCTCGGCATCGCCGAGCCGGTGCTGGTCGGCGATCCCGACGCGATCCGTGCCGCCGGCGCCGCGAGCGATGTCGATGCCGCTGCGTTCGAGATCGTGCCCAGCGGCCCGTCCGGCGCCGAGGCCGCGGCCCGCGCGACCGCACTGGTGCATGCCGGCGGCGCCGACGCGCTGATGAAGGGCTCGCTGCACACCGACGAGCTGATGTCGGCGGTGGTCGACCGCGCGACCGGCCTGCGCGGCGAGCGGCGCATCAGCCATGCGTTCCTGTTCGACCTGCCGCGCTATCCGAAGCTGCTCGCGCTCGCCGACTGCGTCGTCAACATCGCGCCGAACCTCGCCGCTAAGCGCAGCATCCTCGGCAACGCGATCGAGCTGCTGCAGACGCTCGGCATCGCCGAGCCGAAGGTCGGCGTCGTGGCTGCCGTCGAGACCGTCAACCCGGCGATCCCGGCCACGCTCGATGCCGCCGAACTCGCCAGGCTCGGGCGCGAGGGCGCATGGCCGGGCGCGATCGTCGACGGGCCGTTCGGCTTCGACAACGCGATCTCCGCCGAATCGGCACGCATCAAGAAGATCAGCTCGCCGGTGCCCGGCGATGCCGATCTGCTGCTGATGCCCGACCTCAATGCCGGCAACATGCTCTACAAGAGCTTCGTCTACATCGGCGGCGGCGACTGCGCCGGCCTCGTGCTCGGCGCGCGCGTGCCGGTCGTGCTGACGTCGCGCGCCGACTCGCTGCAGTCGCGCATCGCGTCGGTGGCATTGGCGGGGCTGGCGGCTCGCGCACCGGCGTAGCGAGCGACCGCCGCACTGCCGGCTCAGGGTTGCAGGGTCAGCGTGTTGCCGCACAGGCTCACGTTGCCGGCACCGTAGTTGGTGACGATGATCTGGCTGCCCACTTGCCGAGCGCCCACGATGTAGTTCGTGGCGAAGCAGCCCGCAAACGGATACGTCGTGAGCCCGTCGATGCCCCAGGCATAGTTGTTGTATCCGGGGATCTGATCGATGCCGGCGTTGCGGAGCTGCAGCTCGTAAGGGTTGCCGGCGATGTCGCCGTTGTCCCAGGTGGCGTTCCACACCGACGTGCCGGTGCCCGCCTTGCAGCTCAGCGACGTCTCCTGCCGGCCCGAAGGCATCGTGCCGACCATCACGGTGCAGGTGTTGCCGAGCGGATCGACGTAGTTGCCGGGCGTGAACAGGTTCGTGACCACCTTCTTCGGCGACGCCGTCGCCGTGACCGCCGCGTTCGGGCCGATCGCACCGTTGTCGAGCGCGTTGAGATCGATCGTGACGTCCCAGTACCGCACGAGTCCGTTGGTGTTGGTCACCGGCACGCTGAAGCTGCGCACCTGGTTGCCGGACGCCTGGGTCTGGGCGCGTTCGATGTACATCGTCGGCGTGGCCGCCGGCGCGAGGGCGGGAACGGCGGCCAGCGGCAGCGCGAGGAGCGTGATGAGAGTCTTCATGGATGGGTTTCCTGTTGGGCCAATGGGTGACGCCGTCGTCGCCGCGCGCCTGTCCGGCCCGTGGTGTCGTTGGCCGGTCGATTGCAACGGCGCCGCGCGCCGGAGTCTTCACCGCGGTCTCACCAATTCCTCACCACGCCTTGTTCGACCTGGGCAACGCGCGCCCGGGCCGGCCGCCGCCGCTATCGGTTGCAGCGCTGCAGCAGCTGCGCCGCGACCGCGATCGCGATGGTCCGCAAGGTCGTCGATCGCGACGCGGCGGATGCGTTCGGGCGAGACGGCGTCGGCGTCGCGCGCATGGCCGGGCTCGGCCGCGGCATCGCGGTCCACGATCCAGTCGACGCTGCAGTCGAGCGTCGCGAGCACGCGCACCAGTGCGCCGGCGACCGGTCCGGTGTCGAACAGTTGCAGGTGGAACGGCGGTGCGCGCTCGGGCCAGGTCGCGAGCTGCTGCAGATCGACGAGCACGTAGCGCCGATGCCGCTGCATCCCGGTGCGATCGGCATCATCGACGAGCACCTGACGGCCAAGGGACTGCAACATCTCGGTGCGCAGCCCGCACTTCGGGCTGATCCGATGATGGTGGCCGACAGCCGCCTCGTCCCGACGACCGGGCGGCTGTTCTGCTCGCGCTACGAGAAGGCGCTGCCGGTGCGCGTCGTCGAATGCCCGGTGCCGTTTCCGCCGCTGATCTACTACCAGCTCTGGCACGACCTGACGCACCGCTCGCCGCAGATGCAGTGGTTCCGCGAACAGGTGCGTACGGTGGCGCGCGAGCTCGCCGAGAACGTGCCGACGCGCCGCCGGCGTACGCCATCGCCGGCGCACTGAGTCGCCGGAGCGAGGCGCGAGCCGGGCCATCCGCTCACGGCTGCGGAGCCCTGTCTAGCAGCAAACCCTGACGGAATCGCGCGCGCTATACGGCTTGCCGGATGCGGTCATCCGCTGCTGCCGTATTGGGCGGCAGCGCGCTTCTTGGGAAGGCCATCGCAAGGCGATGTCCCGCAGCAGCCGCAGGCCATGCCTGCTGCCCAGTCCGCCGGCGCGGGTGCGCCCGCGATGGCTGCGGCCGGACCGAACTTCCAGAGCTACATCCCCGAGTCGTACCGCGACGCCGCCGGCTCCGCGGTGTCGCAGGGCATGAGCCAGCCCGCGGCGCAGCAGCACGCCGCGATGGCGCAGGCCAACGCCGGCGGGCAGCAAGCGTCGCAACCGGGCGCGCCTGCGGCCGGCGGCATGCCGGGCGGCGGACCCGCCGGCACCGACTACCGGCAGTTCATCCCGGCCGCATTCCGCGCGAGCGTGCCCGAGAACCCGCCGGGACAGTGACCGGCACCGGTCGTCGCCCGCAGCGGTGGCGGCGACCGCGACCGGTTCCATCGAAGGCGCCCGAGCGCAGAGCTCCGGCGCCTTTGCCGTTGGTGCCGGCGCGATCGGGGCCGGCGCTGCCTATCATCGCCGCGCTGCTTCCATGGACGGAGAACCACGATGACGACTGCCGCGGCGCCCGACGATGCCGAGCTCTACGCGATCCTGAAGACCGAGCTGTCCACCGCCGTCGTCGGCGACGTGCTCGACGCGATGGGCCACCGCCGTCAATTCCTGCCGGCCGGCATCGCACCGCTGGTCGCCGGCACGAAGATCGCGGGTCGCGCGATGCCGGTGCTCGAAGCCGACGTGTACGGCGACGGCTCGCCTACCGCGGCCGGGCCGCTCGCGACCAAGCCGTTCGGCCTGATGCTCGAAGCGCTCGACGACCTGAAGCCCGGCGAGATCTACATCGCGACCGGCGCGTCGCTGCGCTATGCGTTGTGGGGCGGCCTGATGTCGACGCGCGCGACGCACCTGAAGGCGGCCGGCGCGATCCTCGACGGCTATGTGCGCGATGCCGACGAGATCGAGCGGCTCGGCTTCCCGGTCTTCTGCCGCGGTACCTATGCGCAGGACCAGGGACCGCGCGGCAAGGTCATCGACTTCCGTTCGGCGATCGAGATCGACGGCGTCCGCATCGAGCCGGGCGACGTGCTGTTCGGCGACCGCGAAGGCGTGCTCGTGATCCCGCGCAGTGCCGAAGCCGAGGCGATCGCCCGTGCGCGCGAGAAGGCGAGCACGGAGGGCGCGGTGGCCGCCGCGATCCGCGGCGGCATGAGTGCCTGCGAGGCGCTGGCGAAGTTCGGCGTGATGTGAGTCGCCGGAGCGAAGCGTCCATGAAATTGCACAGCGCAGGCGACTCGCTCGGACCTGCTCGGCGCTCAGAGTCGAGGATTTCGTTCGCAGGTTCTGCGGCCGGGGCGCCTCAGGCACAATTTCTGCCTCGCGCAGACGCTCCATCACTTTCATCAGGGGCACGGAATGGAATTGACCGCGGTCTTGACACCCGCCGAAGAAGGTGGCTTTGTTGCTTTGAATCCGGAGACGGGCACGACAACCCAGGGCGAATCGATCGAAGAGGCGATCGCCAATCTTCGCGAAGCCACGGCGCTCTATCTGGAAGAGTTTCCTCTGGTCGCTGTCGGGCATCCCGTGATCACTGTCTTCAGCATCCCGGCAACCGCCGCGCATGCCTAAGCTGCCGCGCCTCTCCGGCGCCGAGGTCATCCGCGCACTCGAGCGGCTCGGCTTCAGCAAGGTGCGCCAGAGCGGCAGTCACGTCATCATGCGCCGCGGCCCCGATGGCTGCGTCGTTCCATTGCACTCCGAGGTCAAGGTCGGCACGTTTGGCCGGCCTCCTGCGGCAGGCCGGCGTTTCGCACGAAGAGTTCGTCGGCAAGACATGAGTCCGCCGCGACCCGTCGTGTGACTGAGGCGCCGCGGGCGTCGATGCCTGCGCAAGCTCGCCCGCACGATCGCCTGCTCGATGCGACCGCGCAGCGCCGGCACGCCCGCGTGGCTATCATGCGCCGGGTCCGCAATCCGCTCGGGAGTGCACATGAAGCGCTGGTGGATCCCCCTCCTCACGACCTTCGCGATCGCCTCGCCTGTCCATGGCCAGGGCACCGTGCCGCAGATCGCCTTCGATTCGGTGCCCGACGCGATCAAGCTGCCGAAGGACATGTACCTCGGCGAGGCGTCCGGCGTCGCGGTCGACTCCAAGGGCCATGTGTTCGTCTTCTCGCGCGGCAACACCCGCGGGCCGGCGTATGCGGCCGCTGCGGCGCAGCTGCTCGAGTTCGACGCCGACGGCAACTACCTGCGCGAGATCGGCAAGAACCTGTATGCCTGGTCCTTCGCGCACACCGTGCGCATCGACAAGGACGACAACATCTGGGCCACCGACAAGGGCTCCGATCTCGTCATCAAGTTCAGCCCGGAAGGCAAGGTGCTGATGGTGCTGGGCCGCAAGCAGGAAGCGTCCGACGAGGACACGGCGCCGCTCAAGCACCCGAAGCCGCCGCTGCCCGCCGAGGACGGGCGCTTCCGTCAGGTCACCGACGTGACCTGGGATCCGGCCGGCAACGCCTACATCAGCGACGGCTACATCAACTCGCGCGTCGCCAAGGTCGACAAGGACGGCAACTGGGTGACGTCGTGGGGCACGCGCGGCGACAAGCCGGGCGAGTTCAACACGCCGCATTCGATCGCCGCCGACGCGCAGGGCAACATCTACGTCGCCGATCGATTCAACCGGCGCATCCAGGTGTTCGACGGCAACGGCAAGTTCCTGCGCGCGATCACGATCGACGTGCCGTTCGACCACAGCGTCAAGCCGGTGATCGGCAACCCGCTCGATCCCGAAGCCAAGGCCGGCACCTTCGCGCCGGGCGCGCCGTGGGCCATCTGCATCACGCCGGGGCCGCACCAGGTGCTCTACAGCGCCGACGCCTATCCGGGCCGCATCTACAAGCTGACGCTCGACGGCAAGGTGCTCGGCACGATCGGTGGGCCGGGCCGGCAGCTCAAGCAGTTCGGCTGGGTCCACGAACTCGCCTGCCCGTCCGAGAACACGCTGTACGTCGCCGAGCTGCTGAACTGGCGCGTGCAGAAGCTGCTGCTCCATCCATGAAGTGAGCCCCTGGTCTCCGCTGCGCTCCGCCGTCCCCCCAGGGGACCTTGCCACGGACCGCATTTCCGTACCAACACGCATTGAGAGGAGTTTGATCGATGACCATACCGACCGTCCGCTTCGGCCAGACCGGCCTCAAGGTATCGCGACTCGCGCTCGGCACGATGACCTTCGGGCTGCAGACCGACGAGGCGACCTCGCACCGCATCCTCGACAAGGCGTCCGATGCCGGCATCGACTTTCTCGATACCGCGGACGTCTATCCGCTCGGCGGCACCGTCGAGACCGCCGGCCGCACCGAAGAGGTCATCGGCCGCTGGCTGAATGCCGGCGGCACGAGCCGGCGCAGCCGCTACATCATCGCGACCAAGGCGTCGAACAAGGTCGGTCCCGACGTCTGGGACCAGGGCAATTCGCGCAAGCACCTGCTCGATGCGATCGACCTGTCGCTCAAGCGCCTGCAGACCGACCACGTCGATCTGTACCAGCTCCACATGGACGACCGCGAGACGCCGCTCGACGAGAGCCTCGAGGCGCTCGACACCATCGTGCGCTCGGGCCGGGCGCGCTATGTCGGCGTGTCGAACTTCTTTGCCTATCGGATCGCGCGGGCGCTCGGCCGCTCGGAGCTGCTCGGCCTCGCGAAGTTCGTGTCGGTGCAACCGCGCTACAGCCTGCTGTTCCGCGAGATCGAGCGCGAGCTGCTGCCGCTCGCGGCCGAGGAAGGGCTGGCGGTGATCCCCTACAACCCGCTCGCCGGCGGCCTGCTGACCGCGAAGTACGCACCGGGCGCGGCACCCGAGAAGGACACGCGCTTCACGCTCGGCACCGCCGGCAACATGTACCAGGACCGCTACTGGAACGACCGCTCGTTCGCGAGCGTCGCCGAGCTGAACCGGCTCGCGCACGAAGCCGGCGTGGCGCTCGCGACGCTCGCGGTCGCCTGGGTGATGGCCAACCCGACGATCACGGCGCCGTTGCTCGGCGCGAGTCGTCCCGATCAGCTCGATCTCACGCTCGCGGCCGCCGACTACAAGATCGATGCCGGCCTGAAGCAGCGGCTCGACGACTTGACCGCGAGCTATCGCAAGGGCGACGCGCCGCGCTGAGGCTCGTGACGTCGCGGCGAACGGGCTGAGCGCATCCCAGGCTTGTGGCCGTGCTTGGCGTTCATGAAGAAGCGTTCGGTCCGAATACAGTCCGCCACGAGCCCTTCGACAAGCCTGTCCTGACCTTGCCGAAGGGCTCGGGACGATCGGAGACACAAGCTCAGCCCGAACGGGCTCTGTGGCTGTTGGGGCTGCTTGCTGTGTTCTCGCAGCGCGTAAGAGCCCGCCGGAATTCGCCCGGCAGGCGAGTCCCGCTTTGCCTACTTTCATTTGGGCCAGCAAATGAAAGTAGGTCGGCTGCCGGCCGAGACCGGCGGGCTGCTGCGCCGAGCTCAGGCCCGGCGAAGCGCATCTCCATGAGGCCGTCCGACCTGCCCCTGCGTCGACCACCGCACGCAAAGCGCGCACGGTGTTGGGGATGTCCATCGCCCCGGTTTGCCTGAACACTGCGCGACGCCCGTTGTCGCGGGCGGAGGTGGCGGATGGACACGTCGGACCTGGCCTGGCTCGTGCTCGCCGACAACGGTGGCGTCGGCCAGCGCCTCGGTTTGCTGGAAGCGGTGCTGCCCGCGTTGCAGACCTTGCGCCAGGTCGATGCAGCGCTGGGCGGCTGGTCGGAGGCGCTGGCCGCGCTGTCCATCGCGGTCGACACGGCCCGCCAGCCGGACGCGATCGAGGCTGCAGCCTGGCAGGCCGTGACGAGCGAATGGACGGCGCTGCAGACGCGCTTCGGCGGGCCGGTGGCTGCCGCGTTGCGGCCGTTGACGCTGACGCTGCGCGATTTCGCCGCCATCGGCCCGACCGATGCGCTGCCGGCCGGCACGCTGGTGCTGCCGCTCATCGCGCGCGCGGCGCGGCCCGATGGCGTGTCCGGCGGCCTCGTGTTCGCGGCGGACGCCGAGGCCGGTGCGGCACTCGAGCTGCAGGTCTCGAACCGCGTGTCCGACGCTGCGGCGGCCGCCGGCGACGTGCTGCCCGCGGGCCGCATGTTCGTGCGGCTCGGGCTGCGCGGCGGCCTCGCGGCCGGCGGCTCGGCCGGCGCGCTGCCGGTCTGGGGCCACGTCGGCGCGCATGCCGGCGCATCGGCGTCGGCCAGCCTCGACTGGTGCCTCCACGATGCGCCCGACCGCTGCATGGCCGACGTGCTGCTCGATGCGATCGCGCAGATGGCGCGCCCCGGCGATCTCGCGGGCCTGATGCGCGGGACGCAGCCGGCGCTTTGCATTGCCGAGATCGACGGCACGCTCGCGATCGGCGGCGAACTCGAGATCGGATCGTCGTTCGTCGCGCAGGCGGCGGCGCCGGCCGCGAACAGCGGGCTCGGCGCGGTCACGATCGACGCCGACATCGGCCTGAAGGCGGGCTTCGCATGGGGTGTGGAAGGCCGCTACCGCAGCGTCGTGCAGCGCGACGCCGGCCATCCGGTGCGCCTGCGCATCGAGCGCCTGCGCGGCACGTCGGCGAGCACGTCGATCGCGCTCGACATCGCGTTCGACGTGCAGGGCCTGCAGGCCCGGCTCGATCCCATCCTGGCGCGCGCGCTGCCGGCCAGCGCCGACCTCGTCGCGCGCCTCGGGCCGCTGGCCGATCTGCGCGGCCTCGCGCTCGCGGCGCTGCAGCGGCGCCTCGGTGCGCCGGCCGGTGGAGGCTGGAAGGGCGCGGCCGAAGGCCTGCTGCAGGCGCTGCTCGCGCCGGGCAGCGAACGGCAGACGGCGAGCGTCGCGTTCGCCGGGCAGTTGGCCGACCAGCTCGATGCGCTGGCCCGGGCGCAGCTGGCCGGTGCGCAACAGCAGGTCGGCGAGGCGACGGCAGCGCTGACCGCCGCGCTCGGCGTGGCGCTCGGCGGCACGCCGCTGTCGGCCGATGCGACGAGCCTGGTCGGCGCACTGGCCGATGCGATCGATACCGACATCACGGCCGCCTACGGCGCCTTCGCCGTCCGGGCGAGCCAGGGCGCCGATGCGGTGGCCGGTGCGCTGGCGGTCGCAGGCGACCGGACGCAGGCCTTCATCGCCGGGCTGCAGCAGCGCACCGATGCCGAAGTCGGCGTGCTCGTGCAATGGATCACCCGCTACGAGGCGCTGCGCGCACGCGTCGCCGGCGCGATCGCGCAGGTCGAGCGCGCGAAGCTCGCGATCTCCTGGATGCATGCGGGCGAGCGCGAGCGCGGCACGCAAGCGGTCGTCGAAGTGGCCTTCTCCGCGGCCACACCGGCCGCCTGCGCGCTCTACGCGGCCCTCTGTGCCGGCCAGCTCGACGGCTATGCAGCGGCGCTGCAGGCCTGTGCCGCCGAGCATTCGGCCTCCGGGCTGCAATGGACCTTGACCGACGAGCAGACGCGCCGCAGCACCGATGCGCTGACCTTCAGCTTCTTCGGCCTCGACAGCGCTGCCGCGACGACGACGACGCTCGACAGCATCGCGGTGTCGGTCGATCAGGCCGGCCGCATCGTCGGCGCGTCCGACCATGTGCAGCTCGAGCAGGTGCTGCAGGCGCGCGGCCGGCTGACGCGCGCGTCGATCGACCTGAGCCTCGAGATGCTGGCGGCCGATCGTCCCGCGCCGTTGTCGAGCACCTTCACGGCCGGCGGCGACGCGTTCTCGCTGAAGGATGCATCGGACTTCTTCGGTCTGCTGACCGATGCCGGCGCGGTCGGCTCGGGCGTGCCGGACCAGGTGCGCCAGCTGCTGTGGGGCGATGGCGCGGCGCCCGATGCGACCGTGCCCGGTACCGAGCTGAGCGTGCTGTTCGAGCCGGACGACGACGGCTGGAAGCGGCTGCTGGCGCTCGCGCCGGGCGACCTCGAACTCGCGATGCGGTCGCGTTGCATGGCGCTCCTGGAGCTCGCGGCGCGGCGCGGCGACGAGCATCCGTGGCCGCCCGGCCCGCCGGGCAGCTGGCTTTCATCGTGGCTGGCGGATGCACGGCTCGACGAGCCGACCTTCTGGCGCATGGCGAACGCGCCGCAGTGGAGCGGCTTCTACAACCGGCTGGTCGAACGCCTCGATGACGCGCTGCCGAGCGTGCCGAGCGCGAGCCAGCCTCGAGGTCCGGCACAGGTCGGCGTGCAGACGCTCTGGCAGATCGCGCACATCGCGCGCGGCGCGGCCGATGCCTGGGGCCACATCGCAACGGCCGTCGCGGTGCTCGGCCGCCTGCCCGACGGGTTGACGCGCGCCGAGGCGTTCCGCCAGCTGGCCGATGCATCGGACCAGATCCGCGACGGCCTGGCGCAGGTCTTCAGCGTGACCCTGGCCGACCGCGGCAAGCCGGCCAAGGTGAACTGGCAATACCTCGCGCTGATCACGACCTTGGCGCAGGTGGCGAGCGGTGGCGGTGCGCCGCCCCGGCTGCTGACCCGCGCCCAGGCCGACGTCGGCACGGAGCCGGTCGCCTACCTGATCGGATGACGCGGCATGCCGGGCGCCCAGATCTTCATCAGCTACCGGCGCGAAGACACCGCCGGCTATGCGCGTGCCGTCTACGACGAGCTCACCGCGCGCTTCGGCAGCGAGCGCGTCTTCATCGACGTCGACGACATCGCCGCGGGCCAGCCGTTCGCCGAGATCATCCAGCGCACCGTCGGCGCATCGAAGGTGCTGCTGGTGCTGATCGGCCGGCGCTGGCTGGGCGAGCGCGACGACGCGCTGCCGCGCATTGCCGACCCGGAGGACTTCGTGCGCATCGAGGTCGCGACCGGTCTGGCGAGCGGCATGCGCGTGATCCCGGTGCTGCTCGACGGCGCCGCGATGCCGGCCAAGTGGCAACTGCCCGAGCCCTTGCAGCCGCTCGCCGAGCGCAACGCGCTGGTCGTCGACCACAGCGGCTTTGCGGCCGACATCGAACGGCTGATCGCGGCGCTGCAGGAAGTGCTGGGCGTGTCGGCGCGCGGCCGCCGGCGGCGGGTCGCCACGGCCGCATGGATCCTGGCCGGGCTGCTGGCCGCAGGCGGCTTCGGTGTCGCTTGGTGGAAGACGCTGTCGGGCGGTCGCGCCGGCGTCACGTCCGCTGCCGTCGCGGCCGCGCCGGCGGCTTCCGACATCGTCGGCACCTGGCAGGCCGACGTCACTTACGACTGGCCGAACGCGCGCCATGCCGAGCGCTTCGTGTTCGCCGGCGACACCACCGCGCTGCACGGCAGCGCGTCCTTCCTCGGCGTGCCGCGCGGCATCCTCGAAGCCGGCTTCGAGCCCGGAGGCTTGCACTTCGTCACGCGCACCGGCGAGCTCGGCGGCTCGGACACGGTGCACCGCTACCGCGCGCGCTGGTCGGCGGGCGCGGCAGACGAATTGCGCTTCGTGATGCAGACCGAAGGCGGCAGCTCGGAGCACCTGCCGGTCGAGTTCGTCGCGCGGCGCGCGGAGGCCGCGGCTCCGCGCTGAAGTGATATGAGGCCTCCGCGCCGCTTCAGGCCGGGGTCGCGAGCAACGCCTTCAGATTCACGTCGAGCTGCTGCAGGAACGCCGGGTCGGTACCGAACAGCGCCAGATGCCCGTCGATGCTCTGCAGCGGCCGGAACTCGCTGCCCGCGATCAGCGCTTGCTCGCGTTGGCAGTCGGCCGGCGGGAAGAACATGTCGTGGCTGACCGGCATCACGAAGGTCTTGGCCTTGATGCGGCCGAGCGCCGCCTCGAGGTCGCCGCCGGTCGTGCGGCTGACGTCGCCGCGCTGCCACTTCCACGCCATGCACAGCAGGTCGTTCGGATCCATCGGCGCGAAGTAGCCGGTCATGAAGGTGTCGATGAACTCGCGCAAGGTCGGAAAGCCGATCGCGGCCGGCCGGCCCGCCTGGTAGAACTCGGTGCTCCAGCCCATCACCGCCCACATCTTCGCGTGGCGCTTCAGGCCGGCCGCGACGTCGGCCGACTGCGCATAGCTGCCGCCGTTGAACGCCGGGTCCGACGTGATCGCGTCGACCAGCGTCTCGGTGAAGATGAAGTCGTGGTCGGTGTTCTTCGCGGTCCCGGCGATCGGCGCGGCGCGCTGCACCATGTCGGGGTAGCGCACCGCCCATTCGTAGGTCTGCTGCGCACCCATCGAGCCGCCGACGACCAGCGCGAGGCGCTCGATGCCGAGCCGCTCGGTCAACAGGCGATGCTGCGCGCGCACGTCGTCGGCTATGCGCACGGGCGGAAAGCCCGCCATGCCGTGCGGGCCGTTGGTGTTGTGCGGCGAGGTGGACAGGCCGCTGCCGATCTGGTTGACGACGACGACGTGGTACTTCTCGGGATCGAGCGCGCGGCCCGGGCCGATGTAGACCTGCTCGATGATCTTGCTCGTGCCCGAGTACCACGTCGGCACGAGGATGGCGTTGTCCCTGGCGGCGTTCAGCGTGCCGAAGGTCGCGACCGCGAGCTTGCAGGACCGAAGGCGCCCGCCTTCCTCGAGATCGAGCGCGCCGATGTCGATCAGCTCGTACGGGCCGTGACCTTCCTGTGCATAGTAGGCATTGGTGATCATGCGGTTGCTCCTTGGCGGTGTTGACAGGGGAGTCGATCAAGTGGACAGCGTGAAGCCTTCGTAGCCCTGGGCGGCGACCTCGGCGCACTTCTTCCGGTAGCCGCCGACGCCCTCGAGGCCGAGATAGGGCAGGAACTTGCGCGGCTTGCCGGGGATGTTGGCGCCCATGTACCAGGAGTTCGCGCCCGGCATCAAGGTCATGCCGACGATCTCGGCGACGTGCGCGACCCAGCCCGCCTGCGCCTCGGGCGTGGCCTCGATCGTCGTCAGCCCGCGCGACTGCAGATGGGCGATGCAGTCGGTGATCCATTCGACGTGCTGCTCGATCGACACCGGCATGTTCGACAGCACCGACGGGCTCTGCGGTCCGGTGACCGTGAAGAGGTTCGGGAAGCCGGCGACCATCAGCCCGAGGTAGGTCTCCGGCCCGTCCTCCCACAGCGCCGCGAGCGACCGGCCGCCGCGGCCCTGGATGCCGAGCTTCTTCAACGGACCGGTCATCGCATCGAAGCCGGTCGCGATGACGATGATGTCGAGCGGGTACGCCTTGCCGCCGGCGCGCACGCCGTTCTCGGTGATCGCCTCGATCGGGCCGTCGGCCGCCGCATCGACGAGCTTCACGTTCGGCTTGTTGAAGGTCTCGAAGTAGTTGGTGTCGAGCGGCTGGCGCTTCGTGCCGTAGGCGTAGGTTCTCGGGATCAGCCGCTCGGCCACTTCCGGGTCGCGCACCGTCGCGCGGATCTTGCGCTTCAGGTAGTCGGAGATGACGTCGTTGGCCTTCTTGTCGAAGAACATGTCCTGGTAGTTCGCGAGCCAGAACGCGAAGCCGCCCTCGTACCACATGCGGTCGAACTCGGCCTCGCGCTCCTCGGGTGTCGTCTCGAGCACCGACTTCGGGATGAAGCTCAGCTCGAAGCCGAAGAACGAGCTCCGGATGTTCTGCACCACCTGCTCGTAGTTGGCCTTGCGCGCCTTCATCACCTCGGGGTCGACCTTGCCGTTGCGCGCCGGCACGCAGAAGTTCGGCGTGCGCTGGAACACGGTCAGGTGGCGCGCCTGCTGCGCGATCTCGGGGATGGCCTGCACCGCGGTCGCGCCGGTGCCGATCACGCCCACGCGCTTGTTGGTGAAGTCGACGCCCTCGTGCGGCCACTGGCTCGTGTGGTACGCGCGGCCCTTGAAGGTCTCGAGGCCGGGGAAGGGCGGCACGTTGGTGGCCGAGAGGCTGCCGACCGCCGCGATCACGTAGCGCGCGGTGACGGTCTCGCCGTCGGCCGTGCGCACGGTCCAGAGCTTGGTCGCCTCGTCGTAGACGGTCGAGACCACGGTCTTGCCGAACTCGATGTCGCGCCTGACGTCGAAGCGGTCGGCGCAGTGCTCGAGGTAGCGCAGGATCTCGGGCTGCTCGGGATAGCGCTCCGACCAGTTCCATTCCTGCAGCAGCGCGCGGTCGTGCGTGTAGCAGTAGATGTAGCAGTCGGAGTCGCAGCGGGCACCCGGATAGCGGTTCCAGTACCACGTGCCGCCGACGCCATGGCCGCGTTCGAAGACCTTGGCCTTCAAACCGAGCTTGTCCCGCAATTGCTTGAGCATGTAGAGGCCCGAGAAGCCGGCGCCGATCACGAGGGCGTCGAGCCGGCGGGGCGGGGCGACCGAGGCGCGCGGCGCGGCGTCGGCTTGAGTAGTGGCCTTCATGGTTCCTCTCCTTGAGCTGAGTACGGCATGCGCATGCGAGCCGCTGGTACGTGCAGGCCGCACTCGCCGGATGCACGCCGGTGCGACCTTAGGGATGCCGCGCGTCGCGGTCTTGAACGAACCGGGCGATTCGTTGAACGAAGCGGTGGTCAGCCGTGCGGCACGGACGAGCGGCGCAACTGCGCCGGCGTCGTGCCGAGGCGGGCATGCAGCACGCGCGTCAGATGCGCCTGGTCGGCGAAGCCGCAGGCCGATGCGACCTCCTTCAACGCGCGGTCGCCCTGCAGCAGCAAGCGCTTCGCACGCTCGACGCGACGGTCGATCAGGTAGGCATGCGGCGCGCGTCCGGTCGTCGCGCGGAAGTGCCGGCTGAAGGTCCACACGCCGAGGCCGGCCGTCTTCGCGAGGTCTTCGAGCGTGACGGTCTCGTGCAGGCGGGCCTCGATGTAATCGAGCACGCGGCGCTCCTGCAGGCCGGTCAGTCGGCCGCCGGCCGCGGTCTCGCGGAACGTCACGCAGGCGTAGTGGCGCAGCAGGTGCACGGCGAGCTGCGTGCCCAGCGCCTCGACATACAGCGCACCGCCGACGCCGCCGTCGCGCGCCTCGTCGGCGATCGCGTCGCAGATGCGCATCAGGGTCGGGTCCTGCGCGCGCAGCAGGTCGTGCAGGCGGACCTCGGCGACGCTGCGCTCGAGCACGTCGTTCGCGACCCGCGACACCAGCGCGTTCGACAGGTAGACGTGCGACACGTCGATGTCGTCGGTCCAATGCCAGTGCGAGTCCTGCGAGCGCGTCAGCAGCGACAGGTCGCCGGGCGCGCAGCGCGTACGCGTCCAGCGGCCGTCGAAGCGGCGCTCCATCGGCGTCGTGCCGACGCGGTAGCGCACGATCGTGTAGTGGTCGAGCGCCGGCACCTGCACGTCGAGGCCGTGGTAGCGGTAGCTGCGCAAGGCCACGTCGGTCCAGCCCAGCGTGTCGCTCGCGGACAGGACGACGCCCGGCACCCACTGGGGCAGTTCGGCGGGCGAGATGACCAGGCTCACGCGCAAATTCTGGTGGGCGAAACGCTGCCCGCCGCTAGGGTAAGTGCCTACAGAAATCGGCGACTTCGCTGAATGCGGATGCCCGCCACAATCGGCTCGATGAAGACGACGAGCCCGCCCGCTGCCGCCAGCCTGATCGACTCGCGGGTCGCCGCCTGGCGCCTGCTCGCGAGCCTCGGCGCCGTCACGCTCGGCGGCAGCGGCATGTACGTGATGTCGGTCGCGTTGACCACGGTGCAGCACGAGTTCGGCGTCGACCGCTCGATCGCGTCGCTGCCGTACACCGCGATGATGATCGGCTTCGGGATCGGCGGCATGGTCTGCGGGCGCTGGGCCGACCGCTACGGCGTCGATCGCGTCGTGCGCCTGGGTGCCATCGGCTCGGTGCTCGGCTACGTGCTGGCGAGCCTGTCGTCCAGCATCGTGCTGTTCACCTTCGCTCATGCGGCGCTGCTCGGCTTCCTCGCGGTCGCGAGTTCGTTCGTGCCGCTGATGGCGGACACCGCGCTGTGGTGGAACCGGCGCCGCGGCATCGCGGTCGCGGTGGTCGCGAGCGGCAACTACGTGGCCGGCGCGGTCTGGCCGCCGATCGCGCAATGGGGCATGGCCCACGTCGGTTGGCGCACGACCTATGTCGCGCTCGGGGTGGTCTGCGGCCTCGGCATGGCGCTGCTGAGCCTGCTGCTGCGTCAGCGGCCGCCGGCGCTGGACGCTGCGTCAGCGTCGTCCGCGGTGCCGGGGGCCGGACTGCACGCGAGCGCGCGTCCGTTCGGCCTGCAGCCGACGCAGGCGCAGTGGCTGCTCTTCGTCGCCGGCATCGGCTGCTGCGTCGCGATGGCGATGCCGCAGGTCCACATCGTCGCCTACTGCATGGACCTCGGCTACGGTCCGGCGAACGGCGCGCGGATGCTGTCGACGATGCTCGGCTTCGGCATCGTCAGCCGGCTCGTGTCGGGCTGGATCGCCGACCGCATCGGCGGCCTGCGCACGATGCTGCTCGGCTCGGCGCTGCAGGGCGTGGCGCTGTGCCTGTTCCTGCCGTTCGACGGCATCGCGTCGCTCTACCTCATCTCGGCGCTGTTCGGGCTGTTCCAGGGCGGCATCGTGCCGTCGTATGCGATCGTCATCCGTGAATACTTCGCGCCGCAGGAAGCCAGCGCCCGGGTCGGCACGGTCATCATGGGCACCCTGATCGGCATGGCGCTCGGCGGCTGGCTGTCGGGCAAGGTCTTCGACCTGACAGGCTCGTACCATGCCGCGTTCGTCAACGGCATCGGCTGGAACCTGCTCAACCTCGGCATCGTCGGCTGGCTGTTCCTGCGCACGCGGGCGCGCGAGCGGGCGCTCGGGCCGCCTGCGGCGGCGTGAGGCGTCGCGTCGCGCTCCTTGGGGCCGACGTTGTTCAGGCGGGAGATCCGGCAGGGAAGTCGGCGCCGAGCGTCGTCTTCTCCCATGCGTCGAAGTCGGTGCGCAAGGTCTCGAGCTTCTTGCGCGCCAGGTCGAGCGCGGCCTTGCCGAGCACGAGGCGCAGCGGCGGCCGGTCGGACAGCGCGGCATCGATGATCGCCTGCGCCGCGCGCACTGGATCGCCGGCCTGCTTGCCGCTGCGGGCCGACGTCTGGGCGCGACGTTCGCCGGCGGTCGCGTCGTAGGCGGCGATGCGGGTGGCCGACTGCTTGATCGACGGGCCGGCCCAGTTGGTGCGGAACGGCCCCGGCTCGACGATCAGCACGTGGATGCCGAGCGGCGCCAGCTCGGTCGCGAGCGATTCCGACAGGCCTTCGACCGCGTACTTCGTCGCGTGGTAGTAGCCCGTGGCCGCGAAGCTCGTCAGGCCGCCGATCGACGACACGTTGACGACGAGGCCGCTCCGCTGCGCGCGCATCTTCGGCAGCACCGCCTTGGTCAGGTCGACGAGGCCGAAGAAGTTGGTCTCGAACATCGCGCGCACCGCGTCGTCCTCGCCTTCCTCGATCGCGGCGAGGTAGCCGTAGCCGGCGTTGTTGACGAGCGCATCGATGCGGCCGAAGCGCGCTTCCGCCTGCTCGACCACCGATGCGATCTGGTCGCGCCGCGTGACGTCGAGCGGCAGCACCAGCGCGCGCTCGCCCTGGCCGGCAGCGATGTCCTCGACCTGCGATGCGTTGCGCGCGGTGACGACGGCGCGCCAGCCGCGCGCGAGGACGAGCTTGGCCAGCTCGCGGCCGAAGCCGGTCGAGCAGCCGGTGATCAGCCAGACGGGGTCGTTGCGATTCATCATGGTGCAGGCTCCTGTGGTTCGAAGAAAGAACTGGCGTCAGCGCGGAGGCTAGCGAGTGCGCCTCGGCAGCGCCCGCCGGGCCGCCGAATGCCCTTGTCGAGCGCGTCGCCTCCGGCGCGGGCCACGCCGTCGTCGGCACTCGCATACGATGCCGTGTCCGCCACGACTTGATGACGTGCCCTCGCCATGCCGCCGGCCTACGAGATCCCCACCGACGCCCGCCTCGACATCGACCCGGGCGGCACGGCATGACGATGCGTCGAACGGCGGGAAGGCAGGCGTGAGTTCCACCTTCCGCTCGCTGCGCGTCCCGAACTACCGGCTCTGGGCCGCCGGCGCGCTGGTCTCGAACGTCGGGACCTGGATGCAACGCACGGCGCAGGACTGGCTGGTGCTGATGGAGCTGACGCACCGCAGCGCCACCGACCTCGGCATCGTGGTCTCGCTGCAGTTCGGGCCGCAGCTGCTGTTGCTGCCGCTCACCGGGCTGGCGGCCGATCGGCTGAACCGGCGTCGGCTGCTGCTCGCGACGCAGGGCACGATGGGCGCGCTGGCGCTCGCGCTGGGCGCGCTGACCTTGGCGCACGCGGTGCAGCTGTGGCACGTCTATGGGTTCGCGTTCCTGCTCGGCTGCGCCGCGGCGTTCGACGCACCGGCGCGCCATGCCTTCGTCGGCGAGCTCGTCGGCCGTGACGATCTGCCGAACGCGGTCGCGCTCAATGCCACGTCGTTCCATGCGGGGCGCATGGTGGGGCCGGCGATCGCGGGGCTGCTGATCGCGGGGATCGGCAGCGGCTGGGTGTTCGTGCTCAATGGCCTGTCGTTCATCGGCGTGCTGATCGCGCTGACGACGCTGAAGCGCGACCAGCTGCATGCGCAGGAGATCCACGCCAGGCGCGGCGGTCTCGCAGAAGGGCTGCGCTACGTGTGGCAGCGTCCCGACCTGCGCGCGATCCTCGCGATGGTGTTTCTCGTCGGCACTTTCGGCTTCAACTTCCCGATCTTCATCTCGACGATGTCGGTCGGCGCGTTCCATGGCGGACCGAGCCAGTTCGGCGTGCTGTCGTCGGCGATCGCGATCGGCTCGGTGACCGGCGGCCTGCTGGCGGCACGCCGCCGCCAGGTGCGGATGGCGATGCTGCCGATCGCGAGCACCCTGTTCGGCTTCGGCTGCATCGCCGCCGCGGTCGCGCCCAACCCCTGGCTGTTCGCGTTGCCGCTGGTGCTGGTCGGCATCTCGGCGCAGACGCTGTCGACCTCGGCGAACAGCCTGGTGCAGCTCGGCAGCGACCCGGCGTTGCGCGGCCGCGTGCTCGCGATCCTGCTCGCGACCCTGCTCGGCAGCACGCCGCTCGGTGCGCCGCTGGTCGGCTGGGTCGCGGACCGTTGCGGGCCGCGCTGGGCCATGGCGGTCGGCGCGGCGTCGGGCTTCGCGGCGGCCTTCGTCGCCTATCGCTACTACGTGCGGCACCGTGGGTTGCGCATCCGCTTCGAAGACCGGCGGCTGCGCTGGAGCCTGGCCGACGGCGCGGATGCGGCGGAAGCTTCGGTCGCGCCGGCGCCGCCGCATCGGTGAACCGGCCTGACCTGCGACCGGACCTCGCTACCTGGCGGACGAAGATCCGTCGAACAGCGCCGCGAGCGCATCGGCCGGCAGCCTGCCGCGCAGGGCGATCGCCACGACGCCCGCGCCATCGCGACCCGGCGCGGGCGCGTCCAGCACGCGGGCGTGGCGACCGGCGACTTGGATCAGCGACCAGCCGGTGGCGCCGCCCGTCCGGACCGTCCCCTTGAGGCGCAGCAAGCCGGCCGGCGGGTCCTTCAGCCGCGCACGCAAGCGCTCCGCGTCGAACACGCCTTCGGGCCGGCACGTCCAAGTCTCGAACAGCGCGCCGTGGGCCGGATCGGCGTCGGGATGCGCGTGGTCATGTTGCGCGTCGCGGTGTGAGTGATCGCGACCGCAGCCGCAACTCCCCGCCGGGCCTCGCCCCATCGCCAGGCCGCTGAGCAGCGGCAGCGGCACGTCGGCCTCGGCGGTCTCGACGATCGACGCCCGCGGGTTGTTGTGCGCGATCCAGGCGCGCAGCCGCTCGCGCTGCGCATCGTCGACCAGATCGCACTTGTTGAGCACGACCAGATCGGCCGCCTTCAACTGGCGCTGCAGCGTATCGGCGAGCAGCGGATCGCGCGCATGGGCTTCGGCGGCCGCGGCATCGACGAGCACGATCACCCCGTCGACGACGAGCGCCGGATCGGCGCGTCCGAACTGCGCGATGCGGCCCGGGTCGGAGACGCCGCTCGCCTCGACGACGATCGCGTCGTAGGGCGGCGTCGCGTCGAGTACGCGCAGCAGCGCCATCGACAGGTCGTCGCCGATCTGGCAGCACACGCAACCGTTGGTCAGCGCGACAGTATCGCCGGCGCTCGACTCGATCAGCGCGGCATCGATGTTGAGCGCCCCGAAGTCGTTCACCAGCACCGCCATGCGCACGCCGTCGCAGGCGCGCAGCCAGCGGTTCAGCAAGGTCGTCTTGCCGGCGCCGAGGAAGCCGCCGATGACGGTGTACGGAATCGTCATGCAAGCGCCGCGGCGTGCACGCGCCCGCCGAACACCGTGCCCCAGACGCGCACGTCCTTCAGCTTCATCGGATCGATCGCGAGCGGATCGTCCTCCAGCACGCAGAAGTCGGCGCGCTTGCCGCATTCGATGCTGCCGACTTCGGCATCGAGCTTCAGGGTCCATGCCGCGCCGAGCGTGATCGCGTGCAGCGCCTGCATCACCGTCAGCCGTTCGCGGGCGCCGAGCACGCGGCCCTTGGGCGTGACGCGGTTGACCGCGCACCAGGCGACATGCAGCGGGCCGAGCGGCGTCACCGGCGCGTCGGAATGGATCGCGAGCGGCACGCCGGCGGCGAGCGCGCTGGCGCAGGCATCGATGCGCATCGCGCGGTCCGGGCCCATCGTCATCTCGTAGTGCTGGTCGCCCCAGTACCACAGGTGGTTGGTGAACAGGTTGACGCTGAGGCCGAGCGCGGCCATGCGGCGGAACATCGGCGCGTCGATCATCTGGCCGTGCTGCAGCGTGTGGCGATGGTCGGCGCGCGGGGCGCGCGCGAGCACGCGCTCGATCGCGTCGATGGCGGCGAGGCTCGCCTCGTCGCCGTTGGTGTGGGTGTGGATCGTCAGGCCCGCGCGGTGGTAGACCTCGAAGTCGGCCTCGTACTGCGCCGGCGCCGTCACCCAGATGCCGTTCGGCGCGCCGTTGTAATGGCCCGGCCAGCGCAGACGCGCCGAGTAGCCCTGGATCGAGCCGTCGAGCATCAGCTTGACGAGCCCGTAGCGCAGCTTGTCGGTGTTGCGCTGCGCGAGGGCCTGCACGTGCTCGGCGCCGGCCGGCGCGGCATGCGAGCCCTGGAAAGCCTGGAACGCCGGCAGCAGGCGGATGCCGACGGCGTCGTCGGCGAGCGTCGCTTCGAGCACCGCGCAGTCCTGGTCGCCGAGCTTGTTGACGAGATCGGTCGCCGTCGTCACGCCCTGCAGGCTCGCGAGCCGCGCGAACGAGCGCACGCCGGCTTCGGTCATCGGCGCGAGCAGCCCCGCATGACCGATCTTGCGCAGCACGAGGAACATCGCGGCCGGCTCCTGCAACTCGCCCGCGGGCTCGCCGCTGCCCTCGAGCTTGACGACGCCTTCGACGTCGGTGTCGCGCGTGATCCCGGCGAGCTTCAGCATCGCCGCGTTGACGTTCATCAGGTGCCCGTTGGCATGCGCGATCACGATCGGGCGTTGCGTGCCGATGCGCGCGAGGTGCTCGACCGTCATGCGCTCGGCGCCGAAGTAGATCGGATCGAAGCCCCAGGCGATCAGCGGCTCGTCCGCCGGCTTGCCGGCGGCCGCCATCTGCGCATCGACCTCGGCGAGTCGGGCCACCACCGCGTCCATCGAGCTCAGGCCGGGCCAGACCTTGCCCTGCGGGTCGCGCCGGTCGAACCAGCCGAGGTAGACCCAGTCCCACATGCTGCCTTCCTTCAGGTGGCAGTGGCCTTCGACGAAGCCGGGCAGGAGGACCTTGTCGGCGAAGCGATCGTCGAGCGCGTAGGCGCCCCAGGCGGCGACGCGCTCGAGGTCGCCGACCGCGAGGATGCGCCCGTCCTTCACGGCCACGTGCGTGGCCTCGGGCTGCATCGGATTCATCGTGATGATCTTGCGGGCGGGGTAGACGGTGATGGTCATCGCTTTGTCGTGCCGGAGTGCTGGTTGGGAGTGGAGGCTGGGCGTAGCAGACCTATTCGTCGCGCATCGACAAGGGGGCCACAACGGCGGCACCGGCGACAGCGACCCGGCGGCACGCGACCCAGTGCCCCGGCACCACCTCGCGCAAGGCTTGCGGCTCGGCCGCGCAGGCCGGCTCGGCGGCTGGGCAGCGGCCGGCGAAGCGGCAGCCGGCCGGCGGGTCGATGGGGCTCGGCGGGTCGCCGGTCAGCTTGATGCGGTGCGCGGCGCGCCGGCGGCCGCCGTGCACGGTCGGCACCGCCGACATCAAGGCCACGCTGTACGGATGCAGCGGCTGCGCGAAGAACGTGCGGCGCGGCGCGCGCTCGACGATCTGGCCGAGGTACATCACCGCGATGTCGTCGCAGAGGTGCTCGACGACCGCCATGTCGTGCGAGATGAAGAGGTAGGTCAGCCCGAGCTCGCGCTGCAGCCGCGCGAGCAGGTTGAGGATCTGCGCGCGGATCGCGATGTCGAGCGCCGACACCGGCTCGTCGCAGACGACGAGCTCGGGACTCGTGGCCAGCGCCCGCGCGATGTTGATGCGCTGCCGTTGGCCGCCCGAGAACTGGTGCGGAAAGAGCTGCTGCTGCTCGGGCCTGAGGCCGACCGCGGCGAAGAGCTCGGCGACGCGATCGCTGCGCTCGGCGGGCGTGCCGACCTGCATCAGATCGAGCGGCGCACGCACCGCCGAGCCGGCGCGCTCGCGCGGGTTGAGCGACGAGTACGGATCCTGGAAGACGATCTGCATGCGGCGCCGCGCCTGGCGCAGCGCCTCGCCGTCGAGTGCGCCGAGATCGGTGCCGCCGAGCCGGATCGTGCCGGCGGTGACGGGGGCCAGGCGGAGCACCGACAGCGCCGTCGTCGTCTTGCCCGAGCCCGATTCGCCGACCACCGCGAGCGTGCGGCCGCGCGCCACCGAGAACGACACGCCGTCGACCGCCTTCACGACTTCCGGCGGCTCGAACCAGCCCTTCCTCGCGCGCGCGAAGTGCACCTTCAGGTCGGTGACCGACAGCAGCGTCTCGGGAACGGCCGGTGCGTTCATGCTGCGGCGAGTCCTGTCGTGGCGTGCAGCCAGCAGGCCGTCGCATGGCCGGCGGCACCGGTCCGCATCATCGGCGGCACCTCGCTCGCGCAGCGCGGCAGCGCACTCGGGCAGCGCTCGCGGAAGGCGCAGCCGCTGCCCAGTTCCCAGATCGACGGCACGACGCCGCGGATCTCGGCGAGCTCGGCGCGCTCGCCGTGCACGCTGCTGCCGAGCTCGGGCAGGCAGTCGATCAGGCCGCGCGTGTAGGGATGGGCCGGCGACTCCAGCACCTCGGCGGTCGTGCCCTGCTCGATCACGCGGCCGGCATACATCACCATCACGCGGTCGGCCATTTCGGCGACCGCGCCCATGTCGTGCGTGATCAGCAGGATCGCGGTGCCCTTGTCGCGCTGCAGGTCGCGCAGCAGGTCGAAGATCTGCGCCTGTACCGTGACGTCGAGCGCGGTGGTCGGCTCGTCGGCGATCAGGATGTCGGGCCGGCAGGCGAGCGCCATCGCGATCATCACGCGCTGGCGCATGCCGCCCGACAGCTGGTGCGGATATTCGTCGACGCGCCGTTCGGGCGCCGGGATGCCGACCTGCTGCAGCATCTCGATCGCACGCGCGTGCGCCGCCGTCGCATCGAGCCCGGCATGCAGGCGCAGCGACTCGGCGATCTGCTCGCCGACGGTGAACACCGGGTTCAGCGACGTCATCGGCTCCTGGAAGATCATCGAGATGCGGTTGCCGCGTACCTCGCGCAGGCGCGCGTCGCTCGCCTGCACGAGGTCTTCGCCGTTGAAGCGGATCGTGCCGCCGCTGATGCGGCCGGGCGGCGACGGGATCAGCCGCAGCAGCGCCAGCGCGGTCATGCTCTTGCCGCAGCCCGATTCGCCGACGACGCACAAGGTCTCGCCGGGCCCGAGCGCGAAGTCCACGCCGTTCAGCACCATGGCCTGGCCGCGGCGCGTCTTGAACTCGACGCGGAGGTCGTGGACTTCGAGCAGGGTCGCGCTCATCACCGCTCCCTCAACTTCGGATTCAGCGCGTCGTTCAGCCCATCGCCGATCAGGCTGACCGCGAGGACCGTCACGAAGATCGCAGCCCCCGGGATCGCGACGGCCCACCACGACGTCAGCACGTACTGCCGGCTCGAGCCGATCATCAGCCCCCAGCTCATCTGGTTCGGATCCGACAAGCCGAGGAACGCCAGCCCCGCCTCGAACAGGATCGCCGCGCCGACCGCCAGCGTGGCCGACACGATCAGCGGCGGCAGCGCGTTCGGCAGGATCACCTTCCAGATGATGCGTGCGTTGCGTGCGCCGATCGCCCGCTCGGCGCGCACGAACTCGAGCTCGCGGAACTTCATGAACTCGGCGCGCGTGAGCCGTGCCGTGCCGGTCCAGCTGACGATGCCGATCGCCAGCGTCTCGGTGACCAGCGACGGCTGGAACAGGGTCACGACGACCATCGCGAAGAGCAGCGCCGGCAGCACCTGGAAGAACTCGGTGAAGCGCATCAGCGCCGCATCGACGCGGCCGCCGTAGTAGCCGGCGAAGGCGCCGAGCGTGATGCCGATCGCGACCGACAGCAGCGCCGCGACCGCGCCGACCGCGAGCGTCGCGCGGCCGCCGTAGATCAAGGTCGTCAGCACGTCGCGGCCGAGGTAGTCGGACCCGAGCCAGGCATCCGACGTGCCGGGCGGCGTCAGCGGCACCGCCTTGATCTCGAACGGATCGGCCGGATAGAGCCATGGGCCGGCGATCGCCACGCCGAGGATGATCAGCAACAGCACCATGCCGGCGATCGCGGCCGGATTGCGCATGAACATGCGCAGCGCTTCGACGGTGGGATGTTCTACCTTGGACATGGTGCGGACGCCGGATCACCGCGCCTTGATCCGCGGATCGATCAGCCGATAGGCGAAATCGGTCAGCAGGTTCATCACGACGACGACGATCGACGAGAACAGCAGCACGCCGAGGATCGTCGGATAGTCGCGCCGCAGCACCGAATCGAACGCGAGCCGGCCGAGCCCCGGCCAGTTGAAGACCGTCTCGACGAGGATCGCGCCGGCCATCACGTTGCCGAACTGCAGCCCGAGCACCGTGACGACCGGCAGCAGCGCATTGCGCAGCGCATGCTTGTACAGCACGACGCGGTCCGCGAGGCCCTTGGCGCGCGCGGTGCGGATGTAGTCGGCGCCGAGCACGTCGAGCATCGAAGAGCGCGACAGCCGGCTGTATTGCGCGAGGTAGACCAGCGCCAGGGTGATCGCCGGCAGCACGAGATGCTGGGCCACGTCGATCGCATCGGCGACGCCGCCCTGGCCGCTGGAGGTGGCCGAGCGCATGTCCGACACCGGCAGGATAGGCAGCACCGACGCGAACAGGATCACGAGCATGATGCCCATCCAGAACACCGGCGCCGCGAAGCCGACCAGCGACAGCACCGTGATCGCCTGCGACAGCAGGCCGTTGGACTTCTTCGACGCGAGCACGCCGAGCGTGGTGCCGACGACGAACGCGACGATCACCGCGGTCAGCACCAGCAGCAGGGTCGCCGGCACGCGTTCGGCGATGAGCTGCGAGACCGGCAGGTTGAAGAAGTACGAGTAGCCGAGATCGGCATGCAGCACCTTGCCGACATAGACGCCGAGCTGCACCGGCAGCGGCCGGTCGAGGCCGTACTGCACGCGCAGCTTCTGCATCATCTCGGCGCTCATGCCGCCGCTCGCGCCGGCGATCGTCTCGACCGGATCGCCGGGTGCGGCAT
The DNA here is from genome assembly GCA_018241265.1 of Pseudomonadota bacterium. Taxonomy (GTDB): domain Bacteria; phylum Pseudomonadota; class Gammaproteobacteria; order Burkholderiales; family Burkholderiaceae_C; genus JAFEEF01. The sequence goes on along the minus strand of JAFEEF010000063.1, from coordinate 56,630 downwards.
GCACCAGCACGAAGTTCAGCACGACCACCGCGAGCACGAGCGCCAGACCCTGGAGGATGCGCGACAGAACGAGGCGGACGGCATTCATGAGGGAATGGGTGGGCGGCGGCGCGATGGCGGCTGGAGGGACACGCGGACCCGACGCATGGCCGACGAGAGCGCATGGTAGCAAGGCAAGCGCCGTGCCGACGGTGCCACCGCGGCGGCACGCAAAGGGCCAGCAAGCGAGGGTTCACCCCAGGGTCGTGCGGGCGCGTCGCGCCAGCCCGGGGCGCATGCCGTTAGCCGCTGCGGAATCCGCCGTCGATGTCCATGCAGCTTCCGTGCACCATCGCGGCGTCCGGTCCGAGCAGGAAGCCGATCACGCTCGCCACCTCGTCGGGCTCGACGAAGCGCCCGAGCGGGATGCGCGCCCGCATCGGGTCCGACCGCGCAGGGTCGCTCCACACCTGGGTCGCCATCGGGGTCAGCGTGATCACCGGATTGACGCTGTTGACGCGGATGCCGGCCGGTCCGAGCTCGCGCGCCATCACGCGCGTCAGCGCATCGAGCGCGGCCTTGGAGGCGCAGTAGGCGGCGTGTTCGGGCGTGCCGACGGTCGCCGCGATGCTCGAGACGTTGACGATCGCGCCCGGCAGGCCGCGCGCGATCAAATGGCGCGCCAGCACCTGCGCGAGGATCATCGGCGCGCGCGTGTTCACGGCCAGCGTGTGGTCGAAGTCGTCGACGCTCGCATCGACGAACGGCGCAAGATGCACCACGCCGGCGTTGTTGACGAGATCATCGAAGGGCAGCGCGGCTTCGGCGGCGGCGCGCGTGGCGCCGGCATCGGCGAGGTCCACGGCTTGGATGCGGCCGCCGATCTCGGCCTGGAGCGACGCGAGTTCGCCGGTATCGCGGCCGAACGCGATGATCTCCGCGCCGCGCGCGGCCAGCCAGCGCGCGGTGGCCCGGCCGATGCCCTTGGTGGCGCCGGTGACGAGGATGCGGCGGCCTGCAAAGCGCATGGTGCGTGTCCCTGCAGGCTCAGATCGCCTGGCCCTGCTTGTCGAACAGATAGGCATGTTCCGGCGTCGCCGTCAGCGTCAGCGCCTCCCGGTGCGCCGCCGCCATGCGGCCGGGCACCTGCACGGTCAGCGTCGCGCCGTCGGCGGTGCGCGCATAGAGCTGCGACGCGCCGCCGAGGTTCTCGACATATTCGGCCTGCACGTTCAACGCGAGCGGCGCGCCGCCGCCGATCGCGAGATGTTCCGGCCGCAAGCCCAGCGTCACGTCGTCGCCGACGCGTACCGCGCCGGGGTTGCGCGCCGGCAGCACGATCTCGCCGGCCAGCGCCGGATGCGCGAGGCGCAGCCGCCCCGCCTCGACGCCGCGCACCGAGGTGGTCAGGAAGTTCATCTTCGGCGAGCCGATGAAGCCGGCGACGAAGGTGTTGACCGGCCGGTCGTAGAGCTCCGACGGCGTGCCGATCTGCTCGACCTGGCCGGCACGCAGCACCACGATGCGGTCGGCCAGGGTCATCGCCTCGACCTGATCGTGCGTCACGTAGACCATCGTCACGCCGAGCTCCTGGTGCAGCCGCGCGATCTCGACGCGCATCTCGCCGCGCAGCTCGGCGTCGAGGTTGGACAGCGGCTCGTCGAACAGGAACAGCTTGGGCTTGCGCACGATCGCGCGGCCGATCGCGACGCGCTGGCGCTGGCCGCCCGAGAGCTCCTTGGGCCGGCGCTCCAGCAGGTGGTCGAGCTTCAGGATCGCGGCGGCGTCGCTGACGCGCTTGTAGATCTCGTCGGCCGGCGTCTTGATCATCTTCAGGCCGAACGACATGTTCTCGCGCACGTTCATGTGCGGATACAGCGCATACGACTGGAACACCATCGAGACGCCGCGTGCCGCCGGCTGCACCTCGGTCACGTCGACGCCGTCGATGTGGATGTTGCCGCCCGAGACCTCGTCGAGCCCGGCCACCAGCCGCATCAAGGTCGACTTGCCGCAGCCCGACGGCCCGACGAACACGACGAACTCGCCCTGCCGCGCCGCCAGGCTGACGCCGCCGATCACGGTGGCATCGCCGAACTTCTTCACCACGTTGTCGATCTTCAGGAATTCCACGCCGCGTCTCCGTCAACTCTTACTTGCTCGCGCCCATCGTCAGCCCGCGCACCATGTGGCGCGAGACGAACAGCGCGAACACCGTGACCGGCAGCACGATGACGGTGCCGGTCGCCATGATCTTTCCCCACGGCAGCTCGTAGCCCGACATGTAGCTGGTCGCGATCACCGGCGCCGTGCGCACGTCGCTGCGCGTCAGCACGAGCGCATAGAGCAGCTCGTTCCACGAGAAGATGAAGCTGAAGATCGCCGACACCGCGATGCCCGGCAGGCCGAGCGGCAGGTAGATGCGCCAGAAGATGTCCCATTGGTTCGCGTTGTCCAGGCGTGCGGCCTGCTCGAGGTCGGGCGGGATCGAGCGGAACTGGTCGGTGCAGATCCACACCACGATCGGCAGGCAGAACGACAGGTAGATCAGCACCAGCACGAGGTGCGTGTCGAGCAGGCCGGCGCTTTGCGCGAGCAGGTACACCGGCAGCGCGAGCACGATGGGACTCGTCATGCGGTTCGAGATGAACCAGAACCACAGGTCCTTCTTGCCGCGGAACTGGAAGCGCGCAAGCGAGTAGGCCGCCGGCGTGCCGAGGATGACCGCGAGCGCCGTGGTGCAGCTCGCGACGATCAGCGAGTTGACGATCGCGCCGAAGACCTTCTCGTCGGCCCAGATCTCGGCGTAGTTGGCGAGCGTCGGCACGAAGCTCCAGACCGGCGGCGATGCGAGCAGGTCGGTCTGGTTCTTGAAGCTGCTCGACACCATCCAGTAGAACGGGAACAGCGTGAAGGCGAACAGCGCCGCGAGGCCGAGCAGGTGCAAGGTGCGGCCGAGTTGACGGGGATTCATGGTCAGTCGATCTCGCGGTAGAACACCCTGATGAAGAGGCGGCTCAGCACGATGGTCAGGATCAGCAGCAGGATCGCCTGCGCCGACGCCGTCCCCATGTCGAAGATGCGGAAGCCCACCCGCTGGATGTAGATCGAGACCAGCTCGGTCGATGCGCCCGGCCCGCCGCGCGTCATCGTGAAGACCATGTCGAAGAGCTTGAGCACGTCGGCCGAGCGCAGGATCAGCACCGCCGTCAGCCCGGGCAGCAGGTAGGGCGCCTGGACGTGGCGCAGCAGCGCGAGGTGCGACGTGGTCTCTAGGCGCGCCGCCTCTTCCACCTCCATCGGCACCATCGACAGCCCGGCCAGGAAGATCAGCGCGCAGAACGGCGTCCACTGCCAGACGTCCATCATCGCGATCGCCGCGAACGCGCCGGTCGGATTGCCCAGCCAGTCGAGCGACGGCAAGCCGAGCCATGAGGCGAACTGGTTCGCGACGCCGAAGTCGCGGTTGAAGATGAGCCGCCCGATCAGCCCGACCACCGCATAGGTCGTGGCCAGCGGCACGACCAGCGAGACGCGCACCATGGAGCGCATCAGCCCCCAGCCGGGCCGGTGCAGCATCAGCGCGATGACCATGCCGAGCGCGAGTTCGAGCGGCATCACCGTGAGGTAGAAGCCCGCCGTGCGGCCCAGGGTCTCCCAGAACGTGGCGTCGGTCAGCACCGCCTTGTAGTTGTCGAGGCCGACGAACGGAAAGCCGTCGCGCGCCCGCGTCAGGTTGTATTGCTGCAGCGAGGTCTTGACCGCGAACAGCGTCGGGTAGATGCCGATCGCGAACAGCGTCAGCACCGCGGGGGTGAGGAACCACAGCGGCGTCCAGCGGTTGTGGGCGAGGCGCGATGGGCGTAGGCGCGGTTGGGTCATGGCAAGTCGGTCCCGGGGATTGCTCCCTCTCCCGTTTCGGGAGAGGGAGTAGGCAGCGCTACTGCAGCTTCTTCTTCTTGCCGTCGTAGTACCCCTCCTTCTTCAGCGTCGCCTCCATGCGCGTGCCGATCTCCTTCGCGCCGGCCTCGGTCGTGACCTCGCCGAGCATCATCTTGCTGCCGAACTCGGCGACCGTCTCGGTGATCGACGACCACGCCGGGAAGCGCGGCCGGTATTCGGGCACGCCTTGCTGCCACGACTCGACCATCGGGTCCACGTACTTGAACTTGGCGCGGATCGCGGGGTCCTTGTAGATCGCCATCCGGCCCGAGACCCCGCCGGCTTCGACATAGGCGCGCGCGATCGCTTCGGACGTGGCCCACTGGATGAAGATCCACGACGCCTTCTGCTGCGCCGGCGTGGCCTGCGATGCGACCGCCAGCGAGAAGCCGCCGAGCGCCGGCAGCCGCCCGGCCGGCCCCTTGGGCTCCGGCGCCACGCCCAGGCAGTTGCCGAGCTTGGACGTCTTCGGATCGGTCAACGTGCCGTAGAACGCCGACCATTCGGTGATCATCGCGACCTGGTTCTGCGCCAGCGCGTTGACCGCTTCGGCATGGTCGTAGCTGACGACGCCGGGCGGCATGTACTTCATCAGCTTCTGGCGGAACTCGAGCCCGGCCTGGCTCTGCTTGGACATCAGGTTGGACTTGAAGTCCTTGTCGAGCAGCGAGCCGCCGAACGGCCACAGGAAGCGCATGAAGCTGTCGGCCGACTGCGTCTCGCCGCGCAGCGACTGCAGCGCGAAGGCGTACTGCTTCTTCTCCGGATGGTTCAGCTTGGGCGCGTAGACGTTCATCACCTCGTCCCAGGTCTGCGGCGGCTTGTCGAAGCCGGCGTCCTTCAGCATGCACTGGTTGTAGAACAGCAGCCCCGAGTAGTTGTCGAACGGCAGGCCGTAGACCTTGCCGTCCCACGAGCCGAAGGCGTTCAGCAGCAGCGGGAAGAAGCCTTGCAGGTTGAGGTTCGGGTCGGTGATGGACGCGTCCTTGGTGTAGGTGTCGATCGGCACGATCCAGCCGCTCTCGGCGAACTCGCCGATCCACACCAGGTCGACGAGCGCCATCGTCAGGTCGCCCTTGGACGTGAAGTTCAGCACCTGCTTCTCGCGCGCGTTCTCGTACGGCACGATCTCGTAGTCGACCTTGATGCCGCTCTGCTTCTCGAACTCGGGCAGCAGCTTGATGATCGCGCGGTAGCCCGGCCGGTCGAGGAAGATGATCTTGACCTTGGTGCCCTTGACCGATGCGGCGGCCTTGTCGATCGCCCACGGGGTCTGCGCCGTCACGGGGGCGGCGGTGAGCGCGATCAGCGCGGCGCCGATGGCGCCCAGTACGAACTTCTTCATGGGTCTGGTCTCCTTGGTGGACGGGGTCTGACGGGTGGAGCGGGTGGGGTTCAAGGCGTGGCCTCCTCGGACGTGATCGCGCGCAGCCGGTGCATCACGGGCTTCAGCGCGGGATAGAGCGCGATGTATTCGGCGAAGAGCTGCTCGTAGGCGGCGTGGGCGCGCGCGTCGGGCCGGGCGCGCGGCACCGGGCGGACCCAGCCGCGCCGCACCGTGTCGGCGTCGATCAGGCCGGTGCCGTAGGCGGCGAGCACGGCCGCACCGAGCGACGCTTCGACGTCCTCGGCGATCGTGTGGACCGGGCGCCCGGTGACGTCGGCGATGATCTGCATCCAGAGGTCCGAGTGGCTCGCGCCGCCGACCACGACGAGCTGCTCGTCGAGCGCGACGCCGCCGCGCACGCCGGCCTCGATGTTGTGGCGCAGCGCATAGCTCACGCCTTCGAGCACCGCGCGGTACAGGTGCGGGCGGCCGTGATGCAGGCCGAGGCCGACGAAGCAGCCGCTGGCCTGGGCGTCCCACACCGGGCTGCGCTCGCCCATCAGGTAGGGCAGGAAGAGCAGGCCGTCGCCGCCCGGCGGCAGCGGCGCGGCGGCCTGCTCGAGCAGCGCATGCGGGTCGATGCCCTCGGCGCGGCCGGCCGCGATCTCGGCCTGGCAGTAGGTCTCGCGGAACCAGCTCACCGAGGCGCCGGCGGTGATCGCGCCACCGAACACATAGAGATCGTGCGCGCCGTTGAAGACGTGCGGCATGCTGATCAGGCCGTGGCGCGCATCCACGCTCTGGCGGATCGTGCCCCAGCACATGCTGGTGCCTATCATCGCGACGTGGTTGCCGGGCTGCGCCGCACCGGCCGCGAGCGTGGCGACGGCCGCATCGACGCCGCCGGCGACGACCGGCAGGCCGATCGCCAGGCCGAGGCGCGCGGCCCAGGTCGGCAGCAGGCCGCCGACCACGTCGCTGGCTTCGACGAGCCGGTCCGGCATCATCGAGCGCGGAATGCCGAGCATCGCCAGCGCCTCTTCGGACCAGGCCCGGCGCGCGACGTCGTAGACGCCGCCGATGTTGCCCGCCGAGCTGTGGTCCACCGCCACGCGGCCGGTGAGCTGCGCGTTGACGTAGGTGTTCGGCGGCAGGAACTGCGCGGTGCGCTGCCAGACGTCGGGCGCATGCTCGCGCAGCCACAGCATCTTGGTGTAGCCGTAGTAGCTGTCGATGCCGTTGCCGGTGATGTCGTAGAGCCGCTCGACGTCGACGTGCGCGCGCACCCCTTCGCATTCGGCCTGGGCGCGCCGGTCCATCCAGATCAGGCACGGATGCAGCGGCTGGCCCTGCGCATCGACCGGGATGCCGCTGCCGCCGTAGAGGCTGTCGATGCAGAGTGCCTGCACCGACTCGGCCGCGACGCCGGACGACGCGAGCACGCCGCGGATGCAGGCTTCGACCGCGGCGAGCCACACGTCGGGCCACTGCTGCGCCCACAAGGGCCGCGGCGTCTCGACCTGGTACGACTGCGCATGCTGGCCGACGATGCGGCCATCGGCCTGCACGAGCACGGCCTTGGTGCTCTGGGTGCCGATGTCGACACCGATGACGTGCTTCATGACGACCCCTCGTCCGACGGGTACGTCGGCCGATCCCCCGAGGGGATGCGGCCGGCTTGGGAGCGGCCCGGCGCTCGGCCCGCCGCCGCGGCGTCCATCACGTCAGGTCCCGGTCCGGTCCGGCCGCAGCAGGACCTTGATCGAATCCAGCGAGTTCGCCAGCGCGAACGCCTCTTCCCATTCCGCCAGCGAGAAGTCGTGCGTCACGATGCCGCGCGACGTGAGCAGCCCGCGCATCATCAGATCGATCACCACCGGGTAGCAGTACGGCCCGAGGTGCGCGCCGCGCACGTCCAGCTCCTTGCGGTCGCCGATGATCGACCAGTCGGCCGTGGTGTCCTGGCCGAACACGCTGAACTCGACGAAGCGGCCGAGCTTCCTGATCAGCTCCAGCCCTTGCGTCACGCCGGCCGGTACGCCGGTGGTCTCGATGTAGACGTCGCAGCCGTAGCCGCCGGTCAGGCCGTCGACGATCGCCTTGGCGTCGTCGGTCGCCGGGTTGATCGTCACGTCGGCGCCGAACGCGGCCGCCAGCGCCAGCCGCTGCGGCACGAGGTCGATCACGACGAGCTTCTTCGGCGTCTTCAGCTTCGCGATCTGCACCATGCCGAGCCCGAGCGGCCCGGCGCCGGCGATCACGACCACGTCATCGAGCTGGATGTCGCCGCGGTTCACGGTGTGCACCGCGCAGGCCATCGGCTCGATCATCGCGGCGTCTTTCAGCGACAGGCCGTCGGGGATGCGGTGCACGCGCGCGGTCGGCGGCAGGCGCATGTAGTCGGCCATGCCGCCGTCGGCGACGATGCGCTGGAAGCCGAAGATGTCGTGCACCTCGCACATGTGGTAGCCGCCGCTCGTGCAGTAGCGGCACTTGCCGCACGGCACGATCTGCTCGGCGATCACGCGGTCGCCCATCTCGACGCCGAAGTGCTCGAGCGCGCCGGGGCCGGCCTCGACCACGTAGCCGAAGAACTCGTGCCCCGGGATCACCGGCGCCTTGACCCAGGCCGGCTTGCCGTTGCCGCCCCAGAACATCGCGGCGCCCGAATGGCACTTGCAGTCGCTGGCGCAGATGCCGCAGGCGGCGATCTCGATGATCAGCTCGTGCGGTCCGGCCTGCGGCCGGGCGACGCGTTCGAGGCGGTAGTCCTTGGGTCCGTGGCAGACCACGGCTTGCATGTCGGCGGTGTTGTCGGTCATGGCGGAGGGCGGTTCGATGAAGGTCCGGGCAAGGCGCTGCCCGCGGCCGCCGGCATCGGCAGCGCATGGTCAGCGGATCGATGCAGGTCGGTGCGGCGCTACGCGGCGACGGCGCAGAGATCGTTCAGGCGGTGGTAGCGCCGGAACTGCGACGGCGGCATGCCTTTCAGCGCCAGGAACTGCCGGTTGAAGTTCGAGACGTTGTTGAAGCCGCAGGCATAGCAGATCTCGGTGATCGGCTTGTCGGAGTTGATCAGCAGCTCGCAGGCGCGGTTGACGCGCAGGCGCCCGAGGTATTGCACGAACGGCACGTCGGTATGGCGGCGGAAGAAGCGCGAGAACGCGCTCGGCTCCATGCCCGCATAGCGCGCCACGTCGGCCTCGCGCAGACGGTCGCCGAGCCGCTCGGCGAGGTAGGTCAGCACCTGGTTGATGGTCGAACTCTGGTAGCCCTCGGGATCGGGCCGGAACGCCGGCGTCGCGAGCAACGTGCTGTCCTGCGCGGTGGCGAGCATGTCGAGCAGCGCGAGGAACTGATGCACGCGCTGGAAGCCCCTGGCGTTGAGGAGCTGGTTCATCACCGCGCCGGCGCGCCGCGCCACCGCGGCCGAGAACAGGATGCCGCGCTGCGACGACGCGAGCAGCCGCTCGATGTGGGCGAGCTCGGGGAAGGCGGCGATGCCGCGGTTGATCGAGCGGCCGGAGAACTGCAGCACGATGCAGCGCTGCGCGACCGGCCGGTTGTCGGGCACCTCGCTGATCCAGTTGTGCGGCAGGTTCGGCCCCATCATGCAGAGCTGCCCGGGCTCGAAGCGGCCGGTGTGGTCGCCGACGAAATAGCGGCCGCAGGTGTCGGTGATCAGGTTGAGCTCGTACTCCGGATGGAAGTGCCAGCGCACCGTCTCGTACGGATAGCCGTGCGTCCAGACCTTGAACGAATCCTGCTCCTGTATCCCCACCAGTTCCAGACAAGGCGACATGCGACGTCTCCGTTGTTCGTGCCGTGCTCAGCGCCTCTGCGGGTGCCTCACGGTCGAGGTCCAGGCCCGACCGTGACGCAAGCGTACAAAGCGCAGGGCCCGGAAACTACTGCAATGGAATCGGCGCAACGATACTTTTTTTGCTTTTAGGGTAAACACTGGCGCTGCATCGACGGGGCCGCGCCCGCGGCGTTCAGGCGCGGATGCCGACCTCGTCGTACGGTGACGCCGGCCCCCAGATCGTCGTCGGCACGTTGACGACCTTCTTCAACGTCGCGGTGTGGTACGGCACGATGTTGATGAAGACGATCGGCAGCTCGTCGGTGACGATCTTCTCGAAGGTCGCGTAGTAGGCCTTGCGCTCGGTCGGGTTGAGCAGGCCGCCGGCGGTGTTCAGCAGCTGGTCGACCTTCGGGTTGTTGTACGACTGCGTGTTGGTCCAGACGATGGGCTTGATGTTGGTCGAGAGATAGGTACGGTGCACGCCGATGATCGGATCGCCCCAGTTGAACACCTGGTCCATCGACATGTCGAAGTCGTGCGTCGCCATCTTCTTGGCCCAGGCCGGGAAGTCGGCCGACGCGCGCACCTCGACCGTGATGCCGATCTTCTTGAGCTGCGTGCGCACGTATTCGGCGACGTTCTTCTGCTGCTCGTCGACGCCCGGCAGGTAGTCGATCGTCAGCTTGAAGCGCTCGCCGCCGCTGCCGGCCTTGTAGCCGGCGGCATCGAGCATGTCGGCGGCCTTCTTCAGGTCGGTCGGATAGCGCACGAGGTCCGTCACCGCGAACGGGCTGCTCGCGACGATGGGGCCGTCGGCCGGCTGCGCGAAGCCGCCCATCAGCACCTTGGTGATGAAGTTCTTGTCGATCGCCGTCGCGATCGCCTTGCGCACCTGCAGGTCCGACAGAGGCTTCTTCGCGAGGTTGAAGGCCAGCCAGTTGATCGCGCCTATGCCCTCGTAGCCCTTGGGCGTCAGCACGACGTTGGGATTCTTCTGCAGCCGCTTCAGGTCGACCGACGTCGACTGGTACGGCAGCATCTGGATGTCGCCGCGCTCCATGCCGAGGACGAGGCTCGAGTTGTCCGGGTTGATCGTGACGATGATCTTGTCGAGATACGGCTTGCCGGCCAGGAAGAACTTGTCGTGCCGCTCCATCACGATGCGCTGGCCGGCGGTGAATTCGACGAGCTTGAACGGCCCCGAGCCGACCAGGCCTGTGCCGTTCTTCGGATGCACCTTGAGATCGGTGCCGTCGTCGTACACGTGCTTCGGCAGGATCGGGCACAGCGCCGGGCTCATCGCGAGCACGATCGCGGGGTGCGGCACGCTCATGCGGATGATCGCGGTGTAGGGGTCGGGCGTCTCGACCTTCTCGACCGGCGCGAGCATGGTCGTGAACGGATGGTTGGCCTTGATCGCCATCACCGAGTAGGCGACGTCGGCCGAGGTCACCGGCTTGCCGTCGTGGAACACGGCGTTCTTGCGCAGGTTGAGCGTGAGCGACTTGCCGTCGTCGGCGAGCTTCCAGGTCTCGGCCAGATAGGGCTGCGGATGCCACTGGTCGTCGAAGCGCAGCGGGCTCGCGAAGAGCTGGGTCGACGGAACCGCGGTCGCGACGCCCGACTGCACGGCGCCGTTGAGGTGGCGTGGCGCCTGCGTCGATCCGATGACCAGCGTGCCGCCGCGCTTGACGTCCTCGCCGAACACGCCGAACGGCAGGGTACTGGCGGCAGCGCCCGCGGCGGCATACGCCAGGGCTAGGCGGCGGGTCAGGGAACGCGGGCTCGGCATTCGATTCACTCCATGCATGGAACGAGGTAGGGTTGCGCCGGCGCAGCGCTCTGGCCGGCTGTCTGCCGTTCGGCACGCAATCATCGTGCCGTGGCACGGTGCCAGTGGAAGTCGATCGAAGGTGCCAGAGGAGAGGAGTTACCCGCGGATGAGTTCCTGCCTGAGGCACGGCAGGCTGTGACGATCGGTTCAAGCGCCGTCACCGCCCCGGCAACCGCTGCTGCCACAGCTTCGCGAACAACGCCAGCTCGTCCACGCTGACATCCGACACCGCCCAGAACTCCATGCCGCCGCCTTGCCAGCAGTCGACGTGGAAGCCGCGCCGCGTCGTCGTCGTGCAGTCGGCGCCGTGCGCCGCGGCCGTCGGCATCACGAACAGGTTGATGATGTGGCCGCGCCGGTGGTAGACGAGCGCGGCGACCGGCTGGCCGTCGGCGTAGTCGAGGCGGCCGCCGACGAGCGGGAAGCCGTCGGCGACGAAGTCCTCGACCGGCGGCGCATAGGCCAGCTTGCCCTGGAACCACGGCTTGACGGTGTGCTGGTCGGTCGAGACGACGTCGGACAGATGGTTCAGCATCAGCGCGCGCACGTGGCCGGCGACGAGCTCGTTGGCGAGGCCGTCGTCGGGGCCGCGCAGCATCGGCACGACGACCCACGCCATCAGCGCAGCGGTGACGAGCGCGCCGCTTGCGGCGCCGCCGGCGAGCCATTGCCAGGAAGCGCGCGCAGCGCCGGCCCACGCAGCCCAGCGCGACGTCGATGCAGGCACCCGCGCGGGAGCCGGTGGGGACGCCGGAGCAGGAGCCGGGGCGCGCGCGGCCGCCAGCAGCGCGATCTCGGCACGCACGCTCGATTGCAGCGCCGTGCTGGCCTCGTGCCGCGTGGCATGCCGGCGGATCAACGCGCCGAGGGCCTCGTCGGCCGGCTCGTCGGAAGGGCGCTCGGTGCGATCGGTCATGTCCTTCAACCTCCCACGCCGGCAAGCGCGCCGCGCAGATGCGCACGCGCCCGCGACAGCCGCGACATCACGGTGCCTATCGGTATGCCGGCGACCTGCGCGATCTCGGCATAGTCCAGTCCTTCGATCTCGCGCAGCACGACGACTTCGCGGAACGGCGGCGCGAGCGCGCGGATCGCCGCGTCGACCAGCGTGCCGAGCTGGCGGCCGTCGGCGAGCACGGACGGGTCGGCGCCGTGCTGCGAGCCGTCGTCGGCCAGGGTGTCGAGCAGCGCGTCGTCGAGCGCCACCTGGCCGGGACGGCTGCGCTGCTCTTCGAGCCAGGTGAAGCAGGTGTTGCGCACGATGCCGAGCAGCCACGGCCGCGCCGGGCCGCCGCGAAAGCCGGCGAAGTAGCGGAAGGCCTTGATGAACGCGTCCTGCACCATGTCCTCGGCGACGTGATCGTCGCGCACCAGCCAGCGCGCGAGGTTGTAGGCCGCATCCAGATGCGGCAGCACCAGGGTATCGAAGTCGTTCGGGCCAGCCACGGAGGTTGCTCGCTGCTCGGTCGTGTGTCGATGTGCGTTCGATCCGCGTGCGGCGCTTAGGCTACTCCACGATGAACGTTCCGCTACTCCACGATGAACGTTCCGTTCATGTCCTCGTGGTGATCGCCGCAGAAGTTGTCGCACAGGAAGGTGTAGCGGCCGGGGGCCTTCGCGGTGATCGTGACGTTGGTGATGCGGCCGGGCAGCAGGTCGCTGCGCACGCCGAAGTCGGGCGCCGAGAAGCCGTGCACGAAGTCGATCGCGGTGAACGCGAGCGTCACGGTCTCGCCCTTCTTCAGACGGATCTCGCTCGGCGTGTACTTGAAGCGGCGCGCCTCGACCGGGATCACGCGGCCTTCGTCGGCATGCGCGCGCAGGCTGACGAACGCGGCGGCCGCCGCCGCGTCGAGCAGCAGGCCGGCGCCGATCTTCAGCGCGACGCGGCGCGGCAGTCGGGGTACGTCGAGCTTCATGCGCGCACCACCGGCCTCTCGTCGAGCTGGTAGTCGTTCTCGTCCGGATCGGCCTTCACTTCGCGGAAGCCGAGTCCCTTGTAGGGCGCGCCGGCATCCCACGGCAGCGGCGTGCGCTTCTCCTGCGAGCCCGGCGCGGGCAGCGGGAAGATCAGCGACTTGGCCGCGTGGTGCGCGATGTGCGCCGTCATGTGGTGGTTCTCCTGATGGATGTGGCCGTAGAACACCGTGACGTGCTCGTACGGCATCAGGATGTCGATCGCCTGCGCGCCGTCGCGCGTCGCCCAGTCCCACTTCGGCACGAGGTCGAACAGCGGCCGGTGCGTCAGCACGACGATCGGCGCCTTCTTGTCGATCTTGGCGAGGTCGGCCTTCATCCACGCGAGCTGCTCGTCGCCGATGCGCGCGCCGGGGTCGGAGACGTTGTCGACCGCGATGAAGTGCACGCCCTTGTGGTCGAAGCTGTAGTGCGTCGGCCCGAACAGCTCCTGGTAGGCCGTGCCGCGGTCGAGCGACGCGTCGTGCTCGCCCGGCATGAAGCGCACGTTCTTCACCTTCAGGTCGGCGACGATGCTCTTGAACTCGGTCATGCGGCGGCGCCGCTCGGCCGGGTCGTCGGTGGTGTGCGTGAGGTCGCCGGTGAAGATGATGAAATCCGGCTGGATGGTCAGCGCGTTGACGCTCGCGACCGCCTTGCGCAGCGTGACCTTCGCGTCGGGGTTCTCGGGACCCTGGAAGCCCCAGTGCGAATCGGAGAGCTGCACGAAGTAGAAATCGTCGCTGGCGGCGCCGGCGCTGCCGACGGAAGCGCAGCCGGGCAGGGCGGACGCGAAGACGGCGCCGCCGCCGGCGGCGGCGAGCGCGAGGAAGGAGCGGCGGTCGATCACGGTAGGGACTTTCGCCGGGCCGGAGGCAGGAGCTGGAAGGAGAGGGAAGGCGTGCCGGCCCGATGCGCACGCTCCTGGCCATGTCATACCGGGCCGGCCGAAGTTCTATTCCACGGATTTGCGCCACGGCGGTCCGGGTGCGCTACAACCTCGGCCATCCGAGACGACGAGGAGCGAGCCATGCCCGGCAACACCATCGAAGGCGGCTGCCTGTGCGGCGCGGTGCGCTATGCGATCGGCGCGCCGCCGCAGACCTCGCTGATCTGCCATTGCCGTACCTGCCGGCGCGCCAGCGCGGCGCCGTCGGTCGCCTGGATCACCGTCGACCGCGCGCAATTCGCGTTCACCGCCGGCACGCCGGCGTCGTTCAGCTCGTCGCCGCCGGTCACGCGGACCTTCTGCGCGCAGTGCGGCAGCCCGCTGACCTACATCACCGACAAGTATCCCGAGTCGATCGACGTGACGACGGTCTCGCTCGACGAGCCCGAGCGCTATGCGCCGACCCGCGAGGTCTGGCTCGAATACAAGCTGGCCTGGGAACCCACGGACCCGCACCTGCGGCATTCATAGGATCAAAGGAAGCCACATGAACTCCGACGAGCTGCGCTCGATCCAGGCTCCGTTGAAGGACCGCTACCGCGAGGCGCCCGACGCCGCGCTGATCACGCTGCGCGCGCAGGGCCGGCTCGGCGAGGGCGTGAGCTGCAAGGTCGAGACCGGCAAGGCGCTCGTCACCGCGGGGCTGCATCCTGCCACCGGCGGCACGGGGCTTGCGGCCTGTTCCGGCGACATGCTGCTCGAGGCGCTGGTCGCCTGCGCCGGCGTGACGTTGAACGCGGTCGCGACCGCGTTCGGCATCGTGCTGCGCGATGCGACGCTGCAGGCCGAAGGCGACCTCGACTTCCGCGGCACGCTCGGCGTCGCGAAAGACGCGCCGGTCGGCTTCCGGGCGATCCGGCTCTCGATCGATCTCGACACCGATGCGTCCGACGACGAGATCGCGACCTTGCTGCGCCTCACCGAGCGCTATTGCGTCGTCTACCAGACGCTGGCGCGTCCGCCGGCGCTCGCGGTGACGCATCGGCGCCGCCCGCGCTGAATCCGGAGTGTCGACGGATCGCGTAACCTCCCACGGCGCCTCCGCCCAGGCGCTGCAGGTCCGCGTGCGCGGGCGCGTGCAGGGTGTGGGCTATCGCGATGCCTGCGTGCGCCGCGCGCACATCCTCGGCATCCGGGGTTGGGTGTGCAACCGCGTCGACGGCTCGGTCGAATTGCTGCTGCAGGGTGCGCCCGATGTGCTGGCGCAGATGCTCGCCTGGTTGCGCGATGGCGTGCGGTACGCGCGCGTCGATTCGGTCGAAACCGCAGCGCTCGAACCGGCAGGGCTCCAGGGATTCGAGCGCCTGCCGACGCGCTAGTGCGGCGTGCCGAGCGCTGCGCTAGGGCAGCTCGAACCCCCGCGCGAGATGTGCAACGTCCAAGGTCGACTGGACGTCGTCGAGCGCGCCGCATACCGATTCGTAGAGGGCTGCGCGCTCGGACACCCCAGCAAGGTCGACGAGGATCCGGTGCCTGGGCGAGAAACCGGCCTGCTCGGGCTCCGGCTTCGATGGCTCGACGATGACGTGGCTGATCAGCCGCGGGGCGCGCAAGTCCGATCTGCGTCGCCGCGAGACCTTCGGCGGTTCGGCCGGCGTCCCTGACGGGCTCGTCGCCGGCGCCGCTGCGGACGACAGGGCGCTCAGGGTTCGGAATACCTTCGGCGCTCGGGGCACCGAAGCGGCCTCGGATGCGGCCGCGTTCGACGGCTCGCCGGCGCTGCCGTCGGCAGTACCGACGCTGCGCCGCCGCTTGAAAACGACCGTCGCCTGGCGCGGCGCCGAGAAGAGCGATGCGAGCGTGTCGGCTTCGTCGCCGGAAGCCGGGCCGCTGTTCCGCAGCCGGGATGGGGTTCGATCCAAGTAGGCGTCGACCTATGGGTTGGCAATGGCGCGATTCTATGAGCCTGCCGTTATGCAGCCGTGCGCACCGATCCGGATCGCCCTCATCCGCAATTCAGGCCTCGAAGCAATCCACAAATGTGAGGATGCGCGATTGCGACACCGCCTCTTCGTCCGCCGTCACGAACTAGACTTCTTGCGACCCGACCGCCGGCCGACACACCATGCAGCCCTCCCAGCCCGAACGCAGCAGCGCCAGGGCGCAACTCGATCGATGCCTGCTCGACGCCGCCAGCGCTGCCGCGCGTGCCGAGGGCATACCGCGCGACGTCGTCGAGTGCGCCTGCCGGCAGCCCGGCGCGCTGTCGGCGTTGCAGGAACTGATGGCCTCGGTCGCCCGATTGCGGACCCGTGGCGTCGCCGATGCGGCGATCGCCGATGCGCTGTCGGGGCCGCGGTTTCGGCAGGCGCTCTATCTGCTCGAGCGCGGCACCGGGGCCGCGTGAGCAGGCGCCGCGGTCAGAACTTCTCGTCGCGCAGCCAGTACCACTTGTACAGCGCGCGCTGGCCGAGCCGACGGAACGGCGCGAACAGCTCCGAGCGCACCGCGTTCATGACGTTCGGGTACTCGAGCGGTGCCGCGTAGATCGGCAGCTCGAAGACCGCGCGGTCGCGATCCGCGCCGACGATGCGCTGCGCGAGCCGCTTGCCGGCCCAGGTCGAGAACGACACGCCGTTGCCGCCGTAGCCGAGCGCATACCAGATGCTCGCGGCCGGATCGGGCTGCACGATGCGCGGCATCATGTCGTGGCTCATGTCGACCCAGCCCCACCACGAGTGCTCGATCGGGATGCCGGCGAGCGGCGGGAACTTGCGCGCGATCGCATCGGTGAGCAGCTTCAGGTGCGCCGGGTCCTCGGCGTCCGCGCCGGTCACCGAGCTGCGGCTGCCCATCTGCAGGCGCCCGTCGGGCAGCAGCCGGTAGTAGAAGCGCAAGGTGCGCGTGTCGGTCATGAAGGTGTTCGATGCGCGCTTGTCCAGGCCGCAGGCGGCGAGCTCCGCCGGCGTCAGCACGCGCGTCGCGAGCGAGTTCGACAGCACCGGCATGATGCGGTTCTTCGTCAGCGGGCTGAGCTGCTGTCCGGTGTAGCCGCCGGTGCATATCGCGACGCGCCGCGCGCGCACCGTGCCGCCCGGCGTGCGCAGGTGGTGCACGCCGCCTGCGCTGTGCCAGCCTTGCACGGGGCTGGCCGGATGGATGCGCGCGCCGAGCGCGCGCGCTTCCCGCATCAATCCGAACGACAGCTTCAGCGGATGGACGCCGATGCCCTCGGCTTCGTGCATCGCGCCGACCGCCTCGCGCTCGTCGCAGTAGTCGCGCCGCACCTCGTCCATGGTGAGCATGCGCGCGCGATAGCCGAAGGTGTCGCGCATCACGCGCGCCTCGTCGGCGAGGTAGGCGAGCTTGGTCGGCCGGTGCGCGAGGTAGAGATGGCCGCCTTCGTAGGCGTCGCACGGCATGCGCTGCGTCAGCGTGCGGAAGTTGTCGAAGCCGGCGCGGATCTCGGCATCCAGCTTCTTCGCGACGTCGAGGCCCCAGCGCGCGATCCACTGGCCGCGCTTGAGGCGGCCGCTCGCGTTCTGGCCCTGCCCGCCGCTGCGGCTCGAGCAGCCCCAGGCAGCCTGGTTGGCTTCGAGCACGGCGGCCTGCACGCCGTGCTCCTGCGCCAGATACAGCGCGGTCGACAGCCCGGTCGAGCCCGAGCCGATGATCGCGACGTCGACGTCGATGTCGCGTCGGATCGGACCGTCGTCGTCGGGCGGCGTGCCGGCGCTCGCGACCCAGTAGGTCGGCGCATAGGCGCGCCCGGCACCGGGGTCGGGCGCGACCAGCGGGTCGTAGCGCGGGTCGTAGCGGCGTTCCGCGGGCAGCGGCGCGGTCGTGCGTTCGATCAAGGCGGAAGCGGCCATGGGGTCGGTCACCTCCGTTCAGCGCGCCGCGGCGGGCAGGTTGGGCCGCGCCTTGCGGAACACGTTCTTCAGGCTGATCTTGCCGTCGCGGAACTCGAAGACATCGATGCCGTCGACCTCGATGCGGCTGCCGTCGGATGCGGTGCCGGTGAACGTCCACATCGACGTGCCGTGATCGCCGTGGACGAAGTGCCTGCCGTTGCGCCACTGCGCATCGGGCACGGCCTCCCAGGCGGCCGCGAACGCCTTGCGCACCGCGTCGCGGCCGACGTGGCGCGTGCCGCAGGCATCCGGCCCGGCGGCGGTCTGGAACACGCAGTCGTCGCTCATGAAGCGCATCAGTCCGTCGATGTCGTGGCGGTTCCACGCATCGCTGAAGGCTTCGAGCATGGCGACGCCGACACCGGCAGTCGTGGCGCTCATCGCAGTCCTCGTTGATGTGATGTCCGCGAGGCTATGCGCGCCGACCGGGCGACGAAAGATCCAGAGCCGTGGATTCGGGCAAGCCAGCCGGCTCGTGCGCGCCGGCGTTCGGCGCGCGACCGGCTGCCCAGGGCTGCCTAGGTCGCCCACTCCTCGCTGCGCCGCCACAGCTCGGCGGCGAGCGCCCGATCCTGCGCGAGGCGGCTCGGCTTCCTGATCTTGCCGCGGTCGCAGTACAGGCCGGTCTGCCCCGCGGTCTCGCCCGACGTCGCGCAGTACAGCGTGGTCTGCGCGCCTTGCTCGGGCGAGATCATCGCGAGCTTGATCAGGTCGCGCAGCATCCGCGGTACGAAGCGCCAGACGTCGGAGGCCACGAGGCCGGGATGCAGCGCATGCGTCGTGACGCCGCTGCCGTCGAGCCGCCGCGACAACTCGGCGCTGAACAGCACGTTGGCGAGCTTGGAGATCGTGTACTCCCGCATGCCGCTGCGCGTGCGCGTCGGCTTGCGCACCGCGTCCCAGTCGATGCCCGGCGCGTGGTAGTGGCCGTCGCTCGCCACCGTGACGATGCGCGCCGGCGCGGCACGCCGCACCGCATCGAGCAGCAGCCGCGTCAGCAGGAAATGGCCGGCATGGTTGGTGCCGAAGGCCAGCTCGAAGCCCGACGGCGTGAAGCCGCGCGCACCGGCGAGGCCGGCGTTGTTGATCAGCAGATGCAGCGGCAGGTCGCGCGCGAGGAAGCTCTCGGCACAGGCCCGCACCGAAGCGAAGTCGCCGAGGTCGAGTGCGAGGTAGTCGACCGTGCCGCCGGCCGCGCGAATCTCGGCGATGACCGGTTGGGCGCGCTCCGCCGAGCGGCAGGCCATGAAGACGTGCGCGCCGCGTGCCGCGAGTTCGCGTGCGGTGACGCGGCCGATACCGGTGTTGGCGCCGGTGACGAGCGCCACCCGACCGGCGAGCGGGCGTTGAGCTGCGGAGACCATCGTCCCAGGATAACGATGGGCGCGCGGGGAGTTGTTAACGAGATACCGGCGGTCCGCCCGGGTCGCCGTCACAGATCGGCGCATCCTGCGGCAGCGCTTCGTGGCCGCAATAGCGCACGATCGCCGTGGTCAGCGCCTGCGCGACGAGGCGTTGGCGCTCGGGGCTCTGCAGCACCAGCTCATCGGCGCGGTTGACGATCAGCCCGGCCTCGAACAGCACGGCCGGCATGGGCGCTTCCTGCAACACGACGAGCTCGTCGTAGCGGTAGATGCCGCGTGCCGCATCGATCAGCTCGCGCCCTTCGCCCGGGACGGCCTCGGCATGGTGGCGCGTCGGCACGAGGCAGCGACGGCGCAGTTCGCTGCCGATCTGGCCGGCCAGCTCCAGGCTGTCCTGCGCGTTACGGTTGCGCTCCGAAACGAACAGCGAGTAACCGCTGTAACGGTCGCTGTACCACTGTGTAGAACCGTTGACGGACCACGACGACAGATAGCGCGGCTGCACCGAATCGTGGTGCAGCGACAGCAGGAGTCGCGCCCCGCGCCGGGCGGCCAGCGCGGCACGTTCGGCCAGGCCGAGGTCGTCGCGCAGGTCGCTGGTGATGAACACGCGGTCGAAGCCGGCGGCCTTCAAGGCCTCGGCGGTGCGCTTCGCGAGTTCGCGGTTGAAGCGCACCTCCGGCACGCCGCGCGCGCTGATCGCACCGGGTTGCGCGGTCGTGTGGCCGGGATCGAGCGCGATCACGTCGTGCTGCCGGTCGCAGCGCTCGGCCGAGGCCGCCGTCGCGGCGAGCAGCAGCAGGGCCGAGCAAGCACCGCGCATCGGTCGTCGGCGGGGGGGCATGGGGCCCGACGATATCGGTGGCGGCGCGGAACGCAACCCCGCCGCGCCTACACTCGTCGCCATGCCCGCCGCCCGCTCCATCCTCTGGGCCCAGCTCTTCGCCCTGCCGGAGCAGCCCGGACTGCCGCTGCAGGCGCGCCTGCGGCTCGCCGTGGTGCAGGCCATCCTCGACGGCCGGCTGCCGGCCGGCGCGCCGTTGCCGTCGTCGCGCGAATTGGCCGGCGTGCTCGGCCTCAGCCGCAACACGGTGACGGCGGCCTATCTGCAACTCACCGACGAAGGCTTCCTCGAGGCCAGGCCGCGCAGCGGCGTCTTCGTCGCACCGAATGCGCGGCCGCGTACCGCCGAGCCGGCCGAGCCGCTGACCGGCACGAGCGGCAAGCCCGGCCATCCGCCCGACTGGGAGCACCGCGTGCTGCGCTCGCTGGTCGACCGGCCGACGCTCGCCAAGCCGCAGCGCTGGCGCGACTTGCCGTATCCCTTCGTCTACGGCCACTACGACCCGCAGCTCTTCCCGACCGAGGACTTCCGCGAGTGCTGTGCGAAGAGCCTGGCGCGCTCGCAGATGCCGCACTGGACGCCCGACTTCGAGACCGACGACGTGCCCGACCTGATCGAGCAGATCCGCACGCGGCTGCTGCCCAAGCGCGGCGTGTTCGCGCTCGCGTCGGAGATCATCGTGACGGTCGGCGCGCAGCATGCCTACTACCTGCTTGCCGATGCGCTGTTCGACGAGACCCGCAAGGTCGGCCTCGAAGAGCCCGGCCATCCGCATGCGCGCAACAGCTTCGCGCTGCGTGCGCCGCGCTTCGTCGAGGTGGCGGTCGACGCGGACGGGCTGGTCGTCGACGCGTTGCCGGCGCTCGACTACCTGTTCGTCACGCCGTCGCACCAGAGCCCGACCACCGTGACGCTCGGCCTGGAGCGCCGCCGCTGGCTGCTGCGCAAGGCCGAGCTGCAGGACTTCGTGATCGTCGAGGACGACTACGAAGCCGAGAACCTTTACGAAGGCGCGCCGATGCCGGCGCTGAAGAGCCTCGACAAGAACGGCCGCGTGATCTACGTCGGCTCGGTGTCGAAGAGCCTGTCGCCGGTGCTGCGGCTCGGCTACATCGTCGCGCCGGCGCCGCTGATCCGCGAGCTGCGCGTGCTGCGCCATGCGATGGTGCGGCATCCGAGCGCGTTCCTGCAGCATGCGTATGCGCTGTTCCTGTCGCTCGGCCACCATGAGTCGCATGCGCGGCGCGTCAACCAGGCGATGCAGGAGCGCCTTGGGCTCGCGGCGCGGGCGCTGCGCGAGCTGCTGCCCGACTTCGGGTTCACGCTGCCGCAGGGCGGCGCCTCGATCTGGGTGCGCGCGCCGGCCTGGGTCGATGGCGGCGAGCTCGCGCTGATGGCGCGCGGCCGCGGCGTGCTGATCGAGGCGGGCGACGTGTTCTTCGCCCAGCCGCCTTATCCGTGCCCGTACTTCCGGCTGCGCCTGTCGTCGATCGCGGCGGCGCAGATTCCGGCCGGCATCCGCGCGCTCGCGCAGGCGGTCGCCGATCTCGCCGACGCGCGCGGCGCGCCGCAGCGGGCCTTGCCGCCGACCCCCTGAGCGGCGCGCAAGCTTCTGCGCCGAGCGAGCAAGCGCGCCGGCCGCGGTGCCGCTTGATGCGAACATCGGGGCCGTGCGCGCCGCACTGCGGCTGTGCGGCGCGCACCCTGCGTGCGCGGGCCGAGGGTAAGCCCGATGCCGCTGGCCCTGCCGCAGCGTCGATGCTGGCACTTCCGGCCGGTGCGGGTTGGGCGCAGAGTCTGCGCTCGGCGCTGCGGCCGGTCGTCACCTGTTCGTGCAGCACAAACTACCTTTTAGGAGTCATACGATGATCGAGAGCAAGCACCGCCGGCTGGTCCTGTCGGCCCTGGCCGTGGCGGCGCTGGCCTGCGGCACGGCCCGCGCGCAGACCAAGGAAGTCACCTTCGCGCACCAGGACATGCTCGACCCGTACCGGACCGTGATGGAGTCCGGCGAGCTCGAGAAGGCCACCGGCTACAAGATCAACTGGCGCATGTTCGGCGGCGGCGGCGACGTGATCCGCGCGATGGCATCGGGCGACGTGCAGATCGGCGAGGTCGGCTCGGCCGGCATCGCCGCCGCGGCCAGCCAGGGCCAGGACATCAAGCTGTTCTGGATCCTCGACGACATCGCGTCGGCCGAGGCGCTCGTCGCCCGCAACGGCTCCGGCATCAAGAGCGTCAAGGACCTCGCCGGCAAGAAGGTCGCGACGCCGTTCGTCTCGACGTCGCACTACCAGCTGATGGTCGACATGAGGCTCGAAGGCGTCGACCCGAAGTCTGTCGAGGTGATGAACCTCAGGCCGCCGGAGATCGCCGCCGCCTGGGGACGCGGCGACATCGACGCGGCCTTCGTCTGGGATCCGGTGCTGACCAAGGTCAAGGCCGACGGCAAGGTCATCGTGACGTCGGGCGACATCGGCAAGAAGGGTTTCCCGACCTTCGACGGCATCGTCGTCAACGCGAAGTGGGCGGCCGACAACGAGGCCTTCATGGTCGCGCTGGTGAAGGCGCTCGCCAAGGCCGATGCCGACTACCGCGAGCATCCCGACAAATGGGGCGCCGGCTCGGCCAACGTGAAGGCGGTCGCCAAGTGGACCAAGGCCGACGAGGGCGGCGTGCCGGCGGCGATGTCGCTCTACAGGTTCCCGAGCCTGCAGGAGCAGGCGTCGGCGACCTGGCTCGGCGGCGGCGCCGCGAAGGCGCTGCTCGACACCGCCAACTTCCTGAAGGAGCAGGGTCGCGTGCAGGACGTCAAGTCCAGCTATGCGCAGTACGTGACCTCGACCTACGTGCAGAAGGCGCTCGGCAAGTAAGGTCCGGGAAGAAGGAAGGGACGTTCATGCCCACGCTGAACATCAAGGAACTGACGGTCAACTACGCCGTCAAGGGCGGCACCCTGCAGGCGCTCGCCCCGGTCAACCTGACGATGCGCGACGGCGACTTCGTCGTCGCGCTCGGCGCGTCCGGGTGCGGCAAGACGACGCTTCTGAACTGCATCGCCGGTTTCCTGCCGCCGTCGACCGGCGAGATTCTGCTCGACGGCCGGCCGGTGGCCGGCCCGGGTGCCGATCGGGGCGTGGTGTTCCAGAAGCATGCGCTGATGCCGTGGCTCTCGGTGCGCGACAACGTCGCGCTCGGCCTTCGGTTGCGGGGGGTGGACAAGCCGGCGCGCGATCGCATCGCGGTCGAGAAGCTCGCGCTGGTCGGCCTCGAGAAGTACGCCGGCCGCGCGGTCTACGAGCTGTCGGGCGGCATGCAGCAGCGCGTCGGCATCGCGCGCGCGCTCGCCAACGATCCGGCGGTGCTGCTGATGGACGAGCCGATGGGCGCGCTCGATGCGTTCACCCGCGAGCAGGTCCAGGAGATCCTGCTGAAGGCGTGGGCGGCGACGAGCAAGATGGTCTTCTTCATCACCCATTCGGTCGAGGAGGCGCTGTTCCTCGCGACGCGCCTGATCGTGATGAGCCCGAGCCCGGGGCGCATCTCGCACGTCTACGACGACATGCCGTTCTCGCGCAGCTTCCTCGCCGGCGGCGATGCGCGCAAGGTCAAGTCCGAGCCCGAGTTCATCCGGCTGCGCGAGGAAGTGCTCGCGATCATTCATCACCGCGAACCCGCCGAGGCCGCACATGCCTGATATCGCCGCCCCGACGGTCGTCGCACCGGCCGCTCCATCGTCCGCATCGAAGCCGGCACCCGTCAAGGTCAGCCGCTTCAAGGTGCCGGGCGAAGGCTCGAGCTTCGGCATCAGCGTCGCGACCGTGATCGTGCTGCTCGTGCTGTGGACCCTGGTCACCAATGCCGGCTGGGTCAAGCCGCTGTTCCTGCCGAAGCCGCAGGCGGTGTTCCAGCAGTTCGTCGAGTACCTGACCGGCCGCGCGAACGACAAGCCGCTCTGGCAGCACTTCAGCGCGAGCATGTTCCGCGTCTTCACGGCGTTCTTCGTCGCCTGCCTGACCGCGATCCCGATCGGCATCGCGATGGGCATGAGCCGCGTCGCGCGCGGCATCTTCGATCCGCCGCTCGAGTTCTACCGGCCGCTGCCGCCGCTCGCCTACCTGCCGCTGATCATCATCTGGTTCGGCATCGACGAGCTGCCGAAGGTGCTGCTGATCTTCCTGTCGTGCTTCGCGCCGCTCGCGCTCGCCGCGCGCTCGGGCATGCGCAGCGCGTCGCAGGAGCAGATCAACGCCGCCTACTCGATGGGCGCGAGCTACATGCAGGTGATCCGCCACGTGATCCTGCCGTCGGCCTTGCCCGACATCCTGGTCGGCATGCGCATCGCGATCGGCTTCGGCTGGACCACGCTGGTCGCGGCCGAGATGGTCGCGTCCAACGTCGGCCTCGGCCAGATGGTGCTCAACGCGTCGAACTTCCTGCGCACCGACATCGTGATCATGGGGATCATCGTGATCGGCGTCGTGGCCTATCTGTTCGACCTGCTGATGCGCTGGATCGAGGTGAAGCTCGTGCCCTGGAAAGGCAAGATGTAGCCGCCCGCAGGGTCGAGGACAATCGCCGCATGCTCGAGCTGGCCGCGCGACTCCTCGGACCCTGGACCCGTTTCATCGACCGCGACACCCTGCGCGCCGACGCCATCGCCGGGGTGCTCGGCGCGCTGCTCGTGCTGCCGCAAGGCATCGCGTTCGCGACCCTGGCAGGCCTGCCGCCCGAGTACGGCCTCTACACCGCGATCGTGCCGTGCGCGATCGCCGCGCTCGCCGGCTCGAGCTGGCACGTCGTCTCGGGCCCCACCAACGCCAACTCGCTCGCGCTGTTCGCGACCCTGGCGCCGCTCGCCGCGGTCGGCTCGCCGGCCTACATCCAGCTCGCGCTGGCGGTCACAGTGCTCGTCGGGGCGATGCAGTTCGCGATCGGCGCGCTGCGGCTCGGGACGATCGCGAACTTCATCTCGCCGGCGACCTTGCGCGGCTTCACGAGCGGCGCGGCGATGCTGATCGCGCTGCACACGCTGACCGACCTCGCGGGCCTGCCCGCGCCATCGACGCACGGCGTGCCGGCGTTGTTCGGGCACCTTGCCTCGCATGCCGCCGAGGTCTCGCTGCCGGCGCTCTTCGTCGGCGCGTTCGCGATCGTCGCGACGCTCGCGGTGCGCCAGCATGCGCCGCACTGGCCGCACATGCTGGTCGGGCTGGCCGCGGCGACGGCGCTGGCGGCGCTCGTCAATGCGGCCGCGTCGCGCGCCGGCTGGCATCAGGTCGAGGTGGTCGGGACGATCCCGCGGATCTGGCCGCACTTCCAGCTGCCGGGCGTCGCGCTGCGCAACGTCGCCGACCTGATCGGCATCGCCTTCGCGCTGACCATCGTCGCGCTCGGCCAGTCGATCTCGATCGCGAAGGCGGTCGCCGACCGGTCCGGTCAATGGATCGACGCGAACCGCGAGTTCCGCGGCCAGGGCTTGTCCAACATCGTCGGCGGCTTCTTCTCGTCGTATGTCTCGTGCGGCTCGCTGAACCGCTCGTTGCCGAACCTCGAGGCCGGCGCGCGCACGCCGCTCGCGGCGGTGTTCGCATCGGTCTGGCTGCTCGCGCTGGTGGCGATCAGCGCGCCGCTGCTTGCGCTGATCCCGATGCCGGCGATCGCGGGGCTGCTCGTGCTGGTCGCGTGGTCGCTGCTCGACCTGCCGAGCTGGAAGGCGCTGTGGAAGATCAGCCGGCAGGACTTCGCGATCGCCGCGGCGACCTTCGCGGCGACCTTGCTGATCCGCCTCGAGATGGCGATCCTGCTCGGCACGATGCTGTCGCTCGTGACCTATCTCTATCGCACGTCGCGGCCGTACATCCGCATCATGGGCTTC
The DNA here is from genome assembly GCA_018241265.1 of Pseudomonadota bacterium. GTDB lineage: Bacteria > Pseudomonadota > Gammaproteobacteria > Burkholderiales > Burkholderiaceae_C > JAFEEF01. The sequence goes on along the minus strand of JAFEEF010000063.1, from coordinate 30,898 downwards.
GACAGCACGCCGACCGACCGGCCGTTCGTCGTGCGCGACCACAGCCTGCAGCCGCTGCCCGAGTGCCCGCAGCTGAAGATGATCCGCGTCGAGGGCGACGTCTACTTCGGCGCCGTGCCGTATGTCAGCGACGTGCTGCGCGGCCTGCGCGCGCCGGCCGACGCGCCCAAGCATGTGCTGGTGATGGCCAAGAGCATGAACCACGTCGACGTGGCGGGCGCGGCGATGTGGCGCTCGGAGCTGGTCGCGCGTCGCAATGCCGGCGGCGACCTGTGGTTCCACCGGCCGCGCGCGCCGGTGATGGAGCAATGGGCGCGCACCGGCTTCATCCGCGAGCTCGGGCCGGACCACGTCTTCCCGGCCAAGCGGATCGCGATCGCGGCGATCTTCGATCGGCTCGACCGCGGCATCTGCGCGACCTGCACGGCGCGCGTGTTCGAGGAATGCAAGTCGCTGCCGCCGCCGGTCCGGGCAGAACCGGCGGGTCGGGCGGTCACGGAGGTGGCGACCTGATCCGCCCCTGAGACGGGTCAGCGGCACAGTCTGTCTCGCGTCCGCCGCCCGCACGGCGGGAATTTCTCCCTGTCTGCCGCCGCGGCCAACAGCGAGACTTCGCGGCATGAGCCTGAAGTTTCGCCTCGCTCTGGTCGTGATGCTGCTGATGGCCGCGCTCGTCGCTTCCTACAGCCTGCTGCTGTTCGGCGAGATGCGGGAGCGCGCCGACACCGAGACGCAAGGCGCGCTGCCGTGGGTCGTGGCGCTGCTGCCTACACAGGTCGGCCCCGGCACGCCGGCCGATGCCGAGCGCGAGCTCGTCGCGCTGATGCAGCGCCTGCAAGGCATACGCCATGTGCGCGTGACGCTCTACGACCCCGCGAGCCGCGTGCTGGCGCGCGCGCCGCTCGCGCCCGAGCACGTGCCCGGCTGGCTCGAACGCGAGCTGCCGTCGTCGCGCGCCGTCCGCAAGGCGGTGCTGCAGGGCGACAGGACGGTCGCGGTCTTCGAGGTCGTGCCGGCCACGTCCGACGAACTGGCCGAGCTGTGGGAAGACTTTCTGCGCAGCAGCTTGCTGGTCGTGTCGCTGTCGCTGGCGGCGGCGACCTTGATCGTCTGGTTCACCTTGCGCGCGCTGCGGCCGGTCGATCGCATCCGCGGCGCGCTGCGCGACTTCGGTGCCGGCGTGCCGGTGCAGCCGCTGCCTGAATTCCAGGCGCCGGAGATGAACGACATCGCGCAGGCCTTCAACCGCATGACGAGTGCGATCGATGCGGCGCAGCAGGAGCGCGCCAACCTGATGCGGCGCCTCGTCGAGAGCGAGGAGCGCACGCGCCGCACGTTGGCGCACGACCTGCACGACGAGCTGAGTCCCTACCTCGTCGCGCTGCAGCCGCTGACCGGCCTGCTCGAAGCGCGCTGCAACGCCCGGCCGGAGCTGGGCGACCTGGCCGATTCGGTGCGCACGCTGTCGAGCTACCAGTCGCGCATCCTGTCCACCCTGCGCGAGATCCTGACCGGCCTGCATCCGCCCGAACTCACGATCTCGGGCCTGCAGGCCGCGCTCGAGCAGATGCTCGTCGAGCGCTCGGTCGGCGGCATCCGGCCGATCGACATCGATCTCGAGGTCGAGGGCGACCTGAGCCGCTTCGGCCCGACGGTCGACGTCAGCATCTACCGCATGGTGCAGGAGTGCGTGACGAACGCACAGCGCCACTGCGCCGCGCCGCACATGCGCATCGCGATCACGGTCGGCGACGCGACGCCGGGCGCGCGGCGCTGGGTGCAGATCGATGCGGCCAACGACGGCGTGACGGATGCCGTGGCCACGCCGCAGCGCCGCCAGGGCCTGGGCACGCTCGGCATGCGCGAACGCAGCATCGCGCTCGGCGGCACCTTCGAGGCCGGGCCGAGCGACGGTGCGTGGCACGTCCGCATCCGATTGCCGGTCGATGCCGTATCCGAGGACGAGGAGGAAGCTGCATGAGCGGCACCGCGGTTCGCGCGAGCACCCTGATACGCACGCTGATCGTCGACGACCATGCGGTCGTGCGGTCCGGCTATGCCCGCTACCTCGAGGAGGCGGGCGGCTTCCAGATCGTCGGCGAGGCCGCGACCGCGGCCGATGCCTATGCGATGTACCGGCGCCTGACGCCCGACATCGTGATCATGGACGTGATGCTGCCCGGCGCCAGCGGCATCGACGCGAGCCGGCGCATCCTCGAGATGGATCCGGCCGCGCGCATCCTGATCTTCTCGATGTATTCGCAACCCGTGCTGATGCGCCAGGCGCTCGACGTCGGCGTGCTGGGCGCGCTGACCAAGGACAGCGCGCCGGAGGTGCTCTGCGAAGCCGCGATGACGGTGGCGCGCGGCCAGAAGTACCTCGGCGGCGCGCTCGCGCGGCTGATGATCTTTTCGCAGCACACGCCGGCCCGGCACCTCTTCGAGCAACTGCCGCCGCGCGAGTTCGAGATCTGCCGGCTGCTGCTCAACGGCTCGACGATCGACGAGATCGCGCAGGCGCTGAACCTCAGCTCGAAGACGGTGGCCAATCGGCTCAGCATGCTGCGCCAGCGGCTCAACGTCTCGTCCGACATCCAGCTCGTGAAGCTCGCCGCATCGGCGGGCCTCGTGCCGTGGATCAAGCAGCCGGGCAACGTGCAGATCTGAACGGCGCACCCGGTGCGACACAGTGTTCGACGCATCCCATGACGCCTTCCCTGCGTCGGCAGGATTTCATCCCGAGGGCTCCGTCGCGGCCGCCCCTAGACTTCTTTCCAACGCTGCGGCGCAACGGTCATTGATGTCCGGTGCTTCCCCTGGAGCCCGGTTGCAGGCGCAAGGTTTCGGCCTTGCGTCTTTCTTTTTTTGGGCTACGGCGAGGGCAAGGCCCAGACCCGCAGCTCTCCGGGCGGCGCGGCCGACTTGCCGGCCTTGCGCAGGCCGCCGATGCCGTCCGGGTCGTTCGCCAGGCCGCCGATGCCGGTCAATACGCCCACGTACTGCCGGCCCTGCCAGGCCCAGCTCGTGACGTTGCCGACCACGCCGGCGGGCAGCGGCTCGGAGGTCCACAGCTCGCGGCCGGTCTGCGCGTCGAGCGCCTTCAGACGTCCATCGAGCGTGCCGTAGAAGACCAGGCCCGAGCGCGTCGACAGCGCACCGCTCCAGACCGGCGCGGCCTCGGCATGCGACCAGACCTCGCGGCCCGTCACCGCGTCCCACGCGATGAAGCGGCCGAGCATGCCCTGGCTGCCGGCGACCGCGTGCATGCTCACCGACGCGCCGACGTAAGGCTGGCCGGCGGCATAGTCCATGTGGAACGGCTCGAAGTCCATGCACAGATGGTTGGTCGGCACGAAGAAGAGCCGTCGCGCCGGGTCGTAGGCCGCCGGCGCCTGGTTCTTCGCGCCGATGGCGGCGGGGCAGATGTCCTTCGTCGTCTCGTCCTCGCCGTGCGCCTGGGGCGAATGCGCCGGGTCGACGACGGGCCGGCCGCTGCGCAGGTCGATCGACGTCGCCCAGTCGACGCTGGGATCGAACTTCTGCGCGACCAGCAGCTCGCCGGTCGCGCGGTCCAGCGTGTAGGCAAAGCCGTTGCGGTCGAAGTGCGCGAGCATCGGCCGCTCGCGGCCGCGCGCGTCGGCGGCATCGAACAGGATCGGCTCGTTGACGCCGTCGTAGTCCCATTCGTCGTGCGGCGTCATCTGGTAGACCCATCGCACCCGGCCGGTGTCGATGTCGCGTGCCCAGAGCGCCATCGACCACTTGTTGTCGCCCGGGCGCTGCAGCGCATTCCAGGTCGACGGATTGCCCGAGCCGTAGTAGACGAGGCGCAGCTTCGGGTCGTAGGCATACCAGCCCCAGGTCGTGCCGCCGCCGATCTTCCACTGGTCGCCCTGCCAACTGCGCAGCGACGAGTCGCGGCCGACCGGCGCCATGCGGCCGTCCTGCCACGTCATCGTGCGCTCGGGGTCGATCAGCATCTCGGCATCGGGACCGGTGCTGTAGCCGCGCCAGACGAGACGGCCGGTCTCGATGTCGAACGCGCTCAGGTAGCCGCGCACGCCGTACTCGCCGCCGGCGATGCCGCTGATCACGTAGCGGTCGAAGACCTGCGGCGCATTCGTGCCGGTGGCGCCGAGCTTGGGATCGCCGTTCGGCGCGCGCCAGAGCGGCTTGCCGGTCGCCGCGTCGAGCGCGACCAGCGTGGCGTCGGCCTGCTGCAGGAACAGCCGGCCGCGTGCGTAGGCCAGCCCGCGGTTCACGACATCGCAGCACATCAACTGTGCGACCGAAGCGTCCTGCTGCGATGCGTAGGTCCAGCGGACCGCATGGTCCGAGAGGGCTATCGCCAGCACGCGGTTCGGGAATGGCGTGTGGGCGTACAGCATGCCGCCGACCACGAGCGGCCCGCCTTCCTGGCCGTGCACGTCGCCGATCACGACGTGCCAGGCCGGTACGAGGCGGGCGACGTTCCCGGGCGTGATCTGGTCGAGCGCGGTGTGGCGCGTGTTGGCGAGGTCGCCGCCCGGCATGGTCCATTCGGCGCCGGCCGACGGCGATCTCGAGATCGGGCTGGCGCAGGCGGTCAGCAGCGCAGCGAGCAGCACGCTCACAAGGGATGTCGGGTGCAAGGCAGGGTCGGGTCTTGGTGCGGTTCCCGGACTATGCCGGATCGCGCGAGACCATCGACCTATCGCCGCGCCGATACGCCGTTGGCCTGCCTGAGCTGCTCCGAGGCCAGCATGTGCGTGCGCAGCCCAGCCGCCCATTGCAGCGGCTCGCGCTCGACGCCGATCACCGATCCCAACAGGGCGGCCAGCACGAGGCGCAAGAGCAGTTCGGTATTCGTCATCCTCGTCGGCCTTGCCGTGCGGTCAGGCCGTCGCTTCAGGCGATGGCTAGCGCGCCTGTGCCGCAAGCGCGTCGAAATACTCGCCCAGGTCGAGCGTGCCGTCCTTGTCGGGATTGGCCTTCGCGAACGCGGACTTTTCCTTGATGCCGGCCCGATGCGCTTCCTTCGGATCGAGGGTGCCATCGTGATCCGGATCGGCCCGATTGAATTGCCAGGTGATCGCGTCGACGACGGCGTGCGCGTGAACGACTCGACCAATTCGCGCGGCGGCGGATTCGACATGTCGAACCTCGATCCGAGCATGATCGACCACATCGAAGTGATCCGCGGCGCGGCGTCGGCGATCTACGGCGCCGAGGCGATGGGCGGCGTCATCAACATCGTGACGCGCAGCGGCCTCGACGAGCCCGGCACCTACGTTGCAGGCGCGGCCGGCGCGGGCGGGCAGAACTATCTCGCCGTCAATGCCCGCGCCGCGACGGGCGAGGGAAGCTTTCGATCCGCGGCCGGCGCGTCCAAGCTGAAGGACGGCAGCGATGCGGAAGGCGGCTACCTCGATCTGTCGCAATACACCGCTGCCGCGAGGTGGACCATCGATCCGTCGTCGGCCATCAACCTCAACGTGCGGCGAAGCGAGCGCCGCAGCACGTCGCTCCCCGACGACAGCGGCGGCCTGCGGCTGGCCGAGATCCGCACACTCGATCAGAAGAGCGGCAGCGAGACGGCGGTGAGCGCGCGCGGCACGTGGGGTTACGCGCCGATGACGCTGAACGTCTCGGGCACGTTCTACCGTCATCTCGAAAGCATCGATTCGCCCGGCGTCGCGCCGGGCGTGCGCAGCGACATCGGCGTGCCGGCATCGAATTCGAATACCGACTACCGGCGCAGCAACGGATCGGCGAACGCGGTGATCCATCTCGGCGGCGACAACGAGCTCGCCGTCGGCGCCGAGTACCAGCGCGAGCAGGGCGGCAACCACACCGTCTACACCCTGTTCGGCATGGCGATACCCGTGGATTTCGACCTGACGCGGAACACGCGTTCCGCCTTCGCCGAACTGAAGTGGATCGCTGCTCGGGATCTGACGGTCCGCGCCGGCGCGCGCTACGACTCGATCGACGACAACGGCTCGCAGACGAGCCCGACGCTCGGCGTGCGCTACAACCTGCCGTCGATCGATGCGGCCCTGAGGGCGAGCTATTCGGAGGGCTTCAAGCCGCCCAGCTTCTTCGTCCTCGGCCTGCCGGTCGAACTGGGCGGCAACCCAAACCTGCGCGCCGAGCACAGCAAGGGCGGATCCCTGGGCTACGACCAGCGCTTCTGGGACGGCAAGGCGAGCGCCGGGTTGGCCGTCTTCAAGACCAAGTACACCGACCTCGTGACGTTCGACAACGAGACCAACCAGACCGTCAACGCGAACGAGGTCAACATCTATGGGGCGGAGCTCGAAGGCGCCATCCGGCCTACGGCGAGGCTCGGCATCCAGGCCCACTTCACGCGACTCGTCAGCCACGTCGTCGACAGCGACGAGCCGCTGCGACAGCGCCCCGGGCGGCGCGGCGGCGTGCGGGTGACCTGGATGCCGCGCGACGACGCGCAATTGAGCTGGCGGACCGAATACGCGGCGCAGACCTTCGATTCGTCGATACCGACCGGCAACCTCACGCTGCCCACATACCTGCGCAGCGACGTGACCTGCTCATGGCTCTGGAGGAAGGGGCTGAGCCTGACGCTCGCGGTGGACAACGTGTTCGACAAGGAGAACGAGTCCTACGTGGGTGCCGTCGCGCCGGGTCGGCGGTTTCGGGCATCCATCGGCGTCGAGATGTAGAGGCCGACGTGGAGCGATGGTCCGTACGCTCGCCGGAATCGGCGGCCGACTGGCGGTGTCACGGCGTACGGTAGAAGCCGTCCCGGCGCCCGTATGCCTCGCGCATCCTCAACGCCTCTCGATTGCACGCTCGTGCATCGCCTCATGCGCTGCACAAGCGCAGCGACCGTGTAGGTCAGGTGGCGTATCCGACGGATGTCGGTCCGTCGATGAGCGAAGGGCGCTGCCTTCTCCAGGACCGATCCGAGCAAGGGCGGCAGGGGCGACCTAGCGGTTGCGGCATCCGGACGCCTTCTCGAAGGTGCCGACGGTGTCACGTAGAAAGGCGGCGAGGGCGGTCTCGCACCGTGCGAGGTCCAGCGTCTCGAGGTCGAACAGGTATCCACCCGTTGTGTCCCGCAACGTGGCGTGCGCGCCGAGGCTGCCGAACGCGGATGTCGGCGAGCAAGCGCCGATCGTCGCGATCATCCTTGCCTTGTCGTCGCCAGCCCCCATGCCGCGAAGGACGAACGCGCAGCCTTCCGCACTGGGGAAAGCGAGCTCGGCGACGACGACGTTTGTCATCGGACTTCTGAACTGCAGGTAGCGACCCGTGGGCGCGCTAGCGCATGCGCTGACCATGACAGCCGTCCAGACGATCTGCGAGCCACAAGCCTTGAGATTCATGAACATGGCGGTGGAAGCTCGGTGGTGGTCGAAAGCGCGGCTGTCGACACGCGTGCCTATGGGTCTTGCGGCGGCATCACGACGCTTCCGTTCAGCGCGGCGCTTCGACCGCTGGGTCCGGACGCCCGTAGTGTCGTCCCGGAGAATGCGAAGGTCCGCTGCGCGCCGGGATGCTCGGCATCACCTCCGGGCGACGATGTGGTGACGCCGCCGCAGGCGGGCATGGCGCAACCGAGCTCGCCGAGCGTGATGGTGTCGATCGACCCATCGGTGGCCATGCCGATGACGAGGTGCCGGCCTTCGAGGTCGTCGAAGCGGTAGCGGAGCCGCCCGTCGTCGGCGACTTCGAATCCCGCGCCGCCAAGCGGGCAGAAGTCGACGACCGGGCCGCCGCTGTCCACCACGCCGAGGCTGGACGTCGGGCATGCCAAGGCGGTCTGCCGATCGGGAGGGGTTTCGAGCAGGGCGGTCAGGCGCAGTGCTCCGGCCCAGGCCTCCGGCGGCGCGCGCGGGACGCTCGCGGCGAGCGGCGCCGATGCCGGCGCGGCCGGAAGCGCACGCAGTGGAAGCTGCTGCGACGCCAACCGGCGGACGCCATGCGCGTCCGGCGGACCGAGCGACATGCGTGCGCAGTCGTCCCGCATGCAGCCGTAGGCCTGCGGCGGTGCGCCGGGCGCTCCGGGCGGCGCCGACAGGCGCACGCCGATCACCCGCCCTTCGACGACGCGTACGCGCAGCGCCCAGCGCGAGACGCCTTCGGGCTCGACGCGGTATGTGCGCACGCTGCCGGACTGGCTCGTCTGCGTGACCGAAACGCAGGTCGTCTGAACCCTACCGCCGGCGGATGTCACTTCGAGGTGCTGATGCGGACACGGCGGGCTGGCTGCCGGGCCGGGCGGGGTTGCAGCGGGCGAGGGCACCGCTGCATGCTCCGCAGGTGGCGACGCGGTTTCCGCGACCTGTGCTACCGGCATGCTGCTCGGCGGCACGTCGCTGGCGTCACTGAGCAGCAGCCACGCGAGCGCCGCGGCCAACGCGAGTACGACGCCTCCCAGCGCCAGCGCGATTCCGGTGACCGTCGGCCGACGGTTAGCCTGCGGCGGGCTCATGGGCGTAACGGCGGGCTCACGGACCGGGCGCGGCCGAGAAGCTGCCGTTGATCGTTGCCGTCCGCAGGCCGGTCGGGAAGCCGTCGGGCTCGATCACGTGGAATGTCGCGCCGCTGATCGTCACGCTTCGACTGCCGTCCGGCGCGGCCGCGCCGACCGTGATGCCCGCGCAGTCGCCGGCGCAACCGAAGTTCTCGCCGAGCAGCGAGCCGTTGAACACCGCGGTCGCCGACGTCACCGTGCCGCTGGCATCGAGCACCACCACGAAGTGATCGAACAGCAGGTCGAGATTGCCGCTGTCGGCCGTGCCGCCCGGCGGCAGCGAGATCACCGATCCGCCGCCGTCCAGCGGCGCGATCGCCGCCACCGGCGGCACACTGCCGAAGATCTCGGGGCAGACCGCATAGACGTAGCTTTCGTCGGCAGGGGCGACCAGCACCTTCTGCGTGTACGGCTCGCACATGCTGTCGACGATGGGTGCGAACGCGCCGGCATCGAGCGCGCTGTAATAGATGCCGGTGAGCGAGCCGCTGAGCTGGGCCGTCGTGCCGGACGACAGCGTGCCGTCGGCGCCGACGGCGGCGAGCGGCGTGCCGGCGAACGTGATCGTGCGGATCTCGATGTTGAATCCGAAGTCGGTGTTGACTGTCGCCGGTCCCACGCTGACGCCGCTGCAGTCGCTCGCGCGGCACTTGTAGTCGGTCGTCAGTGCGCCGCTGGTCGGGTCGCGATGGGTGACGGTGACGCTCACGAGGTCGCCGCCGTTCAGCACGACGTTCACGGCCGTCGGCACGGCCGGTGCCGGCACGCTGTTGCTGCCGTCGAGGTTGGCGAACGCGTAGGTCGCGTAGGCCGTCGATCCCTGCTGGATACCGGCGCTGGCCGGGATGCCGAGGAAGTTCAGGCCGGTGCTGATGCTGACGCAGTCGGCGAGCACGCTGCGGTCGGGCAGCACGAGGAAGTAGCGGTTGTCGTTGCAGGGCAGCGTCGGCAGCACGACGTCCGGCACGGCGCCGGTCAGCGTGCCCGAGACCACTGCCGAGCCGCTGCCGCCGGCGAATGCCGTTGCCGCGAACGTGAGGGTCCGCGAGTCGTCCGCCGAAGGCGTTCCGAGCGTGATGGTCGAGCAGCCGCTGCAGGCATAGGTCGCCTGGGCCGCAGTGACGTAGCTCGCATCGAGCACGGTGTCGCCGCGCACGCGCACCGTGAGGACATCGCCGGCATGGTCGGCGAACACGTAGTCGATCACCGTGGTGTCGGACGTCTCATGGGTGGCGGTCTTGGTCGCGGGACAGAAGTCGAACGATGCGCCAGCGGCCTGGATCGAGACCTTCTCGACCAGGCATCGGCCGGCCTCCGCGACGAGGTCCGTCACGAGCGTCTGGTAGGCCTCCGGGCCGAGCGCGGCAATGCGGGCATCGAGTGCGACCAGCGTGTCGAACATCGGGTCGCCCGCGACAGGCTGGTAGGGCGACGTGACGAAGTCCGCGTCCGCGGACTTCACGGTGACGCCGAGCACGTTCTGCACGAAGTCGGTGACCTTGGCCTGCGCCGCCTGGCGGTTAGCCGCGGTCAGCAGCGCGGACTGGGCGGGATTGCCGCCGAACGCGGCATAGGCTGCCAGCGCATCCTGGCCGAACAGCACGCCGGCCTGCAACGACGTCAGCTCGGTCAGGTTGGCGCGTCCCGTCTGCAGCGTCGCCGCGACGCCGCCCGGCCCCTGCAGCATGTAGGGCCCCTGCAGATCGGCGGCGCTCAGCGCATAGGTCGTTTCACCGGCGGCGGGCGTCGTCGTGCGCGGCGTCCCGCTCGTGCCCTTGGCAGACACGGGCGCGCTGACGATGCTGCCGTCGCTCGCGACCGGCAATGGCGCCGTGAACGTCGCGGTGGCCTGAACCGGCGGCTCGTCGCGCGGATCGCTTCCGCCGCCGCAAGCGACGACGGCCGCTGCGCACGCGAGGTTGATCAGCAGCAAGCGGAACAAGGCCAGCGATCTGCCGGCGAAGAACAAGCGTGCGCTCATGGCAACAGCAATCGTCCCGTCAATGTGGCCCAGTTGCGGCGCACGCCGTCCCCGCCTTCCTCTTGGACCAGCGTGCCGCCGAAGTCCATGACGCGCCCGCCCTCGACGGCGGGCGCGATCGAGACATAGGCGCAACCGTCGTCGATGCAGCGCAGTGCTCCGTAGGAGACGCGGTGCAGGATGCCGCCTGCGTCGAAGCTCACGCGAATCGATCCGCCATCCAACCCGAGGAACGAGTAGGTCACGTAGCCTGCGTCGGCGCTGTCGATGCTGCTGCCGTCGTCCGGACAGAAGTGCAGGGGTGCTGCATCCTGGCGGCTGATCAGCACGCTCTGCCCCCGGCACGCGCCGACGGCGACATCGGCGTCGCCCTCGGCTGCGGTCAGTTGCCCCGTCAGCACGGCATCGTCGCCGGGGCCGGTGTTGCGCGGCAGACGCGCCGCATCGAGCGCGATGCGCCGCATGCCCTGGAGGTCGGCTTCGCCGACGACGATGTCTGCGCATTGGTCGTCGCGGCATTCGAACTCGGGGCTGTCGCCTGTCCCGAGTGCCGCCGAGACGACGCGGTTGCCGGCTGCGTCGATGACGAGCCAGCGTGTCCCATGGCCTTGAGCGTCGACACGGTAGCTGCGCAGGCTGCCGTTCTGCAGCACCTGCGTGGCGCCGACGCACGACGACTCCGCGTGTCCGGCAAAGGTGACGTCGAAGCGTTGCGCGACGCACGCCACCGCGGCCCGTGCCGGCGATGGAGCCCGAGCCGAGCGAGGCATCGCGATCTGTGCGGGGCCCCGATCGCCGCCGGCGGCGGGCGTCTCGGACGCGATCGGGGTTCGCGTTCCCACATCGCTGCGATCGCTGAACAGCCAGCTCGCAACGACGCCGGCCACGGCGGCACCTGCCCAGCACCAGCGCATGCCTTGCGAGCGGCGCTTCGTGATCACAGCCATGGCCGACGTACCCTTCGGACGTTCAGGGCTTGCAGGAATAGCCGGTCGACGAGATGTTCTGGTTGACCTGGCCTTCCTCGCCGCCTTCGTACAGCCGGATGCTGAACGTGCCGGCGGTCGGCGCGTTGTAGCCGGTCGGGCACGACATGCGCGCCATCACCCAGGGCGACCACTGGCTGCTGTACGAGTACGGCGGGTTGGCGTCCGGGTCGTAGACGTTGGTGTCCGACTGGAACATCACGTGCGTCGCATCGCGGTCGCCCGGCGTCACCGGGTTGTTGATGTAGTTGGCGTTGCCGAGCGGCGTGTACTGGTTCAGGCCCTTGGAGCTCTTGCCGGCGTACTCGAGGTACTTCTTCGCCAGCGCCAGGTTGGGGTCGCTGCTGCCGTCGGTCGTGCCCATGAAATAGGCGATCGACGTAGTGACCTCGACCGCCGGCGTCGTGATGCCACCGGAACCGTTGAACACCGGATTCGAGCCGCGGATCAGCCGGAACACGTTGTTGACCTCGAAGCAGTCGTTGTTCGGCGAAGCCGCCCATACCGGGCAGTGCGTGTTGCGGCCCGTGTTGTTCGGCGTCGGGCTCATCTGGAGCCGCGTCGCGATGACGAGCGGCTGCGTGTAGTCGCAGGTCGCGACCTGGTTCGGGATCGTGCCGGTGACGGTGCCCTTGCAGTACACGCGGTCGTAGCGGGTGCCGACCACCACGCTGTTGATCGTGATGCTGGCGCCTTCGGTGGCGCCGGTGTAGACCTGCGCGGCCTGCACATAGCCGGTCAGGATGGCCGGCGGCAGACCGGTGACCTTGCAGGTCGTCAGCGTCGGCGACTGCGTTTGCGTCGGCGGCGTGCCGGTCTTCGGATTGCAGGCGACCATCGGCGCGCCGGAGTTGGGCAGCGTCACCCAATCGGCATGTGCCGGGGTCTGCGCGGCAATGGCACAAAGCGCTGCGCCGAACAGGGATGCGGTGGTGTTCGAAAGCCTCATCGTCGTCTTCTCCGTATGAGATGAAAGGGATCGGGCCCGGGATGCGAACGGCAGGCCGGACTCAGTCGTCGCCGCCGCCGTCCGGCAGGCCGTTGGGCTGATAGCCGGTCGCGTAGTACTCGGTGAGGTCGGTGGCCGCCGAGTTCAGCGCGCGCACGCCGAAGGGATCGATCGCGACGCCCGAGGTCGCGCGCGTCTTCACCAGAATCCAGGGCGAGTTGACTGCGCCTCCGGAGCCCGCGCCGTTGGCGTTCACCCGCACGTCGGCCCAGGTGTTGTCGCGCGCCGGCTGGTTGCCGCTGTATTCGCCCAGGCCCTGCAGCGTGCGCCCTCCAAGCTTGGCGGCGATGGTCGCGTTGTCGATGTAGTAGGCGATCGACGCCGACTGGTCCGGCAGCGAGCGGCGGAACAGGTCGTTGATGACGAACGCCGTGCCGGAGTCGTCCCAGACCGCGTTGTTCAGCACCACCTTGCTGCCGAAGATGTAGAGGCACGAGTCGGACGTGTTGCGCCAGACCTTCTCGTACAGCGTGCCGACGGTGACGTCGTTGATGATGATCGGCGTCGAGCGTGACGCGTATTGGCTGTAGCCGCTCTCGCCGGGCAGGCTCGTGACGCGGCAGGTGCTGCTCGAGGTTTGGTTGTTCGGATTGCAGTTGGCGAGCACGGTGTTACCGCTCGACGACAGCGTGACGAATCCGGCCGAGGCCGTCATGTGCGTCGCTGCCGCGACCAGGCCGCATACCAGCGGCAGTGCCTTGATCTTCATGGTCTCCTGGCTCCTTCTGTGGGTCTCAAAGGGTCGAACGATCCGTGACGCGCTGGTCACCTCAAGTCGAGCTCGTAGTTCAGCCCGACCCAGAACCCCCGCGGCGCGCCCGGCGCCACGTAGGTGCTGTTCTGCCATTCCGAAGAGTTGTAGTTCCAGCCGCTCGGGCCGATGGCGCCATGCGCCGACGGCGAGAACGGATCGACACCGAGCCTGCCGGCCGAGTAGTAGCGCCGGTCCAGCAGGTTGCCTATGCGCAGGAATACGCTCAGCGACTTGTCGACCCGATAGTCGGCATCGAGGTTGAAGACGGCGTAGCCCGGCACCGAGCCGCTGTTCTCGAACGGCCGGCCTGGTCTGACCGGCAGTTGCTGCAGGCCGGTCTGGCAACTGCCCGCATTGCAGTAGTACAGCCCCGTCTGCAGGTCGGTGCCGCCGGTGCGGTGCGCATTGTTCTCGTCGCCGCGCACATAGGAGCTCGACCGCGCCGTCATGCCCAGCCCGAGCTTGAGGGCCGGCGTGGCGTGCCAGGTCAGCGTGCCGCTCAGGGCATGCAGGGGAATGCCGGGCATGCGTGCGCCGGGATCGACGCGTGTCATCAGGTAGGTTCCCCGCCCGCCGTTCGCGCCTGCGGTGGGCGACGGCAGCGTGACCAAGCCGCCGAGCGCCGTGTTGTTGGCCAGCGACTGGGAGTTCTGGTCGAAGTCGGCGCTGCTGTTGTGCGGGCTGACCATGTAGAAGGTCGACTCGAACGTCGCCCGCGTATACGAGTAGCCCAGGCGCAAATCGAACGGGCCGACGTGGCCGGTCATTCCGAGCTCCAGCCCCTGACGGCGTGTCTTGCCGATCGTGTCGAAGAAGCTCTTTCCGTCACCCACGCCGACGAAGTAGATGTCGTCGGTGAGGTCGGTGCGGTAGACGCTCGCGTCCCAGGTCCAGCCGTCCGCCAGCTTGCCGCGGCCGCCGATCTCGCCCGAGGTCGACCGGATCTGCGGCAGGAACGGATCGCCCGACAGCGTGGTCGGCAGGCTGCAGCCCGGGCCCAGCAGGCTGCGCGGCGCCGTGCCCTTGATGCTGCCGACGGTGATATCGACCGGCGTGCTGTCGAACGCGCAGCCCAGTTCGACGACCGACGGCACGCGCGCGCCGCGACTGAGGTTGGCGTAGAGATTGAGGTCGGACTGGGGCAGCCAGTTGACGCCGAGCGACGGATTGAACGACGTGTAGCGGAATCCTTCGCTGGTGTGCGTCTGCAGGTTGACGTTGTCGTCCAGTCCCTGCGTGCCGGTGATCAGCTGATGCAGCTCGACGTTCGCGCTCGACGTGCGCACCGACAGGTCGCTGCCCGTCGTCGTGTGGTTGTAGCGCGCGGCGGCCGTGATGTGCAGGTTCGGCGCCGCCGACCACGTCTCACTCGCGAACAGGCTCGACGTCGTCTCGACGCCGTTGAAGTCGTTGCCGGGTATCTGGTGCGACGCGGCGTAGTACTGGCCGGCGATCTGGTCGGGCGCCAGGTAGACCTGGTGCGACGCATCGATGAGTCCGAGCTGCTGCCCCATCGTGTAGGCCGCATGACTGCGGTCGACCGAGGCGCCGACCATGAACTTGTGCGCCGGCAGGTTCCAGTTCGCCTGCAAAGCCAGGCCGTCCGTCGTTTGCGTGAGCGAGGTGGTCGTGAGCAATCCGATCGGCGTGCCGGCGATCACGCCCGTTCCTTGGCCACCGGCCTGGTTCGCGCCGTTGCGGGCGAGCGTGCCTCCCGGCACGCTCGGATCCTCGACGAAGTCCTTGTCCGCGCTGAAGTCGTCGAAGCCTTCGTAGATGTCGCCGTTGACGCCGTTGCGATCGCTCTTGCGGTGGTAGATGCGCGCCACGACGTTCTGCGTGTCGGAGACGTCGAGCATGCCGCCGAGCGAGATCTGGAACAGGCGGTTCTTGCTCTGGTCGGGCGACGTGAAGACGGTCTCCGGCCTGGACCGATAGATCTCCAGCGGGATCAGTCCGTTGCCGATCAGCGTGTTGTCGGCGGCCAGGACGGAGGCGGTGACGGTCGCTGCCGGCAACGCGAGATCGGCGCGGCCGTAGAACTGCCGAACCCGCGACGGAGAGTCGTCACGCCAGCCCGCCTCGTCGAAGATGTTGAGCGCGCCGAATCCGGCGAGGCGCTCGTCGTGCCCTCCGCCGCTCAGCTGCACCTGCGTGCGGCGCCATGAGCCTGCCAGGACCGACGCCTCGATGCCCGGAGACGTGAAGCCGCTCTTGCTGCGGACGGAGATGGCACCGCCCAGCGTGTTCAGGCCGAACAGCGGATTCGATCCGGGAAAGAGGTCGAAGCGCTCGATCGCATTGGTGGGTATCAGGTCCCAGTTGACGACGTCGCCGAACGGCTCGTTGACGCGCACGCCGTCGAAGAAGACCGACAGGCCCTGCGGCGTCCCGATCTGAGGGCTTGCCGTGAATCCTCGGTAGTTGACGTCCATCTGGAATGGATTGCCGGCATAGTCGCTGATGCTCACGCCTTGCATCTGCGTATTCATGTAGTCGCCGATGTTCAGCGACCTGGCGTCCTTGATCTGTCGACCGGTGGCGCTTTGCAGATTGCCGGGGATCTGGTCGGTTGTGACGGCCAGTCCCGGCAGCGGGCCGACATCGACGGGCCTTGTTCCGCGCACCACGACGTTCGGCAGTTGCACGGCGGCAGCCGAGGCAGCCGCCGTCGCCGGCATGGCTGCCTGCTGCGCCCAGAGCGGCAATGCAAGGCTGCCAAGGCCTGTGACGGCCAGGCAACGTCGCGCCAGGCGATGTCCTACTGAACGCCGTATCCCCCGCGATACCGATCTGTCCGACATTCCCTCGACGCCCCTCTTCTTGTGGAGCCTGCGCCGTCGATCGCATGATCGGGCAGGACTAGACGGCGGCGAACATATCCGACGGCGGGCCTTCGTGCGTGGGAGAAACTCACTTCATTGCCGAGAGCGATGTGTATCGATTTCGACGCAATTGGGCGGGAGCCGCTCCGAATGCGGAATTCGAATGCGTTGGGCGCATCAGATTCGCGATCGAGATGAAGCCGCCGCGCCTCTTGCCCGGCGGAGGCATCGCACCGGATATGGGGGAGCCCGCCAAAAGGACTCGGGACGCCGAGTCGTCGAGCTTGGCGTCCCGAGATCGCGCCGGTCGACCCGGCGCCTCAGCGTGCGTTCGTGTCGCGATGGAGCGTCGCAGCCGACATCGCCGGCGGTGGCGTCAGGAAGGACCCGGTGATCGCTACGCTGCGATCGCCGATCAGCCCGCCGCTCGATCTCGGGCAGGACGCCGCCGCCGGTGTCGATCGTGCGGCGCCCTGCGCGTCCGGTGCCGACACCCGGAGCGCGTCGCAGCCGCTGCCGTTGCAGCGATAGGTCGAGCCGTCGAGCAACTGGAACGTCACGTCGGTGACGACGGCGCCCGCGGCGTCCATGTTGATGCGCACGCCGCCGGCATCGGCGGCATGATGTACTCGGCGCCCGTCAGGTCGGCACGCAAGGTGACGACAGCCAGTCCGGGCAGCGGTCCGACATCGATCGGACGCTTGCCCGGCACGTAGACCTGCGGCAGCGTGGCGGTGGCCCGTCCACCAGACGGTTCCGATGCAGCTGCGTCGGGCGCCTGGGCGGATTCCTGGGCCGCTGCGGGCCAGATGATGGCCGCTACGACGCCCGATGCCCATGTCGACGGTCGACTGCTCAAGCAGTGGTCTCCCTCATTTCACGGGACGTAGACGTAACCGGCGTCCACCGACGGCGCCAGGAACGACCCGTCCATCGTCGCGGTGCGTGGCCCGCTCGCGAACCCGTCGTAGTCGACGTGGTGGAGCACCGCGCCTTGGAACACGACGTTGCGGCTGCCGTCGGTCGCGGGTGGCGTGACGCTGACGCCGTTGCAGGCGCTGCCGTCGCAGCCGAAGTTCTCGGTCACGTTCCACATGCCGGCGCGCTGCGACGCGCGTACCTTGACGACATGGCCGTCGGCGTCGATGTCGACGGCAACGGTCGAACCGTTGACGACCATCGACATGTCGAACGCGCCGCCGTCGAGCGGCGACGTCACCAGCCAGCCGGAGCCCGAGCCGTCCTCGGTCGCGCGCGGACACAGGTCGTAGATCCACAGCGGCGTGTCGGGCGGCACGAGCCGGACGTGGTTCGGCAGGCCGTCGCACAGATGCGTGTCGGGCGGCGTCGCGTACTCGTAGTCGACTTCCGAGTAGTAGATCGTCTTCACCGAGGCCTTGATCGTGACGGCGACGTCGTGGCCGAGGCTGCCGTCGGCGTCGACCGTGGCGAGCGGCGTGCCGTCGAACCGGATCGTGCGGGTGTCGGTCCGGATGCCGAAGTTGAGATTGCTCGAGGTCGGGCCGATCGTCACGCCGTGGCAGCCGGCGCCGACGCACTTGGCGATCGTCTGCGTCGAGTAGTCGGCGCTGTAGACGATGGCGGTCACGCTGACCAGCCGGTCCCCGTCGAGCACGACGTCGAAGTTCCCCGGCATGGTCGCGGTGCCGTCGCTGTTGACGATGTAGTCGGCCATCGTGGAGGCGCCTTGCTCGGCCGACAGCGTGCCGGTCACGGCCAGCACCAGCAGCGCGGTCGAGCTGTCGGCGCAACTCGACGCGACGCCGTAGGCGCTGATGAGGTGGTAGTCGTTCTGCGCGCAGGGCAGGATGGGCAACGGGATGCCGGGGATCGCGGTTCTCAGCGTGCCGGTGGCCGTCGAGGCCGAGCCGTTGAACCGCACCGACGCGAACGTGATGTCGCGCGTGCCGTCGTAGGCCGGCGTGCCGAGCGTGATGCCGGCGCAGCTCGAGCCGCTGCAGGTGTAGCGCTGGCCGGCGGCGGTGACGACGCCCGCATCGATCACCGCGTCGCCGCGCGTGCGCACGGTGAGGCTGTCACCGGCACTCGTCGTGAACGCCTCGTCGAGCACCTCGGGATCGCCGCTTTCCGGCGTGGCGGTCGACGAGGCAGGGCAGAGCCGCAGCGTCGTCGCGCCGACGGTGAGGTCGACCTCGGCGAGCCGGCAATCGTGTGCCTGGCGCGTGTAGCTGTCGAGCATCGAGGCATAGCGCTCGTCGCCGAGCGCGGCGATGCGGGCCTTCAGCGCGACCAGCGTGTCCCACATCGGATCGCCCGCGGTCGCGGCGAACGTGGTCGTCAGGAAGCTCGACGTGCCGGACTCGACCTGCACGCCGACGACGTTCTGCAGGAAGTCGGTGGCATCGGCCTGCGCACGCGCGACGGCATCGGCGGTGATCAGCGCGATCTGCTCGGGGCTCGAATCGCCGTAGTCGTTGAACGCCTGCGTCGCCTCCTGGCCGAAGAGCGCGGTCACGAGCAAGCTCGTCAACGGCGTGATGTTGACGCGTCCGTTCGCGATGGCGACGCTGACCCCGGTCGACGTCGACGCCATGTAGGGCGGCGTCAGCGCCTCGGTCGTGACCTCGAAGGTCTGCGACGGGTTGGCGGTCGGCGCGTTGGTGCGCGGCGGTCCGAGCGCGCCCTTGACCGTGATGGGCGCGGTCGTGACGGCATCGCCGTCGGTCGCGAGGCCATCGACTTCGATGCGCGGCGGTTGCACCTGCGCCGGCGGCCCGCCGCCGCCGCAACCGGCGACCAGGCCGATCGCAAAGAGTGCCAACGCGGCCGTTGCACGCAGGCCGAGGCGGGCTCCCGGGCGCAGCTCACTTTGCATCGTAGGCATAGGTCAGGTTCAGGAAGAGGCCGCGCGGCGCGCCGGGTCCGACGAAGGTCGTGTTCTGCCACTCGGTCGAGTTGTAGTTCCAGCCGCTCGGGCCGATGGCGCCGTTGACCGACGGCGCGAACGGATTGATGCCGAGCCGGCCGGCGGTGTAGTACTTGCGATCGAAGAGGTTGGTCACCTGGAAGCCGACCGCCAGCCGCTTCGTCGCCTGCCAGGTGCCGTCGAGGTTGAAGATCGCGTAGCCCGGCACCTCGCCGTCGTCGTGGAAGTCGCGCCCCGGGCCGACCGGTATCTGCTGGTAGCCGCCGCTCACGCAGTGGTCGTTGCAGTAGTACAGGCCGATCTGCTGGTCGTTGCCCGACGGCTGATGCTGGTTGTTCTCGTTGCCGCGCACGAACGACGACGACCGCGCGACCATGCCGAGTCCGAGCTTGATGTCGGACGAGGCGCGCCACTGCAGCCGCGCGTTGAAGGCGTGCTGCGGTATCCCGGGCAGCCGCGCGCCCGGATCGACGCGGGTCATCAGGTAGGTGCCGCGTCCCTGGTTGGCGTTCGAGTTCGCGTTGAGCAGCAGCCGCGTCGTGACGTCGAGATAGAACGGCTGCGAGTTCTGGTCGAAGTTCGCGGAGCTGTTGTGCGGGCTGACGGTGTAGAAGGTGGACTCGAAGGTGGCGTCGGTATACGAATAGCCGAGCTTGACGTCGAAGGCGCCGATGCTGCCGTCGAGACCGAGCTCGAGTCCTTGCCGGCGCGTCTTGCCGATCGTGTCGAAGTAGCTGCGGTTGTCGCCGACGCCGACGAAGTAGATGTCGTCCGTCAGGTCGGTGCGGTAGATGCTCGCGCTCCAGTTCCAGCGGCCCGCGAGCCTGCCGCGTGCGCCGACCTCGCCCGAGGTCGAGCGGATCTGCGGCAGGTAGGGATCGCCCGACAAGGTCGTCGGCAGGTTGCAGCCCGGGCCGCGCAGGCTCGCCGGGATGCTGCCGAAGTTGGTCTGGCCGAGCACGAAAGGCACCGGCGTTCCGTCGTAGGCGCAGCCGAGCTCGACGACCGACGGCGTGCGCGCGCCGCGGCTCAGGTTGGCATAGAGGTTCAGGTCCGGATCGGGCAGCCAGTTGACGCCGGCCGATGGATTGAACGAACGGTAGAAGAAGCCTTCCTTGGTCGTCGTGATCGGATCGAGGCGCTCCGGCAGCCCGTTGGTGCCGGTGCGCAGTTCGTGCAGCTCGTACGAGCCTTCCGACGTGCGCACGTCCAGGTCGCTGTCGGTCGACGTCCAGTTGGCCCGCGCGGCGACGGTCAGGTGCAGGTTCGGCTTGACGGACCACGTCTCGCTCGCATAGAGACTCTTCGTCGTCGACGTCCCGCTGAAGTTGTTGCCGGGGACGTCGTGCGATGCCGCGTAGTACTGCGGGTCGATCCGGTCGGGTGCGAGGTAGACCTGGTGCGCCGCGTCGATCAGGCCGAGGCGCTGCGACATCAGGTAGGTCGACTCGTTGCGGTCGATCGATGCGCCCGCCATGATCTTGTGCTCGGGCAGGTTCCAGCTCGACTGCAGCGCGAGGCCGGTGCTGACCTGGCTCAGCGTGGTGTTGGTGAAGAGGCCGATCGGCGTGCCGTCGACGACGCCCGGCCCGCCGTAGTTGCTGAAGTTGCCGCCGAACTGGTGTGCGCCGTTGCGCGCGATCGTCGAGTACCTGACGTTCGGGTCCGGGATCGAGTCGTGCTCGGCGTCCATGTCCTCGAAGCCTTCGTAGATGTCGCCGGCCGTGCCCTCGCGGTCGCTGCTGCGGCGATAGGCGCGGGCCGTGAGGTTCCAGGTCTCGGAGACGTCGAACTCGCCGCCGAGCGTGAACTGCAGCAGGCGGTTCTTGCTGCGGTCCGGCGACGTGAAGACCGTCTCGGGACGCTCGTCGTAGAGCTCGATCGGGATCAAGCCGTTGCCGATGAGCTTGTTGTCGGCCCACAGCACGCTGGCGTTCAGCGTGCCGCGGTCGAGCACCCAGTCGCCGCGGGCATAGGCCTGGCGCACGCGTGACGGCGAGTTGTCGCGCCAGCCCTTTTCGTCGAACACGTTGATGGCCGCGAAGCCGGCCAGGGTGTCGCCGTGCCAGCCGGCCGAGATCGACTCCTGGGACCGTCCCCACGAGCCGGCGATCAGCGAGGCTTCGATCCCCGGCGCGGTGTAGCCGTTCTTGGTCCGAACCGAGATCGCGCCGCCCAGCGTGTTCAAGCCGAACAGCGGGTTGGAACCGGGGAAGAGGTCGAAGCGGTCGATCGCATTGACCGGTATCAGGTCCCAGTTGACGACGTCGCCGAACGGCTCGTTGACGCGCACGCCGTCGAAGAACACCGAGAGGCCCTGCGGCGTGCCGACTTGCGGGCTCGCGGTGAAGCCGCGGTAGTTGATGTCGAGCTGGAACGGGTTGCCGGCGTAGTCGTTCGCGCTGACGCCCTGCATCTGCGCGTTCATGTAGTCGCCGATGTTGAGCGCTCTCGATGCCTTGATCTCTTCCTTCGTCGCGCTCTGGATGTTGGCGGGTATCTGGTCCTTCGTGATCGCGAGGCCCGGCAGCGGACCGACGTCGATCGGACGCTTGCCGGGCACGAGCACCGTCGGCAGCGTGACGCGCGGCCTGTCGTCCGTCGGGCCGCTCGCCGAGTTGCCGGGTGCTGCGGCGCTTTCCGGATCCTGTGCGAACACCGGCCCGGCGCAGAGCCACACGGCAGCACTCCACCACGCGCGCGTCTCGCGGCCTGCGACCATTGCGTTGTCCCTCCACGACCCATGCGCCTCGGCTGGGTGCTGCTTGTGCTGCCGTTTGTCCGCTCATCCCCGAGAGCAGATCGAAAGCCTTCGTCGCGGTAGGTGATCGGCCGCAACGGTCATGCAGTGTCCGCAAGCTCGAAAGGGAAATGCTCCTGACGTGGCCTGGGGTTTGTCAGTAAGTCGATGGAGCCCCTCGATCCAGGGGTGAACCGGCCGCCCGGCGCCCGCGCTTCGAGGGTGCAGAGTGTCACGTCATGTCCCATGACGCTTTCCCTGCATCGGCGGGAAATCATCCCGATGTTGAGCGTCTATGCGTTCCTAGACTGCGTTGGACAGCCTTCCTTCTTCCATGCGTCATCGTGGAGTTGTTCCCTGGTTCTCGCACCGACTCCGAAGCGGGCTCCGACACGTCGATTGCTCCGCATCCGCAAGATCGCGCCGGGCGTCGTCATCGGCACGGCCTGCCAGGTCGCGGCCGCCCAGCAGGCCGCGGCGCCGCCCGATGCCGGAGCGAGCGCGCCCACGACGCAGCTGCAACCCGTGCTCGTGCGCGGCAAGCGGCCGATCGACATCAGCCCGCTGCCCGGGCTGAGCCTCACGCCGGACCAGATTCCGGCCAACCTGCAGAGCGCCACGGCACGCGACATCAAGGACGCCAAGTCGCTGAACATCGGCGACTACATGAACGCGCAGATGCAGGGCGTCAGCGCGAACGACTACGCCGGCAACCCGTTCCAGATGGACGTGAACTACCGGGGCTTCACCGCGAGCCCGCAGGTCGGCACGCCGCAGGGCCTTTCGGTCTTCTTCGACGGCGTGCGCGTCAACGAGCCGTTCGGCGACGTCGTCAACTGGGACCTGATTCCGTTGGCCGCGATCGAGCGCTTCGATCTCTTCCCCGGCTCGAACCCGCTGTTCGGGCTGAACACCTTGGGCGGCGCGTTGTCGCTGCGCACGAAGAGCGGCTACACGGCGCCCGGCCTCGAAGCCTCCGTGCTCGCCGGCTCGTGGGGCCGCACGCAGGTGACGCTGTCAGGAGGCGCACACGACGACACGCTCGCCGGCTTCGCGGCGCTCAATGTCTTCGACGAGCGCGGCTGGCGCGACGATTCGCCGTCGCGCGTGCGGCAGTTCTTCGGCCGCGGCGACCTGGTGCTGCCGAAGGGATCGATCACCGCCAGCCTGCTCGCGGCCGACAACACGCTGGTCGGCAACGGCCTGATCCCGATCGAGCTCTACGACCAGCGTCCCGAGACGGTGTTCACGTCGCCGGACCGCAGCGTCAACCGGCTTTGGCAGCTGTCGCTGTCCGGCGAGCTCGATGTCTCGGACCGGATCAACATCGTCGGCCGCGTCTACCACCGGCAGAGCGACCGCGACGGCCTGAACGGCGACATCTACGAAGGCTTCGACGACTTCCAGGCGAGCAAGGACTTCATCGAGGATCCGACCGCGCCCGGCGGCGTCCGCACGCGCAACGGCGCGAACCAGAGCAGCCTCGTCGACGGCCAGGCCAACGGCACCGGCGTCGTCGACGGCACGCCGATCGGGCTGCTCACGACGACGTCGCTGCAGCAGAAGACCGACGGCATCGCGCTGCAGGCGAACTGGAACCTCGACCGCCACAAGTTCATGGTCGGCGCATCGGTGGACCGCAGCCGCGCGACCTACACGATGGTGCAGCAGCTCGGCCTGATCGACGCGGCGCATCAGGTCTACCTTGCGCCCGACGAGATCGACCCGCAGTATTACGCGGCCTCGCACCAGATCCCCGGCAACGACTTCAGCGGCACCGAGACGACGATCAGCCTGTTCGCCAGCGAGACCTGGACCGCGGCGAGCAATCTCTTCGTGACGGCGGCAGCGCGCTACAACTACACGACGACGGACAGCCACCTGGCGGTGCGCACGTCGGCGGCCAACGTCGAGCTGCACGAGCTGATCACCGGCACGCAGGGCCTCGACGACAACGTCGATCTGACGACGCAGACCGCCGAAGGCTTCCGCTACACGTCGTTCAATCCGTCGCTCGGCATCAACTGGCTGCCGCAGCCCGACCTCGACCTCTACGGCAACCTGAGCCGCGGCGCGCGCGTGCCGTCGGTGGTCGAGCTCGGCTGCG
This sequence comes from Pseudomonadota bacterium, assembly GCA_018241265.1. Classification (GTDB taxonomy): domain Bacteria; phylum Pseudomonadota; class Gammaproteobacteria; order Burkholderiales; family Burkholderiaceae_C; genus JAFEEF01. Next base: position 7,088 of record JAFEEF010000063.1, on the reverse strand, counting down.
CGTTCGACAGCACGCCGGTGCCGCTGATCGTGGGCTCGGGCGCCGAGCAGCACTCGATCGGCACCGCGCCGCGCAGCCTGGTCGGCCCGGGCTGCAACCTGCCGACGACCTTGTCGGGCGATCCGTACCTGCCGCAGATCCGCTCGACCTCGGGCGAGATCGGCGCGCGCGGGCGGCTCCTCGACCGCTGGAACTGGAGTGCGAGCCTCTACCGCACCGACCTGACCAACGACATCTACTTCGTCGGCGTCGGCGACAACCGCAGCTACTTCGACACGATCGGCAAGACGCGTCGCCAGGGCCTCGAGCTCGGCATCGACGGCAGCGTCGGGCCGTTCGACCTGAAGCTCGGCTACTCGTACACCGACGCGACGTTCGAGTCGACGTTCTATACCGTCAGCCCGCACAACAGCAGCGCCGACTTCAACCAGAACTCGCAGGCCGCCGCCAACAACCCCGAGCTGGCAGGGCAGGGCACGTTGCCGACGGCGGGCGCCACGGCGAACCAGGGCCGCGGCACCTACCAGATGATCCGCATCGATCCGGGCGCGCGCATGCCGGGCATACCGCAGCATGCGTTCAACGGCAAGGTCACGTGGCATGCGACGCCGGCGCTGCAGTTCGGCCTCGCGATGCTGGCGCGTTCGGACTCGTTCGTGCGCGGCAACGAGAACAACCTGCACCAGCCGGCCGGCACCGACCAGCAGACCGGCCTTTATTACTGCGGCCAATGCGCCGGCGGCTTCCTGCAGTTGCCGGTGCGGCCCGGGCGCCCGTTCACCGACAGCGGCCGCGTGCCGGGCTACGCGATCTTCAACCTCGACACGACCTACCGCGTGACCCAGCGGCTCAGCGTCGGGCTGCAGATCACGAACCTGCTCGACCGCAAGTACTTCACCGCCGGCCGGCTCGGCGTCAACCCGTTCTCGCCGTCGGTGCACGGCGCGATCGGACCGAGCGGCTGGAACTACAACTCGGCCGAATGGCAGAACACGACCTATGTCGGGCCGGGTTCGCCGCGCGGCTTCTTCGTCAGCGTGAACTACGAGCTCGACGGGCGCTGATGCGGCGCGCGAAACCGATCGCTTTCCAACCAGGCCGTCACGAGCGGCCGCCCTTCAGCAAGACGCAAGGAGACTGCACATGAAACATCCGTTCCCGTACCGCCCGCTGCTGCTCGCGGCGTTCGCCTGGACCGCGGCCGCACCGGCCATGGCTGCCGGCTACATCACCCTGCCGTCGACCTTCGGCGGCGACGTGCTGACCGCCTGCAACCCGACCAACGATCCGGCCGGCACCGATTGCCTCGTGACGAGCCTGCCCGGCGAGTCCGGCTACGCGATCGTCGCGTCGCGCAGCGCGCCGGTGATCATCAACGACGTGACGATCGGTACCTTGAGCGAGAAGGTCTGGCGTCTCGCCAGCGATCCGACGCAGTTCATCTTCGGCGTGCAGGTGCAGGTCAACGCCGAGGTCTGGGATTCGAGCGGCCTGTCGTTCAACGTCAACGACATCTTCCGCCGCACGCTGCCGAAGCAGGCCGTCGCGATCGCCTACTACTGGGGCGATGCGACCAAGGCGCTGCTGCAGAGCGGCCGCACGTCGAAGGGCCTGAACGAATACACCAACCCGCAACCGCGTCTGGCGCCGACCTGGGCCGATTTTCGGGTCGACGTGAATGCCGCCGATCCGGACGGCATGAGCAGCCCGAACTCGCCCTGGCTGCTGGTGAAGACGCGCGCGCCGCTGGGCGCCGCGTTGAACAGCTTCGGCATCCGGCTGCTGAACTCCGACGTCGAGGACGTGACGCAGGCCGTCGATCTCTACACGTCGGGCTACCAGCCGCGCGGCGTGCCTTCCGGCGACGGCGGCGGCAACTGAACGTCACGACCGCCACATCTGCGACCCACTTTCGAGGAGATCCCTCATGACCTTGCGACTCGTCTCCGCCGCCGCGCTCGCGGCCTTTGCCGGCCTGCCGGCGCATGCCGACTGGGTGACCGTGTCCAACAGCGGCGCGCCGCTCGCCACCTGCAACCCGAAGGTCGGCACGCCGCCGTTGCAGCACCAGTCGCCGACGCTCACGACCTGCAAGCTCACCGGCCTGCCGGGCTCGGCCGCGATCCCGGGCTACATCCTGAAGGCCAAGGCGATGACCGGTGCCGTCGAAGGCGTGCCCATCACCGTCAATTCGGTCAACGTCGGCACGCTCTACGACCGCGTCTACTGCAAGGGCACCGGCACGACCTGCGACACGTCCAACACCTACATCATCGCGAGCCGCGCCTACATGAACGGCACGCCGTCGCCGAAGAACACGCATTGCCCGACGTGGAGCGGCGCGACGACGCAGTGCTTCGAGATCAACAACATCTTCCGCGCGATCCGCGGCACCAACCCGACCGACATCGGCTACTTCATGGGCACGACCGCCGGCAGCACGAACCCCGATGTCGCGCTCGCCTACAAGTACCTCGAGTACGCCGGCAAGACCTACAAGGGGCTGAACCAGATCACGCCGCCGGGCAACGCGAACTACACCAACCTCGTCGCGACCGGCGACCGCAACGCGACGCAGATCATGTTCCAGTCCGACACCAACGTCTTCGACCCGGACGCCAACGGCACGACGTCGAAGAGCAGCCAGTGGTCGCCTTGGCTCTATGCGCGCCAGGTCTGCCCGGGCGGCTTCAATCCCGTGCGCCAGGTGTTCAAGGTCAAGTACTGGGAGGGCGGCGAGGAAGGCCAGATCAACCAGAACATCCAGGCCTCGGCCTACGTCTGCAACCCCTGACGGCCGGCTGACCGATGGCGTCGTTCATGCGCTGGCGGCGGCTCGCCGCCTGGTCCCTGTCGGCGATGCTGGCGGCGTGCGGCGGCGGCGGCGGACAGCCGGCGCAGACGCCGGTCGAGCAGCCGTCGCTGACGGGCATCGCGATGGACGGCGCCGCGGTCTATACCGGCAGCCTGATCGCCAAGGGTGCCGGCGGGACGCAGCGCACCAGCGCGCCGTTCGGCGGCACCGACGACTACAGCATCGTCGTGCAGGACCTGACGGCGCCTTACATGCTGAGCTTCGGCGTCGACGGCGTGACGGTCGCCATCGCGGCCGGGCATGCCAACGTCACCGCGCTGACGACCCTCTTGACCTCGGCCCTGCTCGGGCAGGATGCGCAGACCGCGTTCACGTCGTACGGCGCGACCAGCACGGCACTGAGCGCGCGCATCACCGAGGCCGGCATCGCGTCGGCGCAGGCCGACGTCACCGCCTTCCTCGAACAGACCGTCGGCGTCACGGTGAAGACCGGGACGCAGAGCTTCATCACGACGCCCTTTGCCGCGACGGCGGGCGATCCGATGTACGACACGCTGACCGCGCTCGATGCGCGCATCGCGGCGCTCGGCAGCGACGCCTACGACGCGATGGTGGCGAGCTTCGTCAACGAGGAGCATCTGTGCATCGAGGGCCGCCTCGACCTCACGGTCGACGGCACGGCGGTGCGCTTCTGTCCGGCCCGGCGCACGTCCGATCCCGAGGACGCCGACCCGACCGTGCTCGACGACGTCTACACGACGACCGGCGGCGACGTGCTGGCGCTGCGCGTGCGCGACCAGGCGGTGCTGTCGGCCAGCTACGCGACGAGTGCCGGCGCGAGCTACGCCTGCAGCGGCACGGCCTGCAGCGGGATCACCGTCGGCGCCGCGGCGACCGACCTGACGCGCGTCATCACGTTCGACGCCGCGCCGCTGACCGGCGGCGGCGGGACGGTCGTCATCGACGGCGCGCTGGCCACCGCGGTCCCGGGCGTCGTGCTGCCCAGCTTGCCGTGCAGCGACAACCGCTACTTCCTGATACAGCCCGATCGCAGCGTGATCGCCGATTGCGTCGACATCAGCGACGGCGCCAACACCTTCGGCATCGCGGCGACCTTCGTCACCGCGCAGGGCAGCACGACCTACGGCACCTATCCGTTCCGCAACGTGACCGGCAGCAACGGCTTGGCGCCGGTCGCACAGCCCACCACCGTCAGCGTGGTGCTGAACGGCGGCACGTTCGTCAGCGTCACGGCGACGCGCCAGACGTTCGACGAGAACGGCCTGCCGACCGGCTACGACATCGACTACAAGTGCCGCGCCGGTGCCTGCAACGGCGTCACGGTCGGTCCGCCGACGATCAACACCGACTTCGGCTTCACGGCCGAGATCCGGACGATCACGTTCGACGGCACGCAGCTCGCGGCGGTCGCGTCCGACGGCAGCCTGTCGACGACGACGTTCGCGACCTTGAAGGCGACCTTCACCGGCATCTACATCTCGGCCATGGATACCGGCACGTTCTTCCCGGTGCTGGCGAGCGACTGCGGGTCGCTCTCGAACCAGGTCGACGTGACGCCGGCCGACGAGCCCTATACGTTCGGAAGCTGCGCCGATCTCATCGGCGGCGTGATCGGTGCGACGCAGCAAGCCGACGGCAGCCTGGTGCTCACGATGAACAACTTCGGCGCCGGCGACGTCACGGTGAACACCGATGCCGGCGGCGCGGTCGTGTCGGCGACGATCGCCTATTCGTTCGGCGAGAGCTTCGGCTGCATGGGCGACTGCGGCGGCGTCGCCGTATCGGCGCCCGACGGCACGGGCCAGCGCACGGTGACGTTCACCGGCAGCGTGCTGCACATCGTCGAAGCCGACGGCTATCCGACCGGCGCGCGCACCGCCACGGCGAGCGGCAGCTTCGTCGTGCCCGCGCCGACACCCGCGGCGCTGCGCGCGTCGCGCCGCCCATGAACACGAGCCTCGGGCGCGTCTCGGCGGTGGCCGGGCTGGCGCTCGTCGCGGCCGTCTGGTGGCGGTGGCCACCGGCGCGGCACGCCGTCTCGCTGATCGAACGGCCGATCGACGCGGTGCAGGCCGGAGATGCGGCGGCGCTGTCGTCGGCGTCGTCCTTGTCGGTACGGCCCGTGGCCACCCATGCGCCTGCACCGGCCGCTGCCTGCGCGTCGACCGCGTTGCGCTGGCAGATCGGCGCGCTCGCGATCGACTGTCCGGCCGTGCATGCGGCCTTCAGCGACAGCGGCAGCCGGCGCCGCTACCGCATCGATGGCTACGGCAGCGTGATGCATCGGGTCCGGATCGAGAGCGTCGGTCAGAAGGTGCAATCGGCTACCGCCACGAGCGACGGTGCGATCTACGCCTGTCGCGCGGAGGGCTGCCGCGGCATCTCGATCGGGCCTGCCGATCTGCAGGGGGTGCGCCGGCTGGTGTTCGATCGCGCGGTGCTGAACGCGGCAACGGCCGGCGCGGATCTCGTGCTGAACGGCACGGTCGAGGTCGCGGTGCAGACGCAACGCGACGAAGCCGTGTGCGCCGGCCAGCGGCTGTCGATCGCGCGCAGCGACGGCACGCTCGCCGGCTACTGCCCCGACGACGGCACCGGCCGCGTCGTGCGCGACGACGGCGGCACGTCGTACCGCTATGCCGATCTCGACGGCCGCGGCATCGCCGTCGAGCTCGACGCGCAAGGGCGTCTGCAGGCCATAGCCTCCGGCGGCATGGCGTGTCGCGCCGACGACTGTGCCGGCGTGACGCTGGCGATGCCCGATGGCAGCGGTGCGCGTCGGTTGCGGCTGGACGGCACGATGCTGCAAGGCGCCGGCGGCTGGATGGTGCTCGATGGGCAACTGACGTTGCCCGAGTGATGAGCCGCCGGCGCGTCGCGGTCTGGACGGCGGCGGTCCTGCTGATGGCCGCGCTCGCCGCCGTCCGGTTCGCACGCGACGAGGCCCGCCCGATCGGCTCTCGCGCGGTGCCGGCCGGCGCGGCATCGGCGAATCCGCCGATCGCCGCGCAAGGCGTGCCGGCCGAGCCGGTCGGCAGCGGCACGCAAGCGTCTCCGCGGTTCCCGGCTTGCCCGCACGAATCGCTCGAACTGTCGTCGGCCGATCAGCACGAGATCGCCTGCATCGGCCCGATGACCGCGACGCAGAGCGGCAGCCTGCGCCGCTATCGCGCGGCTGCCGAAGGACTGTCGCGCTGGTCGCTCGAACTCGATACGGCGCAAGGCCGCGTCACGGCGGCGCGCATCGTCGATGCCGGCGGTCTTCGCTTCATGTGCAGGCCCTGCAGCGGCATGGCGCTGACGCGGCCGGATGCGCACGGCCGATACCGCATCGAGATCGCCGATGCGATGCTGCAGGGCGATGCGGCTGCGTGGCGGCTGCACGCATCGCTGCAGGCGCCACCCGGTGCGGCCTGCCGCACGACGTCGCTGGCGGTCGTCGAGCAGGACGGCGCGCTGATCGACTTCTGCGCCGATGGCGGCGCGGGGTTCGAACTCGCCGACGACGGCACGAAGCGCTATCGCTTCGACGACCTCGCCGGGCAGACGCTGACGGTGGCGGTCGATGCCGAAGGCGCGGTGCGTGAAGCGCGGCTCGGCGACCTCGCTTGCCGTGCCGCCGGTTGCAGCGGCCTCGAGATGCACGTTGCCGGCGAGGCGCGTACCTTCGATTTCTCCGGCGTGCGATTCACCGGCGCGCCCGACCGCAGCGCGACGCTGAACGGCCAGCTCGCCGTGCCGGTCGAGTGACCCTGGGCGATATCGGTCAGTGCGCCTGCGCAGTCAGCGCTTCGAAGTACTCGCCCAGGTCCAGCGTGCCGTCCTTGTCCGGATCGGCCTTCTCGAACGCGCCCTTGGCCTTGATGCCGGCCTTGCGCGCTTCCTTCGGGTCGAGCGTGCCGTCCTTGTCGGGGTTGGCGTGGTTGAACTGCCAGGTGATCGCCTCGACGAACTCCTTCTTGTCGAGCGTGCCGTCCTTGTCCGGATTGGCATGCTCGAAGGCGGCCTTCGAGATGCCGAAGCGCATCGCTTCAGCGCGGCTCACCGTGCCGTCGTGGTCGGGATCGGCCTTGGCAAAAGCCGCGTCGATCTGCGCTTGCGTCGGCTCGCCTGCAGCCCATGCGCTGCCGATCGCAGCCAGCGCACCGGCAGCGATCGCGATTCGGATCACGTTCCTGCTCATGTCGATCTCCCTTCGTTGAAAGCCTATTCGACCACCACCACGCCATACGGCACGCGGCCGACCGGCACC
>JAFEEF010000062.1 GCA_018241265.1 Pseudomonadota bacterium | reverse complement strand
ACTTGTAGCCGCGGCGGTATTCGAACTTGTCGACCGCCTTCATCAGGCCGATGTTGCCTTCCTGGATCAGGTCAAGGAACTGCAGGCCGCGGTTGGTGTACTTCTTCGCGATCGAGATCACGAGGCGCAGGTTGGCCTCGATCATCTCCTTCTTCGCATCGCGCGAGGCCTTCTCGCCCTCGTTCATGCGCTTGTTGATCTGCTTCAGGTCGTCGAGCGGCACGACCGCGCGCGCCTGCTGGTCCATCAGCTTCTTCTGCAGCTCCTGCACCGGCGGCAGGTTGCGGCCGAGGATCGCGCTGTACGGCTTGACCGCCGCGGCTTCCTTCTCCGCCCACTTCAGGTTCAGGATGTTCGGCGGGAAGTGCTTGATGAAGTATTCCTGCGGCATGCCGCACTTGTCGACCAGGATCTTGCGCAGCTCGCGCTCGTAGCGGCGCACGTCGTCGACCTGCGAGCGCAGGATGCCGCACAGCTTCTCGATCGTCTTGACCGTGAAGCGGATCGTCATCAGCTCGCTGCTGATCGCGTGCTGCGCCTTGTTGTAGGCGGGCGACTGGTAGCCTTCCTTCTCGAAGGCCTTGCGCATCTTGTCGAAGTTGGTGCGCAACGCGTCGAACTTCAGCAGCGCCGCCGTCTTCAGCTCCTCGAGCTTCTTGGTCAGCGCCTTGCTGCCGCCGTTGCCGTCGTCGTCGTCCTCGTCGTCGAAGAAGTCGACGTCTTCCTCGGCCACGTAGTCGTCGGCTTCGTCCTCGGAGACGAAGCCGTCCACCACCTCGGAGATCTTCATCTCGCCGGAGGCGATCTTGTCGGCGTAGCTGATCAGCTCGGCAATCGTCGTCGGCGACGCGCTGATCGCCAGCATCATCGCCTGCAAGCCGCCTTCGATGCGCTTGGCGATCTCGATCTCGCCTTCGCGCGTCAGCAGCTCGACGGTGCCCATCTCGCGCATGTACATGCGCACCGGGTCGGTCGTGCGGCCGAACTCGGAATCGACGGTCGAGAGCGCCGCTTCGGCAGCTTCCTCGGCTTCTTCCTCGGTGGCGGTGGTCGCGCCGCCGCCGGCGATCAGCAGGGTGGCCGCATCGGGCGCCTGCTCGTAGACCGCGATGCCCATGTCGTTGAGCATCGAGACGATCGCCTCGAGGATCTCGTTGTCGACGAGCTTCTCGGGCAGGTGGTCGTTGATTTCCTGATGCGTCAGGAAACCGCGCGTCTTGCCCATCTTGATGAGCGTCTTCAGCTCCTGGCGGCGCTTCGTCACCTCTTCTTCGGTCAGCGCGGTCTCGTCCAGGCCGAACTCGCGCATCAGCGCGCGCTCCTTGGCGCGGCTGACCTTCATGCGCAGCGGCTTGGCCTTCGCCTTGGCTTCGTCGGCCGCCGCCTCGACTTCCGGTTCGCCTTCCAGATCGGACTCGAGGTCCGACAGATCGACGTCGCCCTCTTCGCTGCCCTTGACGACCGCCTCCTCCGTCGCCGGCTTCCGCGCAGCGGCCTTGCCCTTGGCCTCGGCCGTCTTCACGGCGGGCTTGGCGGGCTTCTTGGCTTCCTCCGCCTTGCCTGCTTTGGCGGTGGCGGCAGCCTTGGGTGCCGGGGCAGCAGGGGCGGTCTTCTTGGCGGTCATGCGGACGATCCTCGGAAAGGTGGTGAGCTCGCGGTTCGGCGGCTCAGCTCTCCAACTGCGCACCGGAATGCGCAATTCAAGGCCGAAACGGCTGCCGAATCGAGAACGGACGTGTGAGCAATGCTCGCGCTCCCGGGTAGACCCGATCGCGCGGTCGTTGTTGCCGCTCGATGGAGGTCTTGCGCCAGGGCGATGCGGCAAGCTGGCGTGACGTCTGTGTGGGCAGCCCTTGCGGGAAAGTTGGCCTTGGTGTGACCCTGGATCAAAGGGTGGCCGGGGCCCGGAGGTGCTGCTGTCACTCTTGCCGCGTTCAGAAAACCCTCAATTATCGTTCGCCGGACGGATTTCGTCAATGCGCGGCCGCGCCGGGGGCCGTGGCGAGACGCTTCTTCAGCTCGGCTTGCTGGCGGTAGAGCTCGCGCTGACGGGTCCGCGCCTCGTCCGACTGCGCTCCGCCCGATTCGAGCATGAGCTCGAGCTCGCCGCCGACGAGCTGCAGGCGCAGCCGGTCGAGGATCACGCCCATCTCGACGTGCGCCTCGTCGCCGACCGGCATGTCGTGGAACTGGCGGACGCGCGCCGCCAGCGCGCCGAACGCCTCGGGTGCGGCCGCGTCGCTCATCTCGTCGAGCAGCGCGCCGGCCGCCAGCGTTCCCTGATCATGGACGATGCGATCGAGCCAGGCGAAGAAGTCGCCGTAGGGGGGAGGCTGGTCGCTGAGCAGATCGTGCGCGTCGTGCCCGAGGCGCTCCCACAGCTCGCTGCGCTGCACCAGCATCCAGACCGCGCGGTCGAGCGAGCTCGCCATCGTCGCCAGCGGCCGGCGCGAACGCCGCGGCTCGCGCGACGGCGCGCGGTCGCGTGCGGCCGGCCCGGCGCCGCCGGACGTGGCCGGGGGCGTTTCGCCCAGCTCGGACGGTGCGATGCGGGCGGTCTCGGCGAGTTGCGCGACGATCTGGCCGCGCAGCACGCCCGGCGGCAGGCGTGCGATCAGCGGCCTGGCCTGCGCCACCAGCCGGGCGCGTCCTTCGGCGCTGTCCAGGTCGCAGCCGTCGGCGGCGAGCTGGATCAATTGGCGCGACAGCGGGACCGCGCGCGCGATCTGCTCCTCGAAGGCGTCGGCGCCGCACTCGCGGACGTAGGTGTCCGGATCGTGCTCCTCGGGCAGGAACAGGAAGCGGATGGTGCGGGTGTCGGTCGCGTGCGGCAGCGCGGCCTCGAGCGCGCGACCGGCGGCGCGCCGGCCGGCCGCATCGCCGTCGAAACTGAAGACCACCGACTCGGTGAAGCGGAACAGCTTCTGCACGTGGTCCGGCGTGCACGCGGTACCGAGCGTCGCCACCGCGTTGCCGAAGCCCGACTGGGCGAGCGCGACGACGTCCATGTAGCCCTCGACGACGAGCGCATGGCCGCGCTCGCGCATGGCGGTGCGCGCCTCGTACAGGCCGTACAGCTCACGGCCTTTGACGAACACCGGCGTCTCGGGCGAATTGAGGTACTTCGGCTCGCCGCGGTCGAGCACGCGCCCGCCGAAGCCGATCACGTCGCCCTGGACCGAGCGGATCGGGAACATGATGCGATCGCGGAAGCGGTCGTAGCGGCGCGGCGCGGTCGCCGGCGCGGCGTCCGCATCGGGGTGCGGCCCGGGCGCCGCATCGTCGCCGTCCTTCACGATCACGAGCCCGCTTTCCTCGAGCAGCGGGTCGTCGTAGGCCGGGAACGCGCTCGCCAGGCCGTGCTTGCCGTCGTGCGCGTAGCCGAGCCCGAAGCGCGCCGCGATCTCGCCGGTCAGTCCACGGCCCTTGAGGTAGGCGACGGCGCGCTGGTTCCCGCGGAGCTGGCGCCGGTAGTGCTCGGCCGCGCGTGCCAGCACCTCGCTCAGGCTGGCGCGGCGCTGCTTCTGGGCGGCAGCCTGCTCGCGCTCCTGCGGCGTCGTACGGTCTTCCGGCACCGTCATGCCGACCTGCCCGGCGAGTTCCTGCACGGCGTCGATGAAGCTCATGCCATGCTGCTCGACGAGGAACCCGATCGCATCGCCATGTGCCCCGCAGCCGAAGCAGTGATAGAACTGCTTCGTCGGGCTGACCGTGAAGCTCGGCGACTTCTCGGCGTGGAACGGGCACAGTCCGCTCAGGTTCGCGCCGCTTTTCTTCAGCGTGACGCTGCGTCCGACCACCTCGGCGATGTCGACGCGGTTCAGCAGGTCTTGCAGGAAGGCGGGCGGGATCACCCCGGCAGTCTAGAGCCTGTGCCGGGCGTCTACCGCCATATGGCAGGCTGCGCGATGCTCAGACGGCGGCCAGCTCGCGCGGATCGGGAACGCCGCGAAAGCCCCGCACCCAGGCAGGCACGTCGGGCGCCGGCATCGCGGCGGCGATGCCGTTGCCCTGGCCGATGTCGCAGCCGATCGCGATCAGCCGCTCGGCTTGCTCGGGCGTCTCGACGCCCTCGGCGACAACGGTGCAGCCGAAGGTCTGCGACAGCCCGATCACGCCTTCGACGATCGCGAGGTCCTGGCGGTCGTGCAGCATGTTGGTGACGAACGAGCGGTCGATCTTCAGCATGTCGAGCGGCAGCCGCTTCAGGTACGTCAGCGTGGAATAGCCGGTGCCGAAGTCGTCGAGCGCGAAGCGCACGCCGAGCGATCGGCATTCGCGCATCAGCTCGCAGGTGTAGTCGATGTCGGCGAGCGCCGTCGTCTCCAGCACTTCGATCACGAGGTGCTGCCCGACCGGCTCGGGATGGCGGTGCAGCAGCCCGGCGAGGTGCTCGGCGAACAGCGGCTCCTGCAGGTGGCGCGCGGACACGTTGATGCTCAGCGTGAGATCGAATCCATCGCGCAGCCATTGCGCCAGCTGGCGTATGCCTTGCTGGAACACCCAGTTGCCGACGCTGATGCCGAGCCCGGTGTTCTCGATCAGCGGCAGGAACTGCGCCGGCGACACGACGCCTTGCTCGGGATGCCGCCAGCGCAGCAGCGCCTCGACGCCGACGACCGTGGCGCGCCGCATGTCGACCTTGGGCTGGAAGTAGAGGCAGAACTCTCCCGCATCGAGCGCCTCCTGAACGCGCCCGAGCGCCATGAAGCGTGCCTCGGCGCGACGGTCATGCTCGGCGTCGAAGAAGAGGTAGCCGTTGCGGCCTGCCTGCTTCGCGCCGTACATCGCGTGGTCGGCGTGGCGCAGGAGCGTCTCGGCGTCGGCGCCGTCGAGCGGGAAGACGGTCGCGCCTATGCTCGCGGTGACCGCCACCGAGCCGACGGCCCCGCCGAGCACATACGGCTGGCTGATCTGGCGCAGCACGCGCTCGACTGCATGGCGGCTTTCCTCCAGCGTCGCCGTGCGCAGCAGCAGCACGAATTCGTCGCCGCCGATGCGCGCTACGACGTCGTCGCCGCCCGCCCAGCTCCGCAGCGACCGCCGCATGCGGCTCGCGAGCTCGACGAGCAGGCGGTCGCCGGCCTCGTGCCCGTAGCGATCGTTCACCGGCTTGAAGTGATCGAGGTCGAGGTAGCACACCGTCAGCAGCGACGCTTCGCGCTCGCTGGCGCGCAGCGCCGCCTGCAGCATCTGCGCTAGACGCACGCGGTTCGGCAGGCGCGTCAGCTCGTCGAAATGCGCCTGACGCTGGAGCTGTTCGACGTGGCGCCGGGCCTCGGTCACGTCCGACAACGCCAGGACGTGGTTGACGATGCGTCCGTCCGGGCTGCGCACGACGGAGACCGTGACCTGCAACGTGCAGTGCTCGCCATTGCGGCGGCGGTCCACGACCTCGCCGCGCCAGCTGCCGCCGATCGCCAGGCTCGCCTGCATCTCGAGCTGTTGGCGTTCGGCCGCGGTATCGGGCGGCGCCGGGCGCAGCAGCGCGGGCACGGTGCCGAGCACGTCGTCGCGGCCATAGCCGGTGATCTGCTCGAAGGTCGGATTGGCGTCGAGCACGCGGTACTCGGCGTCGGTGATCAAGAGCCCCTCGTGCAGGTGCTCGAAGAGGCTTTCCGACAAGCGCTGGCGCTCGTGCGCCACGTGCCGGTCGTCGACGTCGCGCAAGGTCGTGACGATGCGCAGCGGCTTGCCGAGCGCGTCGCGCTCGGCCACCAGCGCGTGCAGCTCGAACCAACGCCACGCCCCGTCGCTGCAACGCATCCGGCAGTCGGCGCGGCAGTGGCCGGCGCGCGATTCCTGAAGCGGCTCGAGCGCTTGCTGCAACGCGCCGGCATCGCTCGGATGCACGCGCGACCAGAATGCCTGAATGGACGCGCCGGGCGGCGCCCCGGCATCGCCGAGCATCGCGAGCCAGCGCGCCGAGAACGCGATGCGGCCGGCGCGCAGGTCCCACTCGCCGATGCCGATGTCGGACGTGTCGAGCGCGCGCTGCCAGCGCCGTTCGCTCGCCGCCAGCTCGCCGGTCAGCGCAGCCATCAGCAGCGGCACCGCGAGCAGGCTGCAAAGATAGCCCGACAGCCCCGCGACGCTGCTCGCCGAGCCGCTCAGGTGGTAGGGGCCGACGCCCAGGCCGGCGGCGAGTGCGGCCATGCCGGCCAGCACCAGCGTGGTCGCCGATGCCGCGAACAGACCGCTGCGCGCCGACAGCCAGAACAGCAGCATGTGCGGCACGAACCACAACGGCATCAGGATCGCCTGATCGGTGGCGGTCAGGACCCACGAGGCGCAAAGCAGCGCCGCGAGCGAGAGCGGCAGGTTCACGACCCAGCGCCATTCGGCGTAGGCCGACGCGAGCGAGGCGCGCGACAGCGTCAGCAGCGGGATGCCGGCGACCACGGTGCCGATCGCGTCGCCGAGCCACCAGTGGGCCCAGGCGGAGAGGACGTCCGACCAGGGTAACCGGCCGACGACGGCGAGCCAGAGCACGCCGTTCGTCGCGCTCGCCGCCGTCGCCGCGCCGATGCCGATCGAGACGTAGAGCGCCAGATCGCGGCGCCGGTCGAGTTCGGGATGCAGACCGCTGCGCCGCAGGAGCGTCGCACCGGCCAGCGGCGCCAGCGTGTTGCCGGCCGCGACGAGCATCGCGACCGCGGGCGAGGTGCCGGTCGTCAGACCGAGCAGCAGCGAGCCGACCGCGACGCCCGGCCATACCTCGCGACCCAGGCGCAGAAAGGCCGCCAGCGCGACGCCCGCGGGCAGCCAGATCAGCGAGATGTGCCGGCCCGGTTCGAGTGCCAGCAGGCCGAGCCGGCCGGACAGGTAGTAGCCGGCCAGCACGAGCGCGACCGCGCGCAGGCGGCGCAACGACACCATGGACGCGAACGAGGCAGCCAGCGAGGTGGGTGGGCGCGACTCGGGCACGTGGGACAGTTCGCCGGGAGGGTGTACGTAAATGTAGTGGAGAGCCGTGCCGCCGGGGCTGCGATCGAGGCGGCCGGCGTGCCGTTCGTGTACCGCAGCGTACTACCCGTTGCAGCGTCCGGCTTTCCTCAGACTGCGAATTCGTCGATCTTGCGGCCGGCGGCCAGCGCGGCCTTCAGCCATTTGGGCTGCAGGCCGCGACCGCTCCAGGAGTTTCCGGTCGTCGCGTCGCGATATTTGGCTGCAACCTTGTGACCCTTGCCGCTGAGGGTTTTGCTCGGGCTTTTGCCGATGTCGGCGACGCTCAGCCCATATTCGGTCATCAGCGCCCGGACCTTTTCGATCGCCTCGCTGCGGTCCTGCTTGATCGTCTGTTCGATCCGGCGCTCGAGGGCTTCCTTCTGAGCGATCAGTTCCTGTAATGTGCTCATGATTTTCCTCGATGGAGTTGAGGGCCACGGGAAAACCAATTCTAAAGAGCTGCCGCCGGCCGGCAAGCCTCCGTTCGAGTCCCCTCCGAAGGGGTATCGAGGGTTATGGCCCGACACAGCCGACGCCGCGTCAGGCGGCGGAGGACGGCGGTACATAGCCGGCGGGTTGCTCGGCGCCGGCGCCGAAGAAGAAATTCTCCATCTGGCGCGCCAGATACTGGCGCGCGCGCTGATCGGCCAGATTCAGACGATTCTCGTTCACGAGCATCGTCTGGTGGCGCATCCAGAGCTGCCAGGCCTCCTTGCTGACCGAGTTGTAGATGCGCTTGCCGAGTTCGCCAGGGTATGGCGAGAAATCCAGACCTTCGGCTTCCTTCTTCAGATAGATGCATTGGATCATGCGGGCCATCGGGGTTTCCTTCGTCGTTTCGAGATCATCGCGCCGGTCGCGGGATAACTGTGTGCCAGGTGCGCGAAAACCGTTCACGCCAGTCGTTTGACGAGCACCTGGGAGCGCCGGTCCCAGTTGTACTTGCGCTTGCGCGCATCGGGCAGCCATTCGGGGTCGACCTGCTCGAAGCCGCGCTTGATGAACCAGTGCATCGTGCGCGTCGTCAGCACGAAGATGCTGTCGAGGCCCATGCCGCGGGCGCGCTGCTCGATCCGCTTCAGGATGCGCTCGCCGTCGCCCTGACTCTGCACCTGCGGCGACACCGTCAGCGCTGCCATTTCGCCGGTCTTGGCTTCCGGATACGGGTAGAGCGCGGCACACCCGAAGATCACGCCGTCGTGCTCGATCACGGTGTAGTGGCCGATGTCGCGCTCGATCTCGGTCCGGCTGCGTTTGACGAGCGTGCCGTCGCGCTCGAACGGCTCGATCAGGTACAGCACGCCGCCGATGTCGTCGGACGTGGCTTCGCGCAGCGACTCCAGCTTCTCGTCGACCACCATCGTGCCGATGCCGTCGTGCGTGAAGACCTCCATCAGCACCGCGCCGTCGAGCGCGAACGGCAGGATGTGCGAGCGCTCGACGCCGCCCTGGCAG
The DNA here is from genome assembly GCA_018241265.1 of Pseudomonadota bacterium. GTDB lineage: Bacteria > Pseudomonadota > Gammaproteobacteria > Burkholderiales > Burkholderiaceae_C > JAFEEF01. The sequence goes on along the minus strand of JAFEEF010000062.1, from coordinate 20,367 downwards.
GCCCGCACGCAGTGCTGCAGGTAGAACGCCGGATCGGTCGGCTTGAGCGGGCGCGGCAGGATGCGCATCAGCCGCTCCGCGTCGGCCAGCGCGAGTTCGGTGTCGATCGGGCTTTCCGGATCGTCGAGCTTCTCGTGGATGCCCGGAACCTCGGTGACGAACAGCAGCTTGTCGGCCTGCAACGCGACCGCGGTGCTGGTCGCGACGTCCTCCATCGTCAGGTTGAAGGCCTCGCCGGTGGGCGAGAAGCCGAACGGCGACAGCAGCACGATGGCGCCGAAGTCGATCGCGCTGCGGATCGTGGCCGCATCGACCTTGCGCACGACGCCGCTGTGCAGGTAGTCGACGCCGTCGACGATGCCGACCGGCCGCGCCGTCAGGAAGTTGCCCGACACCACGCGCACGATCGCGTTGGCCATCGGCGTGTTCGGCAGGCCTTGCGAGAACGCCGCTTCGATCTCGAAGCGCAACTGGCCGGCGGCTTCCTGGGCCGAATCGAGCGCCACCGCATCGGTGATGCGCAGGCCCTGGTGATAGCGCGCTTCGTGGCCCTTGGACTGCAACTGTTCGTTGACCTGCGGCCTGAAGCCGTGCACGAGGACGAGCTTGATGCCCATCGCCTGCAGGATCGCCAGATCCTGGACGAACGAGTTCAGCTTGCCGGCCGCGATCAGCTCGCCCGGGATCGCGACGACGAACGTCTTGCCGTGGTAGGCATGGATGTGCGGCGCGACCGTGCGGAACCACGGCACGAAGGTATGCGGGAAGACGAGATCCACTGCGGCTCGGGCTGGGAAGTAGCCGATGATTTTCGCATGCGCGCTCCACGCCGCGATGACGCGCGCAGTCTCCCGCCGCGGCGCGTCAGGTCGACCAGCGCAGCGCGTCGGTGCCGGGCGGCACCGACGGACGCGTCCAGCCGGCCGGCGTATGCGAGAACTGGGCCGCGTGACGCATCGCGGTCAGCGGTCCGTAGCCCGACGCGACGGTCTCGAGCCAGGGCGCGAAGTCGGGCCGCGCCGCGGTCTCGAAGCCGCCGGCGACGCGTCCCAACGCGCGCAGCCATTGCGCGGTGCGCGCGAGCGATACCTCGACATGCCAGCTCCCGCCTGCGCGCTGCTGGCGCAGCAGCGCCGCCTGGGCGCCCCAGGCCATCAGCAGGCCGCTCGCCATGTCGAGGATCTGCATCGGCAACGCCTTCGGTTCGGCGCTGCCGGCGGCTTCCGCTTCGGCCAGGTTGTAGCCGGTGGCCGCCTGGACCAGCGAGTCGAAACCGCGCCGCGCACCCCACGGCCCGACGCCGCCATAGGCCGACAGCGACACCATGACGATGCCGGGGCGGATGGCGGCGACATCATCGACATCGAAGCCGAGCCCGGCCAGTGCGCCGGGCCGATAGCCTTGCAGCAGCACGTGGGCATCGGCCAGCACCGTGCGCAGCCCGGCGCGGCCGTCGAGGGTGCGCAGGTCGGCCAGGGCCGAGCGCTTGCCGCGGCTCGTGTCGGCGATCGCCTCGATGTTGGGCAGGTGCGGGCCGTTGACCAGCATCACGTCGGCACCGTAGGCCGCCAACGTCCGGCCGCCGACCGGGCCCGCGAGGATGCGCGTCAGGTCGAGCACCCGCAACCCGGCCAGTGGTCGGTCGGCGGGTGACCGTGCAGGCAGCGCGAGCGGCGGCGCTTCGCCGATGCGCCGGATGGACACCAGCGGCACGGCGGCGAGCGCCGCGCGCTGCGGATGGGCGTCCCACGCTTGGAAGCTGCGCAGCATCGCGACGACCAGTCCGGCGCCGGCCGCGGCGTCTTCGAAGGCCTGCGGATCGCGATCCTGCAGCGCTTCCGCCACCGCATGGCGCGGCGTCCCGGCGCCTTCCGGCAGGCCGAGCAAGCGCAAGACGCCATCGCGGTGGTGCGCGAAGTTGGTGTGCAGGCGCAGCCAGCCGCTGCCGCAGCGGTACAGCCCGGCAAGCTTGTCCCACAGCTCCGGGCGGCGCCCGTCGATCAGGAAGTAGCCGCAGCATTCCAGCGCGGCATGGCGCATGTCGACGCCGACCGTCTGCACGACGCCGCCGCGCAGCCGGCCGACCTCGGTGGCGGCGAGCGCCGCGGCGGCGGTGGCGACCTGCGCCGCGGTGCCGACCGCGAACGACGAGGGCAGCACCGGCTCGCTGCCTTCCAGGCGCACGCGCTCGAGCGCGTCGGCGGGCAGGCCGGCAGAGCGCCACAGCGCACCGAGCACATCGATCGGGGCCGGGCTCTGGGATACTTCCATCACCGCATGACATGACGATCGCGACCGCTGCCTGCGCCCGATCTTCCCGCGCCGAGCGCGTCAGTGCGACCCGCCGAGGTAGGCCGCCTTCACGGCCGGATCGTTGCGCAGCTTGTCGGCCGGCCCGTGCACCGAGATACGGCCGTTCTCGAGCACATAGCCGTAGTCGGCCACGCCGAGCGCCGCAGCGGCGAACTGCTCGACCAGCAGCATCGTCACGCCCTGCGCCTTCAGCCGCTCGATGATGCGGAACACCTCGGCGACGAGGATGGGCGCGAGGCCCATCGACGGCTCGTCGAGCAGCACGACCTCCGGGTTCAGCATCGTCGCCCGCGCCATCGCGAGCATCTGCTGCTCGCCGCCCGACAAGGTGCCGGCAAGCTGCATGCGCCGCTCCTTCAGGCGCGGGAACAGCTCCATCGCGCGCTCCAGATCGGCCGCCACGTCGCCGCGCGGCCGGCTGCCGGTCAGCCGCGGGAAGGCTCCGAGCGTGAGGTTGTCCTCCACCGTCATCGTCGCAAAGACGCGCCGGCCTTCGGGCGAATGCGCCAGGCCGAGCTTGGCGATCCGGAACGACTCCAGCCCGTCGATGCGCTTGCCGTTCAGCGTGATACTGCCCGCGCTCGGCGCGATCATCCCCGAGACCGCGCGCATCGTCGTCGTCTTGCCGGCGCCGTTCGAGCCGATCAGGGTCACGACCTTGCCCTTGGGCACGTCCAGCGAAATCCCGTGCAGCACCTGCACCTTGCCGTAGCCGGCGACGAGGTTGTCGATGGTCAGCATCGCTGCGTCCTCATGCGGCCTGGCCGCCGAGATAGGCCTCGATGACCTTCTCGTCCTTCTGCACCTGTGCCGGCACGCCTTCGGCAATCTTCTGCCCGAAGTCGAGCACCGACACCGTATCGCACATGTTCATCACGACGTCCATGTGGTGCTCGATCAGGATCACCGTGATGCCGTGGTCGCGGATCTTGCGGATGATCGCCATCAGCTCCTTGATGTCGGGTGCGGTCAGGCCGGCCGCCGGCTCGTCGAGCAGCAGGAGCTGCGGATCGAGCGCCAAGGCACGCGCGATCTCGAGCAGCCGCTGCTTGCCGTACGGCAGGTTGCGCGCCTCTTCGTAGGCGTACTCCGAGAGGCCGACGAAGCGCAGCAGCGCCAGCCCGCGCTCGACCGAGCCGGCGCTCTCGCGCCGATAGCGCGGCGTGTGCAGCGCGACGTCCGCGAGGTTGCTGGCGAAGGTGTGGTGCAGGCCGACCTGGATGTTCTGCAGCGCCGTCATCTCGCCGAACAGCTGCACGTTCTGGAACGTGCGCGCGATGCCCGACAGCGCGATGTGCGACGACGTGCGCCCGACGACCGAATCGCCGGCGAACGAGATCGTGCCGGCGGTCGGCCGGTAGATGCCGGTCAGCACGTTCATCATCGTGCTCTTGCCCGAGCCGTTCGGGCCGATCAGACCGTGGATCGTGCCGCGCCTGACGACGAGGTGCACGTCGTTCAGCGCCTTCAGGCCGCCGAACTGCATCAGCACGCCGCTCGCCTGCAGCAGTTCGGTATTCCCGCTGTGCTTCGCGGCCGACACCGCATCGCCCACCCGCTCGGCCTTCGCGGTCGTGTCGGTCACGACGCGGCGGCGCTGCAGGTTGAAGGCGTCGCGCACGAAGCCGACGATGCCGTCCTGCAGGTAGTAGACGACGAACAGCGTGATCACGCCGAAGATCGACAGCCGCCAGTCGGTCATCGTCTCGAGCTTGAACGACAGGCCGGCCAGCAGGATCGTGCCGACGACCGGCACCGCCATCTGCGCCGGCGTCGCCTTGCCGCGCTGGATCGCGACCGCCGACGCGATCGCGACGATCACGGCGAGGCCGATCGCAACAAAGCGGAACATCTCGATGTCGTCGAGCAGCTTCGGCAGCATCACGATGACGGTGGCCCCGACCATCGCGCCGATCCGGCTCTTGCGCCCGCCCATGATGACGGCGAGCAGGAACAGCACGGTCAGCTCGAAGTTGTAGGTGTTCGGCGAGATGTACTGCTCGGAGTAGCCGTAGAGGCAGCCCGCCAGTCCGGCGAAGCCGGCGCTCAGCACGAACGCATAGACCTTGTAGCGGTAGACCGACACGCCCATGCAGTCCGAGGCCACCGGGCTGCCGCGCAGCGCCTCGAACGCGCGGCCGAGGTGCGAGCGCAGCACGCGATGGACGACGAGCAGCGCGACCAGCATCAGCAGCGCGACCAGCCAGTAGAAGTCGCGGTCGTCGAACTTGTGGGCGAAGAGACTGGGCTTCGGGATCTTGATGCCGAGCGGACCTGCGGTCAGGAAGTCCATCTCGTTGATCAGGATCTGGATGATCGTGCCGAAGGCGAGCGTCACCATCGCGAGATAGGGGCCCGACACGCGCAGTGCCGGCAGCGCGAGCAACGCGCCGAACGCCGCCGTCACGACGATCGCGACCGGTATGCCGAGCCAGATCGGCGCCGCGAGCTTGAGGAACAGCACGCCGGCCGCATAGGCACCGACGCCGAACAGGCCCGCATGTCCGAGCGACACCTGGCCGGTATAGCCGACCACGATGTCGAGCCCGAACAGCAGGATCGCGTAGATCATGATCGTGACGACGAGGTGGATGTAGTAGTCGTTCGTCACGACGACCGGGAACAGCAGCAGCGCTGCGACGCCGATCGCGATCAGCAGGTAGGGGATCTTCATCGGCTCACAAGCTGTGAATGAATCCGGCGCGCCCGAGCAGGTCGCCAGAACGTGGCCAATCAAGGCGCAAAGCGCAGCCATAGCTCGGGCTATGGCGAGCATTTGCAACGCAGAGTGGCCGCGTTGTGGCGGCCTGAGCGGGTGTGTCGGGTTCGTTCACAGCTTGTCAGACTTTCTTGATCGCGGTCTTGCCGAAGAGACCGGCCGGCCGCACGGCCAGCACGATCAGCAGCAGCACGAGCCCCGGCACGTCCTTGTAGCCCGTGCTCAGATAGAAGCCCGTCGTCGTCTCGGCGATGCCGAGAATGATCCCGCCGACGATGATGCCCATGCCGCTGGTCAGCCCGCCGATGATCGCGACCGCGAAGGCCTTCAGCCCGAGCACCGCGCCCATCGTCGCGCCGGTCAGCGTCAGCGGCGCGATCAGCACGCCGGCGAACGCCGCGGTCAGCGACGACAGCGCATACGAGAACGTGATGACGAGGCCGGTGTTGATGCCCATCAGCTTGGCGGCGTCGCGGTCGTTGAAGGTCGCGACCACCGCCTTGCCGTAGATCGTCTTGCGGTTGAAGAACTCGACCACCAGCATCATCAGCACCGCGCCGACGACGACCAGGATCTCCATCGGCAGGACGTTGGCGCCCAGCACCTTGATCGGCGCTTCCGGCAGCGGCGACGGGAAGCGCAGGTCGTCGCGCCCCCAGACGTTCTCGGCGACGTTCTTGAAGATGATGCCGAGCGCGATCGTCGACATGATCCAGCCGAACTCCGACTTGATCTTGATCGCCGGCCGGACGCCGATGCGCTCGACGACGGCGCCCTGGAAGGCGCCGAAGACGCAGACGATCGGGATCATCGCCCAGTAGTTGACGCCCCAGCCGACGAGCGACAGGCCGACGAGCGCGCCCAGCATCAGCGCCTCGCCCTGGCCGAAGTTCAGGGTATCGGAAGTCGCGAAGGTGAGCTGGTAGCCGAACGCGATGACGGCATAGATCATGCCGAGCGCGATGCCGCTGTAGATGAGCTGGGTGAGGATCTGCATGGGGTCCGGGCCGTGTTCAGCAAAACGCGCCGCCCGGTCTTGCAGCGACCCGGGGCGGCGCGCCATCCGCGAAGTGCGGCTACTTCTTGACCGCGATCGCGCCCTTGGCGTTGGCGTCCTTCACGCGCACTTCCGACGCCTTCTTGAAGTCGTCCGGGTAGGCGTAGACGACGCGCATGCCCTTGACTTCGCCGAACACCGGCATGTTGGCGGTGACGGCTTCGTGGTCCTTGGCGCTGAACGGCTTGTTGTAGGTCGTGACCACGCCTTCGACCGGCGTCTTCAGGTCTTCGAGCGCGGCCTTGATCTTCGGGCCGTCGGTCGAGCCGGCCTGCTTGATCGCGGCGGCGAGCAGGTAGATCGAGTCGTAGCCCTGCGCGGCCGAGACCGGCGAGTCGATGCGGCTGTTCTTCGGGTTGAAGGTCTTCAGGTAGGCGACGATGAACGACTGGCGCTTGGGCGTGGTCGGCTCCTGGATGAAGGTCTGCGGCATGCGCGCGCCTTCGCCGCCCGGGCCGGCGTTGTCGATGTAGTTGGCCATCGACAGGGTCCACGAGCCGACCATCGGCACCTTCCAGCCGAGCTTGGTCATGCCGTTGGCGATCTGCGCGAGCTCGGGGCCGATGCCGTAGGTCAGGATCGCCTCGGCGCCGGCTTCCTTGGCCTTGAGCAGTTGGGCCGTCATGTCGACGTCCTTGATGTTGAACTTCTCGACCGCCACCGGCTTGATGCCCTTGGCGGCGAGCGCGCGCTCGAGGTCCTCGCGGCCGAGCTGGCCGTAGTTGGTCGAGTCGGCGAGGATCGCGACCTTCTTGAAGCCGCGCCGCGTCACCGCTTCCTCGACGATCATCGGCGCCTGGATCACGTCGGCGGCCGAGTTGCGGAACACGTAGTTCTCGGGCTGGTCGTCGAACTGGTGCGTGATGATGGAGCCGGTGGCGACGTTGTTCATCACCGGGATCTTGGCCTCCTGGAAGAAGCGCTGCGACGCCAGCGCCACGCCGGTGTTGATGTAGCCGACGACCGCGACGACCTTCTCCTTGTTGACGAGCTCCTGGGCGATCTGCACGCCGCGCTCGTTCTTGGCTTCGTCGTCGCGCTCGACGACCGCGAGCTGGCGGCCGAGCACGCCGCCCGACTTGTTGATCTCGTCGACCGCGAGGCGCACGCCGTCGCGCATCGAGACGCCCATCGACGACGAGCCGCCGGTGAACGGGCCGTCCACGCCGATCTTGATCGGGTCGGCCGCGTAGGCCATCGAAGCGAGGGTGGCGGCCGCAACGGCGATGGCCAATCGGTTCAAACGCATGAGTAGTCTCCGTCAGGGATGGAGGCCGACTGTCGCCGGCCCGTGATTCGTCAAGGCCGCTTGCAAAACGACACAATTCGAGCGCGGCCGCAAGATACCGCAATCGAGAGCGCGGGACGCGGTTCTGCGTAGTTGTGCATAAGGGAAAGCCCTGGTCTGCCGACCGGTCTGCACCGCGCCGTCCTGCACCAACGAAAATCCCGCGGCATGAAGCCCAAGGCCAAGATCGTCTGGCTCGCCGTGCTGCCGCTGCTGCTCGCCGTGGCGGCGATCGGCGGGCTGCTCGTCGTCGAGACGCAGCGCATCGAGCGCCAGCAGTCGCAACTCCTCGAGGAGGTGCTGCTCAGCACCAAGCGCGACGAGCTGCGCAACTACATCGTGCTGGCACTGACGTCGATCGACCATCTGTACGGCGCGGGCCGCGACGACGAGGCCGCGCAGGAGCAGGCCAAGGCGATCCTGTCGGGCATGAACTACGGCGACGACGGCTACTTCTTCGTCTACGACAAGGAAGGCCTCAACCTCGTCCACCCGCGCCAGCCCGACCTGATCGGGACCAATCTCTGGAACATGCGCGACGGCAACGGCACCTACGTGATCCGCGAGCTGATCGCGCGTGCCAACGAAGGCGGCGGCTTCCAGCGCTACCTCTGGCCCAAGCCGTCGACCGGCAAGATCACGCCCAAGCTCGGCTACAGCGTCGCGCTGCCGCGCTGGGGCTGGGTGCTCGGCACCGGCATCTACCTCGACGACGTCGATGCCGCCGCCGCCCGCATGCGCGGCAACCTGCTCCAGAGCGCGCGCCAGACGCTCGCCGGCCTGGCGGCCGTGGCGGTGGTCGCCGCACTCGCGATCTGGGCGACGGGCCTGGCGCTCAACATCTCCGAGCAGCGCCAGGCCGACCGCAAGCTGAAGGCGCTGGCGCACCGCGTCGTCACGTCGCAGGAGGAGGAGCGGGCGCGCGTGTCGCGCGAGCTGCACGACCACATCTGCCAGCTGCTGGTGTCGATCAAGTACCAGTTCGAGGCGGTGGCGCACCGCATGGCGCATCCGACGGGCGGCGCGGTGACCGGCATGGACCGCGAGATCGCCGCGCTGTCGCAGGCGATCGGCGAGGTGCGGCGCATCTCGCACGACCTCAGGCCGGCGCTGCTCGACGACCTCGGGCTGCCGGCCGCGCTGGAACACATCGGCAACGACCTCGCCGAGCGCAGCGGCGTGCGCGTGCACGTCAACGCGGCGGTGCATGAAGAGCGGCTGCCCGAGCTGCACGCGGTCAGCCTGTTCCGCGTCGCACAGGAAGCGCTGCGCAACGTCGAGCGCCATGCGCAGGCGCGGGAGATCGACATCCGCCTCGAAGACGACGGCGAGCGCCTCGTGCTGTCGATCACCGACGATGGCCGCGGCTTCGACGTGCAGCACGTCGAGCTCAGCAAGGACCGCGGCATCGGCCTCACCAACATGCGCGAGCGCGTCGAGCGCAACGGCGGTACGTTCGAGCTCGAGTCCCAGCCCGGCCGCACGTCGTTGACCGCGAGCTTCGCGCTGTCGGGTGCCGCATGACCGACGCCGACGCGATCGCTTCCGGCGCGGCGGTGCAGGTGCAGGCGCCGGTGCCGGCGCCGGTCAGGCTCGTGCTGGTCGACGACCATCCGCTGGTGCGCGACGGGCTGCGCGCCCGGCTGTCGGTGGTGCCGGCCGTCGAGGTGATCGGCGAGGCGGCGAGCGGCGTCGAGGCATTGCGCCTCGCGGCCCGGCTTGCGCCCGACCTGATGCTGGTCGACGTCGGCATGAAGGGCATGAACGGCATCGAGCTGGCGCAGATGCTGCGGTTGCACCATCCGGACATCCGCGTGCTGATGCTGAGCATGTACGACAACCGCGAGTACGTGCGCAGTGCCGTGCGCGCCGGTGCGCGCGGCTACGTGCTGAAGGAGTCGCCGGCCGGCGAGATCCTCGCGGCGATCGAAGCGGTGCGCGCCGGCGGCAGCTACTTCAGCGCCGCCGTGGCCGGTGCCGAGGCCGACGAGCCGTTGCCGCAGCTGACGACGCGCGAGCACGAGGTGCTGGTGCGCCTGGCCCACGGCAAGAGCAACAAGGCCGTCGCGCGCGATCTCGACATCAGCGTGCGGACCGTGGAGACGCATCGGCTGAGCCTCAGGCGCAAGCTCGGGGCGGATTCGGCGAGCGAGTTGCTGAAGATCGCGGTGGCGTATGGGTGGACGACGCTTTGAGTCGCTGCTCGCGTCGGGGCGAATGACTCACCCCTCACCCAGCCGCGCCTTCCAGTAGCCCGGCTTGCGTCGAAACGGGGCGATGGCGATCACGGCGATCTCGCTCTCGGTGAACAAGTAGACGAGCGAGAACTTGAATCTCCTGTCCACGATCCGGCGCGTCTTGTGCACGTACTTCGGCCAGAGATCCGGCGACTCGGCGGCGCGAACCTCCGCGGCTCGGACGGCCTCGTCGTAGCGCTCGCTGAGACCGGCGCTGAGGCGCGCGTAGTAGCGAACGTCGTGCAGAAACTCAGCCCGAGCTTCTTCGTGATACCGAACCGTTCTCACCGTCCGATCAATCGGCGCGCTTCCGCGTGTACATCCTCTGCCGGGATGAGCGCTGCTGTTCCAGCCTCCACCTCAGCCACGCGGCGCTGGATTTCGCGATCCCATGCGGCCTCTACCTCGGTGGAGGGGTCTTGTTCGAGTGACTCGAGAAGCTCCTCGGCCAGGCGCGCGCGATCTTCCGGCGGCAACGTCCTCGCTCGGGCGGAAAGCTCCTCGACCAGGGTGGGCATGATGGACTCCAACGGCGTTCGGCGCAGTCTACCTCGCGTTGCATGGCGACGTTTGACCTCTCCGGGCAGGCATGCCGAGCCGGGACCGCGAGCGACTCCGGGAGGCGGCTTCAGCGATCCCGCACCAGCCGCATCGCCAGCATCGTCGTCGCATTGCAGATCGACGTGACGCCGTCCGGAAAGAACACGCAGCGCGGCAGCAGGTAGGTCGGAATCGGCGACGACGTCCATTGCGCATCCGCCGGCTGGCCCGGAAAGGCCCGCGGGTCGATGTGCCCGGGCCGGGTGTGGTCGAGCAGCGAGCCGAGCTCCTTCGCGTTCGGCAGTCGCCAGGCGATGCCGGCAGCAGCTGCTTCCTGCTGCACATGCGCCAGCGCATCGGTCCAGCCGAGCGCCAACGGCGTGCCGGTGCAGGTCGTGCCGTCGAACGTCATGCCTTCGACGCAACGGCGCCAGACGAGGCCGAGCGCGTCGCGCACCTCCTGCGGGTCGTCCGGCAGGGCGCGGAAGCGCTGCGCGACCGGCGCACCGTGCACCAGGCGCACCGGCCGTTGATCGGACCGGAACTGCGCACTGATCGCACCGCTGCCGAAGGCGAAGTCCGCACCCCATGCCAGTTCGTCGGCAAACGGATTGCGGAACACCGTGCCGTCGGCCCAGTACAGGTTCGCCGCGGTGTTCGGCAGGAATCGCGGGTCCACCGTCGGCAGGGTCGTGATGCCCATGTCGACGATCGTCAGCAACTCGGCCGGGGTCGGCAGGCGCCAGTCGTGCTGGCCGCACAGGCCGAGCGCGTTGACGGCGTGCACATAGCCGGTGGCGTCGTGCGGGCCGCCGTACTGGCCCTCGGGGTCGTAGCCGGGCGTGTAGTAGGTGTATCCGCGCGTGCCGTCGCGCCGGCCGCCGTCGGACGTCTTCGTCTCCCACACGAGGCCGGTGACCTCGTCGCGCGTGCAGCCCCATTCGTCGCGCGCGTTGCCGGCCGCCGGTGCGGCCGGGCAATGGCCTTGCCCTGCGGGTTCGCCGCTGTTGCAGAGGCGCGTGTAGCGCAGGCCCAGGCGCCCGTTCGCGTCGCCGGGGCGTGTCACGTCGAGGCCGGACTCGGCGTCCTGGCCGGTGCTGCCGCAGGCGATGACCTGGCTCTGCCCGTCGCTGCAGAAGTCGACGCCGGTGTCGGCGAGGCGCGCCGGCGCGGCCGATGATGCGCTGCCGGTGGCGATGACCACGGCCAGGCATGCCGCTTTCAAGGTGCAAGCCGACATGATTCCTCCGTCCCGGGTGCGGCGTCGCGCGGCCACTGGCGCGACTGTGACGGCCGCGTGACGGCGGCGACATCCCTAGGACCGCCCGTGCTGCCGATTCCCCCGGGTTGACGCCGCCGCGGCACGAAGGGCAGCATGCGTGCCCCACCTTTTCCAGGGAGCTGCTCGATGGATGCATTTCAAACCCCCGGCGCCTTCAGCTGGTGCGAGCTGATGTCGACCGACCCGGCGGCCGCGACCGGCTTCTACGCCAAGCTGTTCGGCTGGTCGATCGAAGCGATGAACCTGGGCATGCCGTACAACGTCGTGAAGGTCGGCGATGCGGCGATCGGCGGGATCATGGGCATGCCGCCCGGCGCGCCTGCCGGCATGCCGCCGACCTGGGTGCCGTATGTGACGGTGGCCGACGTCGACTCGCTGGTCGAGAAGGTCAAGAGCCTCGGCGGCAAGGTCCACATGCCGCCGACCGACATCCCGACGGTCGGCCGCTTCGCGGTCATCGCGGACCCGCAAGGCGCGACGCTCAACGTGATCACCTACAAGATGCCCGAGCAGTAGGCGCGCGCCGGACTCGTTGCCGGCAGGGCCACGGGCACGCCGCGATAATCGCGCCCCCATGCCCGTCGCGACCCTGCCTCCGATCACTTTTCCCGAGAACCTGCCGGTCTCGGCGCGCCGCGACGAGATCGCCGCGGCGATCGCCGCGCACCAGGTCGTCATCGTCAGCGGCGAGACCGGTTCGGGCAAGACCACGCAGCTGCCGAAGATCGCGCTGGCCCTCGGACGCGGCAAGGCCGGATCGCCCGACGGCGCCGGCAAGCTGATCGGCCACACGCAGCCGCGCCGCATCGCGGCGTCGAGCGTCGCCAAGCGCATCGCGCAGGAGCTGAACACGCCGCTCGGCGACGTCGTCGGCTACAAGGTGCGCTTCCAGGACCGCCTGCAGCCGGGCGCCAGCGTCAAGCTGATGACCGATGGCATCCTGCTCGCCGAGACGCAGAGCGATCCGCTGCTGAAGGCCTACGACACCATCGTCATCGACGAGGCGCACGAGCGCAGCCTCAACATCGATTTCCTGCTCGGCTACCTCCGGCAGATCCTGCCGCGCCGGCCCGACCTGAAGGTGATCGTGACGTCGGCGACGATCGATGCCGAACGCTTCGCCCGGCACTTCGCGTCGCGCGACGGGCCGGCGCCGGTGATCAGCGTGTCGGGGCGCCTGTATCCCGTCGAGCAACGCTGGCGGCCGTTCGAAGAAAGCCGTGAGTTCGATACCAGCGACGCGATCGGCGAGGCCGTCGACGAGCTGTGGCGCGAAGGCTCGGGCGACATCCTCGTCTTCCTGCCCGGCGAGCGCGAGATCCGCGAGGCGGCCGAGCACCTCCGCAAACACCATCCGCCGGGCGTGGAGGTGGTGCCGCTGTTCGCGCGGCTGTCGCAGCCCGAGCAGGACCGCATCTTCGAGCCGCACAGCGCGCGCCGCATCGTGCTCGCGACGAACGTCGCCGAGACCTCGCTGACGGTGCCCGGCATCCAGTTCGTCGTCGATGCCGGTACCGCGCGCGTCAAGCGCTACAGCTACCGCAACAAGGTCGAACAGCTGCTCGTCGAGCCGGTGAGCCAGGCCGCGGCGAACCAGCGCGCCGGCCGCTGCGGCCGCGTCGGCAACGGCATCTGCATCCGCCTCTACGACGAGGCCGACTATGCCGCGCGGCCCCGGTTCACCGACCCGGAGATCCTGCGCTCGTCGCTCGCCGGCGTGATCCTGCGCATGAAGGCGCTCGGGCTCGGCGCGGTCGAGGACTTCCCGTTCCTCGAGCCGCCGCCGCGCCGTGCGATCGCCGACGGCTACCAGCTCCTCGCCGAGCTCGGCGCGGTCGACGACGGCTACGAGCTGACCGCGATCGGCCGCGAGCTGTCGAAGCTGCCGCTCGACCCGCGCGTCGGCCGCATGATCCTCGAAGCGAGGAAGCGCGATGCGTTGACCGAAGTGCTGATCATCGCGGCCGCGTTCAGCGTCGCCGACGTGCGCGACCGGCCCCTCGAGCAGCAGCAGGCGGCCGACGCGGCGCATCGCCAGTTCGACGACGAGAAGTCGGAGTTCAGCGGCGACATCAAGCTGTGGAAGTGGCTCGAAGCCGGCAAGGGTGGCCAGGGCGAGCACAAGGTGTCGGTGCGCAAGCAGGAGCAGCGCCTGCGCGACCAGTTCATCTCGCCGCGCCGGGTGCGCGAATGGCGCGATCTGCACAGCCAGCTCCACACCGTCGTCGCCGAGCACGGCTGGCGGCTCAACGGCGCGCCGGCCACCTACGAGCAGATCCACCTGTCGATGCTGGCGGGCCTGCTCGGCAACATCGGGTTGAAAAGCGACGACGAAGACTGGTACCTCGGCGCGCGCGGCATCCGCTTCTGGCGCCACCCGGGTGCGAACCTGTCGAAGAAGCCGGGACGCTGGATCGTGGCCGCCGAGCTCGTCGAGACCACGCGCCTGTTCGGCCGCGGCATCGCGGCGATCGAGCCGCAGTGGCTGCCGCAGATCGCCGGCCACGTCATCAAGACGCAGCTCCTCGAGCCGCACTGGGAGAAGAAGGCCGGCGAGGTGGTCGCGCTCGAGCGCGCGACGCTCTATGGCATCGTGATCTACAACAACAAGCGGGTGAACTTCGCGACCGTCGATCCGGCGGCGGCCCGCGAGATCTTCATCCGCGAGGCGCTCGTCGACGGCGAATGGGACAGCCGTCTGCCGTTCCTCGCAGCGAACCGCAAGCTGATCGCGCAGGTCGAGGAGCTCGAGCACAAGGCGCGGCGCCAGGACGTGCTGGTCGACGACGAGCTGATCCACGCCTACTACGACCGGCACATCCCGGCCGACGTGACGGGCGGCGCGACCCTGGAGCGCTGGTACCGCGAGGCATCGAAGCAGCAGCCGAAGCTGCTGTACCTGACGCGCGACGAGCTGATGCGCCACGAGGCCGCCGGCATCACGACCGCGGCATTCCCGAAGACGATCCGTCTCGGCGGCATCGACTGCGCGGCCAACTACCTGCACCAGCCCGGCGATGCGCGCGACGGCGTCACCGTGACGGTGCCGATCTATGCGCTGAACCAGGTGAGCGACGAGCGCTGCGAGTGGCTCGTGCCCGGCATGCTGAAGGACAAGGTGCTGGCGCTCGTGAAGACCTTGCACCAGCGGCCGCGCTCGCGCCTCGTGCCGCTGCCGGACCATGCGGCCGAGTTCGTCGCGAGCCACGAATTCGCGCACGGCGGATTGATCGACGTGCTGCTGAAGGACGTGCGGGAACGTACCCAGCTCGCAGTGCAGCGCAACGACTTCAAGGTGGAGCAGCTCTCGCCGCATTTGTCGATGAACTTCCGCATCGTCGACGAGCATGGGCGGCAGATCGGCGCGGGACGGAATCTGGCGGCGTTGAAGGCCGAGCTTGGCGGGCAGGCGCGCTCGGCGTTTCAGGCGCTGGCGGGGTTGAAGGTGGGCGGTGCACCCGCACCCCAGCCCGCTCCCGTGAACGGGAGCGGGAGCCATGCCCGCGGTGCAGCACGACCCGGTGTCCTGCTTGAGGGAGAGGGTGGCGCGAAGCCCTCGCTCCCCGAGGCTCGCTACACCACCTGGACCTTCGGCCAACTCCCCGAACTGATGGAGATCAGGAAGGCCGGCCAGACCCTCGTCGGCTTCCCCGCGCTGATCGACCGCGCCACGCACGTCGAGATCGAAGTCTTCGACGAGCCCGAGGTCGCCGGCCGCAAGCACCGCGCCGGCCTGCGCCGCCTGATCGCGCTGCAGATTCGCGACGCGCTGAAGTACCTCGAGAAGAACCTGCCCGATCTGCAGAAGATGGCGGTGCTCTACATGCCGCTCGGCACCGCCGAGGAGTTGCGCGACCAGATCGTCGCGGTGGCGCTCGACCGCGCCTTCCTCGCCGATCCGCTGCCCGACGACGCGTCTTCCTTCGCGCGTCGCCTCGAAGAGGGCCGCGGCCGCCTGACCCTGATCGCCAACGAGGTCGCGCGTGCCGCGCTGCAGATCCTCGTCGAATACGGCGCCGCATTGCGCAAGCTCAAGGACAGCCGCGCGAGCAAGGACGTGGCCGACGACATCCAGGCGCAGCTCGCGCAGCTCGTGCCCAAGGACTTCATCGCGGCGACGCCATGGACGCAGCTCGCGCACCTGCCGCGCTACCTGAAGGCGATCGCGATGCGGCTCGACAAGTGGCGCGCCGACCCCGAACGCGACGCGCAGCGGCTCGCCGAGCTGCGCCCGCTGGCGCAACGCTACCTGCGTCATCTGGCCGAACGCAAGGGCGTGCGCGACGCGCGCCTCGAGGAGTTCCGCTGGCTGCTCGAAGAGCTGCGCGTGAGTCTCTACGCGCAGGAGCTGCGCACGCCGCAGCCGGTCAGCGTCAAGCGGCTCGAGAAGGCCTGGGCGCAGGTCGTCGCCTGAGTAGATCCGACATCTGCACGCCGGCGCGGGATACGGCGGCTCGCCGAGAATGGGGCCTTCGATGAAGCAAGCTCCCCACGCCCCGGCGCCGCTCGCCGACTTCCATCCCGCCGTCGCTCGCTGGTTCGCCGCGCACTTCAAGGCGCCCACCGAGGCGCAAGCGGCGGCCTGGCCGCACCTGCGTGCCGGCCGCCACACGCTGGTCGCCGCGCCGACCGGCTCCGGCAAGACCCTGACCGCATTCCTCGCCGCGCTCGACGCGCTGGTCCGCCGCGGCCTGGCCGAGCCCGACGGCCTGCCCGACGAGACCGCGGTCGTCTACGTGTCGCCGCTGAAGGCGCTGTCGAACGACATCCGCGCCAACCTCGAAGCGCCGCTCGCCGGCATCCGTGCCGAGCTCGCCGCGCTCGGCCTGCCGGACGTCGAGATCCGCACCGCGGTGCGCACCGGCGACACGCCGACGCGCGAGCGCCAGCAGAGCCTGCGTCGTCCACCGCACATCGTGGTCACGACGCCCGAGTCGCTCTACGTGCTGCTCGGCTCGCCGCCGGGCCGGCGCATGCTCGGCACGGTGCGCAGCGTGATCGTCGACGAGATCCATGCGCTCGCGCCGAACAAGCGCGGCAGCCATCTGGCGCTGAGCCTCGAGCGTCTCGAAGCGCTGTGCGATGCGCCGCCGACACGCATCGGCCTGTCGGCGACGCAAAAGCCGATCGATGCGGTGGCGCGCTTCCTGGTCGGCACTGCGGACGGACTGCCGCCGGCGTGCGAGATCGTCGACATCGGCCATCGCCGCCGGCGCGACCTCGCGCTCGAAGTACCGACCACGCCGCTCGCCGCGGTCGCGTCGAACGATCAGTGGGAGCAGGTCTATGGCCGCGTCGCCGAGCTCGCGCTGCAGCACCGCACGACGCTGGTCTTCGTCAACACGCGGCGCATGGCCGAGCGTGCCGCGCGCCATCTGGCCGATCGGCTCGGCAAGGAAGCGGTCGCCACCCACCACGGCAGCCTCGCGCGCGAGGTGCGTCTCGACGCCGAGCAGCGCCTGAAGCGCGGCGATCTGAAGCTGCTCGTCGCGACGGCGTCGCTCGAACTCGGCCTCGACATCGGCGACATCGATCTGGTCTGCCAGCTCGGCTCGCCGCGCTCGATCGCGACCTTCCTGCAGCGCGCCGGCCGCGCCGGCCATGCGGTCGACGGCACGCCGAAGGCGCGGCTCTTCGCGCAGACGCGCGACGAGCTCGTCGAATGCGCCGCGCTGCTCGATGCGGTGCGGCGCGGCGAGCTCGATGCGCTCCGCATCCCGCCGGCGCCGCTCGACGTGCTGGCGCAGCAGATCGTCGCCGAGACCGCTTGCCGCGACTGGGACGAGGACGCGCTCTATGCGCTGCTGCGCCGCGCTGCGCCGTATGCGGCGCTGCCGCGCGAGCGCTACGACGCGGTGCTGCGCATGCTCGCCGAGGGCTACACGACGCGCCAGGGACCGCGCGGCGCCTACCTGCATCGCGACGGCACCCGGCACCAGCTGCGCGAACGGCGCGGTGCGCGCATGACGGCGCTGACCTCGGGCGGCACGATCCCCGAGACCGGCGACTACACCGTGCTGCTCGAGCCGCAGGCGCAGTCCATCGGCACGGTCAACGAGGACTTCGCGGTCGAGAGCCTGGCCGGCGACGTGTTCCAGCTCGGCAACACCAGCTACCGCATCCGCAAGATCGAGCCGGGCCGCGTCCGCGTCGAGGACGCGCACGGCGCGGCGCCGAACATACCGTTCTGGCTCGGCGAGGCGCCCGGCCGCAGCGACGAGCTGTCGCATGCCGTGTCGCGGTTGCGCACCGAGGTCGACGCGGCGCTCGAAGCCGGCGGCGTCGATGGCGCGACGCAGAGGCTCGTCGACGTCCAGGGCAT
Organism: Pseudomonadota bacterium; assembly: GCA_018241265.1. Classification (GTDB taxonomy): domain Bacteria; phylum Pseudomonadota; class Gammaproteobacteria; order Burkholderiales; family Burkholderiaceae_C; genus JAFEEF01. The sequence goes on along the minus strand of JAFEEF010000062.1, from coordinate 2,609 downwards.
CGCCGTCGAGGCGGCGCTGCAGATCGCCGAGTACCTGGCCGCATCGCGCCGGGCGCTCGGCGCGCTGCCGACCGCGCGCTGTCTCGTCATCGAGCGCTTCTTCGATGCCTCGGGCGGCATGCAGCTCGTGCTGCACGCGCCGTTCGGCAGCCGCATCAACCGCGCCTGGGGGCTGGCGCTGCGCAAGCGCTTCTGCCGGCAGTTCAACTTCGAGCTGCAGGCCGCGGCGACCGAGGACGCGATCGTGCTGTCGCTGTCGACGTCGCACAGCTTCACGCTCGCCGACGTGGCGCGCTACCTGCATCCGAAGACCGCGCTCGACGTGCTGATCCAGGCGCTGCTCGATGCGCCGCTGTTCGGCGTGCGCTGGCGCTGGAACGCGACCAACGCGCTCGCGCTGCCGCGCTATGTGGGCGGCCGCAAGGTCGCGCCGCAGTTGCAGCGCATGAAGTCCGAGGATCTGCTGGCCGCGGTATTCCCCGATCAGGTCGCCTGTGCCGAGAACCTCTCCGGCCCGCGCGAGGTACCGGAGCATCCGCTGGTCGAGCAGACGCTCTACGACTGCCTCTACGACGCGATGGATGCGCACGGCTGGATGGACGTCTTGCGTGGCCTGGCGGACGGCCGCATCGAGGTCGTCGCGCGCGACCTGCCGGCCCCGTCGCCGTTCGCGGTCGAGGCGCTGCAGGCCAAGCCCTACGCCTATCTCGACGATGCGCCGCTCGAGGAGCGCCGCACGCAGGCCGTGCAGAACCGCCGCTACGGCGAGGCCGAGGGCGTCGACGACATGGGCCGGCTCGATGCCGACGCGATCGACGCGGTGCGCGCCGAAGCCTGGCCGGATGCGCGCAGCGCCGACGAGATGCACGAGGCGCTGATGCTGCTCGGGGTGGTCCTCGATGCCGAGGCGGACGCGCACGCAGGGTGGGGCGGTTGGCTGGAGCGCCTCGCGGCGGCCGGCCGCGCCGTGCGCTTCGAGCCCGTCGCGGGGCGCGGCGGCTTGTGGACGCCGATCGAACGGGTGGCGCAGATGCAGGCGATGTATCCGGCGACGACGATCGCCGTGCCGCGGTCCGTCACGACCGCCGAGCGTCCCGCGCGCGACGAGGCGGTGCGCGAGCTGCTGCGCGCTCGCCTCGGCGGACTCGGACCGGTGACGGTGGCGACGCTCTCCTCGCAACTCCAGTTGCCGTCCGCCGACATCGCCGCCGCGCTCGCGGCGCTGCGCACCGAAGGCTCCGTGCTCGAAGGCCGCATCACGCCGGATGCCGCCGAGCTCGAGTGGTGCGAGCGCCATCTGCTGGCGCGCATCCATCGCTACACCTTGAAGCGGCTGCGTGGCGAGATCGAACCGGTCGAGCCGCGCGACTACGTGCGCTTCCTGTTCGACTGGCAGCGCGTTGCGCCGACGTCCCGTGTCAGCGGCCCGGAGGCTTTGCCGGCCGTGCTTGCTCAGCTCGAAGGCTACGAGGCGCCGGCCGCGCTGTGGGAAGCCGAACTGCTGCCGGCGCGCGTGCAGGACTATGCGCCGGCCTGGCTCGACGACCTTTGTACTTCGGGCCGCACCGTCTGGACCCGCCTGCGCCCGCTGCCCGGCAGCGCCAAGGGCGCCGGCCGCACGACGTTGCGCGCGACGCCGATCGTGCTGCTGCCGCGGCGCACGGCGCCGACCTGGGCGCGCATCGCGGCCAGCGGGGACGCCGATCCGGCGCCGCTCGGCAGCCGCGCCCGGCGCATCGCCGACTTCCTCGACGCGCACGGCGCATCGTTCTTCGACGAGATCGCCGACGGCTGCCGGCTGCTGCGCGCCGAGGCGGAGGACGCGCTCGCCGAACTCGTCGTGCGCGGCCGCGTCAATGCCGACAGCTATGCCGGCCTGCGCGCGCTGCTGATCCCGGCGGCGAAGCGCGCGGCCTCGGCGAGCCGGCATCGCAGGCGGGTCGCGCTGTTCGGCATCGAGGACGCCGGCCGCTGGACCGCGCTGCGGCCGCCGGCGGTCGGCGGCTCACCTGGCGATGCGGCCGAGCACATAGCGCGCACCTTGCTGCGCCGCTATGGCGTCGTCGCGTGGCGCCTGCTCGAACGCGAAGCCGCGTGGCTGCCGCCCTGGCGTGACCTGGTGCGCATCTACCGCCGCCTCGAAGCGCGCGGCGAGATCCGCGGCGGGCGCTTCATCGCGGGTCTGGCGGGCGAGCAATACGCGCTGCCGGATGCGATTGCGGCGCTGCGCGACGTGCGGCGGCGGCCGGGCGACGGCGCGCTGGTCTGCCTCGCCGCGGCCGATCCGGCGAACCTGCTCGGTTCGGTGCTGCCGGGGCCGCGCATCGCGCGGGTCGGCGGCGCGCGGGTCGTCTATCGCGACGGGATCGCGCTGGCGGCCAGCGTGGCAGGGGAGGTCGAACTGCTGCAGACGCTGGACGTGGCGACCGAGCGTACGGTGAGACGGCTCATCGGGCTCGATCCGGCTGCGCGCCGAGGGGCCGAGGCTTTGTCGGTCGGCTGATCTGACGGTCGCGTCGGGCCGCGCTTTCGCAGCGGTTTTGCTTTAGGCAGCAGCCCGCCGGTCTCGCCCGGCCGGCGAGCTACTTTCTTCTGCTGGCCTGTTCGGA
>JAFEEF010000061.1:12228-20857 GCA_018241265.1 Pseudomonadota bacterium | reverse complement strand
CGCCGGCGGCGACCCGGATGTGCCCCGCGGCCGCACCTCGGATTCGCTCGGTCGGCAAGGGGTGAGCGCTGCGACCGTTCTCACATCGTGATCATGTGACCCTGACTTCTGTATCGGTTCAGAAGTCCGCTAGGGTGAGCCCATGACACGTCGCGCGAAGATTGTCTGCACCCTGGGTCCGGCCACGTCCTCGGAGGAGGCGATCGCCGCCCTGCTGGACGCCGGGATGAACGTCGCCCGGATGAACTTCTCCCACGGCGATTACGCCGACCACGAGGTGATCTACCACCGGCTGCGGGACGCGGCCAAGGCGTCCGGCAAGGCGCTGGCCATCATGGCCGACCTGCAGGGTCCGAAGATCCGCGTCGGCAAGTTCGAGGGCAACCGCACGCAGCTCCAGACCGGCCAGAAGTTCGTGCTCGACGCCGGCTGGACCGAGCTCGGCAACAACGAGCGCGTCGGCCTCGACTACAAGGAGCTGCCGCGCGACGTGAAGCCGGGCGACCTGCTGCTGCTGAACGACGGCTTGCTCACCTTGTCGGTCGATGCGGTGCGCGGCGAAGCGGTCCACACCACCGTGATGGCAGGCGGCGAGCTGTCCAACAACAAGGGCATCAACAAGGCCGGCGGCGGGCTGACCGCGCCGGCGCTGACCGCGAAGGACATGGAAGACATCAAGACGGCGATGAGCTTCCAGGCCGAGTACCTCGCGGTCAGCTTCCCGAAGAACGCGACCGACATGGAGATGGCGCGCCAGCTCGCCAACGTCGCCGGCGAGCCGTGGCGACACCGCACGCAGCTCATCGCGAAGATCGAGCGCGCCGAGGCCATCCCCGCGCTGGAAGAGATTCTCAAGGCTTCCGACGGCATCATGGTCGCGCGCGGCGACCTCGCGGTCGAGGTCGGCGCCGCCAGCGTGCCGGCGCTGCAGAAGCGCATGATCAAGATGGCGCGCGAGCTCGACCGCGTGGTCATCACGGCCACCCAGATGATGGAGTCGATGATCGTCAACCCGGTGCCGACACGCGCCGAGGTCAGCGACGTCGCCAACGCGGTGCTCGACGGCAGCGACGCGGTGATGCTGAGCGCCGAGACCGCGACCGGCCGCTATCCGGTCGAGACGGTACAGAGCATGTCGACGATCTGCATCGAGGCCGAACGCGCCGACGAACTCGAGTTCGATGCGGGCTTCGCCAACAAGACCTTCGCGCGCATCGACCAGTCGATCGCGATGGGCGCGCTGTTCACCGCCTATCATCTCGGCTGCAAGGCGATCCTGGCGCTCACCGAATCGGGTTCGACGGCGTTGTGGATGAGCCGGCACAACGTCAACGTGCCGATCTTCGGCATGACCTCGCAGCTCACCAGCCAGCGCCGCATGGCGCTCTACAAGAACGTCCGACCGATGCTGATGCCGAACTTCGCAGACCGCGACGAGGCGCTCGCGAACGCCGAATCGCTGCTGGTCGCCAACGGCGTGCTGGTGTCGGGCGACACCTATGCGATCACCTGCGGCGAGCCGATGGGCCATCCGGGCGGCACCAACATGCTGAAGGTGTGCCGCGTCAAATGAGGCGCTTCGGGGAATGAGCGCGGCCGGCTCGATCGACCTGGCCGCGGTGCATGCCGCGGCGGTCCGCCTCGCCGGCGAGGTGGTCGACACGCCGTGCATGCCGTCGCGCACGCTGTCGGCGCTGACCGGCTGCGACGTCTACCTGAAGTTCGAGAACCTGCAGTTCACCGCGTCGTTCAAGGAGCGCGGTGCGCTCAACAAGATGGCGCAGCTCACGCCGGCCGAGCGTGCCGCCGGCGTGCTCGCGGTGTCGGCCGGCAACCATGCGCAAGGCGTGGCGTACCACGCGCAGCGCATGGGCATCCCGGCGACGATCGTGATGCCGCGTTTCGCGCCGGCGGTCAAGGTCGAGCGCACGCGCGGCTTCGGCGCCGCCGTCGTGCTCCAGGGCGATACCTTCGACGATGCACGCGCCCATGGCCTCGCGCTCGCGCGCGACGAAGGCCTGACGCTGGTGCATCCGTACGACGACCTGGCGGTGATGGCCGGCCAGGGCACGATCGCGCTCGAGATGCTGACGCAGCAGCCGGCGATCGACACGCTCGTCATCGCGATCGGCGGCGGCGGGCTGATCTCCGGCATCGCGACCGCGGCGCGCGCGCTGCGGCCGGACATCGAAGTCATCGGCGTGCAGACCGAGCGCTTCCCCTCGGCCTGGAACGCGCTGCACGGACGCGATCAGCCGAGCGGCCAGGCGACGATCGCCGACGGCATCGCCGTCAAGTCGCCCGGCGCGTTGACGTTGCCGACGATCCGCCAGCTCGTCGGCGACGTGGTACTGGTCGGCGAGGACGACATCGAGCAGGCGATCCTGCTGCTGCTCGAAATCGAGAAGACCGTCGTCGAAGGCGCCGGTGCGGTCGGCCTCGCGGCGCTGATGCGCCATCGCGAGCGCTTCGCGGGCCGCAAGGTCGGCCTCGTGCTGTCGGGCGGCAACATCGAACCGCTGGTGCTCGCCGAGATCATCCAGCGCGGCATGGTCAAGTCGGGGCGCCTCGCGCGCCTGCGTCTGGACGTGCGCGACGTGCCGGGCGCGCTCGCCGACGTCGCGACCCTGCTCGGCAAGCTCGGCGCGAACATCGACGAGGTCCAGCACCAGCGCGCGTTCACGTCGCTGTCGGTCGAGCGGGCGCAGATCGAGGTCGTCGTGCAGACGCGCGGCGTGGCGCACATCGAGGAGATCCTCGAGGCGATGCGCGCGCAAGGTTATCGCGCCGAGCGCATGGGTTGATACGCCGCGCGATCGCCGTCGCAAGCGGGCGCGTCGCTACAATTCCGCGCGGTTACCACGCGGTTTCACGCCGCACCGACAGGCCAAGGGAAGAACTGCCATGCCACTCGTTTCGATGCGCCAGTTGCTGGACCACGCCGCCGAGAACGGCTACGGCATTCCGGCTTTCAACGTCAACAACCTCGAGCAGGTGCAGGCCGTGATGAGCGCCGCCGACGAGGTCGGCGCACCGGTGATCCTGCAGGCCAGCGCGGGCGCCCGCAAGTACGCCGGCGAGCCCTTCATCAAGCACCTGATCCAGGCCGCCGTCGAGGCGTGGCCGAACATCCCGCTGGTGATGCACCAGGACCACGGCCAGAGCCCGGCGGTCTGCGAAGGCGCGATCAACCTCGGCTTCAGCTCGGTGATGATGGACGGCTCGTTGCAGGCGGACGGCAAGACGATCGCGAGCTACGACTACAACGTCGACGTCACCAGGAAGGTCGTCGATCTGGCGCACGCGCGCGGCATCACCGTCGAAGGCGAGCTCGGCTGCCTCGGCTCGCTCGAGACGATGAAGGGCGACAAGGAAGACGGCCACGGCACGGAAGCCACGATGACGATGGACCAGCTCCTGACCGATCCGGAGCAGGCCGCCGACTTCGTCAAGCGCACCCAGCTCGATGCACTCGCGATCGCGATCGGCACCAGCCACGGCGCCTACAAGTTCACCCGCAAGCCGACCGGCGACATCCTCGCGATCGGCCGCATCAAGGAGATCCACCGGCGCATTCCGAACACGCACCTCGTGATGCATGGTTCGTCGAGCGTGCCGCAGGAGCTGCTCGCCGAGATTCGACAATACGGCGGCACCATGAAGGAAACCTACGGCGTGCCGGTCGAGGAGATCCAGGAAGCGATCAAGCACGGCGTGCGCAAGATCAACATCGACACCGATGTGCGCCTGGCGATGACCGGCGCGATCCGCAAGTTCTTCGTCGAGAACCCGGAGAAGTTCGATCCGCGCGACTACCTGAAGCCGGCGCGCGAGGCTGCCAAGACGGTCTGCCGGCAGCGCTACCTGCAGTTCGGCTGCGAAGGCCAGGCTGCGAAGATCAAGGCGCAGTCGCTGGGCGATGTGGCGCAGCGCTATGCGCGCGGGGAGCTGGCGCAGACGGTGGTGTGAGCAGGCCGGCCTCGCTGAGCTCGAGCAGCGGTACGAACAGGGCCGCGACGCGCGCCTCGAACTCGGCATAGGCCTGCCAGGCTTCCGCGGCTCGCGCGGCGTGATCGCGAGCCAACTCGTCCGCACCCAGCCGCGCATAGACCTGTGCCAGCCGGCTGTGCGCGGACGCACGATCGTCGATCCGCGCAGCCACCAGGCCGGCGCCCGCGCGCTCCGCGGCAGCACGGGCTGCTCCGGGGCGATCGAGCCGCACGCAGCACCATGCCTGATCGGCATAGAGGTAGGCCTGCAGCGAACCCGCTGCGATCAGCTCGCCCGCTGACAGATGGGCCTCGTAGAGCGCCAGCGCTGCGCCGGCCTCGCCCATCAGCGACAGGATCTGCGCCCGCATCAGCGGCTGCAGCGCGCTGAGACTGGAAGATCCGGTCAGTGCGTTGAAGTTGCCGGCCGAATCGACACTCATCAGCAACGACGGTACCTCCATGTTGCCGCGGCCGGTCAAGACCGCCTGACGCCAGCAATCCATGACGCCCCAGGCGGCGTTGTGCATCAGCGCGCCGGTCGTCGCGTCATCGCCCTCGCGTACCGCATGCTCGCGGGCGACCCGGTGCCAGCGCGCGTCCAGGCCAGGACTGCCCGCCTGACGCATCGCCTGCGCCCCGACCAGCGCGGCGCGCGAACGGGTGGCGTGATCGTCCGGCTCGGCCAGGCGCAGCGCGTCGCGCAGATGGGTCGCCGCCTGGTCGACCTCGTTCCTGATGAACAGAAGCTGGGCCAGCCACGCCGCGGTCAGCGCATGCAACGGCTTGATGCCGGCGGCAACGCTCAGGGCATGCGCGCGGCGCACCTTGTCGATCGCCATGCCGCCGATGTCCTCGTAGTAGATCCCCAGCCCTTCGATCAGGTGCAGCCAGATGCTGATCGTCAGGTTGGGCCGGGCGTCGTAGGTCCGGTGCAGATCGGCGACGATGGGCCGCATATGCTTCCATTGTCCCAAACGTGCAAAATGGACAGCTTGGCGAGCGCGCAGGCAGTCGGCCTCGAGCGGCGTGCGCGCCGCCGCGATGTCGCGGTCGAGTTGAACCAGGAGGCGCGAGCGCTTCATGCGGTCAGCCGCGCATAGGCTTCGCGGTACTTCGCCGCCGTCTTCTCGACCACCTCTCGCGGCAGCGCCGGCGCGGGAGCACGCTTGTTCCAGAGCCGGCCGTCGACGCGGGCCTGTTCCAGCCAGTCGCGCACGAACTGCTTGTCGAAGCTCGGCGGATTGCCGCCCTCGGCATAGCCCTCGACCGGCCAGTAACGCGACGAGTCCGGCGTCAATACCTCGTCCATCAATGTCAGCGTGCCGTTCTGGTCGAGCCCGAACTCGAACTTGGTGTCGGCGATGATCAGGCCCTTCGCCAGCGCGCGCTGGGCGGCGGCGCTGTAGAGGCTCAGCGCGACATCGCGTACCTCTGTCGCACGATCGGCACCTATCATGGTGCAGAGGGTTTCGAAGCTGATGTTCTCGTCGTGCTCGCCGGCGGCCGCCTTGGTGGCCGGCGTGAAGATCGGTTCGGGCAGGCGGCTCGCCTGTTGCAAGCCCGGCGGCAACGGCACGCCGCAGACGGTGCCGCTCCGGCTGTATTCCTTCCAGCCGCTGCCGGCCAGGTAACCGCGGACCACGGCCTCCACCGGCAACGGCGTGAGGCGCTTGACGAGCATCGATCGCCCGCGCACCTGGGCCTCCTCGTCCGGCGCGACGACGCTGGCAGGATCGTCTCCGGTGAGGTGGTTCGGGACGATGTGCGCGAGCTGGGCGAACCAGAACAGCGCCATCTGCGTCAGGAGTTCGCCCTTGCCTGGGATCGGCTCGCCCATCACGACGTCGAAAGCGCTCAGCCGGTCGGATGCGACCATCAGCAGACGATCGGCGCCGACTGCGTAGTTGTCGCGCACCTTGCCGCGAGCGATCAGCGGCAGCGTCGTCAGGGAGGTTTGGAGAACTGGTTGCATCTTGGGCCAGCCTGTATTGCCGAGCCGATTGTAGGGAGTCGTGCGGTCGGATATCGAGATTGAATAACCCCCGATTTCGGGTGTTCGAATATTCACTCGCGCCGCGGCGGCGAACAAAAAACCCGGCCGGAGCCGGGTTTCGATGCGATCGATCGCGCCTTCAGGGCTTGCCGCCCGTCGGGAACGGCCAAGCGGCTTGCGGGCTCAGCGAAGTCTTCGCAGGCGCCGCGGCGGGGGCAGCAGCCGGAGCCGGGGCGGACTTCTTGGCGGCCGGCTTCTTCGCAGCCTTCTTGGCCGCAGCCTTTTTCGCAGGCGCCTTCTTCGCAGCGGCCTTCTTCGCAGGCGCCTTCTTCGCGGCCTTCTTGGCGGCCGGCTTCTTCGCCGCGGCCTTCTTGGCCGGAGCCTTCTTCGCCATCGTCTTCTTGGCGGGGGCCTTCTTCGCGGCGACCTTCTTGGCCGGAGCCTTCTTCGCGGCGGCCTTCTTTGCCGGTGCCTTCTTCGCCGGTGCCTTCTTCGCAGCAGCCTTCTTTGCAGTTGCCATTACGTTTCTCCTTGATCAAGTTGAAAAAGAACCGCCGTCGCGCAACGCGTTGCGCTCTGGCAGCTATTCATCGCCCGGAGTCTGCCCAGGAGGGACGCTCCGAGTCGATGAATCGGGGTCCGGGTCTCGTGCGCCGCTTCTAGCGTCGGCCCATCGCGACCCGAGAGTCTTGATCCTTCACATGAGATACGCAGGCCTGCCTTTCACCCGGCCGGCGTATCAGTCCCACGAGAGCGCGCCACCGCTCTGATATTCGATGACGCGCGTCTCGAAGAAATTCCGTTCCTTCTTCAGGTCGATCATTTCGCTCATCCACGGGAACGGGTTTTCCTCGTTCGGGAAGAGCGCCGGAAGGCCGATCTGCGTCGCACGCCGGTTGGCGATGTAGCGCAGGTAGCCCTTGAACATCGATGCATTGAGGCCGAGCACGCCGCGCGGCATGGTGTCCTCGGCATAGCGGTACTCGAGCTCGACCGCCTTCATGAACAAGGCCTCGATCTCGTCCTTGAACTCGGCCGTCCACAGGTGCGGATTCTCGAGCTTGATCTGGTTGATCAGGTCGATGCCGAAGTTGCAATGCATCGACTCGTCGCGCAGGATGTACTGGTATTGCTCGGCCGCACCGGTCATCTTGTTCTGCCGGCCGAGCGACAGGATCTGCGTGAAGCCGACGTAGAAGAACAGGCCTTCCATCAGGCAGGCGAAGACAATCAGCGACTTGAGCAGCTTGCGATCGTTCTCGGGCGTTCCGGTCCGGAAGCCCGGATCCATGATCGAGTCGATGAACGGCAGCAGGAACTCGTCCTTGTCGCGGATCGACGCCACCTCGTGGTAAGCGTTGAAGATCTCGCCCTCGTTCAGGCCGAGCGACTCGACGATGTACTGGTAGGCGTGCGTGTGGATGGCCTCTTCGAAGGCCTGGCGCAGCAAGAACTGGCGGCACTCCGGCGCCGTGATGTGGCGATAGGTGCCGAGCACGATGTTGTTCGCCGCGAGCGAATCGGCCGTCACAAAGAAGCCGAGGTTGCGCTTGATGATGCGACGCTCGTCTTCGGTCAGGCCGTTCGGATCCTTCCACGTCGCGATGTCGCGCGACATGTTGATCTCCTGCGGCATCCAGTGGTTCGCGCACGCGGCGAGGTACTTCTCCCACGCCCACTTGTACTTGAACGGGACGAGTTGGTTGACGTCGGTCTGGCCGTTGATGATGCGCTTGTCGGCGGCATTGACGCGTTGCGTCGTCGTCGAGGCCTCGCGTTGCGTCGTCGTCGAGGCCTCGCGCTGCGTCGTCGTCGAGGCCTCGCGCTGCGCCGTCGTTGCGATCGGCCGTTGGGTCGTCGCAGCGGTTGCCGCCGCAGCAGTGGCCTTGACCGAAGGCTGTGCCGCGGCTGCATGCGAGCTCACGACCTGGAGGCTGGGCGCCGACGACGATGATGCCGTGCGCATGCTCTGCGCAAGACTCGCGTTTGACAGTGTCGATGGATGGGTGTCTTCTTCCCAGACCAGCATGGCAACGATTTCCTGTAGCTTCTAATTATGAGAGTGTTGCGTGAGAACCCCAAGCACTTCTTGACTTTTGAGCCGAATGCTTGTTGCGGGTTCGCATCGACGACGCGTCACGGCACCTGTCGCGACGCATCGTCTTCAACGCAACGCGCGTTCGATCATCACTGGCAGGCTTCGCACGTCGGGTCGTCGATCGCGCAGAACTTGATGTCCGCATCGGCATCGGCCGATGCGGCAACGCTGGCCGATGCATCGACGGCAGCGAGCCGCGCGCCGGCCGCAGCACCGCTCGCGACTGCGTTCATCTGCCCCGCCTTCACGGTCGACTTCTCGGCATGCGTCGCGCCGACGGTGCGCAGGTAGTAGGTCGTCTTCAGGCCGCGCAGCCAGGCGAGCTTGTAGGTCTCGTCGAGCTTCTTGCCCGATGCGCCGGCCATGTAGATGTTGAGCGACTGCGCCTGGTCGATCCACTTCTGACGCCGCGCCGCGGCCTCGACCAGCCACACCGGCTCGACCTCGAACGCGGTGGCATAGAGCGCCTTGACGTCCTCCGGCACGCGGTCGATGCGGCGCAGCGAGCCGTCGAAGTGCTTCAGGTCCATGACCATCACGTCGTCC
>JAFEEF010000061.1:0-12138 GCA_018241265.1 Pseudomonadota bacterium | reverse complement strand
TTGGAGTTGCGCATGCCGTGCTCGCGGATGCGCGCACGCAGCGCATCCCAGTCGAGCGACGCGCTGCGGTCGAGTTCGACATACGAGCCGCTCGGCGCCGCGCCGCGCTGCTCGGCGAGCAGGTCGAGCGAGTCCTGCGGCAGGATGCCGCGGTCCCACAGCGAGCCGCGGTAGCTCGAATAGCGACCGCGCTCGGCCGCCAGCTCGGTCGAGGCCCAATAGGCCTGGTAGCAGACGGCCTCCATCGAGCGGTCGGCGAACTCGACCGCGCCTTCGGACGCATACGGCACGCCGAGTTCGTACAGCGCATCCTGGAAGCCCATGATGCCGAGGCCGACCGGACGATGCCGCAGGTTCGAGTCGCGCGCCTTGCGCACCGCGTAGTAGTTGATGTCGATCACGTTGTCGAGCATGCGCATCGCCGTCGCGACCGTCTTCTTCAGCTTGGCGTGATCGATCTGCGCGACCCCGTCGACGCGCTTCAGATGCTGGACCAGGTTGACCGAGCCGAGGTTGCAGACCGCGATCTCGGTCTCGCTCGTGTTCAGCGTGATCTCGGTGCAGAGGTTCGACGAATGCACGACGCCGACGTGCTGCTGCGGCGAGCGCACGTTGCAGGCGTCCTTGAACGTGATCCACGGATGCCCGGTCTCGAACAGCATCGACAGCATCTTGCGCCACAGGTCCTTGGCCGGCATGCGCTTGTAGAGCTTGATCTCGCCGCGCGTCGCCTTGTCCTCGTAGGCGGTATAGGCGGCTTCGAAGTCCTTGCCGAACTTGTCGTGCAGGTCCGGGCAGGTGGACGGCGAGAACAGCGTCCAGTCGCCGCTCTCCATCACCCGCTTCATGAACAGGTCCGGAATCCAGTTCGCGGTGTTCATGTCGTGGGTGCGGCGCCGGTCGTCACCGGTGTTCTTGCGCAGCTCGAGGAACTCTTCCAGATCGAGATGCCAGCTTTCGAGATAAGCGCAGACCGCGCCCTTGCGCTTGCCGCCCTGGTTGACCGCGACCGCGGTGTCGTTGACGACCTTCAGGAACGGCACGACGCCCTGGCTCTTGCCGTTCGTGCCCTTGATGTGCGAGCCGAGCGCACGCACGTTGGTCCAGTCGTTGCCGAGGCCGCCGGCGAACTTCGACAGCAGCGCGTTCTCCTTCAGCGCCTCGTAGATGCCGTCGAGGTCGTCCGAGACGGTCGTCAGGTAGCAGCTCGAGAGCTGCGAGCGGCGCGTGCCGGAGTTGAAGAGCGTCGGCGTGCTCGACATGAAGTCGAACGTCGACAGCACTTCGTAGAACTCGATCGCGCGCGCCTCGCGGTCGACCTCGTTGAGTGCCAGGCCCATCGCGACGCGCATGTAGAACGCCTGCGGCATCTCGATGCGCCGCTCGTCGATGTGCAGGAAGTAGCGGTCGTAGAGCGTCTGCAGGCCGAGGTAGTCGAACTGCAGGTCGCGATCGGCTTTCAGCGCGGCGCCGAGCTTGGCGAGGTCGTACTGCATGAGCTTCTCGTCGAGCAGCTCCGCGGCGACACCCTTCTTGACGAACTGCGGGAAGTAGTCGGCATAGCGCGTCCGCATGTCGGCATGCAGCAATTCTTCGCCGAGGATCTCGCGCCGGATCGTGTGCAGCAAGAGCCGCGCGGTCGCGCGGGTGTAGCCCGGATCCTTCTCGATCAGCGTGCGCGCGGCCAGGATCGATGCCTTGTGCACTTCGTCGATCGGCACGCCGTCGTAGAGGTTGCGGCGCGTCTCGGCGAGGATGGGGTCGGGCCGCACGTCGCTGCCGAGGCCGGCACAGGCCGAATCGATCAGCGCCTGCAGCCGGGCCAGGTCGAGCGGCACGCGCTGGCCGCCGTCCAGCACCATCAGTGCCGGCTCGGCCGGGTGCTGCGCGGCCTTGCCCTGCTTCGCGCGCTCCTGCGAGCGGCGCTCGCGATACAGCACATAGGCACGCGCCACCTCATGGTGGCCGCTGCGCATCAGGCCGAGCTCGACCTGATCCTGCACATCCTCGATGTGGAAGGTGCCGCCGCCCGGACGCGAACGCAGCAGGCCGCGCACCACCGACTCGGTCAGGCTGTCGACCGTTTCGCGCACGCTGGCCGACGCCGCGCCCTGCGTGCCGTGCACCGCCAGAAACGCCTTCATCAGCGCGACCGCGATCTTGTTCGGCTCGAACGCCACGACGGCGCCGTTGCGCCGGATGATCTGGTAGCCCTGGTAGGCCGACACGCCCGACGCCGGCGCGTCGATCGGACGCATGACGGCGGCGGCGGATGACGCCGGAACGGAAATGGTTTGCATGGGTTTGCCCTCTCGTTGGTTGTGATTGGCATCGCGCCTCAGCGCCCCGCCTCAGGACTGGCCGAACCGGCCGCGATGCCGTCTCGCGCGTGCAGCGCGCGTAGAACGCCGGCGGTCCGAAATCGACTCGCGGCCGTCGCGCGACATCTCGGCGCCTGTGCGCGGTCGCCGTTGTCGCCGCTTGTCGCTTGTCATCGGCAACCTCGCCGGCACCCACGCCGACACCGCATACGGCTTGCTGCTCGCGCCTCGCCGGCCGTGCTGCTCCTGATCCCCGAGACCATCGCACTCCCTGGCCGGCAAGCGGCGGCAACGGCACTCGAAGGAAGGGAAGGATAGCACGAGAGACACTATATCTAGTGCCTCGCCGCCCTTCAAGGCACTAGCTATAGCGTCCTTGTCGGCACGGACATCGGCCCGCGCGCCGCAAGTCCAGGCAGCGCGGCCTGCCTGGAAGCGCGGGCCGCGCCGGGCTTGGCGCTCCCGGCGATTTCGCCCCGCAAGCCGCACGGTGTCTGGACGACGCTCAACACGCGGATATCACGGCCTCGGGAAAATACGGGTCCGGCCAGCCCGATGCGGCGCGCACGCGTGCCCAATCGAAGCCGGCCCCGGGATCGGCCTTGCGACCCGGCGCCACATGCTCGTGACCCGCCACGCCGGCGATCGGATAGTGTTGTCGCAGGGCCGCAAGCAGCGTCTGCAGCGTGCGGTATTGCACGTCTTCGAACCGTTCGCCCTCGAGCCCTTCGAGTTCGATGCCGGCCGAGTAGTCGTTGCAGCCGGCCCGGCCGCGCCAAGCCGACACGCCTGCATGCCAGGCACGCTCGTCGCATGACACGAACTGCAGCAACTCGCCGGTACGCCGGATCACGAAATGGGCCGAGACCGTCAGCCCGCGGAGCTGCGCGTAGTAGGGATGCGCGTCCCAGTCGAGCCGATTGGTGAAGAGGCGCTCGATCGCATCGCCGCCGTAGATGCCGGGCGGCAGGCTGATCGAATGGATCACGACGAGCTCGACCGCCGCATCGGCAGGACGCGCATTGAAGTTCGGCGATGCGATGCGGCGCGCGCCGGCCAGCCAGCCGTCGCGCCAAGCCGTCGCATCGTCGAGCGGCGGTATCGGACCGGCCTCAGTCGCGCTCGGACCCACCGCCATCGCTGCCCACGTTCACGTTGAGCCGCGCCATGCGGTAGCGCATCTGGCGCAGCGACAGGCCCATGCTCGCGCCGGCCGCGGTGCGGTTGTAGCGATAGCGCTCGAGCGCACGCACGAGGATCTCGCGCTCGACCTGGTCCAGGTAGGCGGCGAGATCTTCCGGCAGCGGCGCCTCGACCGGCGCCAACGCCGGCATCTCGCGCAAGGCCTGCATGATCTCTTCGCGACCCGTGTTCTCGGAGACGAATTCGGCGTCGTGCGCCGCGGTCTCCTGCATCATCGATTCGGGCAGCCCGAGGTCGAGCACGTCGATGAGCTCGCCGCCCGACAGCGCCACCGCGCGGTGCAACAGGTTCTCGAGTTCGCGCACGTTGCCGGGAAACGGATAGCGCGCCAGATGCTGCAGCGCCTCGCCCGTCAGGCGCGGCGGCGGCGACACGCCCGCGTCCTGCGCGATGCGCTCCAGCACCTGCTCGCTGATCGACGTCAGGTCCTCGAGGCGCTCGCGCAGCGGCGGGACGCGGATCTGGATCACGTTGAGGCGGTAGTACAGATCCTGGCGGAAGGTGCCGGCGTGCACCTCGGCGCCGAGATCCTTGTGGGTCGCGCTCAGCAGCCGCACGTTGAGCGGCGTCTCGCTGACCGCGCCGACCGGCCGCACCGAGCGCTCCTGGATCGCGCGCAGCAGCTTGGACTGCATCGACAGCGGCAGATCGCCGATCTCGTCGAGGAACAGCGTGCCGCCGTTGGCGGCCTGGAAGAAGCCTTCGCGGTCTTCCACCGCGCCGGTGAAGGCGCCCTTGCGGTAGCCGAAGAATTCGGCCTCGAGCAAGTGCTCGGGTATCGCGCCGCAGTTGACCGCGACGAACGGCTGCGCCCGCCGCGCGCTGACGTCGTGGATCGCCCGCGCGACGAGTTCCTTGCCCGTCCCCGACTCGCCGCTGACGAGCACCGGCGCCATGCTGCGCGCCACCTTCTCGACGAGCGAGCGCACATGCTGCATCGCAGCCGAGTGGCCGGCCATGCGGCGCAGCGCCGGGCTCGATGGCGGCGCGGGCGGCGGCGACGCCCGCGGTGCACGCGGCACCGCGGTGCCGGCGGCGGCCGGAGCCGGCACCGCGGCCGGCGCGGGCGGCGGCACGCCGGGACGGCCGAGCGCCGACGCGACGACGGTGCGGAACTGCTTCAGGTCGACCGGCTTGGTCAGGTAGTCATAGGCCCCGGCCTTCAGCGCCTCGACCGCGTTCTCCGCCGAGCCGTAGGCCGTGATCACGATCGCCTTCTCGCGCCGCCCGTTCTCCTCCAGCCAGCGCAGCACATCGAGACCGCTGCCGTCGGGCAGCCGCATGTCGGTGATGACGACGCTGTAGACGCGGTCCTTCAAGTGCAGCAGCGCATCCTGCACCGTGCCGGCGGTCTCGATGTCGTAGCCCTCGCGCAGCAGCGTCAGCTCGTACAGCGTGCGCAGGTCCGGCTCGTCGTCGATGACCAGCACGCTGAAATGCGAAGGGTTGCTCATGGGACAGTCGCCTGGGATCGGACCTCGCTGCCATGGAACGGCCGGCGCCGCATGTCGACGTAGAACTCGTTGCGCTTGGCGTTGCCGTCACCGCGCAAGCGATAGTCGATGGTCGCGCCGTAGCGCTCGCAGAGCTCGCGACAAATATACAGGCCCAGCCCGGTACCACGGCTGCGCGTGGAGAAGAACGGCTCGAACAGATAGGGCTCGACGTCCGGCGGTATCGGCGGGCCGTCGCTCGCGATGCTGAGAAACGCCTGCGCCTCGTGCCGCGAGTCGAGGCGCACATGGATCGCACCCGGCTGTCGGCTCGCGTGGCGGTGCGCGTTGTCGAGCAGGTTCACGACGACACGGCGCAGGTGCTCGGCATCGAACACGACGCCGAGCGGTTCGGTCGGCAGGTCCATGCGCAGCATGCCGTCGCCGACCTGCATCGGGCCCAGTCCACGCAGCCACTCCTGGCAGATCGTCTCGACCTGCGCAGTCGCATCGATCACGGTCGCCTCGACGGCGACGCCCGGTGCGATCTCCATCACGTCGTCGACGATGCGCTTCAGCCTTCCGACGTTCTCGGTCACCATCTGCGTGAGCCGGCGCTGCGGTGCATCGGTCGCATCTTCGGCGAGCAGCGCATTGGCCTGCGCGATGGCGGCCAGCGGGTTGCGGATCTCGTGCGCGATGCCGGCCGACACGCGGCCCATCGCGGCGAGCTTCTCCTGGCGACTGCGCGCCTGCATGTTGCGCACGTCCTCGAGGAACAGCACGCAGAGCTCCTCGCTCGCCTCCAGCTGGCGCGTGAAGCGGATGCGCGCGCGCAGCGCGCGCCGCCCGCCGCCCGCGAACCGCAGCGCGACATCGCGTCCCGCCTCGGGCCACGCCGCGTCGACGAAGGCCTGCTCGACCAGGCCCACGAGCGCCTGCCAGGCCGGCACGCCGCGCAGCTGGAACGGCGCCGGCTCGCCCATGCCGCCCTGCACCAGCAAGCGCAGCGCGGCCGGGTTGGCAGCGCGCACCATGCCTTGCCGATCGACCACCAGCACGCCGTCCTGCATCTCCTCGATCACGAGGCGATTGAGCTGCTCCTGCTGCAATGCGCGTTGCGCGCTGCCGCGCGCGCTCGATTCCTCGCGCGCCAGACGCGCGGCCAGTTCGCCCGCGACGATCGTGATCGCGAAGAGGCCGATGCCGGTCAACGCGGCCTGCGTCATCACGCCCGTCGCATCGCCGCCCGCTGCGACGACGCGCCAGGCGTTGCCGAGCAGCGCCAGGGTCACCGCCGCGGCCGTCGCGCGCGCCAGCAGCGGCGGCGTCAGCACGCCGCCCATCAGCACGGGCAGGACGAGCAGCGCGACGTAGTTCAGGCTGGAGCTGGCCGCCAGCAGATGGAGCGCGGTGAAGCAGACCACGTCCACGCCGATCGTCGCGAGCCAGGGCCCGCTCGACGGCCGAGACAGCGCCTGCGGCGCGGCGCTGCTGAGCCGCTTCGGCAGCAGCCACAGGCCGATGCTCAACACCGCATAGACGATCGTCACCACCATCACCGGCTCGTTCGGCCGCAGGCCGAACAAGCCGGTCACGACCAGCGCGACGACGAGCGCCAGCCCGAGCGCCGCACGCGCCGTGAGGAACGCGCGATGGATGCGTTCGAAGCCGCTCTGCAGCGATTGGCGTGCGTCGGCCGACGGTTCCGGTTCGGCCGAGCGGTGCTCGCCGAGCGTGCCGAACCACGACTCGTCGCGCGGCGCGCGGCGCCGGTCGGCCGAGCGACGCTCCGGGTGCGTGCCTCCGCGTATGGCGGAGGCGTGTTCGTCTTCGTTCACCGCGCGTCTCGTTGCGCGGCACGGAGCCTGATCGACTCGCCGGTGCGCTCGCTCATGCGCGATGCTGCTGCGCGTAGGCGCGCTGATGCGCTTCGTCGCAGAACGCCATGCCGTCGCCGATCAGCGCCTCGCCGCTCGGCAGATGCACGCCGCAATGCGCGCAGACGAGCATGGTCTGCGGCTCGGGCGGCGCACGGCCGGCTTCGCGCGACGGCAAGATTCCGCGCAAGCTGCGCCGCAGCAGCCAGTACAGCACGTACAGCGCGATCAGGACCAGCACGAACTTCATCGCAGCAGGCCTCGCATCTTCAGACCGACGGCAGCGGTCGCAACAGCACTTCGAAGGCGAAGCGCGATCCGACGTAGGCCAGCAGCAGCAGCGCCGCGCCGGCGTACAGCCAGCGCGTCGCGCGCGGCCCGCGCCAGCCGAACGCCTTGCGTCCGGCGAGCAGCGCGGCGAAGACGATCCAGCCGAGGATGGACAGCACGATCTTGTCGTCCCAGCGCCAGGGCACGGTGAACCAGGCGCCGAGCACGAGGGTCGCCGACAGCACCGCAAAGCCCGCCGCGACGAAGCGGAACGTCAGCCGCTCGAGACGCAGCAACGGCAAGCCCTGGCCGCCGTCGGCGAGCGACACGGCCAGCCCGCGTTGACGCATGTGCCGCTCGGCGCGGTTCAGCATCGCCGCATGCAGCACCGCGACGCCGAACAGGCCGTACGACGCGAGGCCGAGCAGCCAGTGCAGCGGCGCCCACGGCGACGGCGCGCGCGGCCGCACTTCGCCGGGGAAGAGCCATGCCAGCAAGATCACCAGGACGCCGAGCAGCGCGAGCGTGCGGCGTGCGCCGGGCAGCGCGACGACGCGGCTCTCGATGCCGTAGACCGCGAGCACCATCCACAACGTCGCCGACAGCGCCGGCGCGAAGCCGAAGCGTGCGCCGGCCACGTCGCTGCCGAGGCCGCCGATGTCGATCACGAGCGCCAATCCGTGCATGACCCAGCCGACCAGCATCGCGGTCCGCAGCAGCGTCTTGTGGGCTTCGCTCCGCAGCATCGCCAACGCATAGCCGGCGAGCGCGACGGCGCTCGGAAGGCTGAGCAGCAAGCCCGCCACGGTGCCGCCGCTCGCAGGGCCGAACGATAGAATCATTCTCCAAGTGTACTTTCGCGCCCCGCGTCGCCGGGGTTGCGCTCCCCATGGCTACGACGCTCACCGACCGGCTGAGCCGGCTCGTCAAGACGATGCGCGGCCAGGCCCGCATCACCGAAGGCAACGTGCAGGAGATGCTGCGCGAAGTGCGCATGGCGCTGCTCGAGGCCGACGTCGCGTTGCCGGTGGTCCGCGACTTCATCGCGCGCGTGAAGGACAAGGCGCTCGGCGCCGAGGTGGTCGGCTCGCTGTCGCCGGGACAGGCGCTCGTCGGCATCGTCAACCGCGAGCTCGCGGCGACGATGGGCGAAGGCGTCGCCGACATCAACCTCGCGACTCAGCCGCCCGCGGTGATCCTGATGGCCGGCCTGCAGGGCGCCGGCAAGACGACGACCACCGCCAAGCTCGCCAAGCACCTGATCGAGCGGCGCCGCAAGAAGGTGTTGACCGTGTCGGCCGACGTCTACCGGCCGGCCGCGATCGACCAGTTGCGCGTCGTGACCAAGCAGGCCGGTGCCGAATGGTTTCCGTCGACCGCGAACGACCAACCGCTCGCGATCGCGCTGGCCGCGCTCGACCATGCGAAGAAGCACTACTTCGACGTGCTGCTGGTCGATACCGCCGGGCGCCTCGCGATCGACGAGGCGATGATGCGCGAGATCCGCGAATTGCATGCGGCGGTCAAGCCGGTCGAGACGCTGTTCGTCGTCGATGCGATGCAGGGCCAGGACGCGATCAATACCGCCAAGGCCTTCAAGGAGGCGCTGCCGCTCACCGGCATCGTGCTGACCAAGATGGACGGCGATTCGCGCGGCGGCGCGGCGCTGTCGGTGCGTGCGATCACCAGCGCGCCGATCAAGTTCGCCGGCATCAGCGAGAAGATCGACGGCCTCGAGGTCTTCGACGCCGACCGCCATGCCGGCCGCGTGCTCGGCATGGGCGACATCGTCGGCCTCGTCGAGGAAGTGCAGAAGGGCGTCGACCTCGCGGCGGCGCAGAAGCTCGTCGAGAAGGTCAAGTCGGGCGACAGCTTCGACCTCAACGACTTCCTGTCACAGATCTCACAAATGAAGAAGATGGGCGGCTTGTCGGGATTGATGGACAAGCTACCCTCGCAACTCGCCGGCAAGGCCGGCTCGCTCGGCCAGGCCGACGTCGACCGGGCCGAGCGCGACATGCGGCGCATGGAAGGCATCATCTCCTCGATGACGCCGCTCGAGCGCAGGAAGCCCGAGCTGTTGAAGGCAGCGCGCAAGCGCCGCGTCGCGCAAGGTGCCGGCGTTCAGGTCCAGGAAGTCAATCGTCTGCTGAACCAGTACGAGCAGATGCGCGACATGATGAAGAAGATGAAAGGCGGCGGCATGATGAAGATGCTGCGCCGCATGGGCGGCATGAAGGGTCTGGGCGGCATGCGATAACGCTCCGCACCGTCATGGCGCCGCGAGCCGTAGCCGGAAGGCTTTCATAGACATCATGACGAACCTGTTGCTGATCGGTCTGCTGCTGCTCGTCGCGCTCCTGGTCGGCGTGCTGTGGTTTCGCCGGCGCGACCCGCGCCGCGGCGATCCGACCCAGCAGGATCGCGTCGACACGATCGCGGCCTGGCCGCCGCAGGCCACGCGCATCCTCGGCAAGCACGAGCGCATGGCCTACCTGACGCTGACGCGCGCGCTCCCCGACTACATGATCCTCGCCCAGGTGCCGCTCGCGCGCTTCCTGCGCGTCCCCAAGCGCCATTCGTATGCCGAATGGCTGCGCCGGCTCGGCAACCAGTGCGTCGATTTCGTCGTCTGCGATGCGGCGTCGCAGGTGCTCGCGGTGATCGAGATCCATGCGCCGGCCGACCAGGCCAACGAGCGCTCGCGCAGGCGCGCGGTGCGCATCGCGAGATCGCTGAAGGCCGCGGATCTGCCGCTGCACGTCTGGACCGAGGGCGCGCTGCCATCGCTCGAGACGGTGCGCCAGACGGTCGTGCCGCGCTCGGCCGCGAATGCGTCAGGTCAAACCGTCCAGGCACCCTCGCCGTCGATGTCGCTGCCGGTGTCGGCGCCGATACCGCTGAGCGCCGCGTCGGCGCAGATCGAACCCGAGCCCGAGCCGGACGAGTCCTTCGAGCTCAACGAACCGCCGCCGTCGACCTGGTACGACGAATTCGACTCCGGCCCGGCGCCGCTGCAGAAGCAGCCGCCGCGCTGAAGACCGGCTGGCCGGGCCGCGCCGTCAGAACTAGCCGAGCAAGGCCTGCGCGAACTCGCGCGCACCGAAGGTCTGCAAGTCTTCCAGTTTCTCGCCGACGCCGACGAAGTACACCGGCAAGGCCGTGCCGCGCTCGCGCGACCAGAGCGCGATCGCCGCCAGCACGCCGCCTTTGGCGGTGCCGTCGAGCTTGGTGATGACGAGCCCGGTGAGGTCGAGCGCCGCATCGAAGAGCTGCACCTGGCTGAGCGCGTTCTGCCCGGTGTTGCCGTCGACGACGAGCAGCACTTCGTGCGGCGCGCCGTCCTGCGCCTTGCCGATCACGCGCTTGATCTTCTTCAGCTCTTCCATCAGATGGAGCTGCGTCGTCAGCCGTCCCGCGGTATCGGCGATCACGACATCGCAGCCGCGCGCCTTGCCGGCGACCACCGCATCGAACGTCACCGCAGCCGGATCGCCGCCTTCCTGGCTGACGATCTCCACCGCATCGCGCAAGGTCGGCGCATCGGTATCGGCGCGTTGCGCCCACACCGCGAGCTGCTCGCGTGCTGCGGCACGGAACGTATCGGCCGCGGCCAGCAGCACCTTCTGACCATGGTCGGCCAGGTAGCGCGTGAGCTTGCCGATGCTGGTCGTCTTGCCGGCGCCGTTGACGCCGACCACCATCAGCACGGTCGGCATGTGGCGGCCCACTTCGAGTCCGCGCTCGAGGGGCTTCAACAGATCGGCGATCGCATCGGCGAGCAGGCCCTTGACCGCCGACGGCTCGGTCGCCTTGGCGTCCTTGACGCGCCGCTTCAGGTCGACGAGCAGGAACTCGGTCGCCTTCACGCCCGCATCGGCCATCAGCAGCGCGGCTTCGAGCTCCTCGTAGAGTGCGTCGTCGATGCGCGTGCCGGTGAAGACCTGCGTGATGCTGCTGCCGGTCTTGCGCAAGCCGCCGCGCAGGCGCGCAAGCCAGCGGCCGCGGTGTTCCTCGACCGCGGGTGCGGGCTCGGGCGCCGGCGGAGGGGGCGCGGGGATCGGTGCCGGCCGGACGATCGCCCGCTGGGGCGTCGGCGGCAGCGTTAGCGGTACGGGAGGCGGCGCAGGTATCGGCGCAGGCCTCGGTGCAACTGCGGGAACAGGTGGCGCGATCGTGGTGGGGGCCGTATCGGCGGACAGCGGCGGCGGTGCGGGCCAGGCCGGCTCGGGGGCGGCGACGACGTCCTCGTCGGCCGCGCTGCCGCTGCCGAAGCCCGTCGCATCGCGCAGGCGATCGAGCCAGCCACGCCGTTCGGGTTCGGCGGGCGAAAGCGCAGCGGGCACATCGGCCGGCGGTGCAGCCTCAGGCGTGTCGGCCGCGGGCGGCCGCTTCTTGAAAAAGCTGAACATGTAGTGGAGACGAGCGCGTGGTGAGCCAACGATATAATGCGCGGCTCAGGCGCTTTAGCTCAGTCGGTTAGAGCGACGGAATCATAATCCGCAGGTCCGGGGTTCGAGTCCCTGAAGCGCCACCAAAGAAATCAAGTGGTTAGCGATGCGAGTCGCTGACCTCTTCGTCCCTCTGGACCTCCGTGTCCGAGTCGTGTCCGAAATTTCGGGCGCGAGCACGCAGGTCATGCGGCTGTCGCACCAGTGCAACATGCACAAGATGCCGAGGGCTTGGCCACGGGCACCGCGGCCTGCGGCTTTGCCACCGATGGGTGGCGGGAGTGGGTGCGTGCGGCTGGTGTTCATGGTGAGGGGATGCCCCCGGGGCACTCGCAGTTCGCGAAACGATGCCCCGACCACGGCGGAGCCAACTGCTCCGGGCGGCCGCACTGACTATCCTCCACCGACTCCACCCCACAACCGCGCCCGGAGCAAAGCTGCCGCATGCCAGCGATTCAGATGACGACGGGAGAGGTTCCGGGTGCGTACCGGCGTCTCGCGCGCGCGATCGGCGCGGA
Organism: Pseudomonadota bacterium; assembly: GCA_018241265.1. Lineage (GTDB taxonomy): Bacteria > Pseudomonadota > Gammaproteobacteria > Burkholderiales > Burkholderiaceae_C > JAFEEF01. Next base: position 62 of record JAFEEF010000061.1, on the reverse strand, counting down.
CCATTGGCGGAAGGCGGTCGCGCGGCAGGAAGCAGCGATGTTGATGTCCCAGGAAGTGGTGT
>JAFEEF010000060.1 GCA_018241265.1 Pseudomonadota bacterium | reverse complement strand
GTGCGGCTTGGTGCGCTCGAATTTGCCTTTTGCCATTTCAGAATCTCCGGATAAAGAGCGGTTGCCAGTGCAGGTTTAAGGTCTCCGCGCATCGTCTTGCCACTGGCAGCAAGACTCGGGGCCGAAGACCGATCGGGAAGAGGCCTTACTTGCCGCGCGCCGTGATGATCGCGTCGGCGACGTTCTTCGGAGCCTCGCTGTAGTGCTTGAACTCCATCGTGTAGGTCGCGCGGCCTTGCGACATCGAGCGCAAGGTCGTCGAGTAGCCGAACATCTCCGACAGCGGCACCTCGGCCTTGATGATCTTGCCGCCGCCGGCGACTTCGTCCATGCCCTGGACCATGCCGCGCCGCGACGACAGGTCGCCCATCACCGAGCCGGCGTAGTCTTCCGGCGTCTCGACCTCGACCGCCATCATCGGCTCGAGGATCACCGGCGACGCCTTGCGGCAGCCGTCCTTGAAGCCCATCGACGCAGCCATCTTGAACGCGTTTTCGTTCGAGTCGACCTCGTGGTACGAACCGAAGGTCAGCGTGACCTTCACGTCGACGACCGGATAGCCCGCGAGCACGCCGTTCGGCAACGTGTCCTCGACGCCCTTCTTGACCGCCGGGATGAACTCACGCGGCACCACGCCGCCCTTGATCGCGTCGACGAACTCGAAGCCCTTGCCCGGCGGTTGCGGCTCGATCGACAGCACGACGTGGCCGTACTGGCCCTTGCCGCCCGACTGGCGCACGAACTTGCCTTCGATGTCGCTCACGGGCTTGCGTATCGTCTCGCGGTACGCGACCTGCGGCTTGCCGACGTTGGCCTCGACGCCGAACTCGCGCTTCATGCGGTCGACGATGATTTCGAGGTGCAGTTCGCCCATGCCGGAGATGATGGTCTGGCCGGACTCCTCGTCGGTGCGCACGCGGAACGACGGATCTTCCTGCGCCAGGCGACCGAGCGCGATGCCCATCTTCTCCTGGTCGGCCTTGGTCTTCGGCTCGACCGCCTGCGAGATCACCGGCTCCGGGAAGACCATCTTCTCGAGCGTGATGATCGAATCCGGATCGCACAGCGTTTCGCCGGTCGTCACGTCCTTCAGGCCCACGCACGCGGCGATGTCGCCGGCCAGGATCTCCTTGATCTCTTCGCGCTGGTTCGCGTGCATCTGCAGGATCCGGCCGATGCGCTCCTTCTTGCCGCGGATCGGGTTGTAGACCGAGTCACCCGACTTCAGCACGCCCGAATAGACGCGCACGAAGGTGAGCTGGCCGACGTACGGGTCGGTCATCAGCTTGAACGCGAGCGCCGAGAACTTCTCGTTGTCGTCGGCGCGGCGCACCACTTCCTTGTCGTCGTCATCGGTGCCCGGCACCGGCGGGATATCGACCGGCGACGGCATGAAGTCGATGACGGCGTCGAGCATGCGCTGCACGCCCTTGTTCTTGAACGCGCTGCCGCAGAGCATCGGCTGGATCTCGCCGGCGATCGTGCGCAGGCGGATGCCGGTCTTGATCTCCGCTTCGGAGAGCTCGCCGTCTTCGAGGTACTTGTTCATCAAGTCCTCGTTGGCCTCGGCAGCCGCCTCGACCATCTGCTCGCGCCACTTGTTGCACGTCTCGACGAGGTCTTCCGGGATGTCGGTGTAGGTGAACTTCATCCCCTGGGACGCTTCGTCCCAGAAGATCGCCTTCATCTTCAGCAGGTCGACGACGCCCTTGAAGTTGTCCTCGGCGCCGATCGGCACGACGATGGGCACCGGGTTGGCCTTCAGCCGGTCGACCATCATCTGGCGCACGCGGAAGAAGTCGGCGCCGATGCGGTCCATCTTGTTGACGAACGCGAGGCGCGGCACCTTGTACTTGTTGGCCTGGCGCCAGACCGTCTCGGACTGCGGCTGCACGCCGCCCACCGAGTCGTACACCATCACGGCGCCGTCGAGCACGCGCATCGAGCGCTCGACCTCGATCGTGAAGTCGACGTGCCCGGGGGTGTCGATGATGTTGATGCGGTGCTCGGGGTAGGACAGGTCCATGCCCTTCCAGAAGCAGGTCGTCGCGGCCGACGTGATCGTGATGCCGCGCTCCTGTTCCTGCTCCATCCAGTCCATCGTCGCGGCGCCGTCGTGCACCTCGCCGATCTTGTGGTTCACCCCGGTGTAGTAGAGGATGCGCTCGGTCGTGGTGGTCTTGCCGGCATCGATGTGCGCCGAGATACCGATGTTGCGGTAGCGCTCGATGGGGGTCTTGCGGGACATGGTGTCACTCCAAATACTTGCCAAAAACGCGGGCCGCTCGCGGGCCGGTGCAAACCCGAGGAGCGGCCGAGGCTACGGCAGGCGCGAGAAGAACAGATGAAAGCCTGTTCCCTCGCGAGGCAGAACGTCAGAAGCGGAAGTGCGAGAACGCCTTGTTGGCCTCGGCCATGCGGTGGACTTCGTCGCGCTTCTTCATCGCGCCGCCGCGGCCTTCGACGGCCTCGAGCAGCTCGTTGGCGAGGCGCTGCGCCATCGACTTCTCGCCGCGCTTGCGGGCCGACTCCTTCAGCCAGCGCATCGCCAGCGCGACGCGGCGCACCGGACGCACTTCGACCGGAACCTGGTAGTTCGCGCCGCCGACGCGGCGCGACTTCACTTCGACCATCGGCTTGATGTTGTTCAAGGCGACGGTGAAGATTTCGAGCGGATCCTTGCCCGACTTCTTCTCGACCTGATCGAGCGCGCCGTAGATGATGCGCTCGGCCACGGCCTTCTTGCCGGACTCCATGATCACGTTCATGAACTTCGAGAGATCCACCGAACCGAACTTCGGATCGGGGAGGATGTCCCGCTTGGGGACTTCGCGACGACGCGGCATGTCACTCTTCCTTCTGCTTCAGTCGGCGCCGACCGAAGGTCGACACCACGGGCGCCACCGACATCTGGGGCCACCCACTTACTCGGCAGGAAACTCCTGCCGAAATCCGAGCGGGCCTTCAGGCCCGTTCTCCATTAAGCTTTTTTCGGGCGCTTCGCGCCGTACTTCGACCGCGCCTGCTTGCGATCCTTGACGCCCTGCAGGTCGAGCGAGCCGCGCACGATGTGGTAGCGCACGCCCGGCAAGTCCTTCACCCGGCCGCCGCGCACCAGCACGACGCTGTGCTCCTGCAGGTTGTGGCCTTCGCCGCCGATGTACGAGATGATCTCGAAGCCGTTCGTCAGGCGCACCTTGGCGACCTTGCGCAGCGCCGAGTTCGGCTTCTTCGGGGTCGTCGTGTAGACGCGGGTGCAGACGCCGCGGCGTTGCGGGCCGCCTTGCAGCGCAGGCGACTTGGACTTCGTGGTCTCGATCTCGCGACCATGACGCACGAGCTGGTTGATGGTGGGCATGTTCTGACCTGTTCCGTTCCTGGCGTGTCGATGTCTGGGGTGTCGATGTCTGGGTATTCAACACACGCCGACGCCTCGCTCGCGGAACCGGCCCAGCGCTTGCGCTGCTCACCGAGAAAGCCGCCCGCCAAAGAGCGCAGCAAAATATGCTGAAAAGCTCGCGATTATATTGCGCGGCGGCCAGGCTCGCAAGGTGCGCCCGATGACCCTTCCCGAACAGCTCGCCGATTCCGCCAAACCCGCCCCGCCGCCGGCCGTCGTGCTCGACACCAACGTCGTGCTCGACTGGCTGTTGTTCCGCGACCCCACCTGCAACCTGCTCGCCGAACGGATCACCGCCGGCCGGCTGCGCTGGCTCGCCACGCCTGCGATGCGCAACGAGCTCGCGCACGTGCTTGACCGCTGCACGCTGGCCGCCTGGTCGCCGGACATCGATGCGCTGCTGGCGTGCTGGGATCGCTGGGCCGAGGCCGTACCCGACGCGCAGCCCGCGGACACGCCACGCTGCCGCGATCCGGACGACCAGAAGTTCATCGACACCGCACTCGCTGCCGGCGCGCGCTGGCTGCTGAGCCGGGACAAGGCGCTGCTGCAACTGGCGGGCGCCGCGCGGCGCGCGAGCCTCGTGATCGCAACGCCGCGCGCCTGGTCAGCCGCGGCCGCCGCTACGGCCGAGACGCCAGCGCGCTGAGCAGCAGCCGCGCGCCTGCCAGGTTGGTCGCGCAGGGCACGTTGTGGACGTCGCAGGCGCGCACCAGCGCATTGATGTCGGGTTCGTGCGGCTGCGGCGTCATCGGATCGCGCAGGAACACCACCGCATCGACCTCGCCGACCGCGAGCCGCGCACCGATCTGCAGGTCGCCGCCGAGCGGGCCGCTCAGCATGCATTCGACGTCCAGCCCGACCTCGGTACGCAGGCGGCCGCCAGTGGTACCGGTCGCCATCAGATGGGAGTGCGCCAGGAAGCCGGCGTACTCCCTCGCGATATCGACCATGTCGTCCTTCTTGCGGTCGTGCGCGATCAGGGCGATGTTCATGCGGGACATGTTAAGGCCACGCCGTGCAATGCAGAATCCGGCCCTTCTCCACGCCGAATGGTGACTAGCATGACAGGAACAGCGCTCGTCTGGCGCGCCCTCGCGGCGGCGTTCATCTTGCTGCCGACGTTGGTGGGCGCCCAGACCGCGATCGCCAGCCGCATCACCGCCGTGACCTTGTACCCAGGCGGCGCGACCGTTGAACGGACGGCACGCGTCGCGGCCGGCACACGGTCGCTCCGGCTCGCGTGCCTGCCCGCGAGCTTCGATGTCGAGTCGCTGCGCCTGGAGGCCGATGCCGGCATCGCTCTCGGCGAGGTGACGACACGGAGTCAGCCGCGCAAAAGTGCCGCCGGCTGCGAGCGCAGTCCGATCGACAAGCGGATTGCCGATCTGGAGGACCAGCTCGCCGCGATCGACGCTGATGCCGACAGCAACGCGCTGGCCCTCGACTACCTGAAGGGCGTAGCCCACGGTACCGGCGCCGCACCGGGCGGTGGCGGCGCCGCGCCCAAGCCACCAGGGGCTGCACCGCCGGTCGGCGACGTCGTGCAGGCGCTGCGCGGCGCCGGTCAGGCTGCGCTGCTCCAGCAACACCAGTCCGTTCGGCGCAAGGAAGCGCTGCATGCGCAGCTCGACCCGCTGATCGCCGAACGCGATCGCCTGCAGAAGCCCGACGCCGCGGTGCGCGACGTCACGATCAACCTCAACGCAACTGCGGGCGGCGACGTGCGGCTGCGCTATCAGGTCGCCGGTCCGGGCTGGGCGCCGGCCTATCGGGCAACTTTGGACGCGACGACCGGGCGGATCCGCCTCGAACGGCTCGCCCAGGTGGCGCAGGCGAGCGGCGAGGACTGGACCGGCATCAAGCTCCGCCTCTCGACCGGCCGGCCGCGCTCGGCCGCCGAACCGCTGCCGCAACCGTGGCAGGTCTCGATCGCGACGCCACCATTGACGTCGACTGCAACTTACGCCGTCGCGGCGGCACCGGCGCCACCGATGGCCGCACCCGCGGCGGCGCGCTCGCGCGAAGACGCGCCGCCGAGCTTCGACGTCAGCGTGTTCCAGGGCACCTATGCGACCGAGTTCGAAGTCCCCAGCCCAGTCGACCTGACGTCGGGCGACCAGCGCCTGACGCTCTCGCTCGGCAGCCAGGCGATCGACGGAACCTTGCGCGTGCGCACGACGCCATTGGCCGAAGCCGGCGCGTTTCTCATCGTCGAGACCGACCGCCCGCCGGGCGTCTGGCCTGTCGGCGACCTGCAGCTCTACCGCGACGGCGCGTTCGTCGGAACGATGCCGCGCTGGTCGCTCGGTGACGCCGCCCGCGTGACCTTGGGCTTCGGGCGCGACGATCTGGTCCAGGTCCAGAGCGAGCCGCAGCGCACGCTGAACAGCACGCCGTCCTTCATCGGCGGCAAGGTCGAACGCCATATCGCGCGCGCCTACACGGTGCGCAACCTGCACAAGCAGCCGATCCGCCTCGAGGTGCTCGAGGCGACGCCGATCTCCGCCGACGAGGCCGTGACGATCACGCAGCGCCTGAACCCGCCGCCGACCGCGACCGATTGGCAACACCAGCCGGGCGTCGTGCAATGGGAATCGACGCTGGAGGCGGGCGCAACGGCGCGCTACACCGCCGACTACACCGCGACGGCCGCGAAGGACGCGAACCTGCGCGGCTGGCGCTGACGAGCCCCAACAAAAGGGCGGCCCGGAGGCCGCCCTTTGCTTCAGCGTTCAGACGCCGCGCGGCGATCACTCGCCCGCGTCGCTCCCCGCATCGACCTGGGCCAGCTGCACCGCCGCCAGTTCCTCGGCCTCCTGCATGACGATGGCCTTGCGCTCGGCTTCGTCCATCGCTTCCTTGGCCTTGCGCGCATCGTGGAACGCCATGCCGGTACCGGCCGGGATCAGCCGGCCGACGATGACGTTCTCCTTCAGCCCGCGCAGCTCGTCGCGCTTGCCCATGATCGCGGCCTCGGTCAGCACGCGGGTGGTCTCCTGGAACGATGCCGCCGAGATGAAGCTGTCGGTCGACAGCGACGCCTTCGTGATGCCCAGGAGCACATCGCTGTGCGTGGCCGGCAGCTTGCCCTCGGCCAGCGCCTTGTCGTTGCGACCGAGGAGCTCGGAACGCTCGACCTGCTCGCCGAGGATGTAGCCGGTGTCGCCCGGGTTGACGATCTGCACGCGCCGCAGCATCTGGCGAACGATCACCTCGATGTGCTTGTCGTTGATCTTCACGCCCTGCAGCCGGTAGACGTCCTGCACCTCGTCGACGATGTAGCGCGCCAGCTCCTCGATGCCGAGCAGACGCAGGATGTCCTGCGGATCCGCCGGGCCGTCGACGATGGACTCGCCCTTGTTGACCACCTGGCCCTCGTGGACCACGATGTTCTTCTCCTTGGGCACCAGCTCCTCGTACACCGTGCCTTCCGGATCGGTGATCTGCAGCCGCACCTTGCCCTTGGTCTCCTTGCCGAACGAGACCGTGCCGGTCATCTCGGCGAGCGTGCCCTTGTCCTTCGGCGTACGCGCCTCGAACAGCTCGGCCACGCGCGGCAGACCGCCGGTGATGTCGCGCGTCTTCTGGCCTTCGACCGGAATGCGCGCCATCACCTCGCCGGGCATCATGTCCTGGCCGTCGCGGATCTGGATCAGCGCGCCGACCGGGAAGGCGATCGTCACCGAGTGGTCGGTGCCGGGGATCTTCACCTCGTTGCCCGCGGTGTCCAGCAGCTTGACCTGCGGCCGCACGACCTTGGTCGCGCCGCGCCGCTTCGGGTCGATGACGACCAAGGTCGACAGGCCGGTGACCTCGTCGAGCTGCTTGGCGACCGTGACGCCTTCCTCGACGTTCTCGAACTTCGCCCGGCCGGCGAACTCGGTGATGATCGGGCGGGTCAGCGGATCCCAGGTCGCGAGCACGGTGCCGGCCTTGATCTGCTGGTCGGCCTTCACCGACAGCAGCGCGCCGTAGGGCACCTTGTGGCGCTCG
>JAFEEF010000005.1 GCA_018241265.1 Pseudomonadota bacterium | reverse complement strand
TCAGGCCTTGGGCAGCGTCACGCCGTGCTGGCCTTGGTACTTGCCGCCGCGGTCCTTGTAGCTGGTCTCGCAGACCTCGTCGCTCTCGAAGAACAGCACCTGCGCGCAGCCTTCGCCGGCGTAGATCTTGGCCGGCAGCGGCGTGGTGTTGCTGAACTCCAGCGTCACGTAGCCTTCCCATTCGGGCTCGAACGGCGTCACGTTGACGATGATCCCGCAGCGCGCGTAGGTCGATTTGCCGAGGCAGATCGTCAGCACGTTGCGCGGAATGCGGAAGTACTCGACGGTACGCGCCAACGCGAAGCTGTTGGGCGGAATGATGCAGACGTCGGCCTCGATGTCGACGAAGCTTTTCTCGTCGAACGCCTTCGGGTCGACGACGGTGCTGTAGATGTTCGTGAAGACCTTGAACTCGGGCGCGCAGCGGATGTCGTAGCCGTAGCTCGACGTGCCGTAGCTGACGATGCGGTGGCCATCGGCGGCGTGGCGGACCTGGCCGGGCTCGAACGGCTCGATCATGCCGGTCGTCTCCGCCATGCGGCGGATCCACTTGTCGCTCTTGATGCTCATGCAGGTCTTTCCAGGGTTGCGCGGATTGTAGGGAGCGCGCCCGACGGCACCGGCGAAACAAGCCGCTCCGGGGCAGCGTGAAGAAGGTCTCGATTCCTACAGCGCCGCAGCCTCGCCATGACGTTGGCCGGGGCGTTCCGATTGGCCTACCATAGCCGTCAACAGGAGTTGCGGGAGAAGTTCATGCGCGCCGCCGTCGATTTGCTGACCCAATACGCTGCATACCACCGCGATCGGCGCAACATCATGAGCCACTTCCTCGGCGTGCCGATGATCGTGTTCGCCGTCGGCGCGTTGCTGTCCAAGCCTACCTTCGAACTCGGCGGCCTGGTTCTGAGCCCGGCATGGCTGGTGTTCGCGGCAGCAGCGGGCTGGTACCTGACGCGCGGCAACCTGGTGCTCGGCGTCGCGGTGAGCCTGGCGGTCGGCATACTCGTCGCGCTGTCGCACCGCGCCACCGGCGGGGGCACCGCCGGCCTGTTCGGCTGGGGCCTGTCGTTCTTCATCGTCGGCTGGCTGATCCAGTTCGCCGGCCACTGGTACGAAGGAAAGAAGCCGGCGTTCGTCGACGATCTCGTGGGCCTGCTGGTCGGACCGATGTTCCTGACCGCCGAGGCGCTGTTCGCGCTCGGCTGGAACAAGCCGCTGCTGTCGCAGATCGAGCAGCGCGTCGGGCCGACGATGCTGCGCGATCTGGCGAAGATCGCCTAGAAGCACGTATGCGGCACGGCGCCGGTTGCGCGGCGCATCGGCTGCACTGCCGCTCTATCGGGTCGACGAGGCGTGCGCTTCTGGCGACTCGCCGCTGCCGACCCGCGCATCAGCGAGGAGTTTCGAGCCTGCTGCGACACCAACGCGTCGCGGCTCGCGCGTCTGCTCGGTTGAGAGTCGCCGGGGTTCAGGTGTCCTTGGACACCGAAATGGTCGGAAATTTCGCCGAGTAGTCTTTCGCGCGCTGCGCGATCTTCACCGCGACCTGACGCGCCACCGACTTGTAGAGCGCGGCGATCTCGCCGTCGGGCTCGGCGACCACGGTCGGCGTGCCGCTGTCGGTCTGTTCGCGGATCGCCAGCGCGAGCGGCAGCGCGCCGAGGTAGTCGGCGCCGTATTCGGCCGCCATCTTCTTGCCGCCGTCGGCGCCGAAGATGTGCTCGACGTGGCCGCAGTTCGAGCAGACGTGCACCGCCATGTTCTCGACCACGCCGAGGATGGGCACGCCGACCTTCTCGAACATCTTCAGGCCCTTCTTCGCGTCGAGCAGCGCGATGTCCTGCGGCGTCGTGACGATCAGCGCGCCGGTCAGCGGCACGCGCTGGCTGAGCGTGAGCTGGATGTCGCCGGTGCCGGGCGGCATGTCGACGATCAGGTAGTCGAGCTCGCCCCAGTGCGTCTGGCGCAGCAGTTGCTCGAGCGCCTGCGTCGCCATCGGGCCGCGCCAGATCATCGGGTTGTCGGCCTCGATCAGGAAGCCGATCGACATCACCGAGATGCCGTGGTTGGTCATCGGCTCCATCGTCTTGCCGTCGGCCGACTGCGGCTTGCCGCTGATGCCGGTCATCATCGGCTGGCTCGGACCATAGATGTCGGCATCCAGCAGGCCGACCGATGCGCCTTCCGCGGCGAGCGCCAGCGCGAGGTTGACCGCGGTCGTGCTCTTGCCGACGCCGCCCTTGCCCGACGCGATCGCGACGATGTTCTTCACGCCCGGCAGCAGCTGCACGCCGCGCTGGACGGCATGCGCGACGATCTTCGTCGAGAGCTGAACGCTGACGTTGGCAACGCCTTCGACGCGCCGCGCCGCCGCGACCAGCGCCTGGCGCAGCGCATCGAACTGGCTCCGCGCCGGATAGCCGAGCTCGATGCCGAAGGCCACGTCGCCGCCGTCGATGCGCAGATCGCGCAACTGGCGCGTCGAGACGAAGTCCTGCCCGGTATTCGGGTCGACGACGGTCTTCAGGGCTTCGAGCAGGGCGGCTTCGGTGACGGGCATGGCGGTGGTGCTGGGGAGGGCGCGCAAAAACGCGGCCAGTCAGTCTAGCGGACGGCCCTTTTCCGGCGGGTGCCGGGGTCACTCGCACGTCTGCACACGGCAGCGGCCGCAAATGCCGCAAGAATGCGCTCCTGGATCGACTCGTGCCGCGCCGGCGGCAGCATCACCCATGCGAAGAAGAACCCTGCTCCGTGCCGCCGCCGCCACCGCCGCGGTCGGTCCGACCGCGATGGCGATCTCGCCGGCCGCACGCGCCGCGGGCCTGAAGGCGCTCGGCAGCCCGCAAGCCTTCGACTACGCCTGGCTCAAGGGCCGTGCGCGCAACCTGGCCGCGGCCGAGTATCAGCCGCCGACCGACAAGCTGCCGCCGGACGTCGCCAACCTGGACTTCGACCGCTACCAGGCCATCGGCTTCAAGCCCGAGCACGCGCTGTGGGCGGACGACAAGCTGCAGTTCCAGGTCCGGCTGTTCCATCTCGGCTTCCTGTTCAAGCGGGCGGTGCGCGTCTACGAAGTCGAGAACGGGCAGTCGCAGCAGTTGGCGTACGACCCCGCGATGTTCGACTACGGCAAGAGCGGCCTGGTCGGATCCCGCCAGCCGGCCGACCTGGGCTTCGCCGGCCTGCAGATCTTCAGCCGGTACGCACCGAAGAACGACATGGCGGCGTTCCTAGGGGCAAGCTACTTCCGCGCCACCAGCGGCACCCTGCAGTACGGTTTGTCGACGCGCGGCCTCGCGGTCGACACCGCGCTCGGCCGGCCGGAGGAGTTTCCGGACTTCACCGAGTTCTACCTCGAGCGCCCGGCGCCGCAGTCGCAGACGCTCGTGATCTATGCGTTGCTCGACTCGCCGAGCATCGCCGGCGCGTACCGCATCGCGCTGACGCCGGGCGACACGCTGCTGACCGAGATCGACGCGGCGCTCTATCCGCGCAAGCCCATCGAGCGGCTCGGCATCGCGCCGTGCACGAGCATGTACCAGACCGGCGAGAACGATCGCCGCATGGCCAACGACTGGCGGCCGGAACTGCACGACTCCGACGGCCTGTCGATGGTGACCGGCAGCGGCGAATGGATCTGGCGACCGCTCAACAACCCGGCGCGGCTGCACTTCAACGCCTACGCCGACGAGAACCCGGGCGGCTTCGGCCTCTTGCAGCGCGACCGCGACTTCGACCACTACCAGGACGACGGCGTGTTCTACGAGAAGCGGCCGAGTCTGTGGGTCGAGCCCAAGGCCGGCTGGGGCAAGGGCTGGGTCGACCTCGTCGAGATTCCGACCGTCGACGAGACCTTCGACAACATCGTCGCGTTCTGGAACCCGGAGCAGAAGCCGCAGCCGGGCCAGGAGATGCTGTTCGGCTACCGCATGTACTGGTGCAACGAGCCGCCGATGCGACCGCTGCTGGCGCACTGCGTCGCCACGCGCACCGGCATCGGCGGGATCGTCGGCCAGAAGCGCACGCACTACTCCGAGCGCTTCGCGATCGACTTCGCCGGCGGCGAACTGGCCGGGCTCGACCCCAAGGCCAAGGTCGAGCCGGTGATCAGCGTGTCGCGCGGCTCGGTCGAGATCACGTCGGCAAGGCCGCTGCACGCGATCGACGGCTACCGCGCGATGTTCGACCTCGTGCCGGACGCGAGCGAGGAACCGATCGCGCTGCGGCTCTTTTTGCGCATCGACGGGCGGCCGCTGACCGAGACGTGGATCTACGAGTGGACGCCGCCGCCGGTGGCGGAGCGCAAGTTCGGCTGAGCGGCGGCCGACCCGGCTCCGCCGGGGGGACGGCGGCCTAGAATCCGTCCCTTCGCCGATCGCCAGGCCGACCATGTCCCGCAAGCTCTTCGTCACCACCGCCCTGCCCTACGCGAACGCGCCGTTCCACGTCGGGCACATGATGGAGTACATCCAGGCCGACATCTGGGTGCGCTTCCAGCGCATGCTCGGCAGCGACGTGAGCTTCGTCTGCGCCGACGACGCGCACGGTGCGCCGATCATGATCGCGGCCGACAAGGCGGGGAAGACGCCGCAGGCCTTCGTCGCCGAGATCGCGGCCGGACGCAAGCGCTACCTCGACGGCTTCCACGTCGCGTTCGACAACTGGCATTCGACCGATGCGCCGGAGAACCACGAGCTCGCGCAAAGCATCTACCGCGCGCTGCGCAAGCAGGGGCTGATCGCGCAGCGCACGATCGAGCAGTTCTACGACCCCGTGAAGGGCATGTTCCTGCCCGACCGCTACATCCGCGGCATCTGCCCGAACTGCGGCTTCCCCGACCAGTACGGCGACAACTGCGAGAACTGCGGCGCCGTCTATGCGCCTACCGAACTGAAGAAGCCGTACTCGACGATCACCGGCGCGACACCGGTGCTGAAGTCGAGCGACCACTACTTCTTCCAGCTCTCGTCGCCGCGCTGCATCGAGTTCCTGCAGGGCTGGATGAACAAGCCGGGACGTCTGCAGCCCGAGGTGCTGAACAAGATCAAGGAGTGGTTCGCGACCGACGAGGAGACCGGCGCCGTCAAGCTCGCCGACTGGGACATCAGCCGCGACGCGCCGTACTTCGGCATCGAGATCCCCGATGCGCCCGGCAAGTACTTCTACGTCTGGCTCGACGCGCCGATCGGCTACCTGGCGTCGCTGAAGAACCTGCTCGAGCGGCGCGGCGTCGACTTCGAGGCGTTCCTGAACGATCCGGAAGTCGAGCAGATCCACTTCATCGGCAAGGACATCGTCACCTTCCACACCTTGTTCTGGCCGGCGATGCTGCATTTCAGCGGCCGCAAGGTGCCGGACAAGATCAACGTGCACGGCTTCATCACGCTCGGCGGCGACAAGATGAGCAAGAGCCGCGGCACCGGCATCTCGCCGCTGCGCTACCTCGAGCTCGGCATGAACGCCGAATGGCTGCGCTACTACATCGCGGCCAAGCTGAACGCGCGCGTCGAGGACATCGAGTTCAATCCCGAGGACTTCGTCGCGCGCGTCAACAGCGACCTCGTCGGCAAGTACATCAACATCGCGAGCCGCGCCGCCGGCTTCATCGGCAAGCGCTTCGGCGGGAGGCTGTCGGGCGACATCGGCGTCGAAGGGCGCACCTTGCTCGACACGCTGCGCGCGCATCGCGAGACGATCGCCGAGCTCTACGAAGAGCGCGAATACGCGAAGGCGCTGCGCGAGACCATGCTGCTGGCGGATCGCGTCAACGAATACGTCGACCGGCACAAGCCCTGGGAGCTCGCCAAGCAGAGCGGACAGGACGCGGTGCTGCACGACGTCTGCAGCGTCTGCATCGAGGCCTTCCGCGTGTTGACGATCTACCTGAAGCCGGTGCTGCCGGCGCTCGCGGCGCAGGTCGAGGCGTTCCTGCAGGTCGATCCGCTCGACTTCGCCGCGGCCGCGCGCGCGCTCGGCGCGCACACGATCGGCAGCTACGCGCACCTGATGCAGCGCGTCGACCCGAAGCAGCTCGAAGCGCTGTTCGAGGCGCCGGCCGCCGCCGCTCCGGCGGCACCGGGCGGCGAGGCGATCGGGCCGGCGATCACGATCGACGACTTCGCCAAGGTCGACCTGCGCATCGCGAAGATCGTCGCCTGTTCTGCCGTCGAAGGCTCGACCAAGCTGCTGCGCCTGACGCTCGATGCCGGCGAAGGCCGCGAGCGCAATGTCTTCAGCGGCATCGCGTCGGCGTATCGGCCGGAGGAGCTCGTCGGCAAGCTCACGGTGCTGGTCGCGAACCTCGCGCCGCGCAAGATGAAGTTCGGCATCAGCGAAGGCATGGTGCTGGCCGCGTCGCATGCCGACGAGAAGGCCGAGCCGGGCATCTACATCCTCGAGCCGCATCCGGGCGCGCAGCCCGGCATGCGGGTGCGCTGATGGCCGCGACGATGGTCGACATCGTCCGCACGTTCCCGGACACGACCTGGGCCGACGACGGCCCGACGCGCGGCGTCGAAGCGGTCGTCGAGTCGGGCCACGTGCTGAGCTTTCCGCACCTGCCGTTCGTGCTGGGCGATGCCGAGCGGCGCTTCCTCGATCCGCGCTGGGCCGATCCGGCGGCGAAGAACATCTCGGTACGCTGGCCGTCGGGTGAACTGCGCGGCGCGGTCGCGCACGGCACCGACCTGAGCGACCTGCGCGCGATGGTCGTGCGCTACGCCGAGCAGAGCGAGGCGTTCGCGCTGCGGCTCTTTCCGCACTACCGCGGCCACCTGGTGCGCGGCAACACGTCGTTCCGGCCGCTCGACGTGGCCGGCCGCGAGACGAGCTGGCGCAAGGACGACACCCGGCTGCACGTCGACGCCTTCCCGTCCAACCCGATGCAGGGCACGCGGCTGCTGCGCGTGTTCTGCAACGTCCATCCCGGCGACGAGCCGCGCCGCTGGCGCGTCGGCGAGCCGTTCGACGCGCACGCCCGGCGCTACCTGGCGTCGATCGCCCGGCCGTGGCCGGGCAGCGCCTGGCTGCTCGAGAAGACCGGCATCACGAAGCGCCATCGCACCGAGTACGACCACCTGATGCTGCAGCTGCACGACCGTGCCAAGGCCGACGCGGCGTTCCAGCGCGACTCGCCGCAGACACGCGTCGACTTCGCGCCCGGCACGACCTGGGTCGTCTACAGCGACCAGGTGCTGCACGGCGCGCTCGGCGGCCAGCACATGCTGGAGCAGACCTACTACCTCGACGTCGAGCACCTGCAGCAGCCCGAGACCTCGCCGTTGCGCACGCTCGAGCGGTTGTTGCAGCGGCCGTTGCGGTGACGTTCAGCCGTCCTTCCAGAAGCGCGGCGCCTTGACGTAGCCGCGCAGGTCGGGACCGGCTTCGGCGACCCGTTGCGCATGCCGCGCCGTCAGCCAGCCGAGCGCGAACGCGGCGCGCGCATCCCGCGCGTGCGCATCGCGAAACGCCGCGATCGCCATCGTCAGGTCGGTGATCTCGCCGAGCCGCTCCTGCAGCGCCTTCACCGGCTTCAGGTAGCGGCGCACCGCGCGGGCCGGGTAGAGGCTGCGGCAGAAGTCGACCGCATAGCGCAGCCGCTTGATGCGCTTGCGCAGGCGATGGCGCGCGGTGTCGTCGAGCTCGGCGAAACGGCGCGCGTCGCGCACCGAGCTGCGGTGCCAGCGCGCGATGCGCTCGCCCAGGATCGACAGCGATGCCGCCGCGGCGTCCAGCGGCATAGCGGACGGATCGAGCAACACGAGCAGCAGCGCCTGGGTCGACGGGTCGCGCACCGCGTCTTCCGGCGCGCCACTGCCGGGTGGCACGGCAGGCAGCCAGGGGCGCTGCTCATCCTCCGCGTTGCCGGCTCCGGCGCGACGCCACGCCGCCGCCAGCGGCGCCCCGAACTCGGCCTCCAGCACCGAACGGTCGCGCGCCTCGCCGAGACGGCTGAACAGCGCCTTCGCATCGGCCGCGATCGGCAGCGCGGCCTCGTCGATGCCGAACAGCCGCCATGCGCTGCGCAGCCGACGCAGGCCCACGCGCAGCTGGTGCACATGCTCGTCGCCGAAATGGCCGGTCGCGATCTGGCTCGCGTTCGCGGCGATCTGAGTGCGGCACGCTGCCAGCACCTGCTGCCAGGCCTGGCCGAGATCCATGTCGGCCTGCAGCGCGACATCGACCGCGGCGCACGGCGGCGCGGCCGCGGCGCCGCGCGCGAGCAGGTCGCCGCGCTCTGCCTTGGTCCGCGCATCGAGCCACAGGCCGTACCGCGCCACCCAGCGCGCCGCGGTGTCGAGCACCACCTGCGCGTGACCCGACTTCAGCTCGATCTCCAGCTCGCAGACCGGCAGCTTGTCGTCGCCGGCGAGGATGTGGCCGACGTCGTAGGCCAGCTCGACGCTGCCGCCGCGCGTCCGCACGAGGCGCGTGCGGCGCCGGATGTCGGTGCGGTAGAGCACGGTGAGCGGTGCTTCGGCCTGCGCAGCGAGCAGCTCGATCAGGCGCGCGCCGAGCGGCACGCCTGCATGCAGCACCGGATCGACCGGCGGTGTCGTGCTGCCGGCTCCACGCGCGACGTTGTGCTCCACGCGCGTCATCCCGTCGGCGGCCGGGCCCTTCAGCGTCTGCACCCACTGCCGCCCTTCGCGTCGCAGGCGCAGCGCCATGCCATGGCGCGCCAACAGGCGAGCAGGAGTGTCGACATAGCAGGCCTGCAGGTGCAGCCGATGCGCGCGTTGGCGGCCGGCGACCGCGGCCTCGACGCGACGTCGCTGCGCCGCAGGAATCTGGAACTTCAGCTCGATCTCGTGCATGACGGAATCGTGACAGCCCGCCCGCCGGAATTTGATGAAACCCGTGTGCACGACGTGACCGGCAACCGCAAGGTGCCGCGGCGCGCGCCCTGCGCGTCGCTAAAATCCGCCGCTCAACTCGTCGCGCGGCCGTTCGTGCCGCGCCGCTGCCCGCCATGCCGCTGTTCTGGAAACCCTACACCTCCGACGTCACCGCGTTCATCAGCGACCTGAAGGCCCGGCGCCCGACGCTCGAAGAGGAGCAGCAGCGCGGCCGCGCGCTGCTCTGGGACCGGCGCATCGATCGCGACGCCGAGGCCGAGTACAAGGACGCGCGGGTGCCGCAGCAGGCCTACGTCTACCAGACCAAGCGCTGACACGGAGAGCAGCGCGTGATCGACGACGTGCTGGCGCCGGATGCGCCGCGCCGTGCCAATGCCGCGCCCGCCGGCGAAGGCGGCGCCGTCGATCCGGCGGTCGTCGACGGCATCGCGGTCGCGCGCCTCTACGGCGAGCCGCTGTTCACGCTGCCGACCGATCTCTACATCCCGCCGGACGCGCTCGAGGTTTTCCTGGAGGCCTTCGAAGGGCCGCTCGACCTGCTGCTCTACCTGATCCGGCGCCAGAACTTCAACATCCTCGACATCCCGCTGGCGAGCGTGACGCGCCAGTACCTCGCCTACGTCGAGCAGATCCGCGCGAGCAACCTCGAGCTCGCGAGCGACTACCTGCTGATGGCGGCGATGCTGATCGAGATCAAGTCGCGCATGCTGCTGCCGCCGAAGCGGAGCGACGACGGCCGGGAGCCCGAGGACCCGCGCGCCGAGCTGGTGCGCCGGCTGATCGACTACGAGCAGATGAAGCTCGCCGCGCTGCGCCTGGACGCGCTGCCGATGATCGGGCGCGACTTCCTGCGCGCCCAGGTGACGATCGAGCAGGCCGTCGCGCCGCGCCTGCCGGAAGTGAACGCCGACGACCTGCGCGTCGCCTGGGCCGACATCCTGAAGCGCGCGACCCTGAACCGCCACCACCTGATCACGCGCGAGCAGCTCAGCGTGCGCGAGCACATGAGCTTCGTGCTGAAAAGCCTGCAGGGCCGGCGCTTCGCGCTGTTCGAGGATCTGTTCGAGGTGCAGCGCGGCGCGCAGGTGATGGTCGTCACCTTCATCGCGATGCTCGAGCTGGCGCGGGAGCGCCTGATCGAGGTCACCCAGGCCGAGGCCTTCGCGCCGATTTACGTGCGTCTGGCCTATTCGCCCGCCTAGCCGACCGAGCGAAGGGCGATCGCCCGCTCTCTTTGCGATCTAGCAACAATATTACTATCGTTAGTATCAATTCTTTTAGAAATCCAGAATCGGAATGGCGATCTGACCGGATCAAGCCCATCATGTACCCCGCACGACACGAGTTTGTTCCGGGATGTGTCCGGAGCAGTCGTTTGGTATCGAAGCGCCATGCGCGCCGGCATGGCGAGCGCCGTGCCGCTTCGGGGAGCGATGACCGCCTGGCGTCCGCTGCGCACGGCCGCCAACGGGTGCGACAAAATCCATGGAGGCACGATGGTTCGAGTATCCACTCCATATGTTGGTACGATAATCATCCCCGTTTCCAACCAAACAGCCGCCACCCCATGAAACTGCGTCAAGCCGTCATCTTCACGGGTCAGACCTTTATGGTGCCCGAGGGTATCCAACGTATCGACCACCGCGCCACTCACGGCTGGCAGGTGCGCTACGACGGCACCAAGATGTTTTCCGACCACACCAAGGACGGCAGCGGCGCCTCGGCAGCGCTGGATCGCGCCACCAAGGAGCTGCTGAAGCGCATCAACAGCCGGCCCGCCCCGTCGGGGCTGCAGCGCGATCCGAACGCCAACAAGACCAGCGACCTGCCGGTCGGCATCTCGGGCCCGATCGTGCGCCTGCGCAAGGGGCAGAAGGTCCGCGAGTGCAACTTCGCCGTGTCGCTGCCGCGCTATGGCCAGACGCCGCGCAAGCGCACCGTCTACATCGGCAACGAGAACACCTTCACCAACGAGCGCTACTGGGCTGCGCTGGCCCGCGCGATCGAAATGCGCGAGACCGCCGCGGCCGAGTACCAGGCTGCGGCAACGCGCGCCAAGCGCGCAGCCGGCCGGAAGCTGCGCGGCGAAGCCGCCGCGGCGGCCCGCTAGCCGCGCCGATGCCTCTGCACATTCCGACTCCGCTGATCGAATCGCGCCCGCTGTCGGCCTCGGCCGGCCGTGAGGTCTGGCTCAAGCTCGAAGCGCTGCAGCCTTCCGGCTCGTTCAAGCTGCGCGGCGTCGGCGCGGCCTGCGAGACCCACGCCCGGCGCGGCGCCACGCGGCTCGTCTCGTCCTCCGGCGGCAATGCCGGCCTGGCGGTGGCCTACGCCGGGCGGCGTTTGGGTATGCCGGTGCTGGTGGTCGTGCCCGAAACCGCCACCGAACGCGCCCGCGCGTTGATCCGCCAGGAGGGTGCGGAGCTCGTCGTGCACGGCGCGTCGTGGCAGGAGGCGAACGCGCGCGCGATGGCGCTGCTGACGGCGTCGGACGCGTTCATCCATCCGTTCGACGACCCGCTGCTGTGGGACGGGCATGCGACGCTGATCGACGAAGTGGCGCGCGCCGAGCCGCCGTTCCGGCCCGAGGCGGTCGTGCTGTCGGTCGGCGGCGGCGGGTTGCTGTGCGGCGTCGTGCAGGGCCTGCATCGTCAGGGCTGGCACGACGACGTGCCGGTCGTCGCGGTCGAGACCGAAGGTGCCGCGACGCTGGCGGCCTCGCTCGCCGCCGGGCGCCGGGTCGAACTCGACGCGATCACCAGCATCGCGACCTCGCTCGGCGCCAAGCAGGTCTGCGAGCAGGCCTACGCCTGGACCGCGCGCCATCCGATCGCCAGCGTCGTGGTCAGCGATCTCGACGCGGTCAAGGCCTGCGAGCGCTTCATCGACGACCACCGCATCGTCGTCGAACCGGCCTGCGGCGCGGCGCTCGCCGTGGCCTACGCCGCCGGAGCTCCTGCACTGGCGGCGTGGAAGCGCGTGCTGATCGTCGTGTGCGGCGGCGCCACCGCCAGCACGGCGCAACTCGCCGCCTGGTCGGCAAGCCTGCGTTGACGGCGCCGTCGTTCAACCGCCCGGCTTCACGCCGAGCTTGAACGCGATCATCGCGCGCAGCTTGTTCGGCACCACCGGCTTCAGCAGCAGGTGGAAGTCGTGTTCCTGGGCGTCGCGGTCGTGGCCGGTCATCGTGCTGCCGGTGACGACGATCGCCGGCACCTCCCGGCCGAAGCGGCGCCGCATCGCGACGATCGCATCGACGCCGGTCTGACCTTCCTCGAGGCGGTAGTCGACGATCAGCAGGTCGGGCCGCACGCCGGCCTGGGCCGCCGCATCGGCCCAGACGGCGCAGGCAGCGACGCTGTCGAACGACTCGAGCGTCGCCCCCCAGCCGTGCAGCAGCACCTCGAGACCGGCGCGCACGGCCGGCTCGTCCTCGACGATGACGATGCGCCGGCCGTCCAAGGTGAGGCCGGTCGGCCCCTTGCCCGGCAGCGCCTGAGCGCGCGGCCGCGGCGCCGTGCCGGCCGGCAGGTCGAGCGTGAAGACCGTGCCGCGGCCGGGCTGCGAACGCAGCGTCAGCGGCGCGTCCATCAGGTCGGCCAGGCGCTTGACGATCGCCAGGCCCAGCCCCAGCCCCTTGCGCTGGTGCGGCGCGATCTCCGGCCGGTTAGGCACTTGGTAGAACTCCTCGAAGATCTTCGCCTGCTCCTGCTCGCGGATGCCGAGGCCGGTATCCCACACCTGCACGATCACGCGCGACCCGCGCGCGCGGCAGCTCACCAGCACGCTGCCGTCGTTGGTGTATCGGATCGCGTTGGAGACGAGGTTGCGCAGGATCCGCTCGACGAGCAGCGGATCGGCATCGACGACGCGCAGCGCGCCGCGCAGGCGCAGCGCCAGCCCCTTCTCGAAGGCCGACGGCTCGAAGTGCAGCCGGAGCTTGCGCAGGATGTCGCCCATCGCGAACGACTCGCGGTGCACCTCGATGCCGCCGGCGTCGATGCGGGTGATGTCGAGCAGCTCCGAGAACAGGCCTTCGAGCGCATCGACCGATTCGTTGATGCTGTTGACGAGCTGCGCGACTTCCGGGTCATCGAGAACCCTCCGGGCTTCGCCCTCCGGGACGCGCCCTTGGGGCGGCCCGGCGGGCGCGTGGACGCGCTGGCGCAGCGCCTCGGCGAACAGCCCCATCGCATGCAGCGGCTGGCGCAGGTCGTGGCTGGCGGCGGTGAAGAACTGGGTCTTCGCGCGGTTCGCGACCTCGGCCTGCTGGCGCGCCGCATCGGCGGCCTGCTTCTCGACGCGCACCTGCTGCACGAGCCGGTCGGCACGGCGCTTGAGCGACAGCACGCGGCGCAAGGTCTGCCGATAGTTGCGCGCCAGCATCGCGGTCATGATGATGATGACCGCCACCTCGAAGGCGAGCAGGTAGTTGTCGTAGCCGCCGACGCCGGCGATGCGCAGGATCATCGGCGCGAAGCACAGCACCGCATAGGCGACGTAGAGCCGCGGCTGCACCGACAGCACCGGCACGGCGGCGACGCAGAAGGTGTAGACGACGATCACGAGCCCGGTCTGTTCGATCGCGTTGCCGCGCAGGTAGAAGATCCACCCGGTCAGGCCCCAGAGCGCCGCGGTCAGCAAGGTCGCCGCGTTCGATGCGAGGCGCCAGCGCGGCCAGTCGATCGCACCGCGCGCGACGGCATGCCGGAAGCGCCAGACCATGCCGAAGCGCGCCAGCAGCACCGCCAGGAACACGCCGGCCCACGACCCCAGCAGCGCGCCTTGCGCGGCGCCCCAGAACAGCGACGTGATGACCGCGACACCCGCGACATAGCCGGTCAACGCGATCGGCTGGTAGTCGAAGCCGCTTCGGACTTCCTCGGCGAGCGTCGACGGCGACTCGTCGCCGTCTCCCGGCAGCACCGGCTCGGCGGTCGACGGCCGTTCAGCCGCGGCGGTCTGCACGTGCGATCAGCGCTTGGTCGAGTTGCGCCAGTTCGGCTGCGCACCGCCCCACGCCATCTCGCTGACGCGCAGCACCGCCTGCGTGCGCGAGCTGACGCCGAGCGCCCGCAGCACCGCGGCGACATGGTCCTTGACCGTCTCGACCGAGAGGTTGAGTTCGCGCGCGATCAGCTTGTTGGGATGGCCCTTCAGCAGCAGCGCGAGCACGTCGGTCTGGCGCGGCGTGAGGCCGAACGAATCGAGCGGCGTGTTGTTGTGGAAGCCGCTGTCCTCGGCCTGCTCGCGCACCACGCGCAGCACGCTGGGGACGGTGTCGCCTTCGGGCTTGCCGGAGGACTTCTCGGAACCCATCGTCATCGGCGGCACGTAGATGCCGCCCGACATCACGAGGTGCAGCGCCTCGAACAAGGTCTCGTTGCTGGCGCGCTTGGGCACGAAGCCCATCGCGCCGAGGTCGATCGCGCGGATCACGTCGCTCGAACGGTCGGAGGCCGACACGACGACGACCGGCAGCGCCGGATAGCGGCTGCGGAACTCGGTCAGCACGTCGAACCCGTCGGCATCGCCGAGCTGCAGGTCGAGCAGCACGAGGTCGAAGTCGGGATCGGCCTTGAGCGCCTCCCGCGCCGCCCGGGCGCTGCCGGCGCCGATCACGGTCACGTCGTCGCCCAGCCCCTGGATCACCGTCTGCAGGGCCGACAGGATGAGCGGATGGTCATCGATCAGCAACACCTTCATCGTCGTCTTTGCCTCCTGCCAGGGGCGATGCTAAACCACGTCTCGGGCGTGGGCGCTTCAGACGAAGCGCCGTGCCACCGACTCGGCGACGCAGACCGGCTTGTCGCCGCCCTCGCGCTCCATCGTCACCTCGGTGGTGAGCTGCGCGCCGCCGTCGATCGCCTGGTAAGCGAGCAGCTTGAAGTGCCCGCGCACCCGGCTGCCCGACGGCACCGGTGCCGGAAAGCGCACCCGGTTCAGCCCGTAGTTGACGCCCATGCGCGTGTCGCCCACCGAAAACGCCGCCGCCGACAACTCGGGCAGCAGCGACAGCGTCAGGAAGCCGTGCGCGACCGTGGTCTTGAACGGACCCTGCGCGGCGCGCTCGCGGTCGATGTGGATCCATTGATGGTCGCCGGTCGCATCGGCGAACAGGTCGATGCGCTGCTGGTCGACCGTGATCCAGTCGCTCGTGCCGATCGCGCGGCCCACCAGGGCTTCGAGGTCGGCGAGGTGTTCGTAGTGCGTCATGCGGTCCCTGCAGGTAGAGGAAGTTCAAGCATCCAGCCAGGCGATGATCGGTTGCCATTGCTCGCGATCGCGCTCGAAGCGTGCCGCACCGACATCGAACAAGGTCAGCCCGTGCGCCGCCAGGTGCACATAGTTCTGCGTGTCGCGCAGGAAGCCGAGGATGGGCAGGTGCTCGTGGCCCAGGAAGCTGCGGAGCTGGTCGGTCGCGATCGTGCCTTCGCGCGTGCGCATGCCGACCAGCGCGACCGCGACGCCGTCGCTGCGCTTCTTCTGCTGCAGCTGGCCGATGAAGTCGTGCGTCGCGTGGATGTCGAAGATGCTCGGCTGCAGCGGCACGATCACCTTGTCGGCATGCTTCATGACCTCGTCGAGGCGCTTGCCGTGCAGGCCGGCCGGCGTGTCGATCACCGCATGCGTCGTGCCCTTGGGCGGCCGCACCGTACCGTCGCCCAGCGCTTCCCAGCTCGAGATCGCCGGCACATGGCCCGGCCGCAGGCCGAGCCAGGTGCGCGCCGACTGCTGGCGATCGGCATCGCCGAGCATCACGCCGTGGCCGCGCGAGGCCAGGTATCCGGCGATGTTGGTGGCGAGCGTCGACTTGCCGACGCCGCCCTTCGGATTGGCCACCACGATCACCGGCATCGAGTCGTCTCCGCGGTTGAGCCCCGGCTCCGGACGGGGTTCGGGGTCGGATCCGGGGCCGGGCGCAATTGGGTTATGTTACCGGGACGGTCCTCGACCCGCCATCCACGACCACCCTTGTCCGCCGCCATGGCCGCCGCCCCGAACCCAGCCTCGCCCGGCGCACCCGCGCCGCCCGCCGGTGTGCTCGTCATCGCCGCGCATCCCCTGATGGAGCAATCGCGCGTCAACCGGCGCCTGATGCAGGCCGCCCGGCGTGCCGGGGCCTCGGTGCACGTACGCGATCTCTACGCGCTCTATCCCGACTACCTGATCGACGTGGCCGCCGAGCAGGCATTGCTCGAATCGGCCCGGCTCGTCGTCTGGCAGCACCCGATCCACTGGTACAGCATGCCGCCGCTGATGAAGCTCTGGGTCGACGACGTGCTCGCGTTCGGCTGGGCCTACGGCCCGGGCGGCACCGCGCTGCAAGGCAAGGATTTGTGGCTGGTGGCATCGACCGGCGGTTCGGAGGATTCGTACCGGCCGGACAGCTACAACCGCTATTTCTTCGACGCCTTCCTGCCGCCCTACGAGCAGACCGCGGCGCTGTGCGGCATGCGCTTCCTGCCGCCGCTGATGCTGCACGGCGCGCACAAGCTGGACGATGAACTCGTGGCCGAGCACGAGCGCATCTACGTCGATCGGCTCGCGAGCTACCCGAGATGGCCGGAGATCGCCTCGATGGACGAGCGCCCGACCTGCGACGTGCCGTCGTCGGCACGGCCGGCCGAGGCCGAGGCGGAAGGCGCCGCCTGATGGAACACGGCACCTGGATCAACGCGACGCTCGTCTACCTCGGTGCCGCGGTGCTCGCGGTACCGCTGGCGCGCTTTCTCGGCCTCGGCTCGATCATCGGCTACCTCGCCGCCGGCATCCTGATCGGTCCGTGGGGCCTGCGCCTCGTGACCAATCCGCAGGACATGCTGCACTTCTCCGAGTTCGGCGTCGTGCTGATGCTGTTCCTCGTCGGCCTCGAGCTCGAGCCCAAGCGCCTCTGGGCGCTGCGCTACGCGGTATTCGGCTGGGGCAGCCTGCAGCTCCTCGGATCGGCGGCGCTGATGATGGCAGCCGGCGTCGCGTTCGGCATCGACTGGCGCGTCGCGCTCGTCGGCGCGCTCGGCCTCGCGATGTCGTCGACCGCGATCGGCCTGGGCGTGCTGAACGAGCGCAACCTGATGAGCACGACGTCGGGCCAGAGCGTGCTGTCGGTCGCGCTGCTGCAGGACGTCGCGGCGATCCCGATCCTCGCGTTGCTGCCGCTGCTGGCGATGTCGGAGGCGCAGGCCAGCGGCGGCGGCTGGCTGGCGGCCGTGAAGGCGCTCGGCGTGATCGCGGTCATCGTGCTCGGCGGACGGCTCCTGTTGCGGCCGGCGCTGCGCTGGATCGCGCGCAGCGAGACGCCCGAGATCTTCACCGCCGCATCGCTGCTGCTCGTCGTCGCGACCGCATCGCTGATGCAGGCGGTCGGCCTGTCGATGGCGCTCGGCGCGTTCCTCGCCGGCGTGCTGCTGGCCGAGAGCGAATACCGGCGCGAACTCGAGACCGACATCGAGCCGTTCAAGGGGCTGCTGCTCGGCCTCTTCTTCATCGCGGTCGGCATGAGCATCGACTTCGCGGTCGTGCTGCACCAGCCGCTCGCGATCGCCGCGGTGGTCGCCGGCTTCCTGCTGCTGAAGGCCGCGGTGCTGTGGGGCATGGGCCGCGCGATGCCGATTCCGAAGCCCGAGCGGCCGGTCTTCATCATCCTGCTCGCGCAGGGCGGCGAGTTCGGCTTCGTGGTGTTCCAGACCGCGCAGACCGGCGGCTCGATCGGCGCGCAGACGTCTTCGCTGCTGGTGGCCGCCGTCGCGATCTCGATGCTCCTGACGCCGCTGCTGCTGCTCGCGGCCGATCGCTGGTGGATACCGATCCTCGCCGGTCAGAGCCGCAAGACCTTGCCCGAACTCGCCGAGCCGCAGCACCAGCCGGTCATCATTGCCGGCTTCGGCCGCTACGGCCAGATCGTCGGGCGCATGCTGTATGCCAACGGCATCCAGCCGACCGTGCTCGACCACAGCGCCGACCAGATCGAGGCGATGCGTCGCTTCGGCTGGCGCGTCTACTACGGCGACGCGACGCGGCTCGACCTGCTGCGCATCGCCGGCGCGGCGTCGGCGCGCGTGCTGGTGCTCGCGATCGACGACGTCGAGCAGAGCGTCGAGGCCGCGAAGATGATCCGCGAGAACTTTCCCGAGCTGACGATCGTCGCGCGCGCCCGCAACGTCCAGCACTACTACGAGCTGCTCGACCTCGGCATCACGCACGTCGAGCGCGAGACCTTCGACTCGGCACTGATGAGCGCGCGCAGCGTGCTCGAAGAGCTCGGCTGGGGCCGCCACCATGCGCGCACGCTGGCGCTGCGCTTCCGGCGCCACAACATCGACCAGGTCGTCAAGCTCGCGCCGCACCGCAAGGACCAGGACACCCTGATCGCGGCGATCAAGCAGGGCCGCCAGCAGCTCGAGGAGCAGTTCGCACAGGAGCGCGACGACGCGCGGCGGCGCCAGAAGCGCGCCGGCTGGAGCGCGCCGCCCGATGGCGACGCGAGCAGCGCGGCAGGTGATTAGGGCCCTAGGCGATGCTGCAGGCCTCTTCGAACGTGAGACGCGGGCTGCGCGGGAACAGCTTGCCCGGGATGCCATGCCCGAGGTTGACGATGAAGTTCGTCTTGACCTTCGTGCCGGCCCAGAACAGTTCGTCGACCTTCTTCGGATCGAAGCCGCTCATCGGGCCGGCATCGAGCCCGACCGCGCGCGCCGCGAGGATGAAGTAGCCGCCCTGGATGCTCGAGTTGCGAAAGGCGGTCGCGTCGATCATCGGCTGGTTGCCGGCGAACCAGCTCTTCGCGTCGGCGTGCGGGAAGAGCTGCGGCAGCTTCTCGTGGAACTCCATGTCCATGCCGATGATCGCGGTGACCGGCGCCTCGCGCGTCTTGTCGACGTTGCCGGGCGACATCGCGGTCAGGAGCTTCTCCTTCGCTTCCCTCGACGTGACGAACACGATGCGCGCCGGGCTCGAGTTGGCCGAGGTCGGGCCCCACTTCATCAGGTCGTAGAGTTCGCGGAGCTTGGCCTGCGGAACGGGATCGGGCGCGAAGCCGTTGTGGGTACGCGCGCCGGTGAAGAGTTGCTCGGTCGTGAGGTTCATGCAAGTGCCTGCGGAGGGAGTGGCGATGCGAGTGATTTTGAGAGCCACGCACCCCGCGCGATCGTCGATCGATTCGTCGGCGTCGTTCGGATGCGTTGAACGCCGCGGGTGCCAGAATCGCCCGATGTTCGCCCCCTCCCAGAACGACGTGCGCCGCTTCTTCTGCGACGCGCACCGCAAGATCCGCGAGCGTGCGCCGCTCACGCCGCTCGAAGCGATGGCGGCCGACTGGCTCGCCGAGCATCCCGAATACGACGCCGATCTCGCCGACGTCGACGCAGCGCTCGCGAAGGTCTACGACGTCGAGGCGGGCCGCACCAACCCGTTCCTGCATCTCTCGATGCACCTGACGATCAGCGAGCAGCTCGGCATCGACCAGCCGCGCGGCATCAAGCAGGCGTGCGAGTTGCTGGCGGCGCGCCTCGGTTCGATGCACGCCGCGCAGCACGAGGTGATGGAATGCCTCGGCGAGATGATCTGGGCGTCGCAGCGCAGCGGCCGGCCGCCGGACGGCGAGCGCTACCTCGACTGCGTGCGGCGCCGCGCGACCGCCGGATGAGCAGCCCCTACTGCGGCGTCGACTGCGGCTCCGATTGCCGCTGGCCGCGCCGCGCCTCGCGCGTCGGCGCGGGTGCGACCTGCCGCGTCTCGACGAACAGCGAGCCGCGGAACGCCGTCTGCGCCCCGTCCTCGATCGCCCACAGCAGCAGCGCGCGTCCCGTCATCGGCTTGGCGAACAGATAGCCCTGCAGTTCGTCGCAGCCGAGGTCGCACAGGATCTCGTGCTGACGCGGCGTTTCGACGCCTTCGGCGACGACCTTCAGGCCGAGCGCATGCGCCAGCTTCATCACCGCGTCGACGACCGCGCGCGCGTCGGCACTGTGGTCGAGGTCCATGATGAACTGGCGATCGATCTTCAGTTCCTCGGCGGGCAGCCGGCGCAGGTAGGCGAGGCTGGAGTAGCCGGTGCCGAAGTCGTCGATCGAGACATGCGCGCCCATCTCGCCGAGCCGGCGGAAGGTCTCGTGCGTCGCGCTCGTGTCTTCCATCGCGGCCGACTCGGTGATCTCGCAGGTCAGCAGCGACGGATGCACGCGATGGCGGCGCAACGCATCGGCGATGCGGTCGGCGAGGTCGTCCTGGCGCATCTGGTGCGCCGACAGGTTGATCGCGACGCGCATGCGCAGACCCTTGTCGCGCCACGCGCGCGCCTGCTTGCAGGCCGCCTCGATGACCCAATCGCCGATCGGCTCGATCAGTCCCGAGCGCTCTGCCAGAGGGATGAACTTGTCGGGCAACACCGTGCCGCGCTGCGGATGCTGCCAGCGCAGCAGCGCCTCGGCGGCGGTGATCTGGCCGCTGCGCGCGTCGATCTTCGGCTGGAAGTACAGCTCGAACTGGTCGTTCGCGAGCGCGTGGCGCAACTCGCCGAGCAGGTCCGTATCGTCGCCCGCGGTGCCTTCGATGCCCGCCACGTGGAAGCAGTGCCGATTGCCGCCCGCCTGCTTGGCGGCATACATCGCCGCGTCGGCGCGCGCAATCAGTTTGGTGGCGCTGCCCTGCCCGTCCTGCAGCGCGATGCCGACCGAGCAGCCGATGCGCACCTCGCCGCCGTCCAACGCGTACGGCTCGGCCATCGCGGCGACGATCTGCGTCGCCAGGCGCGCCGCCGCGTCCTCGCGCACGATCGAGCCGGACAGCAGCGCGAACTCGTCGCCGCCCATGCGCGCCGCAGCGAGCTGGCCTTGAGCGAGGGTGCGGATGCGCCGCCCCGCCTGCGCGAGCAGCCGGTCGCCGGCGTCACGGCCGTGGCGGTCGTTGACGGACTTGAGACCATCGAGGTCGATGAAGAACACCGCGAGCCCGCGGTCGCCGCGCTTCTTCGCCGCGGCGATGACCTCGCGCTCGAACTGCAGGCGCGTCGGCAGGCCCGTGAGACCGTCCGGGGCGACCGGTGCCTGCGCTGCCACCGAGCTCGGCAACGCGTTGCCGGCATGCCGGACGACGCTGGCCAACAGCGCGCCCATCGCCATCAGTGCGCCCATCAGCAGCCAGGCGCTGCCGTCGATGGGCGCGGCCGCCGATCCGGCGGCGGGCTGCGCCGCCAGCGTCGCCAGCAACGCCACCGCGAGCGCACAGCCGTTGCGCAGCGCCGCCGCATAGCGCAGCCGGCCGTCCCGCGACGTGAGGCCGATCAGCGCAGCGGACAGCATCAGGACGGCGATGCCGATACCCGCCGGACCGGCCGTCTGCGCCATCCGCAGCGCAGCCGGCGCGGCGGCGATCAGATGCACATAGGTCGCCAGCGGCAGCGCGGTCGCGGACGCGAGCATCCAGACCGGCGCGCGCCGTTCGAGCATGGCCGAGAACAGGATCGCGAGGGTCGCCATCGCGAGCGCCGGCAGCGCAGCGCAGAAGCCCGCCGTGCCGTTCAGGTTCAGCAGGCCCCCGGTGGGCCGCAGCATCTGCACCGGCCAGAACAGCGCGCCGGCCGCCAGCAGCACGGCGGCGCCGCGCAGCGCATGCGCCAGGCGCGGCGGCCGGGAGCGGCCGAGGTGCACCAGCTCGGCGGCCAGCCAGGCGAGCGTGGCGGAGGCGAGCAGGATCGCGAAGTTCAGTAGGTTGGCGGGCGTATCCATCGACGATTGGGAGCGCCCCGGCGCCAACCTGCGAAGGGCTTCATCATCGAGCTTTCGGCGCGGTCGCCATCGACTTGAGCACGTCACCCGTGAAGCAAGCCGCACACTCCGCCGGGCGCTGTCGGGTCGACGCATCGTCGACGTGCAGCGGCGCCGCCCGCGCTGCCCGTCATTCGCTGCCGACGAGGCCGTTGCGGATCGCGTAGACCGTCATCTCGGAGTTGTTGGCGAGCCCGAGCTTCTCGAGCACGCGCGCCCGGTACACGCTCACCGTCTTGGGCGACAGCATCAGTTCCTCGGCGATGTCCGACAGGCGCTTGCCCGACGCGATCATCACGAGCGTCTGCAACTCTCGGTCGGAGAGCTTCTCGTGCGCGTTGGCGATCATCGGCGTGGTCAGGCTCTCGACCAGCATCTGCGCGATCTCGGGCGTCACGTACTTGCGCCCCTGCGAGACGGTGCGCACCGCCGCGACCAGCAGCGCCGGATCGCCGCCCTTGTTGACGTAGCCGAACGCGCCGGCGCGCAGGGCCCGGATGGCGTACTGGTCCTCCGGATACATCGAGACGACGAGCACGCGCATCGTCGTGCCCTCTTCCTTCAGCACGCTCAGCACGTCGAGTCCGCTGCGGCCCGGCAGGTTGATGTCGAGCACCAGCACGTCGGCACTCGTGTTGCGCATCAGCGCGCGCAGCTCGCCGTAGTCGCCCGCCTCGCCGACCACTTCGATGTCGGACGCGTCGGACAGCGTGTCGCGGATGCCGCGCCGGATCAGCGCGTGGTCGTCGCAGAGCATGACCTTGATCATGCGACCGGCTCGGCGTTCATAGCTCCCCCCATACGGACGGGTCGCTCGACGGACTGGTGTCCAGCGGCCGCGGCTCGATGGCGCGCTCGGCCGCCAAGGGTACCGAAAGAATCATCGTCGTGCCGCCACGGCCGCTGCTCAGCTCGACCCAGCCGCCCACCGTGCCGGCCCGTTCGTGCAGGCCGCGGATGCCGAACGATCGCGCCTTGGCGAGATCCTCGGACGACAGGCCACGCCCGTTGTCGCTGATCTCGAGCGACAGCACGTTGCCCGCCAGCGAGAGATCGAGCTGCACGTAGGTGGCCGCCGCGTGCTTGCTGATATTGGTGAGCGCCTCCTGCGCGGTCCGGTAGGCGACCAGCGGCACGCCGGGCGGCAGCTCGGGCATCCGCGCCGGCAGGCGCACCTCGCATTCGATGCCGGTGCGGCGCTCGAAGCGCGACGTGATCCATTGCAGCGCCGCCACCAGCCCCTGCTCGAGGATCGCGGGCCGGAGGTTGTGCATGATGCGCTTGCTCGAATCGATCGCCAGCGTCACCGTCTCGAGCGCCGACTCGCAGCGCGCCACCACTTCCGGCGTCGTCGAGTGGCGCTGGATCCACGCCAGGTCGAACTTCAGTGCCGTGAGGCCGCCGCCGACGTCGTCGTGGATCTCCCGCGCGATCGCGGCGCGCTCCTGCTCGATGCTCGTCTGCAGGTGCTGCGCCAGCTCGCGCAGGCGCTGCTGGGATTCGCCGAGTTCGCGGTCGGCGCGCTCGCGCGCACGCCGCATCTCGTTCGCCTCGATCGCGTGCAGCAGCGCCGGCACCAGACGCGCGAGGTTGTTCTTCAGCAGGTAGTCGCTGGCGCCGTTGCGCATCGCTTCGACCGCGGTGTCCTCGCCGATCTCGCCGGAGACGAGGATGAACGGCACGTCCTGGCCGCTCGCCTTCAGCAGGTCGAGCGCGACCAGACCCGAGAAGCCGGGCAGGTTGTAGTCGGACAGGATCGCGTCCCAGCCTTCGCGCAAGCCGGCGAGGAATTCGGCCTCCGAATCGACCCGCCTGCTCTGCACCCTGAGGCCGCCGCGCTTCAGGTGCGCCAGCATCAGATCGTGGTCGAGCTCCGAATCCTCGAGGTGCAGCACCCAGAGTTCGCGCTCCTGAAGCATCGCCGACATGGGCGCGAGTATGCCGTGCGTCGGCGCGACGGCGCAAAACCCGGCCGCGAACGACGATAGGCCTACAGGTCCGGGGCAGGCTGCCGAAAAGGCCATTCATGCCGATCCCGCCAGATTTGCCTGCTCGACCGCAGCCGACGTCGACGCACCCGCGTTTGCCGTGCAGCCTGCGTACGTTGCCGGCGCTGGTTGGATGCCCTCCTTCCTGCCGCAGGCGAAGCCGCGCGGCGCGTTCCGCGGAGCCACGATGCTGACCGAACCTGCCCCCGCGCCGACCAGCGGCCTGCTGCCGCTGCTCGCCGCCGCCGACTTCCAGGACAACCTGATGACGGCCAGCAACGACCTGGACCGCCTGCAGACGCTGCTCGCCGGTGCCTGCGACGGGCTGATGCAGAGCTTTCACGGCGCGATCGAGGGCCTGGACGCGCTGCGCGCGGCGCCGTCCGGTGTAGCCGACATGGCCGCCGCGATCGATGTCGTCGTGCAGCGCCTCGGCGGCGCGGTCGTCGCGCTGCAGTTCCAGGACATGGCCTCGCAGCTCATCAACCACACCCAGCAACGCCTGCGCAACACCGCCGACCGCATCGCCTGCGACGCGATGGGCGACGACGGCGACGGCATGGCGATCATCGAACAGGCGCCGCTCAGGCCGAATCCGGTCACGCAGGACGAGATGGACGCCGGCTCCGTCGACCTGTTCTGAGTCGCCCGAGCGAAGTCCGAGCCCGACGCGCCGAAAAGACCGACAAAGCCGGTCGTGCAAACGCTAAAGATTGTCTTCGACGATTCCGAAAACTCACCGAGCCCTACCCGGAGAAACCCATGCATTCAATCCTCGCGGTGGACGACTCCGCTTCCATGCGCCAGATGGTGTCGTTCACGCTCAAGAGCGCCGGCTACCAGGTCGTCGAAGCCGTCGACGGACAGGACGCCTACGAGAAGGCGGGGTCGCGCGACTTCGATCTGATCCTCACCGACCAGAACATGCCGCGCCTGGACGGGATCAGCCTGACCAAGCGGCTGCGCGACAACCCGAAGTTCAAGACCACGCCGATCCTGATCCTGACCACCGAGTCGAGCGACCAGATGAAGCAGGCCGGCCGCGGCGCCGGCGCCACCGGCTGGCTGGTCAAGCCCTTCGACCCCGCCAAGCTGCTCGAGGTGATCAAGAAGGTGATCCGCTGACGTCCTGGACAGGACGAGGCGGCACGACAGCACGAATCAGGAAGCACTCATGGGCGAAATGTCATCCGAAGGCGCGAGCATCAGCGCCGGCATCGATCTCAGCCAGTTCTACCAGGTCTTCTTCGAGGAAGCCGGCGAGAACCTCGACCGCATGGAGGCGCAACTCCTCGAGATCGACATCGAGGCGGCCGACGACGAAGAACTGAACTCGATCTTCCGCTGCGCGCACTCGGTCAAGGGCGGCGCCGCGACGTTCGGCTTTGCCGACGTCGCCGAGCTCACGCACCAGATGGAGACGCTGCTCGACAAGCTGCGCCGCCACGAACTCGCACCGACCGCCGGGATGGTCGACGTGCTGCTGCAGTCGGGCGATGCGCTGCGCGCCCAACTCGCGCGCCACCAGGGCGCCGGCGGCGACGAGATCGACACCACCGAACTGCTGTTCCGCATCCGTGCGATGGCCGACGGCCAAGCGCCGGCCGGTACGGCACCGGCCGCCGCTGCAGCTCCCGCGCCGCTGGCGGCGAGCGCCCCCGCGCCGGCCGCAGCGCCGGTCGGCAGCAGCGCCGGCAGCGCCGCGCGCCACCTCGAGCTGCGCGTCGGTCCGCTGAAGAACGTCGCGCTGGCCGACAACATCGTCGAGCTGTTCAAGGAAATTCCCGACCTCGGCACGATCGAGCCGATCGACGGCGGCCAGGCGAGCGACGGCATCCGCCGCTTCAAGGTGCTGACGGCGAGCGCCGACAGCGACCTGCTGGACCTGTTCACCTTCCACGTCGCGCGCGACGAGGTCAAGCTCTTGCCGATCACCGAAGGCTATGGCTTCCATCCGGGCGCGCCGGGCGCGCCCGAAGAGAGCAGCGAACCCAAGGCCGAGGGCTATGGCTTCTTCGACGGCGCGCCGGGCGCACCGGCCGCCGCGGCCGAACCCGCACCGGTCGCGAAGGCGCCGGCCAAGCCGGCCGCCAAGGCCGAGAAGGCGCCTGCCGCGGCGCTCGAATCGTCGACCTTGCGCGTCTCGGTCGAGAAGGTCGACCAGCTCATCAACCTGGTCGGCGAGCTCGTCATCACGCAGGCGATGCTGGCGCAGAACAGCAAGCAGATCGACCCGGGCCTGTACCAGCAGCTCGCGGCCGGCCTCGCCGACCTGGATCGCAACACGCGCGACCTGCAAGAGTCGGTGATGTCGATCCGCATGATTCCGATGTCGACGGTGTTCTCGCGCTTCCCGCGCATGCTGCGGGACCTCGCGGCCAAGCTCGGCAAGAAGGTCGAGTTCGTCACGCAGGGCGAAGCGACCGAGCTCGACAAGGGTCTGGTCGAGAAGATCACCGACCCGCTGACGCACCTCGTGCGCAACAGCTGCGACCACGGCATCGAGATGCCGGCCGATCGCCTCGCCAAGGGCAAGCCGGAGCACGGCACGATCACGCTGGCAGCCTCGCACCAGGGCGGCTCGATCCTGATCGAAGTGCGCGACGACGGCCGCGGCCTGTCGCGCGAGAAGCTCCTGAAGAAGGCCCGCGAGCGCGGCATCGACGCGCCCGATACGATGAGCGACGCGGAGGTCTGGAACCTCATCTTCGCGCCCGGCTTCTCGACCGCCGACGTCGTCACCGACGTCTCCGGCCGCGGCGTCGGCATGGACGTCGTGAAGAAGAACATCACGTCGCTCGGCGGCTCGGTCGAGATCGACTCGGCCGAAGGCTACGGCATGAGCGTCAAGGTGCGCCTGCCGCTGACCCTGGCGATCATGGACGGCATGTCGATCGGCGTCGGCGAGGAGTGCTACATCCTGCCGCTGTCGTCGGTGGTCGAGTCGTTCCAGGTCCAGCCGGGCATGGTCAAGACGGTCGGCGGCTCGGGCCGCGTCGTCGAGGTGCGCGACGAGTTCATGCCGGTGCTGGAGCTCGAGCACGTCTTCAACGTGCCGCGCTTCGACTTCGAGAACGCCGGCGGCATCATGGTCGTCGCGGAAGCCGAGGGCGGCCGCGTCGCGCTGCTCGTCGACCAGTTGCTCGGCCAGCAGCAGGTCGTCGTCAAGAACCTGGAAGCGAACTACCGCCGCGTCAACGACGTGTCGGGCGCGACCATCATGGGCGACGGCCGCGTCGCGCTGATCCTCGACGTGGGGAGCCTCGTGCGGCGGGCGCGCCACTGAGCCGTCGAGACAGGCGCGGCGGCCGCCGGCCGCTGCGTGCCCGACAGGGCGCCAAGCGCACGCAAGTGCCTTGGCGCCTTTTTGCTTGGTGCCAACGCCGCCGCGAAGCACGGCTCTGCCGGTTCGTCGGGAAGCGTCCACAGCACTGCTGCGAGATGTGCGCGATCGGTTGCCGAAACGCTTTGGATGCGACCTACTGCACGGCCACTTCGTGGTCATGCCCCGCTTTCGGCAGTCGATATGCGAAGTGAGGCGCGCGCGGGTGTGCGCGCCGCATGACTTCAGTCGAACGAGGGAACCATGAACCTGAACAACCTGCGCATCGGCACGCGGCTCGGCCTGGGCTTCGGCGCAGTGCTCGTGCTGTTGAGCGCGATCGTCGGCATCGCGCATGTCCGGCTGACCCAGACCCAGCAAGGCGTCACGCGCCTGAACGACCTGCGCGAGCGCGCCGGCCTGGCACTCGAATGGACCGGCAAGACCGAGCTCAACGTCAGCCGCTCGGTCGCGATCGCCACGGCGGCCGGGCAGCCGGACGTCGAGGCCCACTTCAATCCGCTGATGAAGAAGACCTCGGCGGAGATCAGCACGATCCAGAAGCAGCTCGAGGAGCGCGTCGTCAGCGCCGACGGCAAGGAGATGATGGCGACGATCGCCGCCAAGCGCAGCGAGTACCTCGCGCTGCGCGGCAAGCTGCTCGACTTCCTGAAGCAGGCCGATGCGCCCGCCGCCGACGCGCTGTTGAACGACAAGCTGCTGCCCGCGGCAGCGGCCTACGTCGGCTCGATGGACGCGTTCCGCAGTCATCTGCAGACGCAGGCCGACGCGGAGGCGGCGCGGGTCGAAGACGCAGCCACGCATGCGCGCACGTCCATGCTGCTGCTGCTCGCGGCCAGCCTCGCCGTCGGGGCCGCAATGGCCTATGCCATCACGCGCTCGGTCACGCAGCCGCTGCGCCAGGCGGTCTCGACCGCCAGCACGATCGCCGGCTGCGACCTGTCGCGGGACGTCGCATCGCAGCGCCGCGACGAGCTGGGCGACCTGCTGCGTGCCTTCGACCGGATGCAATCGACCCTGCGCCGCATCGTCGGCGAGGTGCGCGAGTCGACGCAGAGCGTCGCGACCGCCTCGCGCGAGATCGCCACCGGCAGCATGGACCTGTCGTCGCGTACCGAGCAGGCTGCATCCAACCTGCAGCAGACCGCGGCGTCGATGGAAGAGATGACCTCGACCGTCACGCACTCGGCCGACGCCGCGCGCCAGGCCTCGCAGCTCGCCACCTCGGCGGCCGACGTCGCGGCGCGCGGCGGCCGCGTGGTCGCCGACGTCGTGTCGACGATGGAGCGCATCACCGCATCGTCGAACCGCATCGCCGACATCACCGGCGTGATCGACGGCATCGCCTTCCAGACCANNCTCAACGCCGCCGTCGAGGCGGCGCGCGCCGGCGAGCAGGGGCGCGGCTTCGCGGTGGTGGCCGGCGAGGTGCGCGTGCTCGCGCAGCGCTCGGCGGCCGCGGCACGCGAGATCAAGGAACTGATCGGCTCGTCGGTCGAGAGCGTCGCCGGCGGCTCGCGCCTGGCCAGCGATGCGGGACACACGATGGGCGAGATCGTCGCATCCGTGCAGCGCGTCTGCGACATCGTCGGCGAGATCTCGTCGGCCGCCGGCGAGCAGAGCAAGGGCATCGGCGAGATCAACACCGCGGTCAATCACCTCGACCAGATGACGCAGCAGAACGCGGCGCTGGTCGAGCAATCGGCCGCCGCTGCCGAGAGCCTGCAAGACCAGGCGCGCCGGCTCGACCAGGTGGTGGGCGCGTTCCGGCTCCACGCGGCGGTCTGATCCATGTCAAACCCCGCGCCAGGGCGGGCGCTTTTCGTCCGCTTTGCGCTCAAGTGCGCCGCTACCCGTCCGATGAGGACGGCGTCGTCCTTCGATCCCCGCGAACTCCAGCCACCAACATGCGCCAATTCGACAACCTCAGCATCCGGACCAAGCTGCTCGGCGGCTTTGCCGTCGTGCTCGTCATCGCCCTGCTGCAAAGCCTGCTCGCCATCGACCGGCTGAGCGCCGTGAACGACCGCTCCAGCGAGCTGTCGAGCAACTGGCTGGTCTCGATACGCGTGCTCGGCGATCTGAACAGCGACCTGTCCGACTACCGGCTGACGCGCTTCAAGCTGCTGCTGGCCGACGACGAGAAGGCCGTCGCGGCGACGGAGTCGGATCTGCAAAAGCTCGACGCCCGCATGGCCGAGCACCGCAAGTCGTACCAGGCGAACGTGAGCGGCCCGGAAGAGCAGAAGCTCGCCGACGCCTTCGACGCGAAGTGGAAGGCGTACATCGGCTTCAACGGCGACCTGTTCACGCGCGCCCGCGCCAAGGACCGCGAAGGAGTCCGCGCACTGATCGCCAACGCCGAACCGGCAGCCTACAAGGAAGTCGACGATGCGCTCGACAAGCTGATCGCGCTGGACGCCAACGGCGCCGCAGCGGCCAGCGCCGACGCGACCGGCATCTTCCGCCAATCACGCATGGTGCTGCTCGGCGGCCTGGCGTTGATGATCGCGCTCGGGCTGTCGATCGGCTGGTTCACGTCGCGCAAGATCGCGGCATCCGTCGGGGGCGCGGCGCGCAGCGTGAAGCGCATTGCCGACGGCGACCTCAGCCAGCCGGTCGAGACCGGCGCGCATGACGAGATCGGGCAGCTCCTCGAAGCGCTCGCCGCGATGCAGGCGCGCCTGCGCGAGATCGTCGGCGGCGTGCGCCGCAATGCCGAAAGCGTCGCGACCGCGAGCGCCGAGATCGCCGCCGGCAACAACGACCTGTCGGCACGCACCGAGCAGCAGGCCAGCGCGCTCGAGGAGACCGCGGCATCGATGGAAGAGCTGTCGAGCACGGTGCGCCAGAACGCCGACAACGCGCGCCAGGGCAACCAGCTCGCGATCAACGCATCGACCGTCGCGCGCAGCGGCGGCGAGGTGGTCGGCAAGGTCGTGACGACGATGAACGCGATCAGCGCCGCGTCGAAGAAGATCGCCGACATCATCGGCGTGATCGACGGCATCGCGTTCCAGACCAATATCCTCGCGCTGAATGCCGCGGTGGAAGCGGCACGCGCCGGCGAACAGGGCCGCGGCTTCGCGGTCGTCGCGGGCGAAGTGCGCGCCCTGGCGCAGCGCTCGGCCGATGCGGCGCGCGAGATCAAGACCTTGATCGGCAGCAGCGTCGAACGCGTCGAGGAAGGCGGCACGCTGGTCGATCAGGCCGGCACGACGATGCGCGAGGTCGAGGCCGCGATCCAGCGCGTGACCGACATCGTCGCGGAGATCACGGCCGCCAGCAACGAGCAGGCCACCGGCGTGAGCCAGGTCGGCGAGGCCGTCACGCAGATGGATCAGGCGACCCAGCAGAACGCCGCGCTGGTCGAGCAGAGTGCCGCCGCGGCCGAGTCGCTCAAGCTGCAGGCCCAGCAGATCGTGCAGGCGATCGCGCTGTTCAAGCTCGACGCCGGCGCCGCCGCACCCGCCTTGGCACCCGCCGTGAAGTTCAACGCCACGCCGCCGGCTGCCCCCGTGGCCAAGCAGGCGCCGGCCCCTGCCAAGGCGGCCGCGGCCGGCTGGAGCGGCGCCGACCGCCGCGGCCCGGGCCGCGCGAAGAACGTCGCACGCATCGCACCCGCCGCGCCGAAGGCGCCGCGCGCCGCGGCACCGGCCGTCGAGCAGGCGACCCCTGCCGCCCTCCCGCCGGCGCCCGTGAAAGACGGCACCGACGACTGGGAAACGTTTTGATCACGTCGCGCAGACTGCGCTACAGCACCGCGCCGGCCGGCCGATAAGTCCGACAGCAGCACCTCACACACACAGCACTTCCACACGAAGGAACGACCCATGGACATGATCACCGATGCCCGCCAGATCGCCCACCACGAAGCCGTGCGCGCGGCCGCGGCGACCGGAGGCGAGTACCTGACCTTCCGCCTCGGCGAGGAGGAATACGGCATCGACATCCTGAAGGTGCAGGAGATCCGCTCTTACGAATCGCCGACCCGCATCGCCAATGCGCCGTCGTTCATCAAAGGCGTCGTGAACCTGCGCGGCGTGATCGTTCCGATCGTCGACCTCCGCCTGAAGCTCGGCTGCGCGAGCGCCGAGTACAACAGCTTCACCGTCGTGATCGTGCTCAACGTCAAGGGCCGCGTGGTCGGCGCGGTGGTCGACTCGGTGTCGGACGTGCTCGAGCTCAGCCGCGAAGCGATCAAGCCGGCGCCCGAGATGAGCTCGGCGATCGACACCAGCTTCATCACCGGCATCGGCAGCGTCGCCGAGCGCATGCTGATCCTGATGGACATCGAAGGCCTGATGGCCAGCGCCGAGATGGGCCTGGTCGACCAGACCCGTCACTGATCGCCGCAGTCCGGCGCGACGCGGGATCCGGGCCTGCCGGCGGCGCCCATGCGCCGCCGTGCCTATTCGGCGGCCTGCCGCAAGGTATCGACGACCGGCCGCCGCAGCACTTCGCGCAGTCCCCACCAACCGGCGGCCAGCGCCAGCACCGCGCCGGCGAGCGCGCCGGCCAGAGGCACGAGCGGCGACGGCGCCCAGGCGAACTCGAATACCCAGCGCGCCAAGGCCCAGCCGACCGCGACCGCCGCGATGGACGCGAGCAGTCCGGCCAGCGCGCCGACGCCCAGCAGTTCGGCCCGCTGCACCTGCGCCAGCAAGCGGCCGCCGGCACCGAGCGCACGCATCACCGCGAACTCGCGCGCTCGCGCCTCGCGGGTCGCGCTGACCGCTGCGAACAGCACGACGAGCCCGGCCGCGAGCGTGAAGCCGAACAGGAACTCGACCGCGCGTATCACCTGGTCCAGCACGCCCTGGATCTGCGCGATCGACGCCGACACGTCGATGCTCGTGATGTTCGGGAAGTCGCGCGCCAGGCGGTTGTCGAAGCCGGCGACGGCAGGCGCGCGGAATGCCGCGATGTAGCTGATCGGCAGGTCGGCCGGCATCGTCGCGGTCGGGAACATCACGAAGAAGTTGACCCGCATCGAGCTCCAGTCGACCTTGCGCAGGCTCGTGATGCGGCCCTCCGCCGGCGTGCCGCCGATGTCGAAGTGGAGCACGTCGCCGAGCTTCAGGCCCAGCGTTTTCGCGAGGCCTTCCTCGACGCTCAGCGCGTTCGCCTCGTTCGGCGTCCAGCGTCCGCCGGCGAGTTCGTTGTACGCAGGCATCTCGGCCGCATGGCTCAGGTTGAACTCGCGGTCCAGCAACCGCCTGGCGCGATCGTCCTGGCCTTCGTCGGCATGGACGGCATGGTCGTTGATCGCGACCAGCCGGCCGCGGATCATCGGATACCAGTCGTAGCGGTCGACGCCGCCGCCGCGCAGCGCGGCCTGGAACGCGTCGGCCTGATCGGGCTGGATGTTGATGACGAAGCGGTCCGGCGCATCCTTGGGCGTCGCCTGGCGCCAGCTGTCGATCAGGTCCGTGCGCAGCAGCACCAGCAGCACGAGCGCGAGCAGCCCGACGCTGAGCGCCGAGACCTGCAGCACCGCGAACGCCGGGCGCGCGGCGATCTGGCGCGTCGCCAGCACGATCCAGCGCGGCGCGCGCGACTCGGGCACGGCGCGGCGCAGCACGCCGACCGCGATCCACGACAGCAGCGCGAACATCGCGACCGCCGCCGCGAAGCCGCCGACCGCGATCAGCCCGAGCATCGGATCGCTCGCGACCGACAACAGCAGCGCGACGAAGCCGGCCGTGCCGGCCGCCAGCACGGCGATCGATGCCGGCTTGAGCGCGCCGACATCGCGCCGGATCACGCGCAGCGGCGGCACGCGCGCGAGCTGCAGCACCGGCGGGCAGCCGAAGCCGATCAGCAGGGTCAGGCCGACGCCGATGCCGAACCATGCCGGCCCGGGCGACGGCGGCGGCAGCTCGGCGCCGACCAGGCCGGCGAGCAGCCAGACGAACACGTAGTGCACCAGAAGACCGAGCGCGACGCCGGCGATGCTCGCGACCACGCCGACACCGGCGAACTCGGCGAGGTACTGCAGCGCGATGCGCCGCTGCGACAAGCCCAGCACGCGCAGCATCGCGCAGTCGTCGAGATGGCGCTCGGCGAAATCGCGCGCGCCGATGCCGACGGCCACCGCCGCGAGCAGCGCGGCGAGCAGCGCGACCAGGTTGAGGAACTTGGACGCGCGGTCGAGCGTCTGGCGCATCTCGGGCCGGCCGCCGGCGAGCGACTCGATGCGCAGCCCGCGCAGGTTCTGCTGCTTGACCTCGGCGTCGGCCCAGGCGATGTACCGGCGCACGGGTGCGTCGTCGCTGCCGCGCGCAGCCACCGCGAGGCGATAGGTCACGCGGCTGGCCGGCTGGATCAGGCCGGTCGCGGGCAAATCCGCCAGGTTGATCAGCACGCGCGGCGCGAAGCTCATGAAGCCGGCGCCGCGGTCGGGCTCGATGACGACGATGCGCCGGAGCGTCAGCTCGGCGTCGCCGAGCAGCAGCCGATCGCCGAGCTTCAGGCCGAGCGCGTCGAGCAGCGGCGCATCGACCCAGGCCGTGCCGGGCGCCGGCAGCGCCGGTGCGACCAGGCTCTCGCTGTGGCCGTCGCTGACCCGGAGCCGGCCGCGCAGCGGATACGTGTCGCTCACCGCCTTGACGCTGACCAGGCGCGACGTGCCGCCGCGATCGTCGGGTGCACGGCCCATGCTCGGGAACACGACGCTGTCGGCGGTGGCCAGGCCCAGCGTGCGCGCCTTGGCGACGAAGGCGGGCGGCGTCGGCTGGTCGCTCGCGACGATCGCGTCGCCGCCGAGGAGCTGGCGGGCGTCGCGCGCCAGGCCGGTGTCGATGCGATCGGCGAAGAAGCCGACCGCGGTCAGCGCCGCCACCGCGAGCGTGACGGCGACGAGCAGCAGACGCAGTTCGCCGGCGCGCAGGTCGCGCACGGCCTGGCGCCAGGCGAGCTGCCACCACGGCGGCGTCAGGACGGGCGCGGGAGTCGCGGGCATGGGCGGAACTTACACGACCGCCGCGCGATCCAGGCGAACGAGGGGTATCCAAGCGGTTTGGCATGGGCTCGAATCGCGGGTCGGCATCGGCCGGCGCCGATCGCCGCACGGACGCCTGCATATAGCCGCACGACGCCAGACGCAGAATCGAAATGCTCTAATGCCGCCATGAGTTCGAGCCGTATCCGCGACTTCGTGCCGTTGCCCGATCAGGCCATCGCGCCGGGCGGTTCGTTGGTTGGCCCGCGACACGACGAGGCCTGACCGGTGCAAGCCCCTGCGGACGGCCACGCCGCCAAGCTGCTGCTCACCGCGCGCCTGCGCCTGGTCGCGCCGCACGAGGACCAGGCCGCCGCGATCGCCGACTTCTATGCACGCAACCGCGAGCACTTCGCGCCGTGGGATCCGCCCACCGACACCGACTTCCTGAGCGCCGAGTTCCATCGCCGCGCATTGCACAACGCCGCGCTCGCGTTCGCGGGCGGTACCGCATTTCGCTACTGGATGACCCCGATCGGCGATCCGGCGCGGGTGATCGGCAGCATCCACTTCTCCAACGTCGTGCGCGGCGCGTTCCAGAGCTGCACGCTGGGGTACGCGCTCGACCAGGAGCACGAAGGCCAGGCGCTGATGACCGAGGCGCTGCGCTGCGCGATCGGCGAGATGTTCTCGCCGCACGTCAACCTGCACCGCATCCAGGCGGCGTTCCGGCCCGAGAACTGGCGCAGTGCCGAGGTGTTGAAGCGCCTCGGCTTCACCGATGAAGGGCTCGCACCGGACTACCTCTTCATCGACGGGACGTGGCGGGTGCATCGCATCACGTCGCTGCGGAATGCGGCGTTCGTGCTGCCGGCGGGGTGGACCGCGCGCTGATCAGTGCACCGCGCCCGCGACGCCGCGCACGAACCAGTCCATCGTCCCGATCGCCTTGTCGTCGAGCGCGCCGCTCGCCAGGCGCGTCTTGCCTTCGTTGTCGACGAGCGGCGCATGGAATGGCCGGAAGCGCCCGTCGACGATCGCCTGGCGGCGTTCGGCCACGAGCCGCTTCGCATCGGCCGGCACGTCCGCGGCCAGCGCGCTCAGGTCGACCATGCCATCGGCGATACCGCCCCACACCGGCTGCGGTTTCCAGGTGCCGGCGACGACCGACCGCGCGACCCGCGTGTAGTAGCCGCCCCAGTGCGTCGTGATGGCGGCGAGCTGCGCGTCGGGCGCATAAGCGCGCATGTCGCTCTGGTAGCTGATCACGCGCACGTGCCTGTCCTTGAACGCGGCCTGCGCCGCCTGCGGCACCGCGGGCGAGCCGCTGTGGTTGGCGAGCACGTCGGCGCCCTGGTTGATCAGCGTCAGCGCGGCTTCGCGCTCGCGCGCCGGATCGAACCAGGTGTCGAGCCAGACGACCTTCACCACCGCCTTCGGATTGACCTCCCGCATGCCGAGCGCGAAGGCGTTGATGCCTTGCACGACCTCCGGCACCGGGAAGCCCGCCACATAGCCGGCGATGCCGGAGCGGCTCGCCTTGCCGGCGACGAGGCCCGCGAGATAGCGCGCCTCGTAGTAGCGTGCGTTGTAGGTATCGACATTGGCAGCGGTCTTGTAGCCACCGGCCTGCTCGATGCGCAGCTGCGGGTAGTCGGCGCCGACGCGCAGCGCGGGTTCGAGGTAGCCGAAGCTCGTCGCGAAGATCAACCCGCAGCCTTGCGCCGCCAGATCGCGCATCACGCGCTCGCTGTCGGCGCCTTCGGCGACGCCTTCGACGACCGTCGTCGTCACCTGATCGCCGAGCGTCTTCACCATCTCGCGGCGGCCGAGCTCGTGCTGGTAGGTCCAGCCGGCCTCGCCGATCGGGCTCACGTAGACGAATCCGACTTTGAGGGGAGGCGCCGCCGACCCGGCGGCCGAGAAGACCAGCGCCGCCAGCCCGGCCAGGCCGGCGCGCGCGAGGTTTTTGAACATGGTGTTCCTCTACATGGCCCCTGGGAATGCCGCAGTCGAACGCCGAAAGCGACACCGCCGCGGGGGCACGCGGCGGTCGGCGATTGTCGCAGGCCGGCTGTGCTGCAGATCCCACAGCGCACAGCCTGACCCGTCGCGCTTTGTAGTCTATTTAAGAATGATTCCTATTTGCGATATGATGCCACCCTGTCATCACGGGAGCCCGCCATGCTCGGCAGCCGCAGCGATCACGACCAGGAAGAGCACCACATGCCGTGCATCGAGGCGATGCTGGCCTTCACGATGGTGCTGATGACCGGCTATTGCCAGTCGCTGCAGGCGGCGCAGCATCCGGCCCGGCGCCTGCACCTGGGGGCCAAGATCGACAGCAGCCTCGCCGAGCTGGCGCGCGACCCGCACCTGTCCGACGGCTTTCGCGGCGCGCTGACGAGTCTGCACCAGCGCTGGCAACTCATGAGCGCCTGTACCGCCGGCGCGCCCGACGACGCCTGGCGATATCCGTCCGGGCTGCCGGCGCCCGAGCGGCTGCAGTGAGGCCGACGACCGTCAGGGCCGCTCGAACAGCGCGTCGAGCTCGCTCTGCCATTCGCGCTTGCGCGATGGCTCGACGAAACTCGCGGCGTAGCTGTTGCTCGCCAGCTTGTGGGCTTGCGAAATGCCGAGCTGCGGCAACGCGTCGAAGGTGGCGCGGAAGTTCTCGTTGAGGTAGCCGCCGAAGTACGCCGGGTCGTCGGAGTTGACGGTCGCGCAGATGCCCGCGTCGAGCAGCGCGCCGATCCGGTGCCGGCTCATGTCCTCGTAGACGCGCAGCTTGACGTTCGACAGCGGGCACACCGTCAGCGGTATGCGCTCGGCGGCAAGCCGCTGCATCAGCGCCGGATCCTCGACGCAACGCACGCCGTGATCGATGCGCTCGACCTTCAGCACGTCGAGCGCGCTGCGGATGTAGTCGGGCGGCCCCTCCTCGCCGGCATGCGCGACGAGGTGCAGGCCGAGCTCGCGGCAGCGCGCAAAGACGCGCGCGAACTTCTCCGGCGGATTGCCGCGCTCGCCGCTGTCCAGCCC
This sequence comes from Pseudomonadota bacterium, assembly GCA_018241265.1. Lineage (GTDB taxonomy): Bacteria > Pseudomonadota > Gammaproteobacteria > Burkholderiales > Burkholderiaceae_C > JAFEEF01. Next base: position 21,508 of record JAFEEF010000005.1, on the reverse strand, counting down.
GACGCCGATATATCGACCGCGGTAGGGCAGCGCTTCCTCGAGCGTCGCGAAGGCCGCCTCTTCGCTCAGGTGGCGCAGGAAGCACATGATCAGCGCCGTACTGATGCCGTACTCGTGATGCGCCGCATCGCAGGCGCGCGTCAGCCCGTCGATCACGGTCTTGAACGGCACGCCGCGATCGGTGTGCGTCTGCGGATCGAAGAACAGCTCGGCATGCACGACGTTGTCGGCCGCGGCGCGCGCGAAGTACGCCATCGCCATGTCGTGAAAGTCCTGCTCGGTCAGCAGCACGCTTGCGCCGGCGTAGTAGATGTCGAGGAAGCTCTGCAGGTCGGTGAACGCATAGGCGCGGCGCAGCGCCTCGACGCTGTCGCAGGCGAGCTTCACGCCGTTGCGCCGGGCCAGCGCGAAGATCAGCTCGGGCTCGAGCGAGCCTTCGATGTGGATGTGCAACTCGGCCTTGGGCATGGCCTTCAGCAGACCCGGCAGGCGTTCGCGGTCGGTGGCGGAGACGTTCATGGCAGAGCTCCAGCGAGCAGTACGGAGATCATTGTGGCTCACCCTCCGAGCAGGCGACGCTCCAACAACAGACGCAGATCCCTGCGGCCGTCGACGATCACCAGCACAATGACACGCGCTTCCAGCACCCGATAGATGATGCGATACGGCCTGATGCTGATCTGCCGGAAGTCGCGGACACCGAGTTCCAACAGTTCGCGCGGCCAGCTTCCTCGCCCCGGCTCCAGGGCGAGCTTCAGCACCTCGTCGCGCAGCTTGGCCAGCAGCCCCGTAGCCCGTCGCGGAGAAGCATGCTGCGAGACATAGTCGTGGATCTCGGCGAGATCCCGCTCGGCATGGCGCGTCAGGAGCACCCGATGGCGCACGGGTCCACCGTCAGTCTTCGGTCGAAGTACGCGCACCGGCGAGCACGCGATCGAAGGCCACCTCCGCCGACGTCAGGCGTCCGGCATCGATGTCCTGCTGGCCGAGCGCGAGCAGCTTCAGCAACGCCAGCGTCTGCTGGGTGCGCTCATAGCTGGCGACATCCTGCAGCACGGCCCGCGCTTCGCCGTTCTGCGTGATCAGCAACGGCTCACCGGTGTCGTTCAGATCGGCGAGGACCTCGGCCGCGTTCGCCTTCAGCCAACTGATCGGCTTGACTCGTTCGCTGTAACGCAAGCTGTGGCTCCCGTGCAGACCAGTTCGACAACGATTCGATTCTAGTTCCGGCGGCTCGATGCAAAAGGCCGCCCGCAGGCGGCCTTCGTGCGCGTTCCCGAAGCCGCGCGCTACTTCTTCTCGTCCCCCGGCACCTTGCCTTCCACGCCCTTGACGTAGAACTTGATGCCCTTCAGGAACTTGTCGTCGGCGACGGTGTCCTTGGCGACCACTTCCTTGCCGTCGTTGCCGACGATCGGACCCTTCCAGATCGAGAAGCTGCCGTCTTTCAGGCCGGCCTTGGCCGCCTCGACCTTGGCCTTGATCTCGGCCGGAACCTTGTCGGAGATCGACACCAGGTCGATTGCGCCTTCCTTGACGCCCCACCAGGTGTCGGGACCGGTCTTCCAGGTGCCGTCGAGGACTTCCTTGGTCGCCTTGATGTAGTATGGCGTCCAGTTGATCGCCGCCGACGCGAGGTGCGCCTTCGGGCCGTAGGCGGTCATGTCGCTGTCCCAGCCGAAGGCGTACTTGCCGGCCTTGTCGGCCGTCTGCAGCACCGCGCTGGAGTCGGTGTTCTGCATCAGCACGTCGGCGCCGCCGTCGATCAGCGACTGCGCCGCCTCGGTCTCCTTCGGCGGGTTGAACCATTCGTTGACCCAGACCACCTTGGTCTTGATCTTCGGATTGACCGACTGCGCACCGAGCGTGAAGCTGTCGATGTTGCGGATGACTTCCGGAATCGGGATCGAGCCGACGACGCCGAGCGTGTTGGTCTTCGTCATGCCGCCGGCGACGATGCCGGCGAGGTAGGCGCCTTCGTACGTGCGCGAGTCGTAGGTGCGCATGTTGTCGGCCGACTTGTAGCCGGTCGCGTGCTCGAACTTCACGGTCGGGTTGTCGGCCGCGACCTTGAGCATCGGCTCCATGTAGCCGAAGGTCGTGCCGAAGATCAGCGTGTTGCCCTGGCTGATCATGTCGCGGAAGACGCGCTCGGCATCGGCGCCTTCGGGCACCTTCTCGACGAAGCTGGTCTCGATCTTGTCGCCCAGTTCCTTCTCGAGCGCCTTGCGGGCGTTGTCGTGCGCGAAGGTCCAGCCGCCGTCACCCGGCGGGCCGACATAGGCGAAGGCGACCTTGAGCTTGCCGGCCGCGGCCGATGCCGGCGCGGCGGCCACGGGCGCGGCCGACGCGGCCGGTGCCTCGGCGGCCGGCGCGGGCGCAGCCTCTTCCTTCTTGCCGCAGCCGGCCAGCGCGGCCAGCGTCGCCAGCGTGCCCCAGCCGGCGAGTTTCATCACGGAACGCTTCGAGAATCGGGTCATGGTGTCTCCAGGTTAAGAACCGGTGGTGCGGGCGGCGCGATTATCGAGCACGGTTCGGCCCCTCAGCTGCCGGGGAAGAACGGCTTGCCGATCGACGCCGGCATGTTGATGCGGATGAAGGCCTTGTTGCGCGAGATCAGCACCAGCACGACGATGGTCGCGAGGTACGGCAGCATGCTGAGGAACTGGCTCGGCACCTGCACGCCTTCGCCCTGCAGGTAGAACTGCAGCATCGTGACGCCGCCGAACAGATAGGCGCCGAGCAATACGCGTGCCGGTCGCCAGGTCGCGAAGGTCGTGAGCGCGAGCGCGATCCAGCCCTTGCCGGCCACCATGCCTTCGACCCACAGCGGCGTGTAGACGAGCGACAGATAGGCGCCCGACAGCCCGCACAGCGCGCCGCCGACGATCACCGCATACAGCCGGATGCGCCGCACCGGATAGCCCAGCGCATGCGCCGATTCGGGCGATTCGCCCACCGCGCGCAGCACCAGCCCGGCACGCGAGCGATAGAGGAACCAGGCGAGCGCGATCGTCAGCAGGATCGCGCCGTAGACCAGCGGATGCTGGCGGAACAGCGCCGGCCCGATGAACGGGATGTCCGAGAGGACGGGAATCGCGAAGTGCGGCCGCTCGGGCAGCTTCTGCTGCGTGTAGCTGATCCCGATGAAGGCCGAGAAGCCGGCGCCGAACAGGCTGAGCGCGAGGCCGGTCGCGTACTGGTTGGTGTTGAGCCAGATCACCAGCACGCCGAACATCGCGGCGAGCAGCGCGCCGGCACCCATGCCGGCCAGGAACGCCAAGGTATCGCTGCCGCTGTGCACGCCGACCGCGAAGCCGGCGATCGCGGCGATCAGCATGATCCCTTCGGCGCCGAGGTTGACGATGCCCGAGCGCTCGTTGATCAGGAGGCCGAGCGACGCGAACGCGACGACGGTGCCGGCGTTGAGCGTGGCCGCCAGCAGCAGGGCGAGCTGGTCCATCAGGCACCTCCCTTGGCGGCGGGATTCGGCGTCACCGCGGCCGGGATCGCCGGCGCCGCCGATGGTCGCGGTGCGGCCTTCTGCCAGCGCACGCGGTAGTGGATCAAGGTGTCGCAGGCGAGCAGGCTGAACAGCAGCAAGCCCTGGAACACGCCGGTCAGCGACTTCGGCAGCCCGAGGCGCGACTGGGCCAGTTCGCCGCCGATGTAGAACATGCTCATCAGCACGCCCGAGAACACGATGCCGACCGGATGCAGGCGGCCGACGAAGGCGACGATGATCGCCGCGAAGCCGTAGCCCACCGGCACGTACGGCGTCAGCTGCCCGAGCGGCCCGGCGATCTCGAGCCCGCCCGCGAGGCCCGCCATGCCGCCCGACAGCAGCAGCGCCGTCCACAGTGCCTTGCGCGACGAGAAGCCCGCATAGCGCGCCGCCGCCGGCGCGAGGCCGCCGACCTGGAGCTGAAAGCCGGCATAGGTGCGGAACAGCAGCACCCAGAACCCCGCGACCGCGAGGAGCGCGACGATCAGCCCGCCGTTGACGCGATAGCCGGTGAAGAGCTTCGGCATCTGCGTCGACTTCAGGAACGTGATGGTCTGCGGGAAGTTGTAGCCCTGCGGATCCTTCCACGGTCCGTAGACGAGGTAGCCGAGCAGTTGCTCGGCCACGTAGACGAGCATCAGGCTGACGAGGATCTCGTTCGCGTTGAAGCGATCGCGCAGCAGCGCGACGATCGCCGACCACGCCATGCCGCCGACCGCGCCCGCGATCAGCACCGCGATCACGATCCAGCCGCCGGTCGCCTTCGTGGCCTGCATCGCGACGCCGCTCGCGAAGATCGCGCCGAGGATGTACTGCCCTTCGGCGCCGATGTTCCAGACGTTGGAGCGGAAGCACACCGCGAGGCCGAGCGCGATCAGGATCAGCGGCACCGCCTTGACCGCGATCTCGGTCAGCGCATAGACGCTCTTCAGCGGCTCGACGAAGAACACCGCCAGGCCGCGCACCGGATCCTTGCCGAGCAAGGCGAACAGCACCATGCCGATGACGACCGTGATCGCCAGCGCCAGCACCGGCGAGCCGATCGACATCGGCCGCGAGGCCTGGGGCCGCGCCTCAAGCTTGAGCATGTTCGACCTCCCGCGGCGCTGCGTTCCACAGCCCGCTCATCCATTCGCCGATCATCTCGACCGTCGCCGACGACGTCGCGACGCTGGGCGAGACGCGCCCCTTCGCGATCACGACCAGCCGGTCGCAGATCTCGAACAGCTCGTCGAGCTCCTCGCTGACGACGAGCAGCGCGCAGCCCTGATCGCGCAACCCGAGCAGTTCGCCGCGGATCTGCGCCGCGGCGCCGACGTCGACGCCCCAGGTCGGCTGCGAGACGATCAGGAGCTTCGGGTTCGCGTCGATCTCGCGGCCGACGATGAACTTCTGCAGGTTGCCGCCCGACAGGCTCTTGGCCGCGGCCCCCGGCCCGCCGGCCTTCACGTTGAAGCGCCGGATCAGCTCGACGGCCAGCGCGTTCACGTCGCCGGTGCGGATCCAGCCGGCACCGGTCACCGCCTTGGTGCGCGTCAGCAAGGTGTTGTGCGCGAGCGAGAGCGTCGGCACCGCGCCGCGGCCGAGGCGCTCCTCGGGCACGAAGTACAGACCTTCCCTGCGCCGGCGGCGCGGCGAGTGGCGCGCGATGTCGCGGCCGAAGAGCTTGATCGAACCCGGCGGAGCGCGCGGATCCTCGCCGGAGAGCGCCGCCATCAGCTCCTGCTGGCCGTTGCCCGAGACGCCGGCGATGCCGAGGATCTCGCCGGCACGCACCTGCAAGCCGATGGCGTCGAGGTTCATGCCGAACTGGTCTTCCTTCGGCAACGTCAGGCCCCGCACGTCGAGCACGACGTCGCCGAGGTGCGCCTGCAGGTGCTTCAGCTGCGGCGGCTCGGCGCCGATCATCAGGCGGCTCAAGCCCGCATTGCTCTCGGTGCGCGGATCGACCATGCCGGTCACCTTGCCGCCGCGCAGCACGGTGCAGTTGGTGCAGAGCGCCCGGATCTCGTCGAGCTTGTGGCTGATGTAGAGGATCGACGTGCCCTCGGACGCGAGCTTGCGCAGCACGACGAAGAGCTTCTCGACCGCCTGCGGCGTCAGCACCGACGTCGGCTCGTCGAGGATCAGGCACTTCGGGTTCGTCATCAGCGCGCGCACGATCTCGACGCGCTGGCGCTCGCCGACCGAGAGCGTGTGCACCGGCCTGAGCGGATCGACCTCGAGGCCGTATTCCTGCTCGACCCGGGTCATGCGCTCGGTCACTTCGGCCAGGGTCAGCGACTTGTCGAGACCGAGCCAGACGTTCTCGGCCGCGGTCAGCGTGTCGAACAGGCTGAAGTGCTGGAACACCATGCTGATGCCGAGCGCCCGCGCTTCCTGCGGATTGCGGACCGCGACCGGCTGACCGTTCCAGCGGATCTCGCCCTCGTCGGGACGGACCGCGCCGTAGATCATCTTCATCATCGTCGACTTGCCGGCGCCGTTCTCGCCCAGCACGGCATGGATCTCGCCGGGCGCGACCTGCAGGTTCACGCGATCGTTCGCCTTGACCGCCGGGTACTGCTTGCTGATGTTGACGAGCTCGAGGCGCAGCATGAGAAGACTCCAGTCACCGGCGAAAAGCGTAGCCGCGGCACACGGCCGCGGCTATCGGTAGTTCACCGTCGGTCAGCGGCGGACAGGCATATCAGGCTCGCAGGACCGAACGGCCGCTGACCCGAGGCGCCTGCGCTGCGCAATTTCATAGGCGACCTCGCTCCGCCGCCTCAGCCGCCACCGAGGTAGATGAACTTGAACAGGAAGACGGCGGCGATGATCCAGACCATGACGTGCACTTCCCGTGCCCGCCCGGTGAACAGCTTCAGCAGCGCATAGGTGATGAAGCCGAACGCGACGCCGTTGGCGATCGAGTAGGTGAACGGCATCATCAGCGCGGTGACCGCGGCCGGCACCACTTCGGTGGTCTCGTCCCAGTCGAGCTCGACGAGCTCGCGCAGCATCAGGCAGGCGACGAAGAACAGCGCCGGCGCCGTGGCATAGGCCGGCACCGAGCCGGCGAGCGGCGAGATCACGAGGCAGGCGAGGAACAGCACCGCGACCGTCAGCGCCGTCAGCCCGGTGCGGCCGCCGGCCTGCACGCCCGCGGCGCTCTCGATGTACGCGGTGGTGCTCGACGTGCCGAGCAGCGAGCCGGCGAAGATCGCGCCGCTGTCGGCGAGCAGCGCCTTGTTCAGCCGGTCCATCTTGCCTTCGACGAGCAGGCCGGCGCGGTTCGCGACGCCCATCAAGGTGCCGGTCGCGTCGAACAGCTCGACCAGGAAGAACACCAGCACGACGTTCAGGATGCCGCCGGCCAGCGCGGCCTTGATGTCGAGCTGCAGGAAGGTCGGTGCGATCGACGGCGGCGTGTCGAAGATGCCGACGAACTTGTTGCCGCCGAAGAAGAACGACAGCACCGTCACGAGGATGATGCCGATCAGGATCGCGCCGCGCACCTTCAGGCGGTCGAGCACGACGATGACGACGAAGCCGATCGCGGCCAGCACGACCGACGGCTGGTGCAGGTCGCCCAGGGTCACGTAAGTCGCCTTGCTGGCGGCCACGACGCCGGCGTTCTTCAGCGCGATGATGGCGAGGAAGAGTCCGATGCCGACCGTGATCGCGACGCGGATCGAATGCGGTATGCCGCGCACGATCAGCTCGCGCAGCCGGAACAGCGTGATCGCGAGGAACAGGCACCCGGAGATGAAGACGGCACCGAGCGCCGCCTGCCACTTGAAGCCCATGCCGAGCACGACGCTGTAGGCGAAGTAGGCATTGAGGCCCATGCCGGGCGCGAGTGCGATCGGATAGTTGGCATAGAGCGCCATGATCGCCGTGCCGAACGCGGCGATCAGGCAGGTCGCGACGAATACCGCGCCCTTCGGCATGCCGGCGTCGCCGAGGATCGCCGGGTTGACGAAGATGATGTAGGCCATCGTCAGGAACGTCGTCAGGCCGGCAAGCACCTCGGTGCGGACGTCGGTCCTGTGCTCGGTGAGCTTGAAGAGGCGCTCGAGCAAGCCGTTGCGCGGTGGTGTCGGGCGCATGCCCGTGGCGGTGCTGTCCATCACTTTGTCTCCGTGGGCATGCGTGCCCGTCGTCGTCGATTGCGCCCCTGCGGGCACTTCCCGTGCGCTTGCCGCGGCCGGTCAGGCCGGGCGTCGCGCGTACCGTTCATGGCCGGCGACGTACGCAGCCGCGAGGTTGCGGTCGTCGGCGAGGGTCATGAACGCGAACACTTTCTCGTGCAGGCCGGCCGCCACTTCCATGCGGCGGTGCGCCACCGGCTCGGCGGCCCAGTCCCAGACGCAAACATCGGCCATGCGGCCGGGCTCGAACGAGCCGATCTCGTCGCCGAGCTGCAGCGCTTCGGCCGCGCCGCGCGTGGCCGCATGCAGTGCGACCCAGGCCGTCAGGCGTTGGCCGGCGAGCGCCTGCACCTTGTAGGCGTCGGCCATCGTGCGGACCATCGACAGGCTGGTGCCGCCGCCGACGTCGGTCGCCAGGCTGGTGCGCGCGCCCGCATCGGCGAGCGGACGCCAGCCGTACAGGCCGCTGCCGAGAAAGAGGTTGGAGGACGGGCTGTGCGCGACGTGCGCGCCGCTGTCGCGCAGCGCCGCGCGGTCGTCGTCGTCGAGCCAGATGCCGTGCGCCAGCACGCTGCGCGGGTGCAGCAGGCCGGCGTCGGCATAGACGCCGAGGTAGCTGCGCGCCTTCGGGAACAGCTCGCGCACCCAGCGCACCTCGTCGCGGTTCTCGGCGACGTGGGTCTGCATGTAGAGCGTCGGATCGGCGGCGCACAGGGCGCCGGCCATCGCGAGCTGCTCGGGCGAACTGGTCGGCGCGAAGCGCACCGTCACCGCATACGACAGTCGGTCGGTGCCGTGCCAGCGCTCGATCAGATCGACGCAGTCGCGCTCGGCCTGCGCCACGTCGTCGCGCAGGCCGTCGGGCGAATGGCGGTCCTGCAGCACCTTGCCCGTGACGATGCGCATGCCGCGCCGCTGCGCGGACGCGAACATCGCATCGGCCGACACCTTGTGCGCGGTCGGGAACACCACCGCCGACGTCGTGCCGTTGGCCAGCAGCGCATCGGCGAACAGCTCGGCGCCGGCGTGCGAGCGCTCCGGATCGGCAAAGCGCGTCTCGGCCGGAAAGGTGTAGTTGTTCAGCCAGTCGAGCAACTCGGTGCCGTAGCTCGCGATCACGTCGAGCTGCGGCATGTGCACGTGGGTGTCGATGAAGCCGGGCAGGACGAGGCGGCCGGCGTGGTCGACCGGTCGCCACGACGCATCGGGCGCCTCGGCCTGTACGGCGACGATGCGGCCGTCCTCGACCAGCAGCCAATGGTCGGGACGCCAGCGCACGGTCGGCGCGTCGACGTCGCCCCAGCCGGGCGCGCCGGCGAAGTCGAGCAGGTCACCGTGCAGCGCGAGGCGGGTCGGGGCGGCAGTCATCACATCACTCCGAAAGAGCCGACGAAGCAGCGGCCGACGCGCGGCGGCGCTGCAGCATCGATAGTCCGGCCAGCCGGCTCGCGACCTCGCGAACCTGCTCGCGCAGCCAGCGGCCCGACGCCGACGCATGCGTCAGGTCGTGCCAGAGCTGGTAGTAGGTGAGCGGCGGGAACGCCACCGGGCAGCGCACGATGCGCACCGGCAGCGCATCGACATAGCGCGTGCAGAACAGCCGCCCCGTCGTCAGCACGAGCAGGCTCTGCGAGACCATCAGCGGGATCAGGCTGAAGTGCGCGGTGCGCACCATCACGTCGCGCTTCAGGCCGAGCGACGTCAGGTATTGCTCGATGACGCCGGGCGCGATGCCGTCGGCGCCGGTGTGCATGGGCATCGGCGCGACGTGCTCGCAGGCGAGGTAGCGCTCGGTGGTCCAGGCGCGGCCGCTGCTTGCGCGCGCCACCGGATGGTCTTCGGCGACGAGGCAGACGATCTCGTCGCTGAGCAGCTTGCCGAGGTGCAGTTCCTCGGGCGGCTTCAGCCAGTTGCCGATCACGAGGTCGACCTCGCCGGCGGCGAGGCTCCTGCGGTAGTCGAACTCGCCGGTCAGCGGCCGCATCTCGAGCTTCACCTGCGGCGCGACGCGCTTCAGGTGCGCGACGATCTCGGGCAGGAACAGCGGGTCGAGGTAGTCGCTCGCGGCGATGCGGAAAGTCAGCGCGCTGCTCGTCGCGTCGAAGCCGCGCTGGCGGGTGCGCGTGCCGAACAGCCGCTCGGCATCCTGCAGCATGCGCGCGGCCGGCTCGACCAGCGCGCTCGCCGCCTCGGTCGGCGCCATCTGGTTGCCGGCACGCACGAGCAGCGGATCGCCCGTCAGGGCACGCAGGCGCTTCAACTGCGCGCTGACGGCGGGCTGCGTGCTTTGGAGCCGCATGGCGGCTCGGGAAACGCTGCGTTCGGTGATCAAGGTGTGCAGGACGCGGACCAGATGTAACTCGATCTTCTCGAAATCCGTCCGCTGCGCCATAACGCACCCCTGATACAGACCATGCACGCACGAGTATGCGCGCGCTGTCCCCGGCAACCCGATCGGCAGTAACCAGGAGGGGCAGCGGACCCGTCGCATGCGGCGGCAACCAGCCGACCCGGACGCGACCGTCGGCGCCCGCCTCCAGCATGCCGTCCCGGGCTCCGCGGCGGCATACGCGGTACGGCATACCCGCCATGGGGCAGCCCATATCGTCAGCCGGCTTGAATCGCGCTAAGGTTTGTGTCGCAAAGCGGGGCACCGCCCCGACACGAATATCGTCCTGCCATGAATACCCGCCCGATTCGATTCTTCCACCGCGGCGCCGTCGTCGAAGTGAGCGACGCCGCGCCGACCCGCAGCGTGCTCGACTGGCTGCGCGAGGACGCGCGCTGCACCGGCACCAAGGAAGGCTGCAACGAAGGCGACTGCGGCGCCTGCACCGTCGTCATCGGCACGCCGGCCGCGGCGGGCGATCCGTCGGCGGTGCGCGGCATGCATCTGGAAACGGCGAACGCCTGCATCCAGTTCCTGCCGACGCTCGACGGCAAGGCGCTGTTCACGATCGAAGACTTGAAGACCGGCGACGGCCAGCTGCATCCGGTGCAGGAGGCGATGGTCGAGTGTCACGGCTCGCAGTGCGGCTTCTGTACGCCGGGCTTCGTGATGTCGATGTGGTCGACCTACGAGCGCCACTGCGAGCGCGGCACCACGGCGACGCGCCAGCAGCTCGCCGACGACCTGTCGGGCAACCTCTGCCGATGTACCGGCTACCGGCCGATCATCGACGCCGGCCAGCGCATGTTCGAGCTGCCGAAGGTCCGCATCGATACCGCGCCGGTGCTCGCCGCGCTGGCGCAGATCGCGCCGGCCGATACCTCGGGCGCCTTCTCGTACAGCGCGCCGCACCCGAGCATGCCGCGTACGCCTGACGGCAAGGCGCCGGTCCACCAGTTCCATGCACCGCGTACCGTGGACGCGCTTGCCGAGCTGTGCGAGGCCAAGCCCGACGCACGCATCCTCGCCGGCTCGACCGACATCGGCCTGTGGGTCAACAAGGGCTTCCGCAACCTGCCCGAGCTGATCTATGTCGGCGAGGTCGGCGGCGCGATGAAGGAGGTGACGACCCATCCCGACGGTGCGATCACGATAGGCGCCGGCGCCTCGCTCGAGCAGGCGTGGGCGGCGACCTGCAAGCGCCATCCGAGCGTCACCGACATGTGGCTGCGCTTCGCGTCGCTGCCGATCCGCAACGCCGGCACGATGGGCGGCAGCGTCGCCAACGGTTCGCCGATCGGCGACAGCGCGCCGGTACTCATCAGCCTCGATGCGACCATCGTGCTGCGCAAGGGCGCGCGCGTGCGCCGCATGCTGCTGCAGGACTTCTACGTCGACTACATGAAGAACCGGCGCGAGCCCGGCGAGTTCGTGCTGGCGCTCGAACTGCCGGCCCTCCCGGCCGCGCGCCAGGTGCGTGCCTACAAGATCAGCAAGCGCTTCGACTGCGACATCACCGCGGTGTGCGGCGGCTTCGCGATCGAGCTCGACGGCGATACGGTGCGCGAGATCCGCCTCGTCTTCGGCGGCATGGCGGCGATCTGCAAGCGCGCGCCGAAGGCCGAGGCGGCGATCGCCGGCCGGCCGTGGAACGAGGCGACCCTGCGCGAGGCGCAGGCAGCGCTCGACGGCGATTTCACGCCGATGACGGATATGCGCGCCAGCAAGGAGTACCGTGCACAGGTGGCGCGCAACCTGCTCGAGCGGCTGTGGCTCGAGACGCGCCGCAACGACCCGCTGGACGTGACGCAGACGAGCGTGTTCGCCTCGCTCGCGCACGACGTGATCTGACGAGGAGCTGCTCATGAACAAGCTCGTAGATGCTCCCATCCTCGAGGCCGGCCATGCGACGCTGGACGTCGCGCCCGGCGTGGTCGGCAAGAGCCGCGCGCACGAGTCGGCGCACCTGCACGTCGCCGGCGAGGCGACCTACACCGACGACATCCCGGAACTCGCCGGCACGCTGCATTGCGCGCTTGGCCTGTCGCCGGTCGCGCACGGCACCTTGAAGGCGTTCAAGCTCGACGCGATCCGCGCGATGCCCGGCGTCGTTGCGGTGCTGACCCACGAGGACGTGCCGGGCACGAACGACGTCGGCCCGATCCTGCACGACGATCCGATCTTCGCGCACGGCACCGTGAACTACCTCGGCCAGCCGGTCTTCGCGGTGATCGCGACGACGCGCGAGGCGGCACGCCGCGCCGCATCGCATGCGAAGAGCGCGCTCGAGATCGAGCCGCTGAAGCCGGTGCTGAACGCGCGCGACGCGCATGCGCAGCAGAAGTACGTGATCCCGGCGATGGAGCTGTCGCGCAACACGCACCATGCCGACACCGCCGCGGCGCTGGCCGCATCCAGGCATCGCCTGAAGCGCAGCCTCGAAGTCGGCGGCCAGGAGCAGTTCTACCTCGAAGGCCAGATCAGCTACGCGATCCCGCGCGAGGACCGCACGATGCTGGTCCATTGCAGCACCCAGCACCCGACCGAGATGCAGCACGTCGTCGCGCATGCGCTGAACCTGCATGCGCACCACGTGCAGATCGTCTGCCGGCGCATGGGCGGCGGCTTCGGCGGCAAGGAGTCGCAGTCGGCGGTGTTCGCCTGTGCTGCCGCGGTGGCGGCGCGCAAGCTGAACCGCCCGGTCAAGCTGCGCGCCGACCGCGACGACGACTTCCTGATCACCGGCCGGCGCCATGGCTTCAGCTACGACTACGACGTCGGCTTCGACGACGACGGCCGCATCACCGCCGCCGAGCTGACGATGATCAGCAACGCGGGCCATTCGGCCGATCTGTCGGCGCCGGTGATGGCGCGCGCGGTCTGCCACTTCGACAACGCCTATTGGTTGCCCGACGTCTCGATCCACGGCCATTCCGGCCGCACCAACACCCAGAGCAACACCGCGTTCCGCGGCTTCGGCGGACCGCAGGGCGCGATCGCGATCGAGTTCATCCTCGACTCGGTAGCCCGCCGGCTCGGCAAGGATCCGCTCGAAGTGCGGCGCGCCAACTTCTACGGCAAGAACGAGCGCAATGTCACGCCCTACCGCGAGGAAGTGCGCGACAACGTCATCCACGAGCTGACCGACCGGCTGATCGCCAGCAGCGAATACGAGCGCCGGCGCGCCGAGATCGCGGCCTTCAACAAGACCAGTCCGATCCTCAAGAAGGGCCTCGCGTACACGCCCGTCAAGTTCGGCATCTCGTTCAACGTCAACCACTACAACCAGGCCGGCGCGCTGGTGCACGTCTACAACGACGGCTCGATCCTCGTGAACCACGGCGGCACCGAGATGGGCCAGGGCGTGAACACCAAGTGCCAGATGGTGGTGGCGCACGAATTGGGCGTCAGCGCCGAGCACGTGCGCTGCACCGCCACCGACACCGAGAAGGTCGCCAACACGTCCGCCACCGCCGCATCGACCGGTGCCGACCTGAACGGCAAGGCATCGCAGGACGCGGCGCGCAAGATCCGCGAGCGCCTCGCCGCGTTCGCCGCCAAGACGCATGGCGGCCGGGCCGAGGACGTCGTCTTCGCGGCCGATCGGGTCCACGTCAACGGCAAGGTACTGACGTTTCCGGAATTCGTCGCCGCGGCCTACGTCGGCCGCGTACAGCTCTGGAGCGACGGCTTCTACGCCACGCCCGGCCTGAGCTGGGACAAGGACACGATGACCGGCCGGCCGTTCTACTACTACGCCTATGCGGGCGGCGTCAGCGAAGTGCTGGTCGACACGCTGACCGGCGAATGGAAGCTGCTGCGCGCCGACCTGCTCTACGACGCCGGCAAGTCGCTGAATCCGGCGATCGACATCGGCCAGGTCGAAGGCGCCTTCATCCAGGGCATGGGCTGGCTGACGATGGAAGAGCTGGTCTGGCATCCGGTCACCGGTCTCCTGACCACGCATGCGCCGAGCACCTACAAGATCCCGACCGCGAACGACGCGCCGGCCGTCTTCAACACCTCGCTGTTCGAGAAGGAAAACTTCGAGGATTCGATCCACCGCAGCAAGGCGGTCGGCGAGCCGCCGCTGCTGTTGCCGTTCTCGGTGATCCTGGCGATACGCGACGCCTGCTCGGCGGTCGGCGATCACCAGGTCGACCCGCCGCTGATGGCGCCGGCGACGAGCGAAGCCATCCTGCGCGCCATCAACGCGGTCCGGCAAGAGCTGACGACGAGCCGGCGATGAACCGTGAAGTCCGACTGCTCGCGCAACGCTGGCATGCCGCGGGCAAGCCGGCGATCGTCGTCGAGGTCGTCGAGGCGCTCGGCTCGGCGCCGCGCGAGGCCGGCACGCGCATGCTGGTGGCCGCCGACGCGCTGATCGGCACGGTCGGCGGCGGCCATCTGGAGCTGAAGGCGATCGAATGCGCGCGGACGATGCTGCAGCGCGGCGACAGCGCGCCGCGGCGCCAGCACTTCCCGCTCGGTCCGGCACTCGGCCAATGCTGCGGCGGCGCGGTCACGCTGACCTATGCGCGGCTCGACGCCGACGCCTTGCAGCGCTGGCCGGCGTCCGCGCCGCTGTTCCATCTGCAGCTCTACGGCGCCGGCCACGTCGGCCGCGCGATCGCGACCCTGCTGTCGACGCTCGACATCTGCGTCGACTGGATCGACGAGCGCGACGACGAGTTCGCGCCGACCACGACCCTGGGCGCGCCCTGGCCGGCGCACATCCGCCAGGTCTGCGTCGATGCGGTCGAGGCCGAGGTGCGCGAGGCGCCGCCCGGCGCCTACTACCTCGTGCTCACGCACAACCACGACCTCGACCTGCGCATCTCGCAGGCGATCCTGAAGCGCGGCGACTTCGCGTTCTTCGGTCTGATCGGCTCGAAGACCAAGCGCGCCCGCTTCATCCACCGCTTCGAGCAGCAGGGCATCGCAGCCGACGCGATCGCGCGCATGACCTGCCCGATCGGCATCGCCGACATCGACGGCAAGGAGCCCGAGCTGATCGCGCTGGGGGTGGTCGCGCAGCTCATGCAGGTGCACGGCCGGCACGCCGCCACCGCACCGCAGGCGGACCGGGCCTGCGCCTCGAACACGCCGATCCCCGGCGACACCTGGGATGCGGGCACCTTGACCTTCACCTGCAGCATCGACGCCGTGCCGGAGCCGGCGACCGCGAGCCTGCTCGCGGCCGGCCCCGGCCTGTGCGGCATCGCCGCGCGCCGCCGCAAGCACTGATCGTCGGACGCGTCCACCGTCGGCGCGCATCCGCGCCGGCGGGTCGCATCAGAGCTGCTCGTCCGGCACGAACGGCGTCAGCAGCCAGGCCTTGAGGCGCAGCCACGGCGACGAGTCCGGCTCCTTGGTCATCACGGTCTGCTTGTCGCCGTCGTAGTAGATCCACTGCAGTCCGCCGCCTTCGGGCGCGAGCCGCACCTTGTACGCGCTCTGCAGGCGGTCGATGTCGATGATGCGCGTCAGCTCGCGCGCGAGCTGCGGGCTCGAGATCACCGCGCCGAGTTCGGTGTTGATCGATGCCGAGCGCGGGTCGAGGTTCATCGAGCCGATGAAGACCTTCTGCTTGTCGATCACCACCAGCTTGGCATGCAGCCGGCCGAGCGACTTCGCGAACAGGAACGGCCGCTTGTTGTTCATCAGCCGCGTCGAACTGAGCTCGTACAGGTCGACGCCCATGCCGAGCAACTCCTGGCGGTAGCGGCGGTAGCCGATGTGCACCACCGGCTCGTCGGTCGACGCCAGCGAGTTGGTGAGCACGGTGACCTTGACGCCGCGGTCGCGCAGCTCGTGCAGCATCTGCATGCTGGTCGGCCCGGGCACGAAGTACGGCGACGACGCGAGCACCTCCTGCTTCGCCGAGCGGATCGCCTCGAAGACGTTGTAGGTGACGCTGGTCTCGAGCAGATCGGCACCGGCTTCGCTGTCGAACGGCTTGTCCGGATGGTCGGCGAAGACGTAGGCGTCGCCCCAGATCAGGCCGAGGCGCCCGAGATCGAGGTCATCGGCGATCGGGCCGTAGCCGAGGATGTCGTTCGGCGGCAGCGCGGCGGGCGGCGGCGTCTGCGCCGGCCCGGTCCATTCCTCGAACTTGGCGCGCAGCTCGCTCGGCGACAGATCCGTGTGCGCCACCGACTTCAGCGGATAGACCGGATTGCCGTTCCAGTAGCGGTCGAACAGCGCGGCGAGCGGCGGCACGATGAAGCCGACCGTGAACGCGTCGACGTCGACGAAGTTCTCCGACATGCTGCGCAGGAAGTATTCGTTGGCGATGTTGCGCCCGCCGATCACCGCCATCGCGCCGTCGGCGATGAAGAGCTTGTTGTGCATGCGGTGGTTGACGCGCGACCACTCGCCGGCCTCGGCGAGGAAGCGCTCGTTCGGGCCTCGCTCGCGCGCGCAGCAGAACGGATTGAAGATCCGCACCTCGACGTTCGGATACGACGCGAACGCGAGCAGCAGCGTGTCCTCGCCGCTCGTGTACAGGTCGTCGATCAGGAGCCGCACGCGCACGCCGCGCACCGCCGCATCGCGCAGCGCGCGCAGCAGGTAGCGCCCGGTCTCGTCGTTCGCGAACTGGTAGTACTGCACGTCGAGCGATGCCTCGGCGCGGCGCGCGAGCTGTACGCGCGTGTCGAGCGAGAAGAGGCCGAGCGGCATGAGCCGGAAGCCCGACAAATCGGCCGCCGGCTGCGAGGTCTTGGCGATGCGGCCGAGCGTGGTGTCGGTGCTGAGCAGGATGGCTTCGCTCGCGATCGCGTCGCGGTCTATCGTCGGCAGCGGCGTCGCGCAGGCGGCGAGCAGGCCCGCCAGCGCCACGATCATCAAGCGACGCGCAATCGTCTCCCAGCACATGCCGGCGTGCTCCAGCCCACCTGCGGGCGCCGCCGATTCTGCATCAGCGACGTGATGCTCAGAAGCTGTGAATGAATCCGGCGCGCCCGAGCAGGTCGCCAGAACATGGCCAATCAAGGCGCAAAGCGCAGCCATAGCTCGGGCTATGGCGAGCATTTGCAACGCAGAGTGGCCGCGTTCTGGCGGCCTGAGCGGGTGTGTCGGGTTCGTTCGCAGCTTCTCAGCCGACGGTCACCTGGAACAGCGCCGTGCCCTGATCGACGTCGTCGACGAATACGCGTCCTTGCGCCGCATGGATGCCGTCGGGTATCGGCGAGCCGCCGAACAGATAGCTGCTGTCCTCGTAGACGAACAGCGCGCCGGCCGGGAAGCTGCTCTGCTCGATCCAGACGCGCAGCAGGTTCGTCGCGTAGCCGTAAGTCTGGATGTCATTGAAGAGCAGCGCGTACGGCGGGCCTATCGTCGGCACCGCCGACACCGGCACGCCGACGCGCGGATTGCCGCAGATGCGCTTGGCGTCGCGCACGAGGTTCAGGTTGCGCAGCATCGGCGCCGACCCCGACGTGCCGACGCTGAACGGATAGCTCACCGCGCCCTGATCGACATCGTCGACGAAGAGCCGGCCCGACGCGCTGTAGTTGCCGGCCGGCACGCCGGTCGCGGACCACGTCGTGTCTTCGAACACGAAGAGCGAACCCGACGCGATCGTCGTCGACTGCACCCAGAAGCGCACCTGCCGCGTCTGCAGGCCGCGCGCCTGCACGTCGGCGTAGACCAGACCGCCGGTCGGCACGCTGCTGCCGAGCACGCCGACCTGCGGCGAGCCGCAGATGCGCTTGGCGTCGCGCAGCAGGTTCAGATTGCGCAGCATCGGGCCACCCTCTCAGCCTCAGGCCACCATGACGGCCTGGTAGTAGACGCCGTCGGTCGAGGCGCTGGTGGAGCGGTTCGCCAGCAGCAGGATGCCGCTGCCGCTCGGCAGGCCGCCTATCGTGCAGCGACCGCCGGCGTCCGACGTCACCGTGCCTTCGCGCGGCGCGATGCCGGTGAGCGACCCGAAACGCCCGCCCGGGAAATAACTGTACGAGAACGGCGTGTTCGAAAGCACCGTGCCCGAGCCGTTGCTGATCACGTCGCTGACGACCTGGCCGCCGACACCGGCATTGACGGTCAAGGTCGCTGCATTGCTGGTCACGCTGCCGCCGGCGTTGCTGACGACGACGCGGTAGCTGTCGCCGTTGTTCGCCTGGCCGCCGCTGACGCTGGTCGCCGGCGTCGTGTAGCTCGCCGACGTCGCGCCCGGAACCGCGACGGTGTTGCGCTGCCATTGGTAGCTGAGCCCGCCGCCGGTCGCGACCACGCTGAAGGTCGCGGTCGTCGGCGCCGTCACGGTTTGGTTCGATGGCTGCGTGACGATCTGCGGCGCGGTCGGTGCCGAGATCGTGATCGTGAAGGCGTTGGTGTCGGCGGTGGCGGGCGACGCGGCCGCATCGGTGGCGCGCACGACGATCGTTGCGCTGCCGGCGGCGCTGGGCGTGCCGCTGATGACGCCGGTCGATGCGCTCAGCGACAAGCCCACCGGCAGCGTGCCGCTGGAGACGGCATAGCCGTAGGGCGGCGTGCCGCCGCTGAAGTACGACGACAACGCCGGCCCGCTGAAGGCGAACGCGCTGCCTTGCGTGCCGCTCTGCGCCGGCACCGTGCCGCTGAAAGCCAGCGGCTGCGACGCGCCGCCCGCGATCAGTGCAAAGTTGTTGTTGCCGGTGAGGCTGTTGTGCAGCCGCAGCACGTCGGCTGCGCCGAGCTGCGTGCCGACGAAGATCGCGACATAGACCCAGTCGCATGACACCCAGCCGTAACCGGGAAAGCCGCCGATCCAGCTGAGCTTCTGCGGCGGATCGGTGACGCCGAACTCGTTGTTGGCATTCGACAGACCGCCGGCGAACGCCGGATCGATGACGCCGTTGATGTACATGAAGACCGAATTGGCGCCCTTGGCATTGCGCGTCAGGCAGACCGTGTTCTGCGCGGTCGTGATCGCGCCGCTGGTCGACGCCCCGGTGGTCGGCACGCCCGGATAGACCGCCGAGGTCAGCTTGCCGCCCGGGCGCATGCGCACCAGCGGGCCGGAGCCGCCGACCATGTCGCACGAGAAGTACTGGGCCGACGAGTCCGAGTTGTAGCGGTTGAACGCGATGAAGACGCTGATCGGCTGGTTGGTGTTGGTGAGCTGCTCGGGGAAGGTCACGCCCTTCGAGAAGTCGTACGGCGACGTTCCGGGCATCGTTCGGAAGCTCCGTCCGTACGGCGTCGTCGTGCTCTGAGCGCCGACGCTGTTGGGCAGCAGCACGCCGGGCTTGACCGTGCACGGCACGTTGGCGCGCAATTCCTTGACGGTGTTGTCGTCGTCGACGCAGAACAGCAGCGTCAGCGCCGGATAGAGCGGATCGGAGGTGTTGAGTGCGAGTGCCATGGGGCTTGTACCCGGCGGCTTACGCCTTCGGGTTCCAGTTCTCGGGCTTGTACGCCCAGACGTCACCGTTGGTCGGATCGACGATGCCGATGTAGCAGTCCATCAGCGCGCTGTACTTCCACTTGCCGTGCACGCCGGTCTCGGCGCCGTACTGCGGCGCATCGTTCAGCGCCGCCGGCAGTTCCTCGACGATCCAGCCGTTGACGAGGTCGGCCGGCGTGCTCGTGGTCCAGAGCTGCGGCAAGCCGCCCCACATCACGAAGCGGGCACGTTCGCTGTCGAACAGGATGCCCATGCCGTAGCTCTGGTTGCGCACGGCGTAGTGGGCGTTCATCGCAGCGATGTAGCTCGCGATACCGCCGCCGCCGATCGCCGAGTCCGGCACGTTGATCGACAGGTTGGTCGGACTGGCGGTGTCGAGGTTCCAGCCCTCGATCGGCTGCGACGGATAGCCGCACGCCAGCACGAAGTTGTTCACCGTATCGAACGCGCCACCCTGGTCGCTGCAGAGGTTGCCGCCGCCCTTGCCGACGATCGTCACGAGGTCGTGGTGATAGTCGAGGTCGATGAATTCGATGCGGATCAGGTTGTTGTTGCCGCTCGCGCCGACCTGCGTCGAGCCGGATACGTAGAGCACGTCATGGCCGTTCTCCGTGCGCCCGGCGACGAAGGCCTGCAGGTGGCCCGCCAGATACGCGGTCGCGGTGGTGGCCGGATGGTCCAGCAGGTAGTCGCGCGGCGTCCAGGCGTTGGCGCCGGTGAGGATCAGCCCGGCGGTGGTGTTGCGCTGCACGTTGGTGCCGGTCGTCCCGCCCACGTCGCCGATCTCGGCCTTCGACAGGTCGGCGGTGTAGCACGGCAGCGGCCGGATCTCGGTACCGTCGTCGGCATGCACATAGAACGCATGACCCGTGTTCCAGGCCGCACCGCCGAACGTGATGAAGCGGTCGAGCACCGGCAGGTAGGCATTGTTGCCGTAGGTGTGAGCCGACGGCGGCGACTTGTCCCACGGCTCGACGTTGACCCACAGGCCCGTGGTGGGCGACTGGAAGTTGTCGGTCGGCAGGAAGGCCTGCGTCCAGCGACGCGTCGAGGCGTTCCAGAAGTACATCGAGTTGTCGTTGGTGTTCGCATGCCCGCCCCCCCACAGCATGATGCGGCCGCGCGCATCGTCGAGCGCGAACGACGACCACGCGTAGATGATCGCGCCCGCCGTCGAGATGCGGCCGCTGTCCATCAGCGCCTGGCTGTCCTGGCTCGGCCAGGCGGCCTGGAACAAGTTGAGGTTGAGCCTGACCCAGGCCTGCTCGGGCAGCGGTTGCAGCAACGCCTTGACGGGATCCCACGGGCTCGCCGTGCCGGTCGACAGCGTCACGTCGACCGCGAGCGCCGCGCTGCGGTTGCCGGCGGCATCGAAGGCGCGATAGCGGGCGTGGTCGGTCGACCCCGGCGTGCGGCCGCTGACGTTGACCGACAACGCCAGGCCGTTGGCGATCCAGGTCGTGCCACCGTCGACGCTGTACTCGTAGCCGACCACGCCGACGTTGTCGGTCGCCGGCGCCGAGGCGGTCAGCGTGTAGCTCGTCGACGTGATCTGGCTGGCCGCGAGCGTCGCGCTGCCCCACGACGGCGGCGTCGTGTCCGGCCCGCCCGCGATCCCGCCGCGCACGACGGTCGTGCCCGAGGGCACGCTGACGATGTCCGCGATCGGTGCCGGCACGATCCCATCCCTCCGCTTGTGCTTGTTCTTGGCGCCGTAAGAGGCGTTGTCGGCGGCAGTTTAGTGAGCGGGGCGGCGAGGGATATTCGGGCTAACGAGACGGTGGGCGATCGACGCGGCGTGACCGCCTCAGCAAGGCCTTGCGGTGGGATCGAAGAGGCCGAGGCTGATCGCCCGGGAACGCGGGTGGACAAGATCGAGTCGGCTGTAACGAGATGCTCCAATGAGGCTGGGGGTCATGGCCTCGGAGAACTCCAGGATCGCGTCACCCTCGCTGATCCCGGAGCCGGCTTCAATGAGGCCGAGGCTCATTGCCTCGGAGAACCTCGTCGAGCGTCCATGGGTTGCCGGCACTTGTCATGCTTCAATGAGGCCGAGGCTCATTGCCTCGGAGAACTGGTCGTCGCGA
>JAFEEF010000059.1 GCA_018241265.1 Pseudomonadota bacterium | reverse complement strand
ACTGGCCCACCGGGCTCCTCAAGCCCATCTTCTACACCTTGCCGGAAGAACTTCTTCTCAATCAATAAGTTGCGAAGGCACTTTCGGCGTAGTGTCACGCCGCCGACCCTGGCGCGACGCCGGTATGCGCGAGGGCGATCACATGGGCTGGAGCTGCGGCGGCAGCGCGACGCCGCAGGCACTGAAGACGGCGCTGAGCGTGCCGCGGGTTTCGGTACGCAGCCTGTAGCGCTTGTCTTGAACGGTGAGTTCGACCTCCTTGAGGTCGTTCATGTCATCGATGACGTGGGCCCATTCGAGATCGCCGTGCCCCTTGGCCTCGAGCCGGTCCTGCAGCGCCTTGCGCAGCAGCAGTGCGAGGAACGAGCAGAACACGTGGCCGCGGATCGTCTCGTCGGTCTTGTGGAAGATCGGCCTGGTGTCGAGCTGGCTCTTCATCGTCCGGAAGATCGCCTCCACCGCCCATAGTTGCTTGTACTTCATCGCCACCTGGGCGGCGCCGAACTGCGTGTTCGTGCGCAGCACCCACTTGCCGTCGTAGCGCGCCTCCTCGGCGACCTTGACCTCGTCCACGCGCCAGTGCCCGCCGGTGCCGGTGACGAAGCGGCGGTAGCCGTTGTTGCCGATCAGCGCCTTGTCTCCGCGCTTGAGCGCCTCGACCAGCGAGGTGACGATCGCCAGGCGGTCGTACGCGTCCTTGTGCGCCTGGTCCTCGTTGCGACAGACGACGTAGCGGCGATCGTCGACCCACACTTCCTTGACCTCCAGCGGCGACGGCGCCTTCGGGTCCTTGGTCTTGGCGTGCACGATCTGGAAGCGGCCACCGCGCGCGAGCACCTCCTCACGCGCCTCCTTCGTTCGGCGCATGCGCACGCCCAGGATGTACAGCCAGCCGCGCGCCTCGATCTCGGCGATGGTCGCCTCGCTGATCATGCCGCGGTCAGCGACGATGCACACGCGCTGGATGCCGAAGTGCGTCTGCAGCCGCTTGACCACCGGGATGAGGCTGGCCACGTCGGTCGTGTTGCCCGGCCACATGGTGCTGCACAGCGGGTTGCCCGCGTTGTCCAGCACCATGCCCACCACCATTTGCCGCAGGTCGGGCCGATGATCCTTCGAGTGCCCGTGCTGCCCCAGGCTCTGGCCACCGGCGCCCTCGAAGTAGATCGAGGTGGTGTCGAAGAACACGAGCTCGACGTCGGTGAAGAGGTCGCGCCGGCGAGCGAACAGCGCCTCTTCGATCAGGTCCTTGCGTGTGCGCAACTCGTAGGCCGCGTTCAACTCGGCAGCGCGCTTGGTTGCGGCCTGCGAGTTGGCGGAGGACTGGGCGACCTTGGACGGTACCTCGACGGGTGCGATCGGCTTCAACGGCTCGCCGAGGAAGCCCATCGCGCGATACAGGTGGTGCAGCGACAGCTCCTGCGTACCCGCGATGGCCTGCCTGCGACTGCATCCAGTGCGCATTTCAGCGATCGTGGACGCCGGTTTCGGCGTGATCGCGGACGGCGTTTCAGCGTGATCGTGGACGATCACGGAAGCGCGCGAGTGAAGGGGTTCATCGTATCGCAGTCGTCCATGATGACGCCGAAGCGCTGAGCGGTGTCCACGCCGGCGAGGAACTCGCCGGGGTGGGCAACGCGGCGCCGAAGGCGATCTTCGCCGGCGTGTTGGCAACGCAGGCTTGTCCACGGCGGCGGGCGTCGCCTGCGACGAACGACCGCCGCGGTGGGCAAGCCGTGTCGGACGGCTCGGCGGTGGTGTGGCTCGGACTGCGCGCAGCGGTCATGCCTTGACCTGCTTCTTGCGCATCGATTCGCCCTTGAGCGCGAGCTTGTGGGCGGCGTGCACGATCCGGTCGAGGATCGCGTCCGCCAGCGTCGGGTCGTTCAGCCACTCATGCCAGGCCGCCACCGGCAGTTGGCTCGTGATCAGCGTCGCGCGTGTCCCCACACGATCGTCCAGCAGCTCCAGCAGGTCGTTGCGCTCGGCCGCCGTGATCGGCGCGATCGCGAAGTCGTCGATCGCCAGCAGGTCGATGCGCGCAAGCTGCGCCAGGCGCCGGCCGAAGCTGCCGTCGCCGTGCGCCACACGCAACTCCTCCAGCAGTCGCGGCGCCCGCACGTACAGCACCGTGAACCCCGAGCGCGCCGCCTGCTGCGCCAACGCGCACGCCAACCAGGTCTTGCCGACCCCGGTCGCTCCTGTGATGAGGACGTTGTGCGCGTGGCGCAGCCAATCGCCGCCGGCCAGCGCCGTGATGAGGTTGCGGTCCAGCCCGCGCGAGCCGCGCCAGTCGATGTCCTCGATGCAGGCGCTGGCGACCTTCAGCCGGGCCGCCTTCAGCAGCCGCGCCAGCCGCTTGCCGTCACGCCAGTCGATCTCGCGCTGCACCAGCATCGCCAGACGTTCCTCGAACGCCAGCTCGGCCGCGGCGGCACTCGTGGCCTGGTCGGCCAGCGCGTGCACCATGCCGTCCAGCCGCAGGCCGCGAAGTTGGTCCAGGGTATGTTCGTTGAGCAAGAGCGGTTCTCCTTCGTCAGTGGTCTGGGGTGGGATCAGTGGTAGTAGTCGGGACCGCGCACGTTCTCGTGCAACGGCAGCGCGGCCTGCGCCGGTGCGGTCGGCGTCTGCTGCCGGTCCAGCGCGCTGGCCAGGATCGAGGCCACGCTGCGGTAGGTCGGCGAGCGGATCGACAGCGCTCGCGCGCAGGCCGCTTCCAGGCGCGGCTCGCCGAACTGGCGCGCCAGCCGCTGCAGGCCCAGGCAGGCGCGGTAGCCCTGCTCCGGGTGCGGCCGGTGCTCCATCTGCCAGCGCACGACGGCGGCGGTGGCTGCGCCGATGCGTTCGCCCCACTGGATGAGGCGCTGCGGGGTCCACTCGCGGTGCGCACGGTGCGATGCCGGCATGTGCTCGGCAATGGTGGTGTGCGCGCCGCGACGGCTGCTGTACGCGTGCACGGCCACCCTCTGCGAGCCGGCGAAGATCTCCACTGTCGTGCCTGTGATGCGCAGCTCGACCTGGCTGCGCACGAGCCGGTGCGGCACGCTGTAGTAGTGGCCGTCGAGTTCGACGTGGTAGTCGATGTTGACGCGTGCGCGCTTGAAGCGGGCGATCGGCATGCGCGCGGCCGGCAGCGGCCGCAGCACCGGCCGATCCAGCGCGTCGAAGGCGCTGGCGCGGCAACCGGGGAGCTTCTTGAACGGGCGCTGGTTGAGTTCGCTCAGGAGCTCGCCGACGGCCGCGTTGAGCTCGGCCAGGCTGAAGAAGCGCCGGTTGCGCAGCCGCGCGAGGATCCAGCGCTCGACCACCTGGACGCCGACCTCCACCTTGGGCTTGTCGCGCGGGTGCGCGGGGCGCGCGGGCAGCACCGCCACGTCATAGTGGTCGCTGAACTCCTCGACGAGCCGGTTGACCGCGGGCTCGTAGCGATCGGGCCGGGCGATCAAGGCGCGCGTCTGGTCGGGCACGATCAGACGCGGCACACCGCCGATGAACTCCAGCGCCTGGATGATCGAGCCGACCCAGTCGGCCGCGTTCTGCGTCGCAGTGGCTCGCGCGTAGGTGTAGTTGGAGGCGCCGAGGACGGCCACGAAGATCTGGGCGCGCCGGATCTCGCCGCTGGTCGCGTCGATCACGGGGACGGTCTGGCCGGCGTAGTCGACGAAGAGCCGCTCGCCGGCCACATGGATCTGGCGCATCGAGCGCTTCAGCGCTGCCGCCCAGGCGCGGTACTTGACGCAGAAGCTCGTGTACTTGTACGCCGACTGGCCGTCCTCGCGGTGCTGGCGCTGGTACTCCTCCCACAGGAGCTGCAGCGTGACGCCGGGACGCTTGAGTTCCTGGTGGATCCAGGCGTAGTCGGGCTCGAGCTGGCGGCTCGAGCGCGGCACGGCGGGCCGGTACAGGCGCGCTTCGAGCGCCTCGTCGGTGAGCGTCTGCGCGACCGTCCAGTCGACGCCGGCGGCACGCGCCAGCAGGATGAACTTGCCGACCGTGCCCTTGCCGATGCCCACGGCGCGGGCGATCTGGGCGTAGCTCAGCCCGGCTTCGAGGTGCAGGCGCAGGGCCTGTCGTATCTGGCGCATCGTGATCCTGAGGGTGGGCATGGCGCTTGGGAAATCCGGTGTCGTCCACCATCCACCAGCCGCCATCGCTGAAGTCCATGGCCGGCACCACCCATTGCGCCACCCGCAGCAGCATCTGCTCATCAGACCACGCCGAGTCGGCCACGAAGTGGTGCAACGACTGATGCCGCGAGCGTGTGGCCATCGGCGCCAAATGCGCCGCCATCGGCTCCACGCTCTTGCGTGCCAGCGGCGCCATCAACCCCGTGCAGTAGCCGCGCAGCCCCGCATGCCGATCGGCGTGACCCAGCCCTTTGCTCAAATGCGCCATGTATCGATCAAACCCGGCCAGTTCGTCCATCAAGACTCATCCTTCGCTTCAGGAAGCTGAGATAAAGTCTTGATTCTACTAACACAGTAAGACTAGGGAAGGTCTGCGCAACCTGATTCGCCGCGCCGACCCGGAGGCACGACACCTACACTCGGCATGGCTCGCTCGGATGGCGGCAAACGAACCACCGAGTTGGAGCCGCTTCGACGCACGACGCGGCGTCCAGAGCCTGTTTCGGACGCACTCATCCCTGCGCCGCCAGCAATTGCCTGCGCACCATCCACAGGTTCGACAGCGCGAACAGCGTGACGATCTGCGCGGTGTTCTTGGCTAGCCCCCGGTAGCGCACCTTCGCGTAGCCGAACTGGCGCTTGAGCACGCGGAACGGATGCTCGACCTTGGCGCGGATGCTGGCCTTCAGCCGCTCGATCTGCTCGGTCCGGTGGTCCGGGACGAGGAACGGGTTGAGCTTGCGGCGTTCCGTGGCGCGTATCGCGACGTGCCATGTCGGCCCTTGTGCCTCGGGCCGTTTGTGTACGCCGCCCGGGCCATCTCGCCGCACAGAGTTCTCCAGAGCCCGCCGCCGAGTCTTGCACGATCTCCTGTGCGTTGCCGACCAGCCGGACCAGGGCTAGCAACGAACGCCCTCCGCTCTCCAGGACCCGTTTGAGCGAGGCCGTCTCGCTCTTCGTCGTTGCGTCCCGCACGCCGAGGATCATGACCATCCTTGAACTGGTGAGCCCCAGGTCGCGCAGCGCCTTCTGGCCGCGGAGCAGCTTGGCGTCGAACTGCAGGAACTGGCACAACACCCGCCGAGTACCCGGCCATGTCGTCGCCCAGGAAGCGGCGTCCACGCCATCGGCTATGGCGTATCGGCAGCCCCCGGAAGCTCCAGGGCTTGCCCGTTCACGTAGGCCCTACCGTGTTTCACCACAATGAGCATCGCGCCGAACTTGCTCTCCCACGTGCATCTCATCACACCCTCGGTCGCCAGAGCCAAATCTGCCTGGTGGTGCGCGCGTCGGTAGAGAATTTCCGAGAGAAGTGGTGCATTCACGGCGAAGCGGTCCGCAGACCGCGCCGTGCGCGGACCTATTTGAAGGAGTTGCGAATTCTAGAACCATGCCCACACGCGGCGCAGCCATGCGGGCGCGCGGTCGGGTTTCGGTCGATAGAGTTGGCGAAACGATGCTGAGTTCATGGCCGGTTCTCCTGAGAAGAGAGACTGTACCGATAACCAGTACTGTATGCAAGCACAGCCACAATTCGGGACAAATCACCGGACGCTCAAAGAGGTGAGATGGTTCTCGTGATGCTGTGCCTGCGCGGCCGGGTGGTGTCCAGCACGGGCGTGGCCAAAACCGGGGGCGCCGAGCCGCACGGCAAATGCGACGATCACAGAATCGTGAGGTTCGGAGGACCGCCATTCGAGTGCTCGTCAGCGCCGTCGTGATCAACGATGCCGGGCGCCGCCGCTGCGATTCCAGAAGCTCCTCACCGCTTTCATCCGCCGCTTCTGCTCCGTCGTCACGTAGTGGTCGTCGCTCAGCGACGGCCGACCACGGATTCCCCATCAGGTAGTTCTGGTCCACCACCTTTCGAACTTGGGGGTAGATTCGGGGGTACTTTCGTTGCCTCATCGAAAAAGAACTTTGCCAGCCAAGCCTTCCAGACTGAATTGCGAGTCCCGTCCTGGCACCATCGGGGGTCCAGCGCCGTTTCTTTTCATCCCTTGCCATGTCCGCATTCCTAGGTGGGCACTCGGTCCGGCAACCAACGACGTCCCAGGCGGCGAAGGCCTGTTCCTGCTAAAAATGGCACGCGAGAGGCGCCACGCTGCAAAGGCACTTCTGGGCGAC
Source organism: Pseudomonadota bacterium (assembly GCA_018241265.1). Classification (GTDB taxonomy): domain Bacteria; phylum Pseudomonadota; class Gammaproteobacteria; order Burkholderiales; family Burkholderiaceae_C; genus JAFEEF01. Next base: position 16,698 of record JAFEEF010000059.1, on the reverse strand, counting down.
GGCCAGGATCCCGGACTGGAACGGAAGCTGGCATCTGATGCCTCTCTCTCGCCAGGCGATCGCGACCCTGATCGTGCTCCATGCCAGATCGACCGGGGGAGTCGTACGTGTTCCCGAGCCCCTACTACCCGAAGAAGACGATCTCCGAAAACACGATCAACAGCGCGCTCGCGCGCATGGGATTCAAGGGCATTGCCACGGCCCACGGATTTCGCTCGCTGTTCAGCACCGTTGCCGACGAGCAGGGTCACGATGCCGACGTCATCGAGCGCCAATTGGGCCACATCGAACGAAACAAGGTCCGCGCCGCATACCACCGAGCGGCGTACGTCAAAGATCGGACGGTCCTCATGCAGTGGTGGGCGGACTACGTCGACGGGAAGCGCGGCAAATCGAACATCAGTGCAAGGCGAACCGAAGGTGACCGGCGTGTAGCGATGCTGTCTGCGTGACGCCGGCACCGACATCGACCCTGTCCGTGTCGCGGCAGCTGCGGGCCTGCCAGAAGGGGGATCAATGACCGGCGCTCGACCTTCGCGCGTCACACCATTCAGCCAAGTCTGCAGCTCGCCATCCGTTCAAGAGCTCCGCTAGCTTGACCGGCGCCGGAAACTTCCTCTCCGCCATCAACCGGTAGATCGTCGACCGCCCGAGCCCCGTCATCCGGATCACGCCGGGCAATCTCACCAGCACCCGTTCCGCTTCCATCTCCCGCTCCCTTCCGTTCATCGAGCCCTACGCAGCTCGACCATCCTCCGGCTCGACGCCGCGCCGCGGGGCGTCTTCGAGGAAACCCAGGCGCTCGCGGTCAAGGAAGTGGTGGTCTGGCAGCTGACCGAAGCCATGCAGCAACGCTCGCTGACGAAGACGCAGCTGGCAACCATGCTGAAGACCAGCCGCTCGCAGGTCGACCGGCTGCTCGACCCTACGCGCGACGTCACCCTCTCGACGCTGCAGCGGGCCGCGGCCCTGGTCGGCCGCAAGGTGCAGATCGAGTTGGTGTGATCATGCACCGGCGCCCTTCCTCAATCCTTGCAGCGGTGCACACCACCGCCAAAGGACTGCGCCGCGCCAGCGTGATGAGCCGGCATAGCGCACGTGAGCTGACCCTCCCGTTCGAGGCGACGGTGCGGGCGCGGGTCCAGGCCGATCCGAAATTTCGCGACGCCCTGCTCAAAGAAGGCATCGCGACCATGCTTGCCAACAATGTGGGCGGCAGCAAGGCGATCCCGCGCGACCTGCCCGCAGCCGTGAACGAGCGGCTGGCGAAGGAGCTCAAGCTGATGCTCGAGAAACCGGAGGTGCATCTTCGCCAGCAATCCTTCCTAGATTCCATCGAGCCAGGGCGACGGCCACATCCGCTCGGAGCTCCCGTCCTTCTGTGGATCCAGGACGGTCAGGAACTCGTAGTGCGAGACGTCCAGGACCGCATCGAAGTATTCAACGGGCCGCCCATCCACCGCGTAGGACACGCGGTCGACCTCGAAGACATAACCTCGCGGCGGCAATTGCAGGAGCTTCGTCTCCTCGACCGTGGCTTCACGTGCGCGAAGTCGCTGTTCGGCGTGGCCGATGGAGATGCCGTAGCGGCTCTCGAGCATGCTCAGCAATGAGCCGGCCAGATCGCTCAAGACCAGGTCCGGGCAGGCGTGGCACGGGATGTACGACACCTGGTGGCTGAGCGGCCGACCCGCGTCTTCGTGGACGCGCGAGATTCGGTAGCACTCCTCCCCGTCAGGAAGCCCGAGGTACTCGTTGGCCTCCGGCCAGGCGCCCTTGGAGACCTCGAGCACGCGCGCCGCCGGGGACGCGCCTGCGCCGGACCCTCCGTCGACAAAGAAGCCCTTGAGCCGGTTGAGCTGCTTCTTCACGCGTACCGGCGACCACCGCAGCCGGCCACGAACGCGCGGCCGATGGATCACGCCGGCGGCGACCATGTCGTCGATGGCCCGGCGCACGGTGATCCGGCTGACGCCGAACCGGTCCATGATGTCCTGCTCGGTGGGCAGTTCGTCGTCGGGGCCGTGCTCGATGCGCCACGCCCGCTCCAAGGCCTTGCGCAGCTGGAAGTACAGCGGCACGGGACTGTTCATGTCCAGCGCGATCGTGCGCACGCTCGGTGCGCTGTCCGTCGCAGCAGACGCCGTATCCACGGAGGCCGCCGAACTATCGGCCGATGTCTTGTCGCTCACCGAGGAGGGCCTTGAGCTCTGTGATGCTGGGGGCATTCTCGAAATCGCCGGTGCTGCTCACGCAATAGGCGCCCATGGCGTTGCCGTATCTTAGACGCTCGTCGATGCCGAGCCCCCAGATGCGGGCGGCGAGGTAGCCCGCGGCAAATGCATCGCCCGCACCGACGGTGTCCACGACCGGCACGCGGAACCCGGTGGACTCCACGAACGTGCCGTCATGCAGCGCTTGTGCGCCTGCGGCGCCGCGCTTCATGACGACTTCACTCGGGCCGAACCGCGCAAGACGGTCCAGCAGCGTGGGGTCGCTTGCGTGCCAGAGGGCCTGCGCCTCATCGTCGCCGACAAAGACGAGGTCCACCTGCGGCAGCAGTTCCTCGATCGCAGCCCGCGCCTCCTCCGCGCCCCAGAGCTTGAGGCGGAGATTGACATCCAGGCTCACCAGCACGCCGCGCTTGCGGGCTGCGGCGACTGCTTCGTGGACCAGGCTGCGGCAGCTGTCCGAAAGCGCCAGGGTGATACCGGTGACGTGCAGTACCTTGCTGCCGTCGAGATACGAATCGTCGAAGTCGCCAGCGCCCAGGCGCGACGCAGCGGAGCCGGCGCGATAGTAGAAGGCCCTGACCGTTCCACCGGCGAGCGTGTCGCGCAGGTACAGCCCGGTCGGCGCATCGCTGCGCAGGACGCGGGAGCAGTCCACGCCCTGGCCGCGGATCGTGGAGAGCACGTAGTCGCCCAGTTCATCATTGCCGAGCGCGCTGAACCACCCCGACGGAACGCCGAGTCGGGCCAGCGAGACGGCGACGTTCGTCTCGGCACCTCCCACGCCCAGCGTGAGGAGCTGGCTGTTCCGCAGGCGCCCGGGACGGTTCGGCGACAGCACCGCCATCGATTCGCCCAGCGTGACGACCTCAGGCATGGCCGCTCACCCGCTTGAGCGCCATCAGCGACTTCAGGTAGTAGTAGTCGCCGTACATGGTCGATTCGTCGATGCCGAGTCGATGCGGAAGATCGGCCGTCGAGTGCAGCAGCACGCCGCCCTCGCCACCTTCGCCGCTGCGATTGCCGCAGCTCGTGGCGAGCGCTTCGAGCAGCCGGGTGGCTCGCTCCAGGTGTCGATGCTCGCCGGTGATCCTGTGCAGCTTCAGCAGGCCGTAGCTCGCGATCGCGGAAGCCGATGCGTCCTTGGGCTCGGCAGGGCCGTCGGCCATGAAGTCCCACGGCGGCACACCGTCCGCAGGCAGCTTGCTCATGAAGTAGTCCGCGACGCGCTGGCTGGCCTGAAGGTACTCGTCATTGCCGGTCATCGCGGCAAGGTTGGCCAGGCCGGTGATCGCCCACGACTGGCCGCGCGCCCACGATGAATCCGGCGCCAGGCCCTGGTAGGTGTCGCCGCCCAGCGGCTTGCCGGTGGCCGGATCGAACTTGTAGACGTGGAACACCGAGCCGTCCGCGCGCAGGTGATACGCGAGCGCCGTGGCGGTGTGCCGCTGCACCACCGTCATGAGGCTCGGATCGGCGCCTTGCTGAACGGCCCACACCAGCAGCGGCAGGTTCATCAGCGTGTCGATGAGCACCGAACCGGACCAGTCGGCGCCGCCGAAGAAGCCCCAGCCCGGGATGAAGCCCGCTTCCTGGTTGAACTGCCCTGCCAGCGACCTGGCTGCCTGTAGCGCGGCATCGCGGTAGTTCGTGGCGCCCGTCACCTTCCAGCCCTCGATCGCGCTCGGGAAGAACATGAACCCGAGGTCGTGGTTGTGGGTGTCATTGACGCGCGGCAGCAGGCGATCGGTATAGGACACGGCCAGCTCGAGCGTCTTCTCGTCCCTGGTCCGCTCGTAGCTGAGCCAGAGGAGCCCGGCCCAGAAGCCACCCGTCCACACACCGTCGGGCGTGGTTCGCCATTCGTGCCTTTCCGTGATGTGAGGGAAGGCTGTCACCACGCTGGCGATGCCGTGGACGCGCGTGACAGCGTGTCCGATCGCCGAGTCGATCCAGTTGCTCAAGAGATGTCTCCGGTTGTTGATATTTTATGTTATGACATAAGAACTTAAAAGACAAGCCAGCAGTTTGCCAGTGATGGGCCGTACATTCAGAGTTACGCAAGCAACCTGAGCACATCACCGATCTTTCTCTCTTCGCGTAAACCCTAGTTTACGTATTGATGTCATAACATAGACTGCACCCATGCCTACCGAACTGAGAGCGTCTGTGATGAGCAAAGTCATGTCGGCTGACGCAGCCGCAGCGCTGGTACCCGATGCCGCCACCGTCGTGGTCGACGGCTCCGGCGGCGGAGTCAACGAACCCGGCCTGGTGCTCGCCGCGCTGAAGGCACGCTTCGAGCGCGAAGGCCACCCGCGCGCCCTGACGGTCGTGCACCCCAGCGGCATGGGCAACGCCCAGGGCGGGGGCATCGACTACCTGGCAGACCCCGGCCTCGTGTCGCGTGCGATCGGCGGCCACTGGCAGTGGTGCCCAGGCATGCAGCGCCTCGCGACCTCCGAGCAGATCGAGGCCTACTGCCTTCCGCAGGGCGTGCTGTCGCACCTGTTCCGTGCCATCGCGGGCCGCAAGCCGGGTGTCATCACCAGCGTCGGCCTGGGCACCTTCGTCGACCCGCGCATCGATGGCGGGCGCCTGAACGCCAAGGCGAAGGCATCGCTGGTCGAGGTGCTCGAACTCAAGGGCGAGGAGTTCCTCTTCTATCCCGCCTTCAAGGTGGACGTGGCGGTCATCCGCGGCACCAGCGCCGACGAAGCCGGCAACATCACGATGGAAGGCGAAGGCCTCTTCGCGGAAACGCTCTCCGCTGCGCAGGCGGCGAGGAACTCCGGCGGCATGGTCATCGCCCAGGTCAAGCACCTGAAGCCGGTCGGCAGCCTGGACCCGCGGCAAGTGAAGGTGCCCGGCATCGTCGTCGACGCCGTGGTCGTCGATCCGGACCAGCGCCTGTCCTTCCGCACGGCCGAGGATCCTTCGCTGACCGGCGCGCTACGCGTGCCGGCGGGCGACCTGACGCCGCTGCCGCTCAACGAGCGCAAGGTGATCGCCCGGCGCGCCGCGTCGGAACTTCACGCCGGCGATGTCGCCAACCTCGGCTTCGGCATGCCGGACGGCGTGGCCACGATCCTCGCCGAAGAGGGTCTGGGCCATGAGGTTCACTTCACGCTGGAACAGGGGCACATCGGCGGCGTGCCGGCCACGGGCGACGACTTCGGCATGGCGCGCAACCAGCACGCCATGATCGACGCGGGCTACCAGTTCGACTTCTACGACGGCGGCGGGCTCGACGTTGCCGTGCTCTCCTTCGCCCAGGTGGACGCGCACGGCAACGTGAACGTCAGCAAGTTCGGCGGTCGCATCGCCGGCATCGGCGGCTTCGTCAACATCTCGCAGGGTGCCAAGCGCGTCGTCTTCATCGGCACCCTGCGGGCGGGCAGCCAGGAGTTCGAGTTCCACGACGGCGGCGTCCGCATCCTCCGCGAGGCCAGAGCGCCGAAGTTCGTGCCTGACGTCGAGCAGATCTCCTTCAGTGGCGTGATCGCGCGGCGCTGGAAGGTGCCGGTGACCTACGTGACCGAGCGCGCCGTCTTCGAGCTGGCGGAAGACGGGCTGGTGCTGACCGAGGTTGCCCCCGGCATCGACCTGGAGCGCGACGTCCTCTCGCAAATGGCGTTCCTTCCTCGCGTGGCCCAGCACCTCAAGACGATGGACGTGCGCCTTTTCTCCGCGGCCGCGATGGGCCTGCAGTTGAAGCCGCACACGGCTGCCAAGGAGCAAGCGCAATGAGCCTCATCCTGTCCGACAAGGGACGGCAGCCTGGTGTCCTGCTGCTCACGCTGAATCGTCCCGAGCGCCACAACGCTCTGAGCAAGCCGCTGCTGGTCGAGCTCGAACAGGCGCTGCAGCAGGCCGAGTCCGATCCGGATGTCGGCTGCGTCGTGATCACCGGCGCAGGCGAGCGCGCGTTCAGCGCCGGGGCGGACATCAGCGAGCAGACAGGGTTCTCGCCGGAAGACGCCTATGCCCACATGCGCTGGGGACAGGACGTCTTCACGCGGCTCGAGTTCTTGAGCAAGCCGACCATCGCGGCCATCAACGGCTTCGCGCTCGGCGGCGGCTTCGAGTTGGCCCTCTCCTGCGACTTCCGCACCGCAAGCGAGTCGGCACAGATCGGGTTGCCGGAGGTCACGCTGGCCAGCCTGCCCGGCTGGGGCGGCACGCAGCGGCTCCCCCGCCTGATCGGTGCCCCCAACGCCAAATTGCTGGCGATGACCGGGCAGCGCATCGCCGCGCAGCGCAGCCTGCAGCTCGCGATCGTGAACTCGGTGCACCCGCACGACGACCTGCTGACCGAGACGCTCGTGCTGGCCGGCGAGATCGCCTCGAAGCCGATCGAAGCGCTGCAGGCCATCAAGCAGGTGATGCGCGAGGGCCTGGAGGCGGGGCAACCCGCCGGCATGGAAGCCGAGGCGCGCGCCGTGGGCCGCCTGTGGGGAACGCCGGCGCAGAAACGTGCGCAGCAAGCCTTCTTCTCCCGCGGCAAGCCGCCAGGCAAGGCCTGACCAGTCCGATCTGAAACGTGACCGGCCGCTTGGGCGGCCGGCCTGTGCCGACTCATACCCAGGAAATCCAGTGACGAACCTTGGCCAACCCCGCCAGAGCGGGCACCACATCCGCGGCAGCGCCTCGGCGCCCGTCGAGGGCAGGCTCTTCGAGCGCCGATCGCCGGTCAGCGGCGCCGTCGTCGCCCGCTACGCGGACGGCACGGCAGAGGATGTCGATCGGGCCGCCCAGGCCGCGCGTGCGGCATTCGATACAGGTCCGTGGCCGCGCATGAGCGGCGCGCAGCGGGCGAAGATCCTGCTGCGCTGGGCTCGACTCATCGGAGACAACGCCGAGGAACTGGCGCGTCTCGAAGTCGAGGAAGTCGGCAAGACCGTCCGCTTCGCACGCGGCGACGCCGCGGGCATGGCCGACCTGACCGAGTACGCCGCGACGCTCGCCTACGAGGTGCACGGGGATGCGTACACGAACCTCGGCGAGCGTCATTCAGCCGTCGTCCATCGCGAGCCGATGGGCGTCGTCGGGCTGATCGTCCCCTGGAACTTCCCCGGCCTCATCTACTGCCAGAAGGTTCCATTCGCGCTCGCGGCCGGCAACTCGGTCGTGGTCAAGCCGAGCGAGTTCACGTCGGCCACGGCACTCAAGCTGACGCAACTCGCGGAAGAGGCCGGCGTGCCCGCAGGGGTCATCAACGTCGTCACCGGCACGGGGCCGGTGGTCGGCCAGAGCCTCGTCGCCCACCCGCAGGTCGACATGATCAGTTTCACCGGCAGTACCGCGGTCGGGCGCAAGGTGCTCGAGGCCGCTGCCGCCGGCCCGAAGCGCGCGCATGTCGAACTCGGCAGCAAGGCCGCCAACATCGTCTTTGCCGACGCCGACCTCGAGGACGCCCTCGACGGCACTCTCTTCGGCATCTTCTTCAACCAGGGCGAGTGCTGTGTCTCCGGGGCGCGCCTGCTGGTGCAGGAGTCGATCGCCGACAGCTTCGTCGAACGCCTCGTCGCCCGCACCCGGGCGCTGCGTGTCGGCGATCCGCTGGACGAGCGCACCGATGTCGGCGCGCTGATCCACGGCGACCACCTCGCAAGCGTCGTGCGGCACGTCGCCCGCGGCCAGGAGGAAGGCGCTCGCCTGCTGACAGGCGGCGCGCGCCAGGACGTGGCCGGCCTCCCGGAAGGCTGCTTCATGCAGCTGACGATCCTCGATCAGGTCAGCGAGCGGATGGCCGTCTTCCAGCAGGAGATCTTCGGCCCGGTGCTCGTCGTCACGCGCTTCAAGGACGAGGACGAAGCCGTGGCGCTCGCCAACGCCAGCAGCTACGGCCTGGCCAATGCGGTGTGGACCCGCAGCCTCGACACGTCGATCCGCATGGCGCGCCGGCTGCGCAGCGGCACCGTCTACGTCAACACGCAGATCGACGGTGCGGTGCAACTGCCCTTCGGCGGCTGCAAGGGCAGTGGCTTCGGCCGCGAGATGGGCAGAGCGGGCCTGGAGGAGTTCACGCAGACCAAGAGCGTGATGGTCCACATCGGCAAGCGCGTTCCCTTCTTCGGCGCGAAAGGAGAGTGACCGTGCGGCCCCTACGCGCCATCGCGCTGGACGTGGACGGCACCTTGCTGAACCACCTGCACCAGATCTCTCCCGCGGTCGCCCATGCCGTCGCCGATGTCCGGCGGCGGGGCATGCAGGTCATGCTGGCCTCGGCACGCCACGTCGGCTCGCTCGCCTGCCTGCTCGGCGAGATGCGGACCGAAGGCCTCGCGGTCGCATTCTCGGGTGCCGCCGCAGCGCGGGTCCACGCGGACATGAGCTTCGACATGCTGTTCGAGCGCAAGCTGTCCGCAGACCTGGCGCAGGACGTTGCCCAGCAGGCGTTGAGCCTCGGGCTCGACGTCGGCTGGTACGGCAGTGCGCGGTGGTACGCGCCGAGCAGCGACGGCTGGTACGCGCGCGAGTCGACCATCCTGCGGCAGCACCCTGTCGTCGTGCCGGGACTTCGCGGGCTCGACTGGGCGCCGAACAAGCTGCAGCTCGTCGGCCGCTCGCCGGCGGCGATCAAGCGGTTGCACGCCCTGCGCGCCACGCTGCCGCCCGAGTGCACGGCAGTCTTCAGCCATGACGACATGCTGGAAGTGCTGCCGCTCGGAACGAACAAGGCCGCGGGCCTCGCCCGGCTCGAAGCGCTGAGCGGCATCGCACTCGACGAGATCGCCGCCTTCGGCGACGCCGAGAACGACATCGAGATGCTGCGCGAAGCCGGCGTCGGCGTGGCCATGGGACAGGCGCCCGAGGCGGTCAAGGCGGTCGCCGACCGCATCACGCTGAGCAATCGCGACGACGGCGTGGCCGTGGCGCTCGCACAGGAATGGCTGCAGCAGCACCTGCTCGCTTCCACAGAACAGGAGAACGCGCTGTGACGCACGCTCATCACTACGAGAAGACGCCCTACATCCTGAGCATGAAGGGCATCTGCAAGCGGTTCGCCGGCGTGAAGGCGCTCGACAACGTGCAGCTCGAACTGCGCAGCGGCGAAGTCCATGCGCTGATGGGCGAGAACGGCGCCGGCAAGAGCACGCTCATGAAGGTGCTGACCGGCGTCTACGTTGCCGACGAAGGCCAGATCCTGGTCAGCGGCGAAGAGGTGCGCCCGACGAGCCCGGCCGACGCCGCGGAATTCGGCATCACGATCATCCACCAGGATCTGAACCAGGTCATCGAGATGACCGTGGCCGAGAACTTCTATCTCGGCCGGGAACTGCGCAACCGGTTCGGCCTGCTGGACCGTTCGCGGATGGAGGCCGAGACCGAGCGCTGGACGCGCGAGCTCGGCATGAGCGTCGCAGCGCGCAGCAAGCTCGGCGACCTCTCGGTGGCCGCACGGCAGATGCTCGAGATCGCCAAGGCCATCAGCATGAGCACGCGCGTCCTGGTGATGGACGAGCCCACGACGGCCCTGAGCGCCGAGGAAGTGACGCAGCTCTTCGCCGTCGTGCGGCGCCTGCGCGACAGCGGTGTCGCGGTGGTCTACATCTCGCACCGGATGGACGAGGTCTTCGAGCTGTGCGATCGCGTGACGATCCTGCGCGACGGCACCTACGTCACCTCGGCACCGATCGAGCAGATGACGCGCGACACGCTGATCGCGCGGATGGTGGGGCGGGAACTGACGGCCCTGTTCCCGGCGGCGCAGAAGAAGACGATCGGCGCATCGGTCCTGAAGCTGGACAAGCTGGGCGTGAAGGCGTCCAAGGGCCGCTGCGAAGTCCGGGAGATTTCCTTCGACGTCAGGGCCGGCGAAATCGTCGGGCTGGCCGGCCTGATGGGCGCGGGCCGCACGGAGCTGCTGGAAGCTGCCTTCGGCGTGCCGGCGCCGGAGCGGATCAGCGGGCAGATCTCGATCGGCGGCGAACGCCAGAACTTCGGTTCGCCGCGCGACGCGATTCGCGCCGGCATCGGCTTCGTCACCGAAGACCGCAAGGGCCAGAGCCTTTCGCTCATCCGGCCGGTAGGCGAAAACGCGAGCCTGGTCGCGCTGGACAAGTTCACCCGCGGCGGCTTCCTGAGCCTGGCGCGAGAGCGCGCCGCCGTCGAGCAGCAGGTCAAGGGCCTGCGGGTCAAGACGCCCGGCATCGACACGCCGGTGGGCCTGCTGTCGGGCGGCAACCAGCAGAAGGTCGTGCTCGCGAAGTTTCTGCTGACGCAGCCGCGCCTGTACCTGCTGGACGAGCCGACGCAGGGCATCGACGTCGGGGCCAAGGCGGAGATCTACACGCTCATCCAGCAGATCGCCGCCAACGGCGCAGCCGTCCTGATGGCGTCGAGCGACATGCAGGAGTTGCTGGCGATGTGCGACCGCATCGTCGTGCTCTGCGAGGGGCGCATGTCCGGAGAGCTCACGCGCGAAGAGGCGACGCAGGAGCGAATCCTCGACCTTGCCACGCGCTTCCACACCAACCTGGCCAGCGCCGCCTGACCCGCGCAACGACCGTCGGAGACATCCATGAGTACGCAGACTTCAACCGTTCAATCGGCCAGCACGCCTGCTTCAAAGCCGTCCGGCAAGGACGGCCTCGGTTCGCTGCTCAAGTTCCAGGGCTACCTGGGACTGCTCATCGTGTTCATCGCGGGCGCGATCGTTTCGCCCAGCGCATCCGGCACGAACCTGTTCCTGGAACTCAACAACCAGATGAACATCCTGCGCTACGTGTCGGTGGTGGGGATCATGGCCGTGGGCATGACCCTGGTGATCCTGATCGCCGAGATCGATCTCTCGGTCGGGGCGATGCTGGCCTTCCTCGCCACGCTCACCGCCTACCTGCTGATGGTCGTCCAGTTGCCGACGCCGGTGGCGTTCCTGATCGTCATCGCCGCAGGCGCAGTGCTCGGCGGCATCAACGGCACCGTCACGACCCGCCTCGCGATCCCGTCGTTCGTCACCACGCTGGCGATGATGAGCGTCGCCCGCGGCCTGGCGCGCCTGTCCTTCGGCGGCAAGGCGATTCCGCTGCTGCCCCTGTCGATGGGCGGCAAGGTGTCGGAAGCGACCTTCTTCGTGACCGAGCGGATCGGCGGCGTGCTTCCGATTCCGGCCGTCGTGCTGTTCGTCGTCGCGCTGATCGCGTCCCTGTGCCTCAAGTACACCCCGTTCGGTCGCCACGTGTATGCGATCGGCGGCAATCCGGTCGCGGCGCGCCTGTCCGGCGTGCGGGTACGCCAGACCAAGGTGATCGTGTTCGCAATTGCTGGCGTATGCGCCGCGCTCGCGTCCTACCTCCATGCGTTGCAGCTGAACCAGGGCGCGCCGAACGACGGCGTCGGCTACGAACTCAACGCGATCGCGGCCGTGGTGATCGGCGGCACCAGCCTGATGGGTGGCATCGGCACCATCGCCGGGACCATCGCCGGAGCATGGATGCTGGGGATGATCGACAACATCCTCAACCTCAACAACGTCGAGTCCGACGTGCAGTTGCTGGTCAAGGGCGCCCTGATCGTGGTCGCCGTCTCGCTGCAGCGCCTCCAGCGCCGCACCTGAACCCCGGAGCTTCGATTCCAACAACGACAACGACTCACCAAGGTCGATCCCGGCGGGTTGCGTCTCACGATGCACTCCACAACAAATCAACTCCACTTTCTTGGAGACCTCATGAGCACTCGATTCGACGGTCGTTCCTCGGCCAAATTCGCTGCGCTGGCGTTCGCCGCCTTCTGCGGCATCGGTTCTGCGCAAGCCGCCGACAAGCAGTTCCTGATCGGCTTCTCCCAGCTGGGCTTCGACCACCCCTGGCGCGTCGCGATGAACGACCAGATCCAGGCCGAGGCCAAGAAGCACCCTGAGCTGAAGGTCGTCATCACCAACGGTCAGAACGACAACGCCAAGCAGGTGGCCGACGTCGAGAACCTGCTGCAGCAGAAGATCGATCTGTTGATCATCTCGCCGAACGAGGCTGCCCCGCTGACGGGCGTGGTGAAGAAGGTCTACGACGCCGGCGTACCCGTGATCGTCGTCGACCGCAGCGTGCTGGGCGATGCCTACACGATGTTCATCGGCGGCGACAACAAGCTGATCGGCGTGAAGGCCGGCGAATACACCGCCAAGTGGTGTGCCGACCAGAAGCTCAGTCCGTGCAACGTGCTCGAGATCACCGGGCTGTCCGGCTCGCCGCCCGCGCAGGACCGCTCCTCCGGCTTTGCCGAAGGCCTGAAGAAGAATCCGGCCGCCAAGGTGGTCGCCAGCCCGACGAGCGAGTGGCAGAAGGAGAAGGCGATGCCGGCTGCCGCCGCCGCGTTCCAGGCCAATCGCAACATCAACGTGGTCTACGGCCACAACGACGACTCGGCCGCCGGAGCCTACCTCGCCGCCAAGAACGCGGGCCTCGACCTGAAGAAGATGCTCTTCGTCGGCATCGACGGTCTGCCCGATCCGACCGGCGCGATCGTCAGCGTGATGCAGGGCCGTCAGGGCGCCAGCTTCGTGTATCCCACGGGGGGCGCCGAAGCAGTGGATTGGGCATACAAGATCTTGGTCAAGAAGGAAAAGGCGCCGAAGAAGGTGACGCTCGGCACCGACGAGATCAATCCGGGCAACGCTGCCGAGATGTGCAAGAAGTACGGCTGCAAGTCCAACTGAAGATGAGCGTGCGGAAGGGGGATGGCCCCTTTCCGCCCCGCGGATGAGACACACGATGGGCTACGACTACATCATTGCAGGCGCCGGCTCCGCCGGCTGCGTGCTGGCCAACCGGCTCAGCGAGGACCCGCAGGTCAAGGTGCTGCTGCTGGAGGCGGGATCGCGGGATCTCGACCCGATGATCCACATCCCCGGCGGGCTGGGCAAGCTGTTCGGCCCGCGCGTGAACTGGCGCTTCCACACGACGCCGCAACGCCACCTCGACAACCGGCGCATCTGGTATCCGCAGGGCAAGACGCTGGGCGGCTCGAGCTCCATCAACGCGATGATCTACATCCGCGGGCAGAGGGAGGACTACGACAACTGGGCCGCTCTGGGCAACGAGGGCTGGTCGTATGAAGACCTCCTGCCGTACTTCCGCAAGTCGGAGGACAACGAGCGGCTGGCCGGCCCGTACCACGGCAAGGGCGGGCCGCTCTGGGTGTCCGATCAACGATCGCCGCACGAACTGAGCAAGGCCTTCATCGAGGCGGCTCACGCCTACGGGCTGCCGTACAACGCCGACTTCAACGGCGCGTCGATGTACGGCACCGGGATGTACCAGGTGACCTGTCGCAACGGGCTGCGCCGGTCGTCGGCCGTCTCGTACCTGCGGCCCGTCAGAAGCCGTCCGAACCTGCACGTGATGACCGGCGCCCGCGCGCTGCGCATCCTGGTCGAGGGCGGCCGCGCGGTCGGCCTCGAGGTGGCGCAGGGCCGGTCCGTGACCCTGGTCCGCGCCGACCGCGAAGTCGTCGTCTCGAGCGGCGCCATCAACTCGCCGCGCCTGCTGCTGTTGTCCGGCATCGGGCCCGCGGCGGAGCTCCGGGCGCTCGGCATCCAACCGGTACATGACCTGAACGGCGTCGGCAAGAACCTGCAGGATCACCTCAACACCAACGTCATCACGACGCTGAAGCAGCCGATCAGCTACGACGGCCAGGACAAGTTTCCGTACGCGATCGGCCATGGGCTGCGCTGGCTGTTGTCGCGCTCGGGACCGGCCGCGTCGGTCATCGTCGAAGCCGCCGGGTTCTTCCAGAGCGCTGAGGCCACGCGCCCGGATCTGCAGATCCACATCGCGCCGGCCATGGTCGTGCGCGGCGGTCAGACGCAGCTCGACGGGCACGGCTTCACGATCAACTCCACCTTCCTGCGCCCGCGCAGCATCGGTTCGGTGACGCTTGCGTCGCCCGATCCAGCCGCCGAGCCGCTGGTCGATCCGAACTATCACGGCGACCCGTTCGACCGCAAGATGGCCGTCATCGCGATCAAGACGATCCGCGAGGTGCTCTCGCAGAAGCCGATCTCGGACTACGTCAAGATCGAACGGCTGCCAGGCCCGGACGCCAAGACCGACGCCGAGATCATGGCCTACGTGCGCCAGTACGGATGTTGCGACTACCACCCGGTGGGTACCTGCAAGATGGGCAAGGACGGCGCCGCGGTCGTCGATCCGCAATTGCGCGTACGGGGCCTATCCGGACTTCGCGTCGTGGACTCCTCGGTGATGCCGGTGCTGATCAGCGGCAACACGAACGGCCCCACGATGATGATTGCCGAGAAGGGTGCCGACATGATCAAGGCGGGTCTCTAGCCGCACCACGCCGGGCGAGCGAATCGTCGTCTGACGACCGGCGCAGAAATCTCGCCGGCGCATGGTTTCGCGCAACTCGCTTCGCAACGCGACACCGGGCGGCTTCAACGAACAGGTCGTGGTCGACTTCCCTGACGGACGGCCTTCGAAGCGTGGGGCCGGCGCTTGCGTGCAGTTGCCTCGTTCGTCAGCGCCGCAGCCGAACGGCTGACATGCCGGAGCCCGTCCAGGGCGGCCGTGACGACAGACGGATCCGCACTCTCGGCGAAGACCGCGTATGCCGGGTAGAGGAATTCGGGAGCGCCTAGCACCCTTCTGAGCTTGCCGTTCTCGAGATGCCGGCGGACGACGGCCAGCCGGATATATCCGGATCCGCCGGCGGCGAGGATGTATTCGCGCCCAAGCGGCCCGAGACCTGCAATGACGCCGGCATTGCCGAGATGAGGAAAGGCCAGCGCATGCTGAGCCGCGAACTCCGGCCCCCAGTCGACGAAGACGTAGTCCTTCGGATCAAGCTTCGCCGACCCGCGGCGTGTCGTCACCAAGACGAGTCTTTCCTCCATCAGCAACTCGACCCTCAGTCCGGGGCGCTGCTGCGGTGCATAGACCACCGCGATGTCGAGCATCCCCGAGGCAACGCGGCCCATCAGGTCAGCCGGAAAACCGACTTCCGTCCGCAGCGCGAGATGCGGTGCGGAAGTGCGCATCCACAGGAGCCAGTCGAGCAGCAGCGGATCCCACAGACTGTTCTCGCATCCGATGGTCAGGACCGACTGACGGCCGGGCGGTACCGCCACCTGGTGGCGCGCCCTTTGCCACACTTGCACGAGCATTGTCGCGTAGCGCGTGAATTGCTCGCCCGCGGGCGTGAGGGCCGCACCTGCCTTGCTTCGGACGAAGAGCTTCGCCCCGACGGCTTCCTCGAGGGCACGTACCCGGGCGCCCACGGCCGTCTGGGTGACGTGCAGCCGTTCCGCCGCACGCACGAAGCTGCGTGCGGCGACGATCTCCAGGAAGGTCTGCGCCAGCGCGATGTCCATCCAAGACTCTCCGGGTTGGCCACGACTGCAATATTGTTGCATTCAAGTGGCAATAAAACTCGCTTTACTTGCGGATAGCTAGGGGTTGAAGATCCACGTCCACAAGGCTGCTGGAAGGAATCCCGATGAAAAATGGACTCGTGGTGCGGATAGCCTCTCGCCGCCGCGGCATCGGGGCGGGACGGCCGGGATGGAGGAGCCTCGGGTGGATGATTGCCCGTGCAAGATCGGCATGGCTGGAGGCAGTTCCTGTTCAGGAAGCAAGGCGCGAGCGGCGCGCGATGGCAGACGCCGCGGTCGGCAGCATGGGAGCATGAGATGAGAGATTCCCTCCTGGGTGAAAGCGCCTCCATCGAAGGCTTCCAATGGAGTGCGCCGCGTCCGGACACCCGACTCGTCACGGCGCTCTACCGTGACCACCCGGTGTGCGTCAAGGTCCTGCAGGACGTCGTGAGCGACGGCACCCACACCTTCGTGACGCTCGGCGATCCTGGTGGGATGGCTGCCGAGCGGACCATCGAATACATCACCGACTACACCAGCTTCGAGGACGCGATGACGATGGGACTCGAGGTCGCCAGAGCCGCCGCAGACGGACGGGAGGCCTGACGAGACCGGCTTCCTCCGCCAAGCCTTGGAGGTTCTCCCCATCCCGAGCGGGAGCGCGCGCGACGGCGTCGTCCTCCAATGCGGGGAGGCAACGACATGACGAATCGCGGCGCAGCAAGCTGCCACGTCTCTCTGGAGCACGTAGAAGACTCGGAGCTCGCGGCACGGACCGCGGACGGTGACGACCGCGCATTCGAGTGCATCATGCGGCGGCACAACCGCCTACCCTCAGGTCTCGCTGAAGATGGCACGTGAGAGGCGCCACGCTGCGAAGGCACTTCTGACCGAGGCCAGGATCCTGGACCGGAACGAAAGCTGGCCAAACTTCGTCGCTCCGAGGAGGCGGTCAACGCATTCGAAAGCGTCGCCCGCGCGTGGCTCAAGCATCACGGCTCCCCATTCACGAACACGCGAACACCTCACCGTCCCGAATTTCGATCAGGATCGGCCCGGTGGCCAGATGCCAGACCACCCGCTGCACCCCATCGGTCGCCAGCGGCAGCGTTCGAACTCGCTCTTCCTGAG
>JAFEEF010000058.1 GCA_018241265.1 Pseudomonadota bacterium | reverse complement strand
TCGGCGATGCCGGCAAGCGCCTGCACACCGGCCGCTCGCGCAACGATCAGGTCGCGACCGACGTGCGCCTGTGGCTGCGCGACGAGATCGATGCCATCGCGCTCGGCCTCGTCGAACTGCAGCGCGCGCTGCTCGGTGTCGCCGAGGCCCACGCCGATGTCGTGATGCCCGGCTATACCCACCTGCAGGTCGCGCAGCCGGTGAGCTTCGGCCATCACCTGCTCGCCTACGTCGAGATGTTCGCGCGCGATGCCGAGCGCATGGCCGATGTGCGTCGCCGCACCAACCGGCTGCCGCTCGGCGCCGCGGCGCTCGCCGGCACCAGCTATCCGCTGGCTCGCGAACAGGTGGCGCGCGAGCTCGGCATGGTCGACGAAGCCGGCAACGCCTGCCTGTGCGAGAACAGCCTCGACGCGGTGAGCGACCGCGACTTCGCGATCGAGTTCAGCGCGGCCGCATCGCTCGTGATGATCCACATCTCGCGACTGTCCGAAGAGCTCGTGCTGTGGATGAGCCAGAACTTCGGCTATGTCGAGCTGCCCGACCGCTACACCACCGGCTCGTCGATCATGCCGCAGAAGAAGAACCCCGACGTGCCCGAGCTGGCGCGCGGCAAGACCGGCCGCGTGGTCGGCCACTTGATGGGCCTGCTGACCTTGATGAAGGGCCAGCCGCTGGCCTACAACAAGGACAACCAGGAAGACAAGGAGCCGCTGTTCGACAGCGTCGACACGGTGCGCGATACCTTGCGCATCTTTGCCGAGATGATCGCCGGGCTGCGCGTCAAGCCCGAAGCGATGGAACGCGCCGCGCGGCGCGGCCATGCGACCGCGACCGACCTGGCCGACTACCTCGTCAAGAAGGGCCTGGCGTTCCGCGATGCGCACGAGGTCGTCGCGCATGCGGTCAGGGTCGCGATCGAACGCGGCACCGAGCTCGCCGAGCTGCCGCTCGCGACCCTGCAGCAGTTCCATGCGGCGATCGGCGACGACGTCTACGCGGTGCTGGCGCTGCAGGGGTCGCTCGCGGCGCGCCATGTGCGCGGCGGCACCGCGCCCGACGAAGTGCGCCGGCAGATCGCGCGCCATCGGGCGCGGCTGGCTTAGCCGCCTAGGTCGGCTGCAGCGCCGCCTCGGCGCGCGCCCCGCGCAGTACCAGCCATGCCAGGGCCAAGAGCGGCAGCGCGCCGCCGATCAACGCGCTGACCGTCCAGCCGCCGGTCGCATACGACCACGCGCCGACGCTCGAGCCGAGCGCGCCGCCGGCGAAGAACATCGCCATGAAGAGTCCGTTGAGCCGGCCGCGCACCGACGCGCCGAGCGCATAGATCGCGCGCTGGCTGAGCAGCAGGCTCGCCGAGACGCCCATGTCGAGCACGATCGCGGCGGCGACGAGCAGGCCGAGCGATCCGGGCCGTCCCGGCGCGACGACGAGCGACAGCACGAAGCCGGCGACGATCAGCAGCAGCGCCACCGGCGTCGCGACGGCGCTCCAGCCGCGGTCGGCCAGGCGTCCGGTGATGGGCGCGGCGATCGCACCGGCCACGCCGGCGAGCGCGAACAGCGCGATCTGCGATTGCGACAAGGACCATGGCGCCGCAGCGAGGTGCAACGGCACCGTGGTCCAGAACAGGCTGAACGCCGCGAACGCACAGGCCT
The DNA here is from genome assembly GCA_018241265.1 of Pseudomonadota bacterium. Classification (GTDB taxonomy): domain Bacteria; phylum Pseudomonadota; class Gammaproteobacteria; order Burkholderiales; family Burkholderiaceae_C; genus JAFEEF01. Next base: position 50,362 of record JAFEEF010000058.1, on the reverse strand, counting down.
GGTAGTAGCCGCGCAGCCGCAGCAGCGGCGTCTCGGCGACGAGGCGCAGCATCGACCGCAGCAGCGCCGCATAGCTCGCCTGCGCCGCTGGCCGGCGCTCCGGCAACACGCGCCACAGCAGCAGCGCGAGCGCCAGGGTCGCGATGGCCGACACGCCGAACACGGACTGCCAGCCCCAATGGTCGGCGAGCAGGCTGGACGTCGGCCGCGCCAGCATGATGCCGAGCAGCAGGCCGCTCATCACGTTGCCGACCGCCCGGCCGCGCTGCTCGAGCGGTGCCAGGTGCGAAGCGAACGGCACGATGACCTGCGCGGCGACCGCGAAGAAGCCCACCAACGCGCAGGCCGCGAGCAGGGTCGCCGCGTCGCGTGCCCGTGCGAGCGCGACGAGCGCGACCGCCACCAGCAGCAGCGCTCCGACGATCAGTCGCCGGTTCTCGAGGCGGTCGGCGAGCGGCACGACGAACAGCAGCCCGAGGCCGTAGCCGCATTGCGTCGACGTGACGATGAGGCCGGCCGATGCCGCGGGCAGTGCGAGCGCAGCGGCGATCGGCCCGATCAGCGGCTGCGCATAGTAGAGGTTGGCGACGATCAGGCCGCAGGCCGCGGCCATCACCAGCGTGAGCCAGCCGGGGGCGCCCGAGGGCGGCGAGGAAGGGTCGGACATCGGGTCGGATATCGGGTAGGACGGTGCGGCAAAGCCGCGCATGATGCCGGTATCAAGCCGCGCCTGCCGATTCGGCGCCGCATGGCCTTGCAACGGCTCCGGCCATGTTGCTCCAGGTAAAGCCCGGCGCGCCCGCCGGTGCGGATCGCAGAATCGTTCGCCCCCGACCATCCTGCCGACGATGCGCATCCTGCTTGCCGAAGACGATCACATGGTGGGCCGGACCATGCGCGTCGGGCTCGAACGTGCGGGCTACGCGGCCGACTGGGTGCTCGACGGCCGGTCGGCGCTGGCGTCGCTGTGCGACGAGGACTACGACCTCGCGATCCTCGACCTGGGGTTGCCGGAGCTCGAAGGCATGCAGGTGCTGGACGCGCTGCGGCGCGCCGGCAAGTCCACGCCGGTCGTGATCGCGACCGCCCGCGACGGCGTCCCCGACCGCATCGCCGGACTCGACGGCGGTGCCGACGACTACGTCCTGAAGCCGTTCGACCTCGACGAGCTGATCGCCCGCATCCGCGCGATCCTGCGCCGTCACGGCGGCCGGGCGCAACGGCAGCTCGCCTGCGGCGAACTCTGCCTCGATCCGGTCGCGCGCGCCGTGACCTGGCGCGGTGCGCCGCTCGACGTCTCGTTGCGCGAGTTCGCGCTGCTCGAGGCGCTGCTGCGCGCCGACGGCGCCTTCCTGTCGCGCCGCCAGCTCGAATCGGCGATCTACAGCTGGGGCACCGCAGTGGACAGCAATGCGGTCGAGGTGCATGTGCACCATCTGCGCCGCAAGCTCGGCCGCGACGTGATCAAGAACGTGCGCGGCATGGGCTACCGCATCGCCGCCACCTGACGGCGCGGGAGGGCGGCCGTGGTCTCGCTCGAACGCCGCCTGCTCGCCTGGACGTCGGCCGCGCTCTGCATCGGCGTCGCGATCGTCGCGGCGATCGCCTTCGCCGTCGTGCTCGACGAGATGGACGAAGTTTTCGACGAGAACCTGCGCCAGGTCGCCGTGGCGATCGCCGCACGCGCGCCTGTCGCGGCGTTGCCGGCGACGCCGCTGCAGCTCCCGGCCCTGTCGCACGGCTACGAGGAGGCCGACGACTTCGACCTCGCGAGCGCGACCTTCGACCGGCAGGGCCATCGCCTCGACGCCTCGGGCGCCGGCGATCGCCTGCCGTTCATGCAGGCAGCCGGCATCGGCGACGCCAGCTTCGCCGGCGATGCATGGCACGTCTACACCGTCGTGCTGCCCGACCGTGTGGTGGAAGTCGCGGCGCGCGCGTCGTCGCATCGCCATCTCGCGATGCGCACCGCCATCGAACTCGCGTGGCCGCTGCTGCTGCTCGTGCCGCTGGTCGCGACGCTGCTCGTGGTCGCGCTGCGCCGCGGCCTGCGGCCGCTCGATCGGGCGGCGGCCGGCGTCGCGACGCGCAGCGGGCAGTCGCTCGATCCGATCGACGGCGCCGGCGTCCCGCGCGAGATCCATCCGCTGATCGGCGCCATCAACGACCTGATGCGCCGCCTCGCCGAGACGCTGCACGTGCAGCGGCGCTTCGTCGCCGACGCCGCCCACGAGCTGCGCACGCCGATGACGGCGCTGCGCCTTCAGTTGCAGGTGCTCGCCGGCGCGTCCGATGCGGCCGAGCATGCCGCGGCGATGGCCGAGCTGTCGCTCGGCATCGACCGCGTGCAGCATCTGGTCGAGCAGTTGCTCGACCTGTCGCGGGCCGATCCGGAGGGCGGCCGGCACGCGCCGGAACCGCTCGATCTGGCCGATCGGGTGCGCCGCTCGATCGAGCGCCACGCCGACGCGGCGATGCGCAAGGACATCGCGCTGTCGCTCGACGCCGGCGATGCCGCGGTACCCATCGCCGGCGACCGGTTCCAGATCGACACCCTGATCGGCAACCTGATCGGCAACGCCATCCGCTATGCGCCGCCACGCGGGCAGGTCGACGTGGCCGTCGCGCTGCGCGATGGACAGGCCGTGCTGCGCATCGTCGACGACGGTCCGGGCATCCCGCCCGCGGAGCGCGAGCGGGTGTTCGACCGCTTCTACCGGATCGCCCGCACGGTGCGCGACGGCGCCGAAGCCGGCAGCGGGCTCGGCCTCGCGATCGTGAAGGCCGTGGTCGAGCGGCACGGTGCGGCGATCGCGCTGCGCACGCCCGATGCCGGCCGCGGGCTGGAAGTGCGCGTCACGTTTGCCGCCGCGCCGGTCAGAACTTGAAGTCGAGCCCGACCGAGATGCCCTGCAGCCTGCCGCCCGCATAGCAGTGCGGCCCGTCGCCGGTGACCTGCGGCGCGCCGGAGCTCACGTCCACCGCGGCCAGCGTGCTGCCGTCGTGGCAGTCGGTCGTCACGCCGCGGCCGCCGGCGCCGAGGTCGTAGTGCGCCGATGCATGGTTGGCCGTCATCGCGTAGTCGGCGTACCACCAGGTGTTCTTCGCCAGCTCGTGCTTGAACGCCGCGGTGTACAGGTTGGCCGAGTTGTCGTGCGGGCCGGAGTCGGTGTTGTGCTGGCCCGGATCGCCCTGCGCCTTGTTCGCATGCGCCCAGCCGAAGCTGATGTCGTCCTTCGGCGTGAGCGACTGCGTCAGCGCCAGCCAGTAGCCGGTGCGCTGGCGCTCGTTCTGGTAGGCGAGATAGGCCGGCACGTTGCGCCGCATGCTCTCGTAGATCGCGCTGACCGTCGTCTTCGTCGGAAAGCGGTACTGGATGCCGACCTTGGCCGCCGACTCGTTGCCGATGTCGTTCGGGTCGCCGCTGGCCGCGAACTGCGGCGGCGTGGTCGCGACGCCTATCGTGTCGCTGACGCGGTTCACCGCGGTGTGCATCTCGTACGCGGCCGTCAGGTAGAGCGGCCCGTTCGTGTAGGCCAGGTTGGCGCTGTAGAGGTTGTTGAAGGCGCCGTCGCTGCACACCGGCGGCAGCGCGCCGCTGCCGGGCACATTGCCGCCGGCGCAACTCGACTCGCCGGCCGCGATGCCGGAGCTGTCGGTCGTCCGGTTCTGCCCGGGCGAGAACAGGGCGTTGAAGGTGATCCCGCCGAAGTCGGGCGATTCGTACCAGATCGCGTGGTCCACGCGCCCGCCGAATTCCACCCGGTTGTCGCCGCCGGTGTTGCCCATGATCACCGAGTAGTCGCCGAGCATCCCCGAGAACGGGTTCATGCGCGCGGTCGAGTTCTTGTACGGCGCATCGGTCTTGCCGATCTTCACCGCGCCCCAGCCCGGACCCGACAGGCCGATATAGGTATTGCGCGATGTCAATGCGCCTTTCACCGTCGAATCATTGCTGGAATTGTTGTTCGACGTTCCGGCGGTCGCCGAGATATCGATCTGCGTTTCCAATTGCCAGAGAAACGCCAGGTTCTCGTCCAGCTCGTGCCGGCCGCGCCAGCCGATATAGGACAGGTTGGTCGAGATCGCCGGCAGCCAGCCGGTGCGGCCGACCGGCGATGCCGTCGAGCCGTCGGACAGCGTGTAACTGCTCTTCAGCCCCTTGGTCGTGTCGTCGAACGACACGTCGAGGTTGCCGTAGAACTGCGACTCGTCGAGGATCGCGCGCGCCCATGCCGACGGCTGCCAGCCGCCCGAAGACGCCGGCGCCGCGGCGGCGCTTTGTTGCTGCTGCTGGACCTGGTTGCTCACCTGCTCCAGATGGGCCTTCAGCTTGTCCATCTGCTCCTGCATGGCAGCCAGCTGGGCCTTGAGGTCGTCGACCTCGCCGCCATGCGCCAGCGGCGCGGCGGCACACGCAGCGGCCAAGGCCGCCATCCCTGTCAATCGCTTGATCACGGCGTCTCCGTTTCGTTGGTATCCGGCCGCGGCAGGACGCCGCGCCGCAACCGCTTTCGACGTCGCGTCGATGCGGCGGCGCGAAAGCGGCTCGGCCAGTATTCAGGGCGACCCGACCGCGCCGAATTGACCTCGATCAAGAACTCCGCGCAGACCTCGATTCGGATTGATTCTTAAGTTTGGCTTAAGTTTTGAATACCGAATTGCCGGGCAATTCCGATCGATCCGCTCCGAATCGTCAACAAAGAATGAACGAATCGAATCGCGTCTACAAGGCACCGGGCCGGCGCCGAAACGCGGTGGGCGGACCACGCTGCCGATGAACCTGCGGCGGCGGCCGGGCGCGGGTCCGTCGCTGGTCGAGGAGAGCGCCGCCGCCGCGGCGAGCCTGCGCCAGCAGGCGCAGCAACTCGTCCAGGCGGTGTCGACGTTCAAGCTGTCACATCCTGCGTCCTGACCCCGCCGATGCGCCAGCCCCCCGCACCCTCGCCCGCGACGACCGCGAAGCCGCGACCCTGCTCGCCCGCACGCGCCGCCACGACGCCCGCGTTGAGCGCGAGGATGTTGGTCTGGAACGCGATCGTGTCGATATGCGCAAGCTGTCGCCGGCGCCTGCAGACTCAGGGCATCGGTTGCCGGGTCGCGTCGTAGATCGCAAGCTCCGGCCGGCGGTCGACCAGCGTGCCGGCGCGCTGCACGAACTCGCGCGACGCCGGCACCTTGAAGTGCGCCTGGATCGCCGCGGCGTCGACCCAGCGCTCGAAGAAGACGAGGCGCAGCGGGTCCTCCGCATCGATCGCCACGCCATGCTCGATGCAGCCGGGCTCGGCGCGCGAGCGCTCGACGTGCTCGCGCGCCAATGCGAGCAGCTCGGGCAGCACATCGGCCGAGCGTGCATGCAGCGATCCGGTGATGATGATCATCGCGTGGTCCTTTCCGAAAGGATCGTCACTGCAGGTCGCGCGGCATGAAGCGCGCGAGCGGCGTGCCTTGTGCGTCGCGCGCCTGGGCGCGGAGGGGCGATGCTAGTGCACAGTGTCGAACGCTGCGCTAGCGCGCGAACGGCACCCGATAGAGCCACAGCGGCCGGCCGCGGCCGACGTCGAGGACGTGGGCCGGCGCGAGGCCGGGGATCTCGAACTCCAGGCTCGCGAGCCACGCGCCGCGCTTCATCTCGGCGCGGGCCTTGGCAAGCGCGCGCGGCATGCTCTCGGGGCGCTGGAACAGGTAGACCAGATCGAACTCGGACCAGTCCGTGGTCCAGATGTCGCCGCGCCGCACTTGCGCATAGCCGCAGCGCCAGGCACAGATGCGCGCCAGCAGCCAGCTCCATTCGACGCCGCCGAGGCGCACCTGCGGATACTCGCGGTGCAATTCGACGAGCGCATCGCCGAGGCCGCAGCCGGCGTCCAGCACGCGCGCACCTGAACGCAGCGGCACCGCGGCGGACAACCCATGCAGCGCGCCGGAAGGCGTCGGGAACACCGGCGCATCGCGCCAGGCATGGCGCGGATAGATGACGAACAGCACGCCGAACGGCACGAGCCACGCCCAGGGCGGCAACAGCAAGGCCGCGGCGCAACCGACCAGCGACGCCGGAAAGCCGGCCACGATCAGGATGCGCCGCCAGCGCGTCGCGCCGAGGCGGAAGAACAACGCGGCAAGGATGCTCGCGAGCGCGACCGCGACCCACGGCGACACGCCGGCGTTCCCCAGCACGAGGAAAGCGGCCCAGCCGCTGCCCCACGCGGCCAGCGCGGGCAGCGGCCAGACGAGACGCTGACGGAGCTCGGCGATCAGCGGCAAGGCAGCACGCATCGGGGCAGTCGAATCAAGGTCCTGCGCGGATCCGGCTCTGCCGGTCCGCTGCAGAGCGTCCCCTCGGGGGCCGGGCGGAGCGCAGCGGAGACCAGGGGCCGTCAATACTCGCGAAGCTTGACGCGCAGGCGGGCGATCGACTGGCTGTGCAGCTGGCAGACGCGGCTCTCGGTGACCTTCAGCACCGCCGCGATCTCCTTCAGGTTCATGTCGTGCTCGTAGTACATCGACATCACGTACTGCTCGCGCTCGGGCAAGCCCTTGATCGCCTCGACGAGCGCGCCGCGCATGCGGTGGTCCTGCAGCTGCGCGAGCGGGTTGCTGTCCTCGTCGGCCACGTGGCGGTCGAGGAAGTCGCTGTCGCCCTCGTCGCCCGACATGTCCTCGAGGTAGACGAGCTGCGTGCCGCGCACCTTGCCGAGCAGCTCCTGGTACTCGTTCAGCGTGATGCCCATCTCGCGCGCGATCTCGCTTTCGACCGGCGCGCGGCCGAGCTTCTGCTCGAGCTTGTGCACCGCCGATTCGATCGAGCGCTGCTGCTTGCGCGTGCCGCGCGACAGGTAGTCGTTGCCGCGCAGCTCGTCGAGCATCGCGCCGCGGATGCGCTGCGTCGCGAAGGTCTCGAACTGCACGCCCTGGCTCGCATCGAAGCGGCTCAGCGCGTCGGTCAGGCCGATCATGCCGACCTGGATCAGGTCGTCGATCTCGACGTTGGCCGGCAGCTTCGCGATCATCTGATGGGCGAGGCGGCGCACCAGCCCGCTGTACTGCTTCAGCGTGGAATTGAGGTCCAGTTGGCCTTTGGCGGTGTACATGAAAGGTCGCTCCGGATTCGTTCTCTAGAAGGCAGCGGCGCCGGTGTAGTCGACTTGGCGGACGGTGGACCACACGGGAGGATCCACGGCCACGGCATGCTCGGCGACCGAGCGCAGCTGCTCGCGCACGAGACGGCGCAGCGCCTTGGTCGGGCGCTCGGTGGCGGCACAGGCCGGATCGATCGGCGCCCAGTCGCGCAGCACCGCACCGAGGAAGTCGTCGGCGCAGGTCGCGATCTGCATCGCGATGCGCTCGGCGCGCCGCGACGAGCGCTCGGGCGAGCACAGCAGGAGGTCGTGGACGACGAGGCCGGCGCGCTGCGACAGCACCTTCATCGACGCATAGGCATGCGTGACGCTGGCCGGCTGGTCGTCGGCGATCAGCAGCGGCCGCACCGGCTGCACTTCGTGATGGCGCGCGAACAGGCGGCACAGGTCGGCCGCGGGCGCGTGCACCAGCACCGTGTCGCAGTCCGGCGCGGCATCGGCGAGCGCCGGCAGGAATCCGCCGGTCGAGCCGGTGGCGTCGACGAACTTGATCGGCAGGCCGCGCGCGACGAGGTACGACACGTGCGCCGACAGCGGCTCGATGCATTCGCCCAGGTCGAGCAGCGCCATTTCGGCATGCTCGCAGGCGCGCTCGGACGCATCGACGACGAGCGTGCGGCGGCCCTGCTCGGCGAATGCGGTGCAGAGGCGCTCGAGCATCACGCCGCCGAACGCGACGTTGGGGTTCGAGACGACGGGGATGAAGACGGTGCCGGCTTGCGCGAACAGGCGGCGCAGGCCGTGGGCTTGGTCGTAGGGAAGGCGCGTCATGGGGTCGAGGCGGTGGTCTCTCGGTTCTTTTCGTGGGCGGTTCAGGCGTGCAGTGCGGTGCCGCGTGCGGACGCGGCCTGCGGCGCGGCGAACACCAGGTTCACGTCGCTCGCATCGAGCCGGTAGGCGCTGCTGCCGCCGCCGCGCAGCGCGCGCTGCACCAGCGCCTGCGCGCCGAGGCGGTGCCAGTCTTCCGGCACGCGCTGGCCGTTGGCGACGCCGATGACCTTGAGCTTGTGGCGGATCAGCGCGTCGATCGCCGGACCGAGCTTCACCGCCTCGTCCATCTTCGACAGCACGACGCCGCGGCAGCTCGCGCCGCGGTAGGCGGCGAGCACGTCCTCGATCGTCTCGCCCTGCGATGCGGCATTGATGACGAGCAGCTTCTGGATCGAGCGGTGCGACAGCATCTCGAGCAGCTCGCGGGTGCGGGTATCGCGCTGTGCCATGCCGGCGGTGTCGATCAGCACCATCTTCTTGGCCGACAGCAGCTCCAGCAGGTCTTCGAGCGACGCGCGGTCGTGCGCGGTGTGCACCGGCACGCCGAGGATGCGGCCATAGGCGCGGAGCTGCTCGTGCGCGCCGATCCGGTAGGCGTCGAGCGTGATCAGGCCGAGGTTGGCGGCGCCGTACTTGGTCGCGAACGCCGCAGCGATCTTCGCCGTGGTCGTGGTCTTGCCGACACCGGTCGCGCCGACCAGCGCATAGACGCCGCCCCGGTCCTCGAGCGCCGCCTCGGCTTCGGCGGTGCAAAGGTTGCGCTCCAGGACGCTGCCGGCCCAGGCGCCCTCGTCGGCGACGTCGTTCGGCAGCGCGTCGCAGAGCTTCCTGATCAGCGCGGGCGAGAAGCCGCAGTCGAGCAGCTTCTGCGTCAGGCGCGCCTGGCCGGGCTGGCGCTGCAGCTTCTCCATGAACGCGAGCGCGCCGAAGCGCTCTTCGATCAGGCCTTTCATCGCGCGCAGCTCGGACATCATGTCGTCCTGGTCGCGCTTGGCGGTGCCGGCCATGCCGTCGGCGAAGCTCGGCACGTGGATGTCCTGCGCGGTCGGCGCCGGCGCCATGCGCACGGCGTCGTGCAGCACCGGCGGTTCGCGCAGCAGCGGCCGCTGCGCGGCGGGACGCGCGGCGGCGGCCATGCGCTGCTCGAGCGCCCCGGCCTCGGCGGCGGCACGCGACGCGGCCGGGCGGGCCGGCGGCTCGGCACGGGCCGGCGCGGCCGGCGCCGCTTCGGCAGCGGCCTGCGCCTTGGCTTCGGCGCGGCGCTTCAGCATGCGCTCGCGCACATAGTCCTGGAACGACAGCGTGCTCATCGCGAGCTTCGCGACGTCATCGGCGACGCCATGGTGATTGACCGCCGGCTCGGGCCGCGCGGCTTCGATCTGCGCTGCGCTGCGCGCCGTCAGGCTGCGTGCGGGTGCGGTGGCGGGTGCGGCGGCGGGCGCCGCAGCGGCGAAGGTCGGCACCGACGGCGCGAGCTTCTCGATCTGCCGCATGCCCTCGGGCGCCATCGCGAGTACCTCGACGCCTTCGCCGCTGGGCTTGGTCGACAGCACCACGGCGTCGTCGCCCAGGGCCTGGCGGACCAGCGTCAGGGCCTCGCGCGAGGTGCGTGCGGCAAAGCGTTTCAGGTTCATGGCGATGGGTCCGTGGTAGAGCGGTAGTCAGGTGGTCTGGTCGGCGTCAGGCGGTCGCGTCAGGCATTCGGGTCAGGCATTTGCGCCGATGACCGAACCGATGCGTATCGAATGCGTCTCGGGTATCTCGCTGTGGCCGAGCACGCGCAGGCGCGGCGCGGCACGCTTCAGCAGGCGTGCCATCTGCACGCGGATCGTGTCGGGCACCAGGAGGCAGGCCGGCAGGCCGAAGTCTTCCTGGCGCTTGGCGAGCTCGGCGGCGCGCTTGGTCAGCACTTCGGCGACGCCCGGATCGAGCGCTGCGCCGTGCGGCGAATTGAGCGCTTGCGACACCAGCCGCTCGAGCTCGGGCTCGAGCGCGATGACGTCGAGCTCGCGCGTGCCGCCGTAGATCTGCTGCACGATCGACGGCGCCAGGTGGACGCGGATGCGGCGTGCCAGCTCGACCGGATCGGTGATCGTCGCGGCCGATTCCGCCAGGCTCTCGACGATCGAGCGCATGTCGCGGATGTGGACGCCTTCCTCGAGGAGGAGCTGCAGAACCTTTTGCAGTGCGGCGATGCCTACCATCTTCGGGACTACGTCTTCGATGAGCTTCGGGGCCAGCTTGGTCACGTGCTCGACCAGCTGCTGGGTCTCGACGCGGCCGAGCAACTTGGCCGCGTGGAGTTGCATCAAGTGTGAAAGATGGGTGGCCACCACGGTCGTGCAATCAACAACCGTAAATCCGGCCATTTGGGCTGACTCTCGCTGGCGCTCCTCGATCCAGACGGCGGGCAGGCCGAACGCCGGATCGGTGGTCTTGGTGCCGATCAGCTGGGTGGTCGCGCCGCCCGGGTTGATCGCGAGCAGCATGCCCGGATAGGCCTCGCCTTCGCCCACGACGGCGCCGCGCAACGTGAGCCGGTAGGCGCTCGGCTTGAGCTCGAGGTTGTCGCGGATGTGCACCGGCGGCGGCAGGAAGCCGACGTCCTGCGCGAACTTCTTGCGCACGCCCTTGATCCGCGTGAGCAGGTCGCCCGCCTTGCTCTTGTCGACGAGCTGGATGAGCCGGTAGCCGACCTCCAGGCCGAGCGTGTCGACCGGCTGCAGGTCGTCCCAGCTCGCCTCGGGGTTCTGCTCGATCGTCGGCGGCGGCGGGCGCGGCGCGTCCTTGGCCCTCTCGATGCTGTCCTTGAGCTTCCAGGCGCCGTAGCCGATGCCGGCCGACAGCAGGATGAAGGGCAGGTGCGGCATGCCCGGGATGATCCCGAGCGCGCCCAGGATGCCCGACGTGATCGCGAGCGCCCGCGGCGAATTGAAGACCTGCTTGGAGATCTGGCTGCCGACGTCGTGGTCCTTGCCGACGCGCGACACCACCATCGCCGCCGCCACCGAGATCAGGAGCGCCGGGATCTGCGCGACCAGCGCATCGCCGACCGCGAGCAGGATGTAGCTGTCGGCCGCGTCGCCCGCCGACAGGCCGTGCTGCACGACGCCGATGATGAAGCCGCCGACCATGCTGATGAAGAGGATCAGCAGGCCCGCCATCGCGTCGCCGCGCACGTACTTGCTGGCGCCGTCCATCGAGCCGAAGAAGGCCGCTTCCTCGGCGACCTCGGCGCGGCGCCGGCGCGCCTCCTTCTCGTCGATCAGGCCGGCATTCATCTCGGCATCGATCGCCATCTGCTTGCCGGGCATCGCGTCCAGGGTGAAGCGCGCGCCGACTTCGGCGATCCGTTCGGCACCCTTCGTGACGACCACGAAATTGATCACGACGAGGATCGCGAAGACGATCAAGCCGACCGCGAAATTGCCGCCGATCAGGAAGTGGCCGAACGATTCGATCACCTTGCCGGCCGCGCCGGCGCCGGTGTGGCCCTGCAGCAGCACGACCCGGGTCGACGCGACGTTGAGCGACAGCCGCAGCAGGGTCGTCAGCAGGATCACCGACGGGAACGCCGCGAAGTCCAGCGGCCGGGTCATGTAGGCCGCGACCATCATCACCATCAGCGCGACCGCGATGTTGAAGGTGAAGAGCGCGTCCAGCGCGAACGGCGGCAGCGGCAGCACCATCATCGCGAGGATCAGCACGACGACGAGCGGCGCGAGCAGCGCCTTCAGCGACTTGCTGTTCGGACCGAGCCAGATCTTGAGTTGGGCGAGAGCGGGATTCATCGATCGAGCGTTCTGCGGCTGGCGGTCATCACGCGGCGGCCGCGTGCGGGTCGAGTTCCGGCGGCACGTCGAGCACCGGCAGCGCACCCGGCGCGGGCGCGTCGCCCTTCATCGCGGCGCGGAGCTGGTAGACGTAGGCGAGCACCTGGGCCACGGCGCCGAACAGCGCCGCCGGGATCTCGCGGTCGAGCTCGGCGTGGGCATAGAGGGCCCGCGCCAGCACCGGCGCCTGCAGCACCGGCACCTTGGAGTCTTTCGCGATGTCGCGGATGCGCATCGCCATCAGGTCGGCGCCCTTGGCGACCACCTTGGGCGCGACCATCTGCCCGCCGTCGTACTTGAGCGCGACCGCGTAGTGGGTCGGGTTCATCACGACGAGGTCGGCCTTCGGGATCGCGGCGATCATCCGGCGCTGCGTCATCTCGCGCATGCGCGCGCGCATCTTGCCCTTGATCTCCTGGTTGCCTTCGGCTTCCTTGTGCTCTTCCTTGACTTCCTGGTGGCTCATCTTGAGCCGCTGCAGGTGGCGGAAGCGCTGCCACGGCGCATCGACCAGCGCGACGACGCCGAGCGCCAGCAGCACGAGGCCGAGCCCGCCGAGCATCGTGCGGCCGGCCTGGGCAATCGCCTGCGGCAGCGCCAGCGCCTGCAGCCCGGCGAACGCCTCGACGTGGTTCTTCAGGTAGTAGGCGCCGATCGCCGACAGCACCAGCGCCAGCACGGTTCCCTTGCCGGCATCGAACAGCCGGTCCTTCGAGATCAGGTTCGCCAGCCCCGACACCGGGTTGAGCTTGTCGAACTTCGGCATGACCGGCTTGAGCGTGAAGGTCCAGCCGCCGATCGCGAGCGTGCCGACGACGCCGACCGCGGCCATCAGCAAGCCGAACGGCAACACCGTCAGCAGCATCTCGCCGACCAGGCCGACGAGCCGCTCGCCCATCGCTTCCGGCCGCTGCACCATCGCCGCATCGAAGCGCAGTCCGCCGGCGAGCAGCCGTTGCATCCAGCTCGCCGCCAGCGGCGCGAGCGCGACCAGCACGCCGCCGCCGACCGCGATCGCGAAGAAGTGCCCCAGATCGCGCGATCGCGGGATCTGGCCTTCTTCGCGCGCCTTGCTCAGCTTGCGCTGCGAGGCTGGCAGGTTCTTGTCTTGGGAATTGGACTCGGCCATGGCGTGGAACGCCCCGTAAGGGCTTGCCGGAATTGTTCCGGGACGGCCGCGCGACTTGAGCCGGAGGTGAGGGGTGAAGCCGGCCCATTTGCCGTTCCGGCACGTCCCGACCGGTCGATCCGTGACCTGGCGCACGCCGCGGCCGGCGCGGAATGCCAAATCCATCCGCCACTAAGCAGGACGCGCGCTCAAGACCCCCGGGTTCGCACCGATAAGGCCGCTAGTCGAGTGGAAGCGCGTCGTGCCGGACCGGCCGTCCGCGCCTTCCTATGCCTGTTTCGCGCGCGCCGCCTCGCGGCGCCGCTCATCGCTACCGGATCCGTTTCGAGGGAATCGACCCATGACGACCATCATCACCTCGCTGTCGACGAGCCAGATCGCCGCGCTGTCCACGACGACGATCGCCGCGTTGACGACGACCGACTGGCAAGCCTTCACGACGGCGCAGATCCAGGCGCTGACGACGGCCCAGTCCGCGGTGATCACGACGACGGGCATCTCGATCCTCTCGACCACGCAGGTCGCCGCGTTCGAGACGGCCGACTTGCGCGCCTTCAACACGAATGCGATCCACGCGCTGTCGACGACGCAGATCAATGCGCTGACGACGTCGCAGATGCCGGCGCTGACGACGCTGCAGCTCGGCGCGCTGTCGACCGCGCAGCTCAGCTCGCTGAACACGACCGGGCTGGACGCGATGACGACGGCGCAGTTCGCGGCGCTCAACACCAACCAGGTCGGCTCGCTGACGACGACGCAGGTGGCGCACCTCGAGACCGCCGACCTCGCGGCGCTCGGCACCAACGCGCTGCGCGCGATGACCACCGCGCAGATCGCCGCGCTGACGACGACCGAGATGGCTGCGCTGACGACGGTCCAGGTCGCCGGGCTGACGACGGCGCAGATCAGCTCCCTGTCGACGACCAACCTCGACGCGCTCACGACCGCTCAATACGGCGCGCTGACCAGCGGCCAGATCGGCAGCCTGACGACGACCCAGGTCGCCAACCTGCAGACCGCGGACCTCGCGTCGCTGAAGACCGCGCAGATCGTCGCGCTCGGCTCGACCCAGATCGGCGCGCTGACGACCGATGAAGTGGTCGCGCTGACCACCGCGCAAGCGGCCGCGCTCGGCTCGACGCAGGTGGCCGGCCTGACGACCGCGGGTGTCGCGGCCTTGGAAACGAACGACCTGCGCGCGCTGTCGACGGCAGCGCTGCGCAACTTCTCGACCGCGCAGATCGCCGCGCTGACGACGACCGAACTGTCGTCGCTGACGACGACGCAGGTGGCCGGCTTGACGACGACGCAGCTCGCGTCGATGACGACCGGCGACCTCGATTCCTTCACGACCGCGCAGTTCGCGGCGATGACGTCGGCCCAGGTCGACAGCCTGACGACCGCGCAGATCGCGGCGCTCGAAACGAACGACCTGCGCACCTTCGGCACCGCCGCGCTGCGCGGCTGGACGACGGCGCAGATCGCCGCGCTGACGACGACCGAACTGGCCGCGCTGACGACCGCGCAGGTCGCGGGCCTGGCGACGTCGCAACTCGCGTCGCTGACGACGACGAGCCTGGATGCCCTGACGACGGCGCAGTACGCCGCGCTCGGCAGCGCCCAGGTCGGCGCACTGACCACGACCCAGGTCGCGGCCCTCGAGACCGCCGACCTCGCGGCGCTGACGACCGGCAACATCGCGGCGCTGAGCTCGACCCAGCTCGGCGCGCTGACGACCGCCGAAGTCAATGCACTGACGACCGCGCAAGCGGCCGCACTCGGATCGACCCAGGCCGCGGGCCTGACGACGGCGTCCATCGCGGCCCTCGGCACCGCCGACCTGCGCGCCATCGCGACCGCCACGCTGCGCACGCTGTCGAGCACCCAGCTCGGTGCGTTGACGACGACCGAAGTCGCCGCGTTGACGACCTCGCAGGTCGCGAACCTGACGACGACGCAGCTCGCCTCCCTGTCGACGACCAGCCTCGATGCGCTCGTCACGGCCCAGTACGCCGCGCTCACCAGCGCGCAGGTCGCCAATCTCACGACCACGCAGGTCGCGGCGCTCGAGACCGCCGACCTGGCGGCGCTGACCACCAACAACGTCGCCGCGCTGACCACCGCGCAGCTCGCTGCGCTGACGACCACCGAAGTCGTGGCGTTCACGACCGCGCAGGCCGCCGCGCTGACCAGCGCCCAGGCCGCCGGCCTCACGACGACCAGCGTGGCCGCGCTCGAAACCAGCGACCTGCGGGCACTGGCCACCAACACGCTGCGGGCGCTGTCGACCGCGCAGGTGAACGCGCTGACGACGACGGAGATGGCCGCGCTGACGACGACGCAAGTGGCCGCGCTGATGACCGCGCAGCTCGCGTCGCTGTCGACGACCAACCTCGACGCGCTGGTCACGGCGCAGTACGCCGCGCTGACCTCGGCGCAGCTCGCCAGCCTCACGACCACGCAGGTGGCCGCGCTCGAGACGGCCGACCTGGCCGCGATCACGACCGCCACCTTCGCCGGCCTGGGCTCGACCCAGATCGGCGCGCTCACGACGACCGAGGTCGTCGCGCTGACCACCGCCCAGGCGGGCGCGCTGTCGTCGACCCAGGTCGCCGGCCTGACGACGTCGCAGCTCGCGGCGCTCGAGACCAACGACCTCCGCGCCATCGGCACGGCCGCGCTGCGCGCGCTGACGACGACGCAGCTCGGCAGCCTCACGACCACCGAGATGGCGGCGCTGACGACGGCGCAGATCGCCAACCTGACGACGGCGCAGGTCGCCGCGCTCGCCACCGGTTCGCTCGATGCGCTGACCACCGCGCAGTTCGTCGCGCTGACCAGCAGCCAGGTCGGCTCGTTCACGACCGCCCAGATCGCCGCGCTCGAAACCGCCGACCTGGCCGTGATCGGCACGACCGCGCTGCGCGGCTGGACCACGGCGCAGATCGGCGCGTTGACGACGACCGAGATCGCGTCGCTGACGACGACCCAGGTCGCCGGCCTGATGACCGCGCAGATCGCCTCGATGGCGACCGCGAGCCTCGACGCGCTGACGACCGCGCAGAACGCCGCGCTGACGTCGGCGCAGGTCGCCGGGCTCACGACCGCGCAAGTGGCCGCGCTCGAGACCGCCGACCTGGCCGCCATCACGACCGCCGCGTTCGCCGGCCTGAGCTCGACCCAGCTCGGCGCCCTCACGACCGCCGAAGTCGCTGCACTGACCACCGCGCAGGCCGCGGCGATCACGTCGACCCAGGTCGCCGGCCTCACGACCGCGAGCATCGCGGCGATGACGACCAGCGACCTCGCGGCCGTCAACACGAACGCGTTGCGCGCGCTGTCGACGACGCAGCTCGCCGCGCTGACGACGACCGAACTCGCCTCGCTGACGACGGCGCAGGTCGCCAACCTGACGACGGCGCAGGTCGCCTCGCTCGCCACCGCCTCGCTCGATGCGCTGACGACGGCGCAGTACGTCGCGCTGACCAGCGCACAGGTCGGCGCCTTCACGACCACGCAGATCGCCGCGCTCGAGACCGCCGACCTCGCGGTGATCGGGACCAACGGCCTGCGCGCACTGTCGACCGCCCAGCTCGCCGCGTTCACGACGACCGAGATGGCCGCGCTGACGACGACGCAGGTCGCCGGCCTCATGACCAGCCAGGTCGCGTCGCTGTCGACCGCGAACCTCGATGCGCTCGGCACCGCCCAATACGTCGCGCTGACGACCGCTCAGCTCGCGAGCCTGACGACGACGCAGATCGCCGCGCTCGAGACGGCCGACCTGGCCGCGCTCGGCACGACGCAGTTCATCGCGCTCGGCTCGACCCAGCTCGGCTCGCTGACGACCACCGAAGTGGCCGCCTTGACAACCGCGCAAGCGGCCGCGATGACGTCGGCCCAGGTGGCCGGCCTGACGACCGCCGGCCTCGCCGCGATGACCACGAGCGATCTCGCCGCGGTCAACACGAACGCGCTGCGCGCGCTGTCGACCACGCAGCTCGCCGCGCTGACGACGACCGAAATCGCCGCGCTGACGACCGCGCAGGTCGCGAGCCTGACGACCGCACAGGTCGCATCGCTCGCGACGGCCAGCCTCGATGCGCTGACCACCGCGCAATCGGCCGCGCTGACCTCGGCGCAAGTCGCCGGCCTGACGACGACGCAGGTCGCCGCGCTCGAAACCGCCGACCTGGCCGCGCTGACGACGGCTGCCTTCGTCGCGCTCGGCTCGACGCAGCTGGCGGCGCTGACGACCACCGAAGTGGCCGCGCTGACCACGGCGCAAGCAGCCGCGATGACGTCCACGCAAGTGGCCGGCCTGACGACCGCGGGCGTCGCTGCCATGACGACGAGCGACCTCGCCGTCCTCAACACGAACGCGCTGCGCGCGCTCACGACGACCCAGCTCGCCGCGCTGACCACGACCGAACTCGCCTCGCTGACGACGGCGCAGGTCGCCAACCTGACGACGGCGCAGGTCGCCTCGCTCGCCACCGCCTCGCTCGATGCGCTGACGACGGCGCAGTACGCCGCGTTGACCACGGCGGAAGTCAGCGCCTTCACCACGACGCAGATCGCCGCGCTTGAAACCGCCGACCTCGCGGCGATCGGCACCGCCGCGCTGCGCGGCTGGACGACCGCGCAGATCGCCGCGCTGACGACGACCGAGATGGCCGCGCTGACCACGGCCCAGGTCGCCAACCTGATGACGGCACAGGTCGCGTCGCTGTCGACCGCGAACCTCGATGCGCTCGGCACCGCGCAGTACGTCGCGCTGACCACCGCGCAACTCGCCGGCCTGACGACCGCGCAGATCGCGGCGCTGGAGACGGCCGACCTCGCCGCGCTCACCACCGCACAGTTCGTCGCGCTCGGCTCTACGCAGCTCGGTGCGCTGACGACCACCGAAGTGGCCGCCCTGACGACCGCGCAAGCAGCCGCGATGACCTCGGCCCAGGTGGCCGGCCTGACGACCGCCGGCATCGCCGCGATGACGACGAGCGACCTCGCCGCCATCAACACGAACGCGTTGCGCGCCCTGTCGACGACGCAGCTGGCTGCGCTGACGACGACGGAAGTCGCGTCGCTGACGACCACGCAGGTCGCCAACCTGACGACGGCACAGGTCGCGTCGCTCGCCACCGCCTCGCTCGATGCGCTGACGACGGCGCAGTACGTCGCGCTGACCAGCGCGCAGGTCGGCGCCTTCACGACCACGCAGATCGCCGCGCTCGAGACCGCCGACCTCGCGGTGATCGGGACCAACGGCCTGCGCGCGCTGTCGACCGCCCAGCTCGCGGCGTTCACGACGACCGAAATGGCCGCGCTGACGACGACGCAGGTCGCCGGCCTCATGACCAGCCAGGTCGCGTCGCTGTCGACCGCGAACCTCGATGCGCTCGGCACCGCCCAATACGTCGCGCTGACGACCGCTCAGCTCGCGAGCCTGACGACGACGCAGATCGCCGCGCTCGAGACGGCCGACCTGGCCGCGCTCGGCACGACGCAGTTCATCGCGCTCGGCTCGACGCAGCTCGGCTCCCTGACCACCACCGAAGTCGCCGCGCTGACGACCGCTCAGGCGGCCGCGATGACCTCGGCCCAGGTGGCCGGCCTGACGACCGCCGGCATGGCCGCGCTGGACACCGCCGACCTGGCCGCGATGAACACCGGCGCGCTGCGCGCCTTGTCCACCGCCCAGCTCGCCGCGCTGACGACGAGCGAGATGGCCGCGCTGACGACGGCGCAGGTCGCGAGCCTGCTGACTGCGCAAGTCGCTACGCTGTCGACGACCAACCTCGATGCGTTGACGACCGCGCAGTACGCCGCGCTGACCTCGGCGCAAGTCGCCGGCCTGACGACGACGCAAGTCGCCGCCCTCGAAACCGCCGACCTGGCCGCGCTGACGACGGCCTCGTTCGTGGCGCTCGGCTCGACCGCGCTCGGCGCGCTGACGACGTCGGAAGTGGCCGCGCTGACCACCGCGCAGGCCGCCGCGATGACGTCCACGCAAGTGGCCGGCTTGACGACCGCGAGCATCGCCGCGCTGACGACGAGCGACCTCGCCGTCGTCAACACGAACGCGCTGCGCGCGCTCACGACGACCCAGCTCGCCGCGCTGACCACGACCGAGATGGCCGCGCTGACGACCACGCAGATCGCCAACCTGACGACCGCGCAGGTCGCGTCGCTGGCGACGTCCAGCCTCGACGCGCTGACCACCGCGCAGTACGCCGCGCTGACCACGGCGCAGGTCGCCGGCCTGACGACCACGCAGGTCGCCGCGCTGGAGACGGCCGATCTGGCGGCGATCACGACGGCCTCGTTCGTCGCGCTCGGCTCGACCGCGCTCGGCGCGCTGACGACCACCGAAGTGACGGCGCTGACGACCGCGCAAGCGGCCGCGATGACGTCGACCCAGGTCGCCGGGCTGACCACGGCCGGCATCGCGGCGATGGAGACGGCCGACCTGGCCGCGATCAACACCAACACGCTGCGCGCGCTGTCCACCGCGCAACTGGCCGCGCTGACGACGACCGAGATCGCGTCGCTGACGACGAACCAGGTCGCCAACCTGACGACGACGCAAGTCGCGTCGCTCGCCACCGACTCGCTCGACGCGTTCACGACGGCGCAGTTCGTCGCGCTGACGAGCAGCCAGATCGGCGCGTTCACGACGGCGCAGATCGCCGCGCTGGAAACCGCCGACCTGGCGGTGATCGGCACAAGCGAGATGCGCGGGTGGACCACGGCCCAGATCGCCGCGCTGACGACCACCGAGATCGCGTCGCTGACGACCACGCAGGTCGCCGGCCTCACGACCACGCAGGTCAACTCGCTCGCCACGTCCAGCCTGGACGCGCTGACCACCGCGCAGTTCGCGGCGCTCGGCTCGGCGCAGATCGCCAGCCTCACGACCACGCAAGTGGCGGCGCTGGAAACGGCCGACCTGGCCGCGATCACGACGGCCGCTTTCGTCGCGCTCAGCTCGACGCAGCTCGGCGCGCTGACGACCACCGAGGTCGCGGCGCTGACGACCGCGCAGGCCGCGGCGATCACGTCGGCCCAGGTCACCGGCCTCACGACCGCGGGCATCGCGGCCATGACGACCAGCGATCTGGCGGTGGTCAACACGAACGCGTTGCGCGCGCTGTCGACGACGCAGCTCGCCGCGTTGACGACGACCGAGATCGCCTCGCTGACGACGACGCAGGCCGCCGGCCTGACGACGGCGCAGATCGCGTCGCTCGCCACCGACTCGCTCGATGCGCTGACGACGGCGCAGTACGCGGCCTTGACGAGCGCGCAGGTCGGCGCCTTCACGACGACCCAGATCGCCGCGCTCGAAACGGCCGATCTGGCGGCGCTGAACACGACCCAGTTCCGTGCCTTCGGCTCGGCGCAGATCGCCGCGCTGACGACGACCGAGCTCGTGGCCATCACGACCGCGCAGGCCGCATCGCTGACGACCGCCCAGGCCGCCGGCCTGACGACCGCGCAGATGGCCGCGTTCGAGACCAACGACCTGCATGCGCTGACGACCGCGGCCATCCTGGCCCTGACGACGACGCAGTTCGATGCGCTGACGACGACCCAGCTGCCGGCCTTCGGCACCGCCCAGATCGCGGCGCTGTCGGCCGCCCAGATCGCATCGCTGACGACGAGCCAGATCGATGCGTTCACGACCGCCCAGTACGGCGCGCTGTCGAGCACGCAGGTCGCCGGCATCACGACGACGCAGATCGGCGCGCTGGAAACGGCCGACCTCGCGGCGATCACCACGAGTGCCTTCGTCGGACTGACGACCGCGCAGATCGTCGCGCTGACGACCTACGAGATCGCGGCGCTGACGACCGCGCAGGCCGCCGCGTTCACGACCGCGCAGCTCAACGCGATGACGACGACCGAGATCGCCGCGCTGCAGACGTCGGACCTGACGGCGATCCACACCGCGCCGCTGGCCGCGCTGACGACCGATCAGTTCAACGCCTTCACGACGACCCAGCTCGTCGCGCTGACGACGGCGCAGATGACGGCGTTCACGACGACCCAGATCGCATCGCTGAACACGACCAGCCTGAACGCGCTGACGACGACGCAGTTCGCCGCACTGACGACGAACGACGTCGCCCACCTGACGACCACGCAGGTCGCGGCGCTCAACACGAACGACATCGTCGCGTTCACGACCTTGCAGGTCACCGGCCTCACGACCGACCAGATCGCCGCGCTGACGACCACGCAGGTGGTCGCCCTCGAGACGGCCGACATCGCGGCGATGTCGATGACGCAGGCCTCGGCGTTCACCACCGCCGACATCGGCGTGATGTCGGGCCCGCAGCTCGATGCGCTGCACGCGATCTCGCCGATCGTGCTCGACCTCGACGGCAACGGCGTGCACACGCTGTCGGCTGCCAACGGCGTCAACTTCGACGTGGCCAACACCGGCCACGCCGGCAAGGTCGGCTGGGTCTCGTCGACCGACGGCCTGCTCGCGATCGACCTGAACCACAACGGCAAGATCGACAACGGCGGCGAGCTGTTCGGCGCGGGCACGCTCAATGCCCAGGGACAGCGCGTCGGCAACGGCTATGCGGCGATGGCGCTGTACGACAGCAACCACGACCACAAGCTGACCGCGGCGGACGCGCACTTCAAGGACCTCGTGGTCTGGGTCGATGCGAACCACGACGGCATCAGCGAGAAGGGCGAGCTGCACTCGCTGGCGTCGCTCGGCATCGTGGAGCTCGACCTCAACGCGACGGCCAGCACGGCGACCGACCACGGCAACCTGCTCGGCCTGGTCTCCGGCTACAAGACGGCCGACGGCAAGACGCACGAGATGGCGGACGTCTGGTTCTCGAAGGACACGACGCCGGCTGCGCCCGCGGCCGACGCGAAGCCCGCGCTGCACGTCTCCGACCTGCTCGCCGCGCCTGCGCACGACCTGCTGGCGGCAGCGCAAGGCACGGCCGTGCCGCATGCGAGCCCGGCCTACGTGCCGCCGTCGGTGCACGATGCCGCGATCAACATCGCGCACCTGCTGCCGAAGGACGACGAGCATCGGCACCTGCCGCTGATCTGATCGCCGTCGGGCGATCCCTCGCCCCGCGGGGAGGCTGCGGCGCGGTGCCGAGCCGCCGGGCGGCGTTGCGCCCGATCGATCCGCGACCGGATGCGGTCCCTTCAACGCTCCAGGGTGACCGGGGCGCCGTTGCGCAACGTGTTGTGCACCTCGGCCACCGCATCGGTCTGGCGCAGCAGTTCGTCGATCTCGGCAGGCGTTGCCGCCGAGCGGATGCGCGCGCGGTAGCGGATGTCGGTGGCGGCCAGGCCGCGGCCGGCGAACTCGGCGCTCGCTGCCACCTCGACGCCATCGATCGCGATGCCGAGGCGGGCGGCCTCGCGGTACAGGTCGTTGCAGTAGCAGGTGGCGAGCGCGAGCATCAGGAACTCGCCGCCGTTGACGGCCGAGCCGTGGCACGCAGGCTTTTGCGGCACGGCCAGCGGCTGCACCGCATCGTCGGTGCGTACGCTGACGGCGTGGCCGGCGGTCGAGCTGTCCACCGTGGCAGAGATCTTCATGCGCTGGGCTCCCTATCGATCGCGCCGCACCGGCGCCCTCAATGGCCCGCCCATTCTCGCCGCGGGCCACGTCTTGCCGGCACGCGAGGCACGTGGAATCATCGGCCGCCGACGACCGGCAACGGGAGAGTGCGACGACCGAGGATCGCTCCACGCCGCGAGACGCGATGGTCGAGTGGCAGCTCGCACGCCGCGGCGTCGCCGACCCGCGCGTGCTCGCCGCGATGCGTGCGGTGCCGCGCGAGGCCTTCGTGCCGGCCTGGCTGGCAGACGCCGCCTACGACGACCGGCCGCTGCCGATCGACGCAGGCCAGACGATCTCTCAGCCTTACATCGTCGCGCTGATGTGCGAGGCGCTGCGCCTCGAGGGCGGCGAGACCGTGCTCGAGATCGGCACCGGCTCGGGCTACGCGGCAGCGGTGCTGGCGCGGATTGCCGCTCAGGTGCACAGCATCGAGCGGCTGCCGGCGCTCGCGGCCTCGGCCCGGCAGCGCCTGCATGAACTGGTCGTCGCCAACGTGCAGGTGCACGAGGGCGACGGCACGCTGGGCTGGCCGGCGGCGGCGCCTTACGAGGCGATCGTCGTGACCGCCGGCGGGCCGCGCGTGCCGCCGGCGCTGCTCGAGCAGCTCGCGATCGGCGGGCGCCTCGTCATCCCGGTCGGTCCTGAGCCCGATCTGCAGGATCTGCTGCGCGTGACGCGCACCGAGCGCGACCGCCACGCGCGCGAGGTGCTGTGCGGCGTGCGCTTCGTGCCGCTGGTAGGCGCACAGGGCTGGGACAGAGGCTGACGGCTGCATCGCATCGCCGACCTAAGGCGCCTCCAGCGCTCGCGCCAGGGCGGTGCGGCGCATCGCCAGCACGTCGGGCGGGAACGGGAGCAGGCGCGGATCCACCTCCTGCAGGACGCGATACCAGTTCAACAGGTTGCGGGCCGCGACGCTGCTGACGGGATCGATCTCGCGCGCACTCGTCAGCTCGTGCGTGATCTCGGCAATCGTCCGCCGCGGATCCGAGCCGGTGCAGCAATCGGGAATCTTGGCCAGCGCCGACAAGGTCAGGATGTCGCTGTCGGCCGGCGCGAGCTGCAAGGCGTTCGCGTAGCGCTCCTCCTGCACCGACTCGTCGCCCAGCTCGCCCTCCGAGAACGCGGAGGCCAGGCCGCCGTGACCGTCGAACAGCCCGAGCCAGCCGCGATCGTGCTGCTGCTCCTCGGCGGATCGGGCCGACGCGAGCCTGGCCAGGATGATCTTGCCGATCGCGAGCTGCAACTGCAGCGACTGCCGGCGCTCGCCTCCGTCCTCGCCGTACGCAGCGTAGAACCGGCGGAACGCGTCGTAGCTCGTACGCGCCGATCCGGCAGACCGGCTCGCCAGGAATTCGAGGTAGGCCGCGACGGCGTGCGCGAAATCCAGTTCGGGGGCAAAACCGCCCGCGCGACCCAGGGCGTCGTCACCCTGCAGCCAACGCTCGAGGCCATCGCGCGATTGCAGCAGCACCCAGCCGCCGCGGGAGCCGAAGACGATGAACTCGCTCGGCAGGTCCGCCCGCGGCGCGCCTTCGTAGGGCTTGGTTCTGACCACCAGGCCGTCCGGCGTGCCCGAGACGGCGTCGACCAGGCTTGCCGCGAGCTTGCGCGGCGGAAAGACGATCGTCGAAGAAGGCAGGCTGCCCGAGAACTGCAGCGTCTCGCCGCTGCTCTGCAGCGTCCGCGGCACCTGCACCGCGCCCTCGCGGCCGTTCCAGAGCATCCGCATGTACATCTGCAGGTAGAGCGATCCGTCGCGGGACGTGTAGATGTCGCCCCACAGGAATAGGGCGCTGTGGAACAGGCGGCGACCGAAAAACCCCGAATTGCTGTCCGTGACCAGCCGATAGACGTCGGGCAGGCTGCACTCGGCGGCCGCAGGCGATGCGCCGGCGTCGCGTGGCGCCGCATCCAGCAGCGTCAGGTTCGCGTGCCCGACGTTGCGCACGATCGCGATCGTCTTCAGGGTCAGCAGCGCGTCGAGTCGCGAGGCCGTGTTGCCGCCCATCTGCGGATCGACGTTCAGCGGCAGCTTGATGACATAGACATCGGGCGCGACCAGATTGCTGACGCGCGGCGCGTCGCACGGCGTGCGCACGACGCTGGCGCATCCGGACAGCACCGCCACGCCGGCGATCAAGCACCACCGCAGGGCCCGCAGCCTGACCCGAACGACGCTGCGGGCCTCGCACGGCGGCACGACCGTCACCCGACGCGGCCAGGGATCGGCCGGCGAACAGCTCGACTGGCTCATGGCCCGTTCCCCGGTGCGGATGCCTCGCAGGCCGTGTTGACGATGGTCACGTCGTGCGCCGAATGCTCGCCGCGCTGGCGGCTGGCCTTGGTGTCGGCCTCGGCGACCAAGGCGTCCACCAGTTTCGACACGGACCGGTCGTCACCGAACTCGGCGAGGCTGAGCTTCAGGTCGGCCCGGCTCTTGCAAAGCAGAAGCTTGGCGATCAGCGCATCCTTCTCGACGTCGAGGTACCTGAGGCCGAGCGCCAGCCCGGTGAGCGCTTTCAGCGCATCGGCCTCCGAAGCGATCGACTTCCGCCAGGACTCGACGCTCTTCGCGGGTTCCGTCCGGTCGACCAGCATGATGTTGAGATCCTCCGCCCGGCTCGGCGTCTCGCGTGCGATGCGCGGAATGATCGCGTGCGTCACCACCGCCGCATCGGCTTCCTTCGTCCTCCAGAGCTGCATGAGCGCGCGGGCGGTCGCGAGGAACGCCAGATCGCCGTTGTCGATGAGCGAGGGGACGTCGCCCTTCTCGCAGATGAACATCTGCAGCTGCATGTTCGACTTCTTCCACAGGTCGCCCAGCGAGGTGGTGTAGTTCTGCAGGATGTCGGCGTTGAACCGCTGGCGCAGGCGCTGAAGATCGTTGCCGGTCGCGCCGATGGTGTCGGGGTTCACGTACGCGACGATGATGAACGTCGTGTCGGGACTCTGGCCGAAGCTGTAGTTGCAATCGACCTTCGAATACGCAGGCAGCGCGACGCCGAACCCGACGAGCAGGCCGGCCCAGGCGCGCCGCAGGTTGATCATTCGTCTCGACATCCGAGGTCCTTCGGAAGCTGGTGGAACAGATACTTCGCCTGGGTCTCGGCTTTCGGAAACTTCCACCCGAGCTTGGAGGCGCCGAGCAACTGGTCGCACACCTCCAACTTGTGCGCGATCGCGATCGACGCCAGCGCCTTCGCAGCCGATTCCTCGGTAACGCGCCGGTAGAGTCCGAGAATGATCAGCGGGCCGATCGCGTCGACGCCGTACATCGCGAGCCGCTGCGCCGCATCCGCGTCCGCGTCCTGGTCGCCCTTGGGCAGACCGTCGATCAGCTTGCTCATCGCCTCGATGCCGGCGACCGTCATCTGGCGCTCCTTCAGCGCCTGCTCGACACGCCCGGTCACGGCGTAGGTCGCAACCAGGAGAATGAGCGCTGGCACGGCCTTCAGCAGCAAGGCCTGCCAGAAGGGATCCTTCGGCGGCTGCGGGTGGCGGACTGGCGAGAGCGCGCGCATGACATCGTCGGGAGCGAATTTGCGCGTGAATCTAGGCCGCCCTGCACCTGCGGGCATCCACAAGACTGAGGACTGACGAGACGCGCCGTGGGCGCGTCCCTCTCGCGGCGGCTATTGCGTGCGCTGCGACAGCAGGTGGTCGAGCTTGGCGGCGTACATCGCGTGGTCGTTGCGGGTCGTGCTGTTCTTCAGCGCGAGCTGCAGTTCCTTGCGCGCGGCCTGGTCGTTGCCGAGGCGGAGCTGCGCGACGCCGAGCCAGAAGTGGAGTTCGCCGTTGTAGTCGGCGCGCGCGACTTCCTTCTCGAACATCTCCTTGGCAACCGCGTAGTCGCCGCGTTGGAAGGCGGCCATGCCGCGGCGGTAGTAGGCGAACGGCGGATTCGGCTCGATGCGGGCGAGCTGCGCGCGCAGCGGATCGGCTTCGGCCTTGCGCCCGAGCTTGTCGAGCGCGACGACGAGGTTCGACATCGCCTGCAGGTCGCCGGGCTTGCGCTCGAGCACGACGCGGAAGGTCTGCTCGGCAGCCGCCGTGTCGCCATGGCGCAGGTAGACCACGCCCAGCGTGTTGTACGGGCTGGCGTACTCGGGCGCGTTGCGGATCGCCGCGCGCGCCCACCAGTAGGCGTCGTCGACCCGGCCGGTCGCGAGCGCCTCGGCGGAACGGTTGTTCATGAACATCGCGACGATCGTCTTCTCGGAGACCGGCCGGGTGTACTGCCCGATCACGTCTTCCGCCGGCAGGAAGTCCACCGTCAGCAGGCGGTACTCGTCATAGCCGCGCGTGCTCATCAGCGGGCGCTGGCCGAGCGTCAGGTTGACGTGGCCGCTCGAGAAGGCGATGTCGTCGGCGCGGCTCCAGGTCTCGTCGGTCGCGACGCTCTGGAAGTTCACCTGCAGGCCGATCTCCCTCGCGAGCGCGGCGGTCATGATGACGAGCGACAGGCAGTTGCCGCGCCGCGCGTCGAACGCCTGCGCCGCGGTGCGCGTCATCTCCGAGTCGTACTCGAGCTTGAGTTGATCGTGGCGGGACAACGCGTCGATCAGCCCGCGCGACAGGCCTTCCCCGCGCAATTGCGGCGCGATCTCGACATGCAGATAGTGTTTCATCGCGTCGCTCAGCGCGAACACCTGGTCGGCGTCGAGGATGGGCTCGACCGGAGCGGCGAAGCGCTCGTCGTGGAAGATCGGGTTGACCGCCGTCGCCGGCAGCTCCGGCGCGGTCGCGCAGGCGGCGACCAAGAGACTGAGAAAGATGCCGGACAGGCGACGAACGAGGTGCTTCACGATGTTCCCCTGGCTCAGGGTGCCGTGATGTCATATTACTCCGCGGGTCGGTGCATGACATGCCGATCTGCCCTCGCACGCCGGGGCGTCGTCCCGCCTTCCCGTCCTGGCCTCTTCCCTTCATGTGCCGGCCGCTTCCGGGACGCGCCGGCCGGCGCGCGGCGCGGCATCCTCGCGCATCCGGGTCGCCAGCGCATACCAGTCGATGCGGCGCGTCGCCACCATCACCGCAGTCAGCACGGCGAACAGCAACAACGAGCCCAGCACCAGCGCGCTCTGCTCCATCTGCAGCAGCGCATACAGCGCGGCATACAGCAGCGCTGTGGCGGCACCGAACAGCAGCCCGGCGCGCACGCCGTGCAGCACGTGGCCGCCGTAGTAGGCGAGCAGCAAGGTGCAGGCGCTGCTTGCCGCCAGATAGGCGGCCGGGAACGACAGGTGTTCTCCCAGACTCAGCAACAACAGGAAGAACACCGTCAGCGCGCAACCGACCAGCAGGTACTGCACCGGATGCACGCGCACCCGCCGGAGCACTTCGACCAGCATCACGCCGACGAAGGTCAGCACAATGAACAGGATGCCGTACTTGACCGCGCGATCGCTCAGCACATAGCCGCTGACCGGATCGACGAATCCGACGCCGAACGATTCGACGCACTTGGCATCGCCGCGGTTGGCGGTGACGGCAGGCGCGTACGGCTCCGTATCCGCCGCCTCGCAGAGCGACGCGCCGCGCAGGTAGTCGGCCTGCGCGCTGGTGGCGAGCGCGCTGAGCTTCCAGTCGGCGCGAAAGCCGTGCGGCCCGACTTGGCGCTCCACCGGCAGGAAGCTGCCGGCGAACGACGGATGCGGCCAGTTCGACGCGACGCGCACGGTCGTCTCGTCGCCGATCGGCACCCAGCCGACCGAGCGCGTTCCGGCCACCTCGAGCACCACGTCGGCCCGCAGCGGCGCTGCGTAGAGCGCGGGCGTATCGGCCAGGACGGCGTGCAGCCCGCGTCCGCTGCCGGCGAGCGTGCTGCCCGGTGCGGCCGGCAGCGATTGCCCACCCACCTTGATCTGCACGGCCCGGATGCCGCGTGCGTCGCTGAGCGCTAGCGCGAGCAGCGGCGCATCGCATTGCAGGCGCGACCCGGCGTGGTCGGGCCGCGGCCGCAAGGCATCGAGATCGCTCCAGTCGGCGGCGAGCGTCGCTTTGAGCAAGTAGCCGTTGACCTTGAAGATGCCACGGTAGCGCGGCTCGATCGCAACCTCGGACTGCGCATCGAGACGGCGCGGCCAGGCCGTCAGCACGAAATCGCGCCGCTCGGTGATCTTCTTGGCCGCCTTGCCGTCGTCCTCGGCACGGTCCCACTGCTCGCTGCAGTGCCGCTGCAGCAGCGGGCCGAGCAGCGTCTGCTGGGTCGCGAGGCTCAGCTCGACCGATCGCTCGGCCTCGCGCTGGCGCGACTGACGCTCCGACACGACACTACCGACCGACGACAACGCCGCCATCAGCACCAGCATCACCCCGCCCAGCGCGCACAGCTTTCCCAGCAGCGGGAATCTCATCCTCGTCCTCCGAAGTCGCGATGCGGCAGTCTCGATGCCGCGCGTGAGGCCGGGATGAAGTCGGTGAAGCGAGTGTGAAGTCGACTCAAGGACGCCGGAACGACAGCAGAACCCGGAGGCCGGGATCCGAGTTCTCGAACCGCACGCCACCACCGTGCAGCGCCATCACCTGGCGCACGATCGCGAGGCCCAGGCCCGAGCCTTTGCGTGGCGCGTCGCCCGGATCGGCCGGTCGCGGCGTCGAGAAGTAGCGCTGCCCGAGACGGTCGAGCGCATAGCGCTCGACGCCGGTGCCGCGGTCGCGCACGCTCAGCACGACGCCGCCTTGCGCACCGGCCGCCACGCTCATGTCGATGACGCTGCCGCGCGGTGCGAAGTCGATCGCGTTCTCGATCAGGTTGGCGATGGCCAGCTCCAGCAGTTCGGCCTCGCCGGATACCTGCACGGTGTCGCGCCTCAGCCAGCGCATCGATTGGCCGCGTTGCAGCGCGCGCCCGCGCGCCCGTTCCCAGGCAGCCTGCGCGCAATCGCCCGGATCGAGCCAACGTCGATGCTCGAGTTCGCGCCGGTGCTCGAGCTTGGACAGCTCCAGCATGCGTTCGACGAGGCTGCGCACCCGCGCGACCTGCTCCTCGATCTGACCTGCGAAGGTCTCGCGGTCGGCATCGGGCAGCGGGTCGTGCAGCAGCTCGGCCGCGCCGCCGATCGCTGCGAGCGGGCTCTTCAGTTCGTGCGTCAGCGCGCGTATGGTCTGCTCGACGTGCGCATGGCCCTCGAGCCGATCGCGCATCGCCTCCATCGCGACGGCGAGATCGCCGAGCTCGCCCGACAGGCGCGGCGCCGGCAACCGCGTGCCGATCTGCACCTGCTGCGCATAGGTGCGCAACCGCCGCACCGACCAGACGATCCATCCGGTGACGAGCGCGCCGACGGCGAGCGACAGCAAGGTCAGCCATGCGCCCTGCAGCAGGATCGTGCGCTCGGCCCGGTCGACGAAAGGCTGCACGGTGCTCACCGGCTTGGCCACCGTCAGCACGCCGATCACACGGCCGCCGTCGCGGACCGGCGCGGCCACATACATCACCGATGTGCGGTCGTCCGTCTGCACCTCGCGCGTGGCACGCGCACCGTAGCGGCCTTGCAAGGTCAGCGCGACGTCGCGCCAGCGCGAATAGTCCTGGCCGGCAGCGCTGCTGGCTGCCGGCTTACCCGCGCCCGAGTCGAACACGACGCGGCCGCCGGCATCTGTCACGTAGACGCGATAGTCGAGCGTCCGCTTGCTCACGCCCCAGATGCTGGCGTCGATCGGGCGCAGCGCGTAGTCGCGCACGCGTTGCGCGAAGCGCGAGCCGTCGAGCGTCCCGCCAGCCGGCATGCGCGCGAGATCGTCGGCGGCCAGCTCGGCCAGGATGTTGGCGGTGTCGACCAGCATGTCTTCCATCACCTCGCGCACGCTCGGCCGAACCTCGACGACGAAGACGCGCAAGATGAAGAATGCCGCCAGCCCGGCGATCACGAAGAAGCCGAGGATCAGGCGCAGACCGAGCTTCACGCGTGGGTACGCTCAGGCGTCGTGCGGCAGGTCCAGCGAGTAGCCCAGGCCGCGATGGGTCACGATCGGATCGAGGTCGGGCCGGACGTCGCGCAGCTTGGCGCGCAGCGTCTTCACATGCGTATCGACAGTGCGGTCGGTGCTGTCGGCGTCGCTGCCCCACGCCGCATCGAGCAGCGCCTCGCGCGACCACACCTTGCCGGGCGTGCGCATCAACGCCCGCAGCAGCCCGTATTCGCGCCGCGTCAGCTTGAGCCAGACCGTCCCGAACCGGATACGCGCCGAGTCGGCATCGTGCGCCAGCAGGTCATCGACGGCGACGCCGATGCTGTCGACCGGCGGCATCGCACTGCGCCGCAGCAGCGAGCGCAGCCGAGCACACAGCTCGCGCGGGCTGAACGGCTTGGCGATGTAGTCGTCGGCACCCAGTTCGAGCCCGAGCACGCGGTCCATCTCCTCGCCGCGTGCGCTGAGGATGACGATGGACATCCGGCTTCTCTGCCGCAGGTCGCGGCAGAGATCGAGCCCGCTGCCGTCGGGTAGACCGACGTCGAGGATCACCGCGGCATGGTCGCAGCGCGGCGACCAGAGCCGCTCGCGCGCCTCGCGCACCAACATCACATGCTCGACGTGAAAGCCCTCACGCTCCAATGCGAAGACGATGGTACGGGCGATGGCCGGTTCGTCTTCGACGAGCAGCAGCGGGATCGGCATGCGGCGCATTCTGCCAAATGCCGCATGCGCGCGGTCCTCAGCGCGACTCGACCCAATCGAGCATCCGCCCCACGCCCCGCACCGCATCCACCCGCGGCCGCCAGCCGGAGAGCGCGCCGATCTTGGCGACGTCGGCCACGAAGACGCGCTGGTCGCTTTCGCGCGGCGGGCCGCTGACGAAGTCCAGCGGACGGCCGACGCGCTCGCCGAGCAGCGCGAACAGCTCCAGCAGCGACAGGCTGTTGTCCATGCCGCCGCCGATGTTGTAGGCCTGTCCGGCCGCCGCGGCGAGGTGCGCGATCGTCGAGTAGTACAGGCTCACCATGTCGTCGGCATGCAGCACGTCGCGCACCTGCTTGCCGTTGCCGGCGATCGTGAACGGCTCCCGGCGCTCGCCGCGCCGCGTCTCGGCGGCCATCTGGCAGAACCAGCCGATCCAGCCCTGGTCGGCGGTCGCGAACTGGCGGCCGCCGTACATCGACGAGTGGCGGAACACGACCGTCTTCAGGCCGTAGATGCGGTGGTAGTCGCGCAGGTACTGATCGGCCGCGCCCTTGGAGCAGCCGTACGGCGAATGGAAGTCGAGCTGCGTGCGCTCGTCGAAGCCGCGCGGCCGGTCGGTGCAGTGCCAGCGCGTCGCGCGCTCCTCGTAGCCGAACTGCTCGAGGTCGCCGTAGACCTTGTTGGTCGACGAGTAGAAGACGCCGGCCTCGGGCGCATGCCGCCGCACCGCCTCGAGCAGGTTCAAGGTGCCGAGCGCGTTGACCTCGAAGTCCATGCGCGGGTTGGCGATCGACGTCGTCATCGCGACCTGGCCGGCGAGGTGGAAGACCTGCTGCGGCCCAAAGCGCTGCACGAGCCGATCGACGTCGTTGGCATTGCGGATGTCGCCGTGCACGAACTCGAACGTGCCCTGCGCGCGCAGCCATGCGAGGTTGTCCTGCGCGCCGAGGCGCTGCAGGTTGTCGAACACGGCGAGCTCCATGCCTTGCGCGATCGCATGGGCAGCGAGGTTGCTGCCGAGAAAGCCGCAGCCTCCGGTGATGAGCAGCTTCATGCGGGGAACTCCTGTTCGATCGTGTGTTGCAGGCCGTCGCGCAGGCTCCAGCGCGCGCGCCAGCCGAGCGCTTCGAGGCGCGCGGTGTCGGCCCGGCAATGCATGGCCTCGTTCGGCCGGTACGGCAAGGCGCCGAAGTCGAGGCGCGTGCGCGACGCCGTCAGCGCGTGCACCGCCTCGACGAACTCGCGGATCGTCGGCGCTCGGCCCGAGCCGACGTCGATCTCGTCGAACGCCGGCAGCTCGCCCGCATGCGCGAGCACGGTGTCGTAGGCGCTCACGGCGTCGTCGACATGGATGAAGTCGCGCGCCTGTTCCCCGGCCGTCAGCGCGAGCCGCGGCTCGTGCGCATGGCAGGCGTGCAGCACCTGGGTCGTGAACTTCGAGCGATCGTCGCCCGGGCCGTACAGGTGCTGCAGGCGCAGGTTCACGAAGCGCAGCGACGCGTCGGCGAGCATCCGGCCCCATGGCACGAACTGGTGCTTCGACAGCGCATAGGCACTCACGTCGGCCGCCAGCGCGGTGCCGGTGTTGATGAAGGTGACGGGCGCTTCGACCGCGCGCAGCGCCTGCAGCAAGGTCAGGCCGAGCCGCAGATTGGCATCCGCGATCTGCACCGCGCCTTCGCCGCCGCGGCCGTAGCTGCAGGCGGTATGGACCACCGCGTCAGGCCGGACCTCGCCGACCAGCGCGGCGATGTCGGCATCGCTCGTCGCCCGCGCGACGCGGCAGCGCACGTTCGCGAGCCGCGCCGGCGACGACCGCGGCCGCAGCAGCAGCACGAGCTCGTGGCCCGCACGATCGAAGTGCCGCGCCAGCGCGCTGCCGAGAAAGCCGCTGCCGCCGGTCAGCAGGATGCGCATCAGAAGTTGAGGCCGAAGAACTCTTCGAGCCGATCGGCCATGTAGTCGAGCTGCGCGGTACCGAGACCCGGATAGATGCCGATCCAGAAGGTTCGGTTCATCACGACGTCGGTCTGCGTCAGCTCGCCGCTGACGCGGAAGTTGCGGCCCTGCATGTAGGGCTGGCGCGTCAGGTTGCCGGCGAACAAGAGGCGCGTGCCGATGCGGCTCTGCTCGAGGTAGTTGATCAGGTCCGCGCGCTTCGCGCCGGCGTCTTCGCGCAACGTGATCGGGAAGCCGAACCACGACGGATCGGACTTCCCGGTCGCCTCCGGCAGCCGAAGGAACTGTTCGCACGAAGCCAGCCGTGCCCGCAGGTGCGCAAAGTTGTCCTTGCGCGACTGCACCAGGCCTTCGAGCCGGTCGAGCTGCGCCAATGCGCAGGCCGCCTGCATGTCGGTGATCTTGAGGTTGTAGCCGAGGTGCGAGTAGGTGTACTTGTGGTCGTAGCCTTCGGGCAAGGTCGCGAACTGCTGGCAGAAGCGCTTGTTGCAGGTGTTGTCCTTGCCGGGCGCGCAATAGCAGTCGCGGCCCCAGTCGCGGAACGACTCGGCGATCAGCCTCAGCTCGGGGTCGTTCGTGAACACCGCGCCGCCCTCGCCCATCGTGATGTGGTGCGCCGGGTAGAAGCTCAGGGTGCCGATGTCGCCGAAGGTGCCGACCTTGCGGCCGTCGTAGGTCGAGCCGAGCGCGTCGCAGCAGTCCTCGATCAGCCAGAGGTTGTGCTTCCGGCACAGCGCCGTGACGACGTCGAGGTTGAACGGGTTGCCCAAGGTGTGGGCGAGCATGATCGCCTTGGTCTTCGGGCCGATCGCCGCCTCGATCTTCGACGCATCGATGTTGTAGTGGCCGATCTCGACGTCGACGAACACCGGCACCGCGCCGAACTGCAGGATCGGGTTGACGGTGGTCGGGAAGCCCGCGGCCACGCCGATCACTTCATCGCCCGGCCTGATCGCACGGTCGCCGAGGCGCGGCGAGGTCAGCGCCGAGAACGCGACGAGGTTGGCCGACGAACCCGAGTTCACCGTGATCAGGTAGTCGACGCCGAGATAGGCCGCGAGGCGCTTCTCGAACGCATCGTTGAAGCGCCCGGTCGTCAGCCAGCCGTCGAGCGATGCCTCGACCATCAGCTGCAGCTCCTTCGCGCCGATCACCTTGCCCGAGACCGGCACGGCCGACTCGCCCGCGACGAAGGGCTTCTGGGCAAGCGCGAGCGCGGCGTATTGCTGCACCAGCTCGGCGATGTCGGCGCGCAGCATGTCGGGGGTCTTCATCAGGCGATCTTCCGTTGGGTAGCCAAAGTGTGTTGTTCGATCTGCGCGAGGCAAGCCGCCTGCATGTCCGCGCCGTCGAGCCAGGCGCGGTGCCATTCGACGATGCGATCGAGCGCGCTCGCGAGGCCCCAGGTCGGACTCCAGCTCAGGCGCCCGCGCGCCTTCGCGATGTCGAGCCTGAGCTGGTTCGCTTCGTGCGGATGGTCGGCGCCGTCGAGCTGCCAGCGAGCGCCGCCGCCCCAGGCGGCGGCGAGGCGCTCGACGATCCATTGCACCGAGCGCGCGTCGCTGTCGACCGGGCCGAAGTTCCAGCCTTCCGCGAACGCCGCGCCATCGGCGCAGAGGCGCTCGGCCAGCGTCAGGTAGCCGGCGAGCGGCTCCAGCACGTGCTGCCACGGCCGCGTCGCATGCGGGTTGCGGATGACCGCAGGCGTGTCCTGTTCGAAGGCGCGCAGCACGTCGGGCACGAGGCGATCCGGCGCCCAGTCGCCGCCGCCGATCACGTTGCCCGAGCGGGCCGACGCGAGCGCCGCGCCGCCGCGCTGGAAGAACGACCGGCGATACGCCGACGTCACCAGCTCCGAGCAGCCCTTGCTGTTGCTGTAGGGATCATGGCCGCCCATCGCTTCGTCTTCGCGATAGCCCCAGACCCACTCGCGGTTCTCGTAGCACTTGTCGGTCGTCACGTTGACGATCGCGCGCACCGTGTCCGTCCGGCGCGCCGCTTCGAGCACGTGCACCGTGCCCATCACGTTGGTCGCGTAGGTCGCGACCGGTTCGCTGTACGACAGGCGCACCAGCGGCTGCGCCGCCATGTGGATCACGACGTCGGGACGGAACGCGGCGAGGCAGCGCTGCACCGCGTCGTAGTCGCGGATGTCGCCGATCGTCGACGCCATGCCGGCGCCGACGCGCGCCACGTCGTAGAGCGCCGGCGTCGTCGGCGCTTCGAGCGCGTAGCCCTGCACCTCGGCGCCCAGCGACTGCAGCCAGAGGGCGAGCCAACTGCCTTTGAAGCCGGTGTGGCCCGTCAGGAAGACGCGCTTGCCGCCCCAGAAACTCGGCGTCACGACATCAGCTCCACATCTTCCAAGGCGCCGTGCCCTCGGCCCACAGGCGCTCCAGCAGGTGCTTGTCGCGCAGCGTGTCCATCGGCTGCCAGAAGCCGTGGTGCTCGTAAGCCATCAGCTCGCCGGTCTCGGCCAGCGCGTTCAGCGGCTCCTGCTCCCACACCGAGGCGTCGCCGTCGATGTGCTTCAGCACGCGCGGCGACAGCACGAAGAAGCCGCCGTTGATCATCGCGCCGTCGCCCTTGGGCTTTTCCTTGAAGCTGCGCACCTGGCCGTGGTGGATGTCGAGCGCGCCGAAGCGGCCGGGCGGATAGGCCGCCGTCAGCGTCGCGT
Organism: Pseudomonadota bacterium; assembly: GCA_018241265.1. Lineage (GTDB taxonomy): Bacteria > Pseudomonadota > Gammaproteobacteria > Burkholderiales > Burkholderiaceae_C > JAFEEF01. The sequence continues at coordinate 14,613 of JAFEEF010000058.1, read as the reverse complement.
CCTTGCCGTGCGATCGATGGAAGCGCAGCGTTGCCGAGATGTCGATGTCGCCGACGCCGTCGCCGTAGGTGAAGAAGAAGGTCTCGTCCTTTTCGACGTACTCGGCCACGCGGCGCAGCCGCCCGCCCGTCATCGACTCGTCGCCGGTATCGACCAGCGTCACGTTCCACGGCTCGGCGCGCCGGCAGTGCACCTGCATGTGGTTCTCGCGCATGTTGAACGTCACGTCCGACATGTGCAGGCAGTAGTTCGCGAAGTACTCCTTGATGACGTAGCCCTTGTAGCCGCAGCAGACGATGAAGTCGTTGACGCCATGGCTCGAGTACATCTTCATGATGTGCCAGAGGATCGGCCGGCCGCCGATCTCGACCATCGGCTTCGGCCGCGTCGCGGTCTCTTCGCTGAGGCGGGTGCCCAGGCCCCCGGCCAGGATCACGGCTTTCATGGCTTGCTCCAAATCACGCGGTAACGGGTTCGGCAACGGCTGCGGCCGCAGGCGCCGAGCTGGTGAAGGCGTCGTACAGGAAACGCCGCGGCGCCAGGCCCGCGGCGACGAGGCGCTCGCGGGCGCCGGCGATCATGGCTTCGGAGCCGCAGGCGTAGACCGCAGCGCGCGACCAATCGGGCGGCGACTGCAGCAGCACGTCCTGCACGTGGCCGCGCGCGCCGTCCCAGGCGGCATCGGCGCGCGACAGCACGGGCGTGTAGGCAAGACCCGGATGTTGCGGCTGCCAGTACAGGTCGCCGCGCACGCGGCCGCCCCACAGCAGCCTGACCGAGCGCGGCTGCGCGTCGGCGGGACGCGCAGCGAGGTCTTCGAGCATGGCCTTGACCGGTGCGATGCCGGTGCCGGTCGCAAGGAAGACCAGATCGAGCCCGGCCGCGTCGCGCAGGAAGAAGGTGCCGAGCGGCCCTTCGAGGCGCAGCAGGTCGCCCGCCTTCGCCGCGTCGAACCAGTAGCGGCTGAACGCGCCGCCATCGACCTGGCGGATGTGCAGCTCGAGCTTGCCGTCGGCAGTCGGCGCGTTGGCGATCGAGTAGCTGCGCCGCAGCCCTTCGCGGCCGATCACGTCGATCGATTGCCCCGGAAGGTAGCGCAGCGCGGCAGTCGGCGGCAGGCGCAGCCGCACGCGCAGCACGTCGGGCGCGAGACGCTCGAGCGCATCGATGCGGCACGGCAGCGTCTTCACGGCAATGTCGCCACCGGGCAGGTCTTCGGTGTCGATCACGACGTCCTCGGTCGCCGAGCGCGCACAGGTCAGGATCATCCCGGCATCGCGCTCCTGGCGCGTCAGGCCGGCCTCGGGGAACAGCGGAATGGTGCGGCCCTGGCGCACCGGCGTCTTGCAGCTGCCGCAGCGGCCGGTGCGGCAGCTGTGCTCCAGCACGATGCCGGCGGTGCGCGCGGCGTCGAGGATGGCGACGCCGGCGGCGGCTTCGAAGCGCTTGTCGTTGGCGAGCGTCACGGTGGGCATCAGATCCCCTGCACGCGCGAGATGAACCATTGCTGCGCCAGTGCGTAGCCCTTGGGCACGAGGTCGTTCTCGTTGCGGATCGAGATCGAGCCGGGGTGCTGGCGGAAGTACACCAGCGGGTCGCAGACGTAGGCGACGTGCTTGTAGTGCAGCGCGGTCATGCCGTAGATCAGCCAGTCGACGCCCGCGCCGGTCGCGGCGAAGTCGTAGCCTTCGACGCCAGGCAGCTCGGTCCGGATGTGCTTGCGCAAATCGGCGGTGCGGAACAGTGCCGCGCCCGGCGAGACCGGCGTGATATAGCCGCCCATGCGCACCGCCATGCGGATGAAGGCGTCCGACGTGAAGCGGCAATCGTCGAGGAAGTTGCGGTAGTGCAGCACGCCCTTCCACTCCTCCTCGCCGCAGATGATGGGCGTGAAGACGAAGCCGGTGTCCTTCGCGATCAGGTGCGGCAGCGTGCGCTCGAGGTAGTTGGGCGCGATCAGGTCGTCGCTGAAGACGATCTTCGAATACGGCGCGGTCGCGCGGTTCGCGCATTCGATCCAGTTGCGCACCGGGCCGACGTTGGTCTCGTTGCGGTGCAGGACGATGCGCCGGTCCCGCGCGGCGATGCTCGCGCAGACCTCGTAGGTGCGGTCGGTGCTCCGGTTGTCGACGACGACGATCTCGATGTCCGCTATCGTCTGCGCGAGCGTCGACATCAGCGTGCGCTCGATCAGGCTCTCGCGGTTGTAGACGGGGACCAGGAGGGAGGCGATGGGCATGGGGTGTCTCTCGCTCAGGCGGCCAGGCGCTGGGCCTGCCGGGACGCGGCGTCGAAGTAGTTGCGCTCGAACCCGGCCGCCATCTGCGCGTAGTGCGCTTCCGACACATGCGGGCGGATGTTGCGCAGGAAGAGGCGCAACCCTTCGTCGACGCGGCTCCGGTCTTCCCACGCGCCGTCCTGCTTGTCGCCCTGGTGGAAGAAGCAGATCGGGTAGTCGAAGAAGCGGAAGCGCTGCGCGACCGCCGCGAGCAGGATCGGCACCGCATACGCGTGCAGGCTGCCGCGGAAGGTCTTCAGCAGCGGCATCAGCGTCTCGAGGTAGGCGCCGCGGTAGAGGATCGCGACATAGCGCGGCAGCCGCGTGCCGAGGATGGTCAGCGGGTCGACCGCCAGGTTCACCGTCTCGCCGACGCAGTAGTAGCGCTCGCCGAGCTGGATGTCGGTGTGCTCGACGTAGGAGACGTGGTTGAACAGCGTGACGTCGGCTTGCCCGGATTCGACGGCCGCGTCGATCAGCACCAGCGGGCTGACGAACATGCTCGGCAGGTCGTCGTCGCCCATCGCGAACACGAAATCGGCGCTGCCGCAGAGCGCCTTGCAGGCGCCGGTGTAGTTGTCGTCGAAGCCTTCGCCGGCGTTGACGAGGTAGGAGACGCCGGCCGGCAGCACGACGTCGTTGCGCGGGTTGGAGTCGGCCACGCACAGCAGGTAGCGGTTCGGCCCGCGGTAGTCGGCGATGAAGCGCAGCCACTGCGCGACCAGCCGCCGCAGCTTGGCGTTGCGGTCGAAGGTCGTGACCAGGATGGCGATGGTATGCATGGGGCGCGAGTGCTCTCGAGTTCGAGCCCCCACGCACACGCCCGATGTCGACCCGGCGTAGGCAGCACGATCCGGGTTTCACTTTAGGCGTCAGCGGTCGGCGCCATCGCCCGATAAGTCAGCGCTTTGGCCGCCAGTTCCGCCCCCGCCGCCGGCCATCGTGGCCCGCCTTCGAAGCAAGATGCCTTGACCTACTTCCTGCACGAGGGCGCCGAGCAGGATCGCGCCGACGCGATCGCCTTCTACGTGGAGCATGCCGGCGGTCCCGCAGGCCCGGCTTCGGCGGGTCGCGGCGATAGGGCCGATAGCGGTGCGTCCCTCGCTCGCGGCCTCGCTAGGCCCCGTCATCCAGGGTCGCCAGATGCGCCTCGAACAGCTCCAGTGTGGCGAAGTCCGGCACGCCCGGCAAATCGGTGCGCCAGACCGACTTGCGGTTGACGCGGAAGAACACGTGATACAGCCCCTGCACGAGGTAGCGATACGCCCCTGGCGACAGGCACGGCGCCATGTGCTTCAGGAATTGCATCAGCCCGCGGTGCACACGCCGCGCGCTCTCCCAGGCGCCGTCGGCCTTCGCAGCGTCGTCGAACAGCACGATGCCGTGATCGAAGAACAGGAAGCGCCCGCGGTCGGCGGCGATGTAGATCGGCGCCGCGTAGGCATGCAGCGACGTGCGCAGCGCTTGCAGTTGCGGCAGGAGCGCGCGCACGAACGCGGTGCGGTACAACACCCCTGCATAGCGCGGCATGCGCCCCGAGAGCATCGGTATCGGGTCGGCGCTCAGGTTCACCGTCTCAGTGACGCTGTAGAAGTGCCGGTCCAGCGTGATCCCGCCGGACTCGACATAGGTCACGTGGTTGAACAGCACGACATCGCGCTCGTCGCAGCGCAGCGCCGCATCGATGATCGTCAGCGGATCGACGAACGGGTTCGGCAGATCGTCGTCCGCCATCGCGAACACATGGTCGCAGGCGCCGGACAGGAAGCGAAACGCGCCGAGCAGGTTGTCGTCGAAGCCATCGCCGGCGTTGACCAGGTACGAGGTACCGGGCGGCAACGCGACATCGTTCGTGCGGTCCGAATCGGCGACGCAGATGAAGTAATGGTTCGGGCCGGCGTAGGCCCGGATCAGCGCGGTCATCATCTCGACCAGGCGCAGCAGCTTGGCGTTGCGACGGTAGGTCGTGATCAGGATGGCCACCGTGCGACCGGACGCGGCTTGCATGGTCGATGGCGCCTTCAGAGGCTGAGAGGTCATCCGGCGTGGCCGAGACGGACCCGCAAACCGTGCCAATCAAGGCGCAAAGCGCAGCCATGGCTCGGGCTATGGCGAGCATTTGCAACGCAGAGTGGCGCCGTTTTCGAGGTCGGAGCGGTCATGTCGGATGGCCTCTCAGCCTCTCAGGCCGGCGCCGCGGCGCGGTGCAGGAACAGGTTCTCGGCGCGCGCGCTCTGCTGGCCCAGCATCGCGAGCAAGCCGTTCGGCCAGTCCTTCAGGCTCGCGATCGCGAGCGACACGTTGGACTCCTGGTTGCCGACGAAGTAGTCGCAGCGTGCCGCGAGCAGCGCGTCGACCAGCACTTCGGTGCCGACCGTCGACCCGGCATGGCCCTGCATGTGCACGCCGGTCGTCGAGTCGCTGCGCAGCGCCGGCGTCGTGACGACGCGATCGCCATAGCGCTGCGCGTAGCGCGCGTGCACGTCGACCGCATCGGTGAGCAGGAAGAGGCCGATCTCCGGATTGAGTTCGACGATGCGCTCGACGAAGCCGTCGTAGCGCTCGTTGGTCTGGTGCAGCGCCGCCGACTCGTGGACCTTGTCGGAGCCGCGCACATGCACCGCGGCCCAATGCCGGCCGGCGAGATGGGCACGGTGGAAGGCATCGACCCGCGCGACCACCTGCGGCCGCGGCTTCAGGTAGCGGTCGAAGAGCTGGCGGTAGATCCGGTCGTCGCTCAGGCCGTGGTAGCGCGAGGCGCGGCCGATCCACGGGACGATCGAGCTGACGGTGGCGTAGAAGTCGCTGACCGCGAGCGCCTCGTCGCGCGCGAAGAAGTACGGCGCGGCGAGGCGCGCCTGCGGCCCGCTCCACTTGCCGACGTTCTCGTCGCGCAGCCGATCGAGGCGCCACTTCGGCGGATAGATGTCGCGCCCGGCGACGAGGCCGGCGAGGTCGTCGATGCGCACGTCGGACACCGGCTCGAAGTAGAGGTCCCAGGCATTGCCGCCGGAGCCGTCGCCGAACAGGCTGTTCGTGCCCCAATGGACGACCGGGATGCGACCGGTGAGCTCGGCGAGCAGCATCTGGCCGAGCACGTGGTGCACGTCGCTCCAGAAGCCGTAGCCCCAGGCCTTGACCAGCAAGTATTTCGCGTCGGCGCTGCCGGGTGCGGCGGCGGGATGCTCGACCAGTTCATGGCCCTCGGGCAGTCCGTAGCCCGCGGCGACGCGCGTCAGCATCTGCGCTGCACGCGGGTCGCTGCCGCCGAAGCGCAGGTAGCGGCGCAGGTGCAATTCGGTCTGCGGCATGTTCCCGCCTGCCAGCATCTGCGCGGCCTGCGCCAGCTCTGCTTCGGCCGCAGGCGGCGCGGCGAAAGTCGGTGCCGTCACGGCCTCGGCCTTCGACACCGCGCCGGGCAAGGTCTGCCGGCGCTCGTCGTGCAGCCGCCTGAGCGTCGCTTCGAGATCGGTGCAGAAGCGCTGCGTGTCGAACAGCGCATGGGTCTGGCGGTTCGCGGCCAGACGCGTCTTCACGTCGGCGAGTCGTGCACGGTCCGACACCAGCTCGACGACGAGCTGCTCGTAGTCGGCCAGCGTGTGCGTGATCAGCTCCGGCAACCCGATCGCATGCAGCAGGCTGCCCGCGACGCGCGCCGGGAAGGCGTTGCCCATGCAGGTCACGACCGGCAGGCCGGCCATCAGCGCATCGGCCGCGGTGGTGTGGGCGTTGTACGGCGTCGTGTCGAGGAACACGTCGGCCAGGCGATAGCGCGCCAGATGGTCTTCGACGCGCGGCACGCGCTGCGCGAAGACGAGCCGCGCCGGATCGATGCCGTGCGCTTCGGCCGAACGACGCAGGTTGGCCTGCGAGTACGCATTGCGCGTGACGAGCCACAGCACGCTGCCCGGCAGGCGCTTCAGGATGCGCATCCAGGCGGCGAACACGTCGGGGTGGATCTTGTAGTCGTGGCTGAACGAGCACAGCACCGGGCCGGTCGGCGGCAGGCCGCAGGCCTCGCGGGTCGGCGTCTCGGCCGCGATCTCGATGGCCGTGTCGGTCGGCAGGTAGGTGTGCGGCAGCCGCACGACGTTCTCGGTGTAGAACGGCTCGTGCTCCGGCGGGATCACGTGCGGGTCGGCGAGGATGTGGTCGACGTAGTCGGTCGCCAAGGTGCCCGGATAGCCGAGCCAGGCGATCTGCAGCGGCGCCGGGCGCCAGGCGAAGACGTCGATGCGCGAGTCCGAGGTGTAGCCGGCGAGGTCGATCGCGATGTCGACCTCCATCTCGCGCATCAGCTCGGCGATCTGCCGCGAGCCCATGCCGCGCACGTCGACGAAGCGGTCGAACGCCTGCTGCATGCGCGCGCGCAGGCGGCTCTGGTCGTCGATGCCGAGCGAGATCGCGATCGTCTCGAAGCGCGACTTGTCGTGGCGCTCGAAGAGGCCGGCGGTCAGATGGCCGACCGGATGCTCGCGCAGGTCGGGCGAGACGTAGGCGATGCGGATCTTGTCGTGCTCGTAGCGCTCGCCGTTCCACAGCGCCTCGCGCTGCTTCGGGAACCACTGGCGCGCGAAGATGCGCGCGGCCAGGAAATGGTCGCTCGCCTGGTCCGAGATCGCCATCAGGCCGAGCGTCTTGCTGGCGCGCCGGCCGGCACGCACGCCGGAGACGATGCGCTCGCGCAGCGCCTCGAAGTCGGTCCAGTCGCAGGCATGCAGGCGCTCGTAGCTCAGGAGGCCGAGGCCGTACGGATAGTCGGGGTTGAGCTTCAGCAGGCGCTCGAACATCGCGATCGCCTTCTCGCTCTGCTTGAACTCGGTCAGCAGGATCGCGCAGTTGCCGAGTGCCGATTCATGGTTCGGATCGATCGCCAGCACCTGGTTGAAGCGCTCCAGCGCCTTCACGTGCTGATGCTGCTCGCGCAGCAGCGCGCCGCTGTTGAGCAGCGCGTCGACGTATCCCGGCTTCAGGCGCAGCGCCTCGTCGTAGCTGGCGAGCGCGTCGTCGCGGCGGCCGAGCGTCTGCAGCACCATCGCGCGCGCGAACCACAGCGGCTCGAATTGCGGCGCGACGTTCACGCCGTGCTCGACGAGCGCCAGCACCTCGCCGGCGGCATCGACGCCGCGCGTCTGCATCAGCATCGCCGACAGCGAATAGAGCGCGACCGCATCGTTCGGGTTGTCGGCCAGCACGGCGCGAAAGCGCTGCATGGCGGCGTCGACACGGCCCTGCTGCTGGAGCTGGATCGCTTCGACGAGGCGCGACTGGCGCGCGGCCGTTGCGGCGTTGGCGGGCTTGGACATGGTCGGTGTCGGGCTGAGGGTGTTCATGGCGTCGCCGCCGTCGTCGTCATTCCAGCCAGGGCGCGATGCCGAGGCCGAGCGAGCGCAGCAGCGCATTGCCCTGCTCGCCGTCGTAGAGCGCATTGACGTAGGCCAGGCGCAGCGCGTAGTGGTCGCCTTCGGCGGCCATCACGTCGAACAGCGAGCGGCGCCCGAGGCGCTGCCATTGCTCGACGGTCGCGGCCCGCACCAGCTCGCTGTCGTTGACGACCGCGGCGATGCGGCGCGCGCGGTCGAACGCCGACGCCGCCTGCTCGTGCACTTCGGCGATGCGGTAGCGGCGCGCCTCGAGCGCATCGGCGCGCTGCAGGCGGGCCGCGCCGGCGCGCTTCTGCGCGGCATCGACGGCATAGCGCAGGGTCGGCGCGTAGAGCGGCACGTTGACGTTGATGCCGGCGCCCAGGCTGCTCGAGCTGCCGACGCCGACCGCGCGCGAGCCGCCGACGTTCCAGGTGACCTGCGGCTTGCTCGATGCGTCGACCGAGCGGGCATAGCTGTCGAGCGCTTCGGCCTGCGCGTCGAGCTGCGTGATGTCGCTCGAGCGGCTGGCCTGCGCCAGCACGTCGTCGAGCGTCGGCGTCGCGAGCAGCACCGAGGCCATGCCTTCGGTCTCGGGCAGCGTGTCGCCGACGAAGCGGCGCAGCCGCACCTCGATCTGGCGCAACGTCGATGCGGTATCGGTCTGCGACAGTTCGACCTGCTGCAGCGTCTTCTGCGCCTGCACCAGCTCGCTCGCGCGGCCCTTGTCGACCGCGACGATGTCGCGCAGCGCATCGACGAGGCAGGCGACGCTGCGCTCGTACTGCCGGTAGACGCGCGCCTGCATGCGGTAGCGGCTGCGCTCCAGCACGAGCGAGACGGTCTGCAGCGCGACCTGCTCTTCGGCGCTGATCTGGCCGAGGCGCGCGGCTTCGGCGAGGTTGCGGCGCCAGCCGGTCAGCTCGTCGGTCTGGCCGCCGTCGTAGAGCAGCGCGCTGATGTTGACGCCGGCCCGGAGCTGGCCGCCGCTGATGCCGGGGACGTCGGGCGCGGTCGCATAGGTCGGGCCGAAGCTGCCGGACAGCGTCGCCTGCGGCAGCTTGGCGGCCTGCTGCTGCTCGACCTCGGCGCTGGCCGCCTGGGCGAGCAGCTTGGCGGCGCCTATGCCCTGGCTGCGCTCGACGGCGCGGCGCACGAGGGTCTGCAAGGTGAGGCGCGGCTGGCTGGCGTCGGGCGCGGCGACGGGCGGGGCACTGGCCGATGCGGACGCGGCGGGAACGTCGTCCTCGCCGGTGCAACGGGCCGCGCTCTCCCTGGCCTGGACGGCGATGGCCATCAGGCAGAGCGGCAAGACGGCGAGCAGCAGGCGGAGCCGACGGGAAGCGAGTGTCATCGGTGCGGTCGTGGGCGGGAATGTGCCGGATGGCGCCGGATGGCGCCGGTCGCCAGTAGACCGTGCGATGGAGGTCGGCGATGGATGGAAAACCGGGCGAAAGGAAGCGCTGTTGCAGCTCGGCGGCGCTCGCCGCCCTCACCCTTCCCGGAACGCTTCCTTCGACTTCAGCACCGGCCGCAGCAGGAAGTCGAGCACCGAGCGTTCGCCGGTCCGGACCTCGACCGATCCCGTCATGCCGGGCAGCGCCGCGAGCGGCTTGCCGTGCGCCATCAAGGCGCTGTCGGCGCGCACCAGCGCGCGGTAGTAGGTCGCATCGGCCGATGGCGCGCGGTCGGCATCGCCGAGCGCATCCGGGCTGATGTATTCGACCGTGCCCTTCAGCGCGCCGTAGGTCGCATAGTCGTAGGCCGACAGCTTCACGTCGGCGATCTGGCCGACCCGCACGAAGCCGATGTCGGCCGGCTTGATGCGCGCCTCGATCAGCACCTTGGAGCCGAGCGGCACGATCTCCATCACCGGCGCACCGGGCCCGATCACGCCGCCGAGCGTGCTCGTGCGGATGTTCTTCACGAGCCCGTGCACCGGCGACGTCAGCACGGTGCGGCGCAGCACGTCGGCCCGGCCGTTCATCTGCTCGTCGAGCTGCGCGAGTTCGCTCTGCACGCGCACGAGGTCGGTGCTCGCGTCCTGGCGGAAGCGGTTCGTGCGCTCCTGGCTCTGCAGCTGCAGCTCGTTGACCTGGCGCGCCAGCCGCATCACCTCGACATCGGACAGCAGGCCCTTGGCGGCCATCGCCTCCGACATCGCCTTCTCGCGCTGCAGCAGATCGATGCTGCGCTGGTTCGCATTCAACGCCTGCTCGAGCGCACGGCGGCGCGCCTCGTAGGCCTCGGTCTCGGCGGCGACCAATGCCGGCGACGCGGCGACGGCCTTCGGAAAATCGAGCGGCTCGTCGCCCGCTTCGGCCATCAGGCGCGCACGCGTCGCTTGCAGCGACAGCCGGCGTATCTCGCTCTCCTTCTGCTGCGACTCGAAGCGCGTCGGATCGATCTGCGCGAGCGCCTGGCCCGGATCGACCTGCATGCCCTCGTGCACATAGAGCTCGCGCAGGATGCCGCCTTCGAGGCTGGCGATCACCTGCTCGCGTCCTTCCGGGACCACCCGGCCGTCGGCGCGCGTGATGTCGTCGACGCGCGTCAGCGCCGCCCAGCCTATCGCCGCGGCGACCATCAGCAGCATCAGGTAGAGCGCCCAGGACGCATGGCGCAGCGGATCGGCGAGTGCCGCGCTGCGCGGGTCGGCCACGTAGGCGACATCGGCCGCGCGCAGCGGCGCCGGACCGGCGCGGCGAGCGAAGAGCTTCATGCGGTCGCCGCCTCGGTCCGTGCGTCGGCGGCCACCGGATGGGTCGCCGGATGGCGGTGCAGGTTGGCGGTCGCCGGATCGGCCGCCGGCGGCGCAGCGGGGCGCACGCCCGACAGCGCCGCCAGCACCTGTGCCTTCGGCCCATCGAGCACGACCTTGCCGGCATCGACGACGACGATGCGATCGACGAGGTCGAGCACCGCGGGCCGATGGGTCACGACGATCAAGGTGCGCGCGCCGACGGCTTCCTTCAGCTGGCGCAGGAACAGGATCTCGGACTGCGCGTCCATCGAGCTGGTCGGCTCGTCCATGAAGAGGATCTGCGGCTGCGTCACGAGGCAGCGCGCCAGCGCGACGAGCTGGCGCTGGCCGCCCGACAGCAGCCCGCCCATCTCGCCGACCGCGAGGTCCCAGCCCTGCGGATGCGCGGCGACGACGCGATCGAGGCCGGTCATCGCGGCCACCTGCACGAGCTGCGCCGCATCGATCTCGGCACGTCCGAGCAGCACGTTCTCGCGCAGGCTGCCATTGAAGAGGCGCGGATCCTGCGACACGAAGCCGATGCGGCTGCGGAAGTCGGCCGGATCGATCTGGCGCAGGTCGATGCCGTCGGCTTCGACGCGGCCATCGCCCGGCTGATAAAGGCCGGCGAGCAATCGCAGGATGGTCGACTTGCCGCTGCCGATGCGGCCCAGGATCGCGACGCGCTCGCCGGGCGCGAACTGCAGGCTCACGCCCTTCAGCACGCGCGGTGCGGCCGCCGTGCCGCCATCGAGATCGGGATAGGCGAACGACACGTCGTGCAGCGCGATGCGCCCGCCGATCGCGGGCCGCTGCACGTAGCTGCGGCCGGCATCGCGTTCGGTCGGCAAGGCCATCAGGCGATCGAGCGAGACCATCGCGGCACGCGCGCCCTGGTAGCGGGTCGCGAGGTTGACGACGCTGCCGAGCGGCGCGATCGCGCGCGTCGCGAACATGATCGAGCCGATCAGCGCGCCGCCGGTCACGACGCCGGCATGGATCAGGTAGACGCCCCAGACCAGCATCACCAAGGTGACGGCCTGCTGCGCCGCTGCCGACACGTTGGAGGTGAGCGCACTGAGCGAACGCGCCTTCAGGGCCGCGTCGGCCGCCGCCGCGGTCGCCGATTCGTAGCGATGCAGGAAGCGGCCCTGGGCACCGGCGGCCTTCAGGTCTTCGAGCCCTTCGACCGCTTCGACCAGCACGCCCTGCAGGTCGGCCTGGTGCGCCATGTTCGCGCTCATCGAGCGGCGCAGCGAGCTCTGGATCGCCGCCGCGAGGCCGAGGATCAGCGGTATCGCGAGCACCAGCACCCAGCCGAGCGGACCGCCGACGAAGAAGATCATCGCGACGAAGATCGCGATGAAGGGCAGGTCGCTGAGCGCCGACATCGTCGCCGACGTGAAGAAGTCGCGCACCACCTCGACCTGCGCGAGATGGTGCGCATAGGAGCCGGCCGATGCCGGCCGGTGCTCCATGCGCACCGCCAAGGTCTGGCGGAACAGCGCCGAGCCGATCAGCATGTCGACGCGGCGTCCGGCCGCATCGATCAGGTGGCTGCGGAGCTGGCGCGCGAGCAGATCGAAGACCAGCGCGAGGCCGGCGCCGGTCGCCAGCGCCCACAGCGTCGCGAAGGCCTGGTGCGGTATCACCTTGTCGTAGGCGACCGACATCACGACGCCGCTCACCAGCATCAGCACGTTGGAGAGCAGCGCCGCGACGAGCGCCGAGCGATAGCACGGGATGAAGCGGCGCAGCGTGCCCCAGAGCCAATGGCCGGCCGGATCGCGCAGCTCGGCATCGCGCGTCGCAGGGGTCTCGGGCGGACGCGGCGTCGCCAGCAAGGCGGTGCCGGTGTAGCGTTCCTCCAGCGCCGCCAGCGGCAAGGTCAGCGGCGTCGCGATCTTGGGCGTCGCAGGGACGAGGATCTCGCAGTCGTCGCCGTCGCGGCGCGTCAGCAGGCAGGCCTGGCCGTCGGCCAGCAGCAGCACGACCGGCAGCAGCAGCGACGGCAGGTCGTCGATGCGGCGCTGCACGAGCGCGGCGTGGAAGCCCGCCTCGTCGAGCACGCGCACCGCGTCGGCCGGCCGCAGCGGGCGCGCGACCGGCTGGCCCGCGACGAGCGCAGCGGCCGAGCGCTCGCGCCGGTGCCAGCGCGTCAGCGCGCAGGCCGCATGCAGCAGCGGATCGGGCGCGGTGTCGGCCGCGCCGCCGGAGGCGACGGTCGCGGAAGGCGCGGGCATGGCTTGAGCAGACGGCACGGTAGCGGTCGATTGTGGTCAGGCACCTGCGTCGCGCTCGCGGCAGGAGCGGCGCGAAAGCCGGCCATCTCGGACGATCGCCCGAAAGGCGCTGCATCCGATCCCGGCAGGCCGGCGTAAAGGCCGATCACCCGGCGCCGCCGGTCCGACGTTCGATCCACCACCACTCGCCGCCACGAGGAACCTTCGATGAAAACGCTCCGCCTCTCTTCGCTCGCCATGGCCCTCTTGATCTCCGCCGGCGCCACCGCCGCCTATGCCGCCCAGGTGATGGTCGGGGTCTTGTCACCGGTCTGAAGGCAGCCGCGCAGCGTAGGCCGCGGGCTCACTTGTTTGTGATCCCGGTTTGATGCAAACTGATGCCCAGTTTGATGCAGAGCAGGCGATGAGAACCACATTCACGATCGACGACGAGCTGTTTGCCAGGGCAGTCGCACTGGCCACGCCTGGCATCGAGCGGTCCGAACTGCTCAAGCAGTGCGTCGAAGCCTTCATTCAACGCCAGACCGCGCGCCGTCTGGCATCGCTAGGCGGCCAAGCCCCGGACATTGAACTCGCACCCCGTCGCCGAGCCCAGCCTTCCTCCTCGTGAACGTCCTCGTCGACACCTCTGTATGGGTGGCGCACTTCAAACGACGCGATGAGCGGCTCGCCGCGTTGCTGGAAGACGGACTCGTGGTATGCCATCCCCATGTCATCGTGGAGGTCGCCTGCGGAACCCCACCTCGACGCGCCGAAGTCATCGCGCTGCTGCGCGAACTGGAGACCGTTCCGGCTCCGCTGACCGACGAGCTTCTTGAGCTGATCCAGCAGCGGGCGTTGTTCGGCCGCGGATGCGGGTTCGTCGACGTGAGTCTGCTTGCCTCGGCGCTCCTGGCAGGCAAGACCCTGCTCTGGACTCTCGACAAACGGCTCGAGTCCTTGGCTACGGAACTGGGCTTGGCCTACAAGCCCGCCCTTTCCTCGTGACGCAGTAGGCGTGGGTCGATTTTCGGCGCGTCAGAACCCGAGGCTCGCCAGCAGATCGTCCACTTCACCCTGGTTGGTGACCACGTCGGTGCGGCCCTCCGGGTTCACGACCGGTCCGTTCAGGATCGCGGCTTCGACCTTCTGCGCCTGCTCGGGCGGCGCGGCCTGCACGAGCAGCTTGACGAGGCTGTCCTCCAGGTCGCTCGCGAGCGACACCACCTTCGCGACCACCTGGCCGGTCAGGTCGTGGAAGTCCTGCGCCATCATGATGTCGGTCAGGTGCTGGTCGATGCGCGCGGTGCGCGCCTCGACGTCCTGCACGAAGTTCATCACCGCGCCGGTGGCGACCGCGCGCACCGGATCGGACGTGATCGCTTCGGCCATCGCGCGCGTCTGCTCGGCGATCGCGGTGTGCTCGACCTTGGCCTGGTCGACGAGGTTCAGCACCTTGTCGGCCGCGTCGCCGGTCTTCTTCGCGATGTAGGAGAGCCGGCTGCGGGCATCCGGCAGGCCGTTGGCCGCCGTCTGCAGCTTGGGCATCACGCCGAGATGCTCGAGCGTGTCGTGGAGCTGCCGCGTGATCAGGCCGAGCTGCTGGAACACTTCCGGCGAGGCCTGGCCCATCTGCGACGCGAGCGCATCGATTTCGTTCATCTTCATGATTCGGATCCTCGCAGCGCATCAGGCCGTCGCGGCCAGCTTCTGCATGATCTTCTGCACCTTCTCTTCGAGGGTCGCCTTCGTGAAGGGCTTGACGATGTAGCCGGCGGCACCGTCCTGCGCCGCGCGGACGATGTCTTCCTTGCGCGCCTCGGCCGTCACCATCAGCACCGGCAGGTGCTTCAGCGCATCTTCCTTCTTGATCGACGCGAGCAGGTCGAAGCCGTTCATGTTCGGCATGTTGATGTCGCTGACGACGAAGTCGAACTTGCCGTTGCGCAGCATGTTGAGCGCCACCGCGCCGTCCTCGGCCTCTTCGGCGTTGTTGTAGCCGATCTC
>JAFEEF010000057.1 GCA_018241265.1 Pseudomonadota bacterium | reverse complement strand
GCCACGCCCACCTCGCCGAAGTCCGGGTGCGGCACGCCGACGACGGCGCTCTCGGCCACGCCAGGCATCTCGTTGATGAAGCCCTCGACCTCGGCCGGGTAGACGTTGTAGCCGCCGCTGATGATCAGGTCCTTGCTGCGCCCGACGATGGTCACGTAGCCCTCGGCGTCGATGCGCCCGACGTCGCCCGTCTTGAACCAGCCGTCGGCGGTGAACTCCTCGCGCGTCTTCTCCGGCATGCGCCAGTAGCCCTTGAAGATGCCGGGTCCGCTGACCTGGATCGCGCCGATCTCGCCGGTCGGCGCGATGCCGCTTTCGGTCGCGATGCGCACGCCGACGCCGGGCAGCGGCACGCCGACCGTACCGCCGCGGCGCTCGCCGCGGTACGGGTTCGACGTCAGCATCACCGTCTCGCTCATGCCGTAGCGCTCGAGGATGGTGTGGCCGGTGCGCTCCCGGAACTCGTTGAAGGTCTCGATCAGCAGCGGCGCCGACCCGCTGACGAAGAGTCGCATGTGGCTGCAGGCGGCGCGCGTCAGGCCGGGCTCGGCGAGCAGTCGCACGTAGAGCGTCGGCACGCCCATGAACATGGTCGCCTCCGGGAGCCGCGCGACGACCGCCCGAGGGTCGAAGCGGCTGAACCACAGCATCTTCGCGCCGGCCAGCAGCGCGCCGTGCGACGCGACGAAGAGCCCGTGCACATGGAAGATCGGCAGCACGTGGATCAGCACGTCGTCGGCGCGCCAGCCCCAGAAGTCCTTCAAGGTCAGCGCGTTGCTCCGCAGGTTGCCGTGGCTCAGCATCGCGCCCTTGCTGCGCCCGGTCGTGCCGCTGGTGTAGAGGATCGCTGCGAGGTCGTCGGCCTGCCGGGCGGCCGGCACGTGCCGGTCGCTCTGCACGGCGGCGCGTTGCAGCAGGCTGCCGGTGCGGTCGTCGTCGAGCGTGTACACGTGGGCGGTGCCGGCCTTGAACGCGATCTTGCTGATCCAGCCGAAGTTGCGGCTCGTGCAGACCACGACGCTGGGCTCGGCGTTGCCGACGAAATACTCGATCTCGGCGCTCTGGTAGCCGATGTTCAGCGGCAGGTAGACATATCCCGCCCGCAGCACCGCGAGGTAGAACAGCAGCGCCTCGACCGATTTGTCGGTCTGCACCGCGACGCGTGCGCCGTCGGGCAGGTCGAGCGACGCCAGCAGGTTGGCGAACATCGCGGTGGCGCGCTCGATGTCGCGCCAGCTATAGGCCAGCGGCTCGCCGTCGGCGACGGCGATCGCCGTGGCATCGAGGTCGCTCGGGAAGGCGTTGCGCAGCGCGACGTAGAGGTTGTCGTTGTTCATCGGCATGGTGCGGCAGGGTCAGCGGCGCCCGAACTGCGGCGGGCGTTTCTCGAGGAAAGCCATCACGCCTTCGCGATGTTCGGCGTGGGCGGCGTAGGCATAGTGTGCCGCGAGCTCGGCGGCGGTCGGACCGCCTTGCGCGAGCTGGCGCAGCGTGCGCTTGTTGATGCGGGCAGACGTGGGCGACAGCGACGCGGCGTGCAGCGCGCGTTCGCGCGTCTGCCGCTCGACCGCGTCGTCGTCGGTCACCGCATGGACGAGCCCGAGCTCGAACGCGCGCGCCGCGTTCACGAGCCGCGCTTCGAGCAGCAACTCGCGCAGCAAGGCCTCCGGTGCGACGCGCGCCAGCAGCGCGAGCTCGAGCGGTGCCATCGGAAAGCCGAGCTTGGCGATCGGCGCGCCGAAGCGGCTGGAACGCCCGCAGATGCGGATGTCGCAGCACGCGGCGATCTCCAGCCCGCCGCCGACGCAGTGCCCGTCGATCTGCGCGTAGAGCGGAATGTCGCAGGCCAGCATCGCGTGCAGCGCCGGGGCGACGATCTGCTCGTGGAAGTCGCGCAGGCGCGCTTCATCGAAGCGGAAGGTCGCGAACTCGGCGATGTCGCCGCCCGACGCGAACTGGCCGTCCGCGCCGCCGACGATGACGGCGCGCGGCGCGGCGCCGGCCGGCAGCGCCTGCAGCCGCTCGAACAGGGTGCGCAGCTCGCGCCACATGCCGATGTCGATCGCGTTGTGCTTGCCCGCGTTGTCGAGCACGACGCTCGCGACATCGCCGCGGGCGTCGGTTCGATAGTGAACGGCGCCGCTCATGGCCTACAGCAACCCTGCCACGGCGCGCGACTGCGCCACCGTGCCTTGCGTGAACTGCTCGTGCTGCGCCTCGATGCGGTCGAGGTCGTAGAGGTAGTTCACCATCAGCCCGAACGAGTGCGTCAGGGCCTTGGACGACAGGTCGGCCTGCACGTTCAGGCGCTCGAGCCGGGCGCCGTTGTCGAGGTGGAAGCGCGCCACCGGATCGCCCTCGGGCGCCGCCGAGCGGAAGCCGAGGTAGTACGCGCCGAGGCGCAGCAGCGCATCCGCGGCGGCTTCGTCGAGGTTGCGCATCGTGCCTGCGCGCGTCAGGCGATCGAGTTCGCCGTCGCAGGTGGCGAGCAGCGCTCGATGCGCCGCTTCGAGACGTTCGGCGCGCACCTTCGACAAGCCGTCGCAAGGCGCGCCGTCGCGCACCCAGCGCGCGAAGCCCGGGATCGGCGACAGCGTGCAGAACGTGCGCAGCGACGGCAGCTCGCTCTTCAGCTCCTCGGCGACGCGCTTGATCAGGAAGTTGCCCAGCGAGACGCCGCGCAGGCCCGGCTGGCAGTTGCTGATCGAATAGAACGCCGCCACGCGCGGCCGTCCCGCATCCAAGACCGGCGCGGCCTTGGCGATCAGCGGTGCGATCGCCTTCGGCATCTCGTCGAGCAACGCCACTTCGACGAAGATCAGCGGCTCTTGCGGCAACTGCGGATGGAAGAACGCGAAGCAGCGCCGGTCCGGCTGCAGCCTGCGGCGCAGGTCGTCCCAACCGTCGATCGCATGCACCGCTTCGTGGCGGATGAGCTGCTCCAGCAACTGCGCCGGCGAGTTCCAGTCGACGCGATGGAGCTGCAGGAAACCCGGGTTGAACCAGCTCGACAGCAGGTGCAGGAAGTCGGCTTCGACCGACTGCAATTCAGGCTCCTTCGCGACGCGGCTCAGCAAGGTGCGGCGCATCTCGACGATGCTCGCGGTGCCGCCCGGGGCGCGATTGATGCGCCGCAGCAGCTCCTGGCGCGGCGCTTCGACCTGCGTCGTCAGCCGCGCCAGATGGTTCGGGCTCGGATCGGCGGCATACGCTTCGGCCGCGGCCAGCACCGCCTTCGGGTCCGGGCTGAATTCCGCCGCCAGGCGCGTGAAGAACAGGCCCTGCTGCTCCACCGACAGCGCTTCGTAGCGCGTGATCAGTTCGCGCGCTATCACGATGCTGTTGGCTTCGCCGCGCTCGGACAGCAGCCGGCGGCAATCGTGTACCAGCGTACGCAAGGCCAGGTCGTTGGAGACCCGGCGGGCCGCGCTCTTCAAACCGTCGAGCATCGCAGGCTGGGGGCTGGGTTGAATGGCGCACCGCAACGCGGCCGTACGGCCTCGGCGGGCACATACTCGTCGCGATGTCTAGGCAGGGTGGGGCGGTGCATCGGGTGCGAAGGATAAACCCGCCCCGGGCCCGCCGGACACGGTATGTACGC
Source organism: Pseudomonadota bacterium (assembly GCA_018241265.1). GTDB lineage: Bacteria > Pseudomonadota > Gammaproteobacteria > Burkholderiales > Burkholderiaceae_C > JAFEEF01. The sequence continues at coordinate 28,959 of JAFEEF010000057.1, read as the reverse complement.
GTAAGGCGGGCCAGAGTGTGCGAATCATGACTCCAATGTATCCATCGCTGCCACCCGATGCCGACGGGCTGCTGAAGCTCGCCGCGCAGAGCATGTTCGACACGCTCGCCGCGACCGCGATGGGCATGATGGTCGTCGACCGCGACCACCGCATCGTCTGGATCAGCGAAGGCTACAAGCAGTTCCTGCCGGGGCTCGGCCGGTCCGAGGCCGACTTCGTCGGCCGGCGCGTCGAGGAGGTCGTGCCGAATACGCTGATGGCGCAGGTGATCGACAGCGGTCAGCCGATCCTCGTCGACCTGCTGACCAACCAGGCCGGCACCTTCCTGGTCAGCCGGCTGCCGTTGCGCGACGCGCACGGCGTCGTGATCGGTGCGATGGGCATGGTGCTGCTCGACCATCCCGAGACGACGATGCAGCCGCTGATGATGAAGTTCGCGCGCCTCGAGCGCGAACTCGGCGACGCGCGCCGCCAGCTCGCGGCGCAGCGCCGGCCGAAGTACGGCATCGCGAGCTTCGTCGGCGCCAGTGCGGCAGCGATGGAGGTCAAACGGCAGGCGCGCCGCGTCGCTCGCACCGACAGCACCGTGCTGCTGCTCGGCGAAACCGGCACCGGCAAGGAAGTGCTGGCCCACGGCATCCACGCGGCCAGCGCGCGCGCCGCGCGGCCGTTCGTCGGCGTCAACATCGCCGCGGTGCCCGAAAGCCTGCTCGAAGCCGAGTTCTTCGGTGTCGCGCCCGGTGCCTACACCGGCGCCGAGCGCAAGGGCCGCGAAGGCAAGTTCAAGGCCGCCGACGGCGGCACCTTGCTGCTCGACGAGATCGGCGACATGCCGCTCGCGCTGCAGAGCAAATTGCTGCGGGTGCTGCAGGAACAGGAGTTCGAGCCGCTCGGCAGCAACGAGGTCGTGCACGTCGATGTGCGCATCATCGCGGCGACCAGCCGCGACCTGCCGGCGATGGTCGCGGCCGGCAGCTTTCGGGCCGATCTGTACTACCGGCTCAACGTGCTGCCGATCCGGCTGCCGCCGTTGCGGGAGCGCCTCGGCGATCTCGAAGCACTGGTCGAGACGCTCGCCGAGGACATCGCACGCCGCAGCGGGTTGCCGCCGAAGAGCGTGAGCGCCGAGGCGCTCGACCTGCTGGCCGCGCAGGCGTGGCCGGGCAACATACGCGAACTGCGCAATGCGCTCGAACAGGCTGCGCTGATGACCGACGATCTGGTGCTGATGCCGGCGCACTTCGCGGCATTCGGCGACGGCGCTGCGCGCTGCGGCGCGCCGGCATCCGTGCCGGCGATGGCACCGTCCGCGCCGCGCGATGCGCCGCCGCCGGCCGGCGCGCACGGCATCAAGCCGCTGCCGCAGGCCATTGCCGAACTCGAGGCGCAGGCGATCCGTGCCGCGCTCGATGCGACCGGCGGCAACAAGCTCGCGGCGTCGCGGCTGCTCGGCATTTCGCGCGCGACCTTGTACGAGAAGCTCGCGACGACCGCCGCCGGCACGTCCGGCTGAACACCGCCGCGGTGCGAACCGCGACGGATTTCGCGCCGTCCGGCTGTGTGTCCGTCCAGTCATCGGTGTTGGGGGTGTCGGTGCAGCGGCGACGTTGCTAGTCTCTGCGCCCCCGGGTCGGTGACGCGCAGTAGTCACTGTCCGGAATGAAGTCACTGCATGAATTTTGGACACTCCGAGCTGACTCGTGTGTCCGAAGATTGGTCGCAGAAGTTCTCGACGTGCCATCCGCGCGCCCGCCATGTCCCGCCTGAGCTCAGGTTTTCAGTTCAAGTTGCCGGATCGTCTTCGGGTATCTCGCGCTGCCGAGATATTCGTTCGCGCGCGGCGCCATCACCGAGTGCGCCTGATCGGACGCCAAATGCTCGCGACCTGGTTTGCGGTCGCGAGCGCGTCGCTCGCGCACGCCGAGTCGCTGGCCGGCAACGATGCCGCCCGCCGGACCGAGTTGCGCGCCGAGGCGATCGCCTACGAGCATGGCGAGGGGGTGCCACGCGACGGGATCAAGGCTGCCGCGCTCTACTGCGAGGCGGCGCGCCTGGGCGATGCCGAGGCGCAATACAACCTCGGCTGGATGTATGCCAACGGCCGCGGCGTCGAGCGCAGCGACAAGCTCGCGGCGTACTTCTTCCATGCGGCCGCCGAGCAAGGCCTCGACCATGCCGTCGACATGCTCGCGCGCGTCGGCGATCCGCCCGACCTGATGCCCGACTGCATGCGCGAGCCGCGGCGCCCTGCCGGCGTGCCGCTCTCGACGAGGTTGGCGATCCGCGCGCCCAAGCCTTATGTCGACCTGGTGCGGAAGATCGCGCCGGAATATTCGGTACAGCCGCAACTGGCGCTGTCGATCATGGAGGCGGAGTCGCGCTTCAATCCGCAGGCCCTGTCGCCGAAGAACGCGCAGGGGCTGATGCAGCTCATCCCCGAGACGTCGGCGCGCTTCAAGGTCAAGAACGCCTACGACCCGGCGCAGAACATCCGCGGCGGCATCGCCTACCTGGGCTGGTTGCTCGCCTATTTCCGGGGCGACGTCGCACTGGTCGCAGCCGCCTACAACGCGGGCGAGAAGACCGTCGACCGCTACCGCGGCGTGCCGCCGTACGCGGAGACGCGCGCCTACGTGCAGCGGGTGCTCGGCAATGTCGGTGCGACCGAATTTCCGTACGATCCGAAAATCGCCGACGCGTCACCGAATCTGACCCTGATACGCGAGGCACGCGGTATACGCTGAGTGCGACGAGTATCGGATCAGGATTATCTCGATACTCGAATCTCGACTACGGGTTTGCCCTCATTCGGTGCATAGGCACGGGCCTTGCCATGGGAAGCGGACGATCGGCCGATGCGGCCGGCGCCGCTCACATCCTCTGGAGACCCGTCCGTGACCGATCTTCCTGAACCTCGTCTGGCGCGGCGGCACGCGCTGCTGGCTGCCGCCGTCCTCGCCGCGTTCGGCCTGCCGGCCCATGCTCAATCGAAGGGCGAGATCCGCATCGCCCACGTCTACAGCAAGTCGGGCCCGCTCGAGGCCTACGGCAAGCAGACCCAGACCGGCCTGATGATGGGTCTCGACTACGCGACCAACGGCACGATGACCGTCGACGGCAAGAAGCTCGTCGTGATCGAGAAGGACGACCAGGGCAAGCCCGATGTCGGCAAGAGCCTGCTCGCCGCGGCCTACGGCGACGACAAGGCCGACATCGCGGTGGGCCCGACTTCGTCGGGCGTCGCGCTGGCGCTGCTGCCGGTGGCCGAGGAATACAAGAAGATCCTGCTCGTCGAGCCGGCGGTCGCCGACTCGATCACCGGCGACAAGTGGAACAAGTACATCTTCCGCACCGGCCGCAACAGCTCGCAGGACGCGATCAGCAACGCGGTCGCGCTGGACAAGGACGGCACGACGATCGCCACCTTGGCGCAGGACTATGCGTTCGGGCGCGACGGCGTGAAGGCGTTCAAGGCCGCGCTGAAGAAGGCCAAGATCGTCCACGAGGAATACCTGCCGCCGGCGACGACCGACTTCACGGCGGGCGCGCAGCACCTGATCGATGCGCTGAAGGACAAGCCCGGTCGCAAGGTGATCTTCATCATCTGGGCCGGCGCCGGCAATCCGTTCAAGATCGCCGACCTCGATCTCAAGCGCTACAACATCGAGATCGCGACCGGCGGCAACATCCTGCAGGCCATGACCGCGTACAAGCAGTTCCCCGGCATGGAAGGCTCGACCTACTACTACTTCGGCATCCCGAAGAACCCGGTGAACGAGTGGCTGGTCGCGAACCACTACAAGCAATACAAGACGCCGCCCGATTTCTTCACCGCCGGCGGCATGGCGGCCGGCATCGCGCTCGTCGAGGCCTTCAAGAAGACCGGCGGCGACACCAGCAGCGACAAGCTCATCAAGACGATGGAAGGGATGAGCTTCGAGACGCCGAAGGGCAAGATGACCTTCCGCAAGGAAGACCACCAGGCGATGCAGAGCATGTACCACTTCCGCATCAAGGTGGACCCGGCCTTCGCGTGGGGCGTGCCCGAGCTCGTGCACGAGATCAAGCCCGAGGAGATGCAGATCCCGATCCTCAACAAGCGCTGAGCCGACGACAGGCGCCGGATCGGGCGATGCTCGAGACCCGTGATCTGACGATCCGCTTCGGCGGACACGTCGCGGTCGATCGCGTGTCGTGCGCCTTCGCGCCCGGCACGCTGACCGCGATCGTCGGGCCGAACGGCGCGGGCAAGACGACCTACTTCAACCTGATCTCGGGGCAATTGCGCGCGAGCGCCGGCGCGGTGCTGATGGACGGCATCGACATCACCGGCGAGGCGGCATCGGCGCGCACGCATCGCGGGCTCGGGCGCGCGTTCCAGCTGACGCAGCTGTTCCCGAACCTGAGCGTGCTCGAGAACGTGCGGCTGGCGGTGCAGTCGCGCCGTCGCGAAGGGCTGAACCTGTGGTCGGTGTGGCTCGATCACCGCGACACGCTGGCGCGCGCGCAAGCGCTGGTCGATCGCGTGAAGCTCGCCGACCGCGCGGACGCGCTGGCCAGCAGCCTGCCGCACGGCGACCAGCGCAAGCTCGAGGTCGCGATGCTGATGGCGCTCGAGCCCCGGGTCTACATGTTCGACGAGCCGACCGCCGGCATGAGCGTCGACGACGTGCCGGTCGTGCTCGACCTGATCCGCGCGCTGAAGGCCGAAGGCGACAAGACCATCCTGCTCGTCGAGCACAAGATGGACGTGGTGCGCGAGCTCGCCGATCGCATCATCGTGCTGCACAACGGCCAGCTCGTCGCCGACGGCGAGCCGGCTGCGGTGATCGCGTCGCCGATCGTGCAGCAGGCCTATCTCGGCACCGCGGTCGAGGAGACGGCGTGACCGCGCTGCTGCAGCTCGATGGCGTGCACACGCACATCGGCGCCTACCACATCCTGCACGGCGTCGACCTCGCGGTGCCGGCCGGCGAGGTGACGATGCTGCTCGGCCGCAACGGCGCCGGCAAGACGACGACCCTGCGCACGATCATGGGCCTGTGGCGCGCGTCGCGCGGCGACGTGCGCTTCGACGGCGCGGCCATCGGCGGGCCGCAGATGCGCCGCGCGACGCCCGACATCGCGCAGCTCGGCATCGCCTACGTGCCCGAGAACATGGGCATCTTCGGCGACCTCACGGTGCGCGAGAACCTGCTGCTCGCGGCGCGTCAGGCCCGCAGCATCGACGACATCGACACGCGCCGGCTCGACTGGCTGTTCGGCCTGTTCCCGGCCTTGAAGAAGTTCTGGCTCCATCCGGCCGGCAAGCTGTCGGGCGGCCAGAAGCAGATGCTCGCGATCGCGCGCGCGATGGTCGAGGAGCGGCGGCTCCTGCTGATCGACGAGCCGAGCAAGGGTCTCGCGCCGGCCATCATCGCGAACCTGATCGAGGCGCTGCGCGAGCTCAAGCGCACCGCGACGACGGTGCTGCTGGTCGAGCAGAACTTCAACATGGCCAAGGCGCTCGGCGACAGCGTCGCGGTGATGGACGACGGCCGGGTCGTGCACAGCGGACGCATGGCCGACCTCGCCGCCGACGAGTCGCTGCAGCGGCGGCTGCTCGGGCTGTCGCTGGGGGCGCATCAATGAGCGCCATCGCCGCGCCGGTGCCGCCTTCGATACCGAGGGCGCGCTTCGACTGGATCCCGCTCGGGCTGGTCGTCGCACTCGCGATCGTCGCCCTGCCGCTGGTCGGCAGCGCATCGACGTGGGCCACCCTGACGGTCGCCGGTCTCGCGATGGGCCTGATCGTCTTCATCGTCGCGTCGGGCCTGACGCTGGTGTTCGGCCTGATGGACGTGCTGAACTTCGGCCACGGCGTCTTCATCGCGATCGGCGCCTACATGGGCATGAGCGTGCTCGCTGCGTTGCCCGACTGGACCTCGTCCGACCTGCTGTGGCGCAACCTCGCGGCAGTGGGCGCTGCGGTCGTCGTCGCGATGGTCGCGGCCGGCATCGTCGGCTGGCTGTTCGAGCGCGTGCTGGTGCGGCCGGTCTATGGCCAGCACCTGAAGCAGATCCTCATCACGATGGGCGGCATGATCATCGGCGAGGAGCTGATCAAGGTCGTGTGGGGGCCGACGCAGATCTCGCTCGAGCTGCCGCAAGCCTTGCGCGGCGTGGTCACGTTCGGCGACGCGGCGGTCGAGCGCTTCCGCCTGCTCGCGGTGCTGATCGGCATGGTCGTCTTCGCGGCGATGCTGTACACGCTGAACCGCACCAAGGTCGGCCTCCTGGTGCGCGCCGGCGTGCAGGACCGCGAGATGGTCGAAAGCCTCGGCTACCGCATCCGCCGCCTCTTCATCGGCGTGTTCGTCGCCGGCTCGGCGCTCGCCGGCCTCGGCGGCGCACTGTGGGGCTTGTACCAGCACGGCGTCGTGCCGCAGATCGGCGCGCAGGTCAACGTGCTGATCTTCATCGTCATCATCATCGGCGGCCTCGGGTCGACGCTGGGCTGCTGGGTCGGCGCGCTGCTCGTCGGGCTGATGGCGAACTACGTCGGCTACCTGCTGCCGACCGCGGCGATGTTCTCGAACATCGGGCTGATGGTCGCGATCCTGCTGTGGCGTCCGCAAGGCCTCTATCCGGTCGCGAACCGCTGATCGCCATGCTCGACCGCCTGCTCTCCCACGACGGCCCGCGCAACCGCTGGCTCGCGCTGCTGCTCGTGCTGATGGTTGCCGGCCTTGCGCTGACGCCGTTCGTCTTTCCCGGCACCAAGGCGCTCAACGTCGCCGCGAAGATCCTCGTCTTCGTCGTGCTGGTCGCGAGCTTCGACCTGCTGCTCGGCTACACCGGCATCGTCAGCTTCGCGCAGACGATGTTCTTCGGCATCGGCGCCTACGGCATCTCGATCGCGAGCACGCGGCTCGGGGCATCGTGGGGATCCCTCGCGCTCGGTCTCGCGGCGGCGCTCGCCGTATCGCTCGTGCTGTCGCTCGTCGTCGGCCTGTTCAGCCTGCGCGTGCGCGCGATCTTCTTCGCGATGATCACGCTGGCGGTCGCGTCGGCGTTCCTCGGCCTGGCGTCGCAGCTGTCGGACCTGACCGGCGGCGAGGACGGCCTCAACTTCAAGGTGCCGGACGCGCTGTCGCCCGGCACGGCGTACCTCGATCAACCGTTCCTCGGCGCATCCGTCGACGGCCGGCTGCTGACCTACTACCTGCTGTTGATTGCGAGCGCCGTGCTCGTGCTCGCGATGCTGCGCATCGTCAACTCGCCGTTCGGCCGCGTGCTGCAGGCGATCCGCGAGAACGACTTCCGCGCCGAGGCGATCGGCTACCGCGTCGTCGTCTATCGCACGATCGCGAGCGTGCTGTCGGCGCTGTTCGCGACGCTCGCCGGCGCGCTGCTCGCGATCTGGCTGCGCTACAACGGCCCGGACACGACGCTGTCGTTCGAGATCATGCTGGACGTGCTGCTGATCGTCGTGATCGGCGGCATGGGCACGCTCTACGGCGCGATCGTCGGCAGCGTGCTTTTCGTGCTCGCGCAGAGCTACCTGCAGGACCTGATGAAGCTGGCTGCAGGCGCGGTGAGCGGCGTGCCGCTGCTGTCGCAGATCGTCTCGCCCGACCGGTGGCTGCTGTGGCTCGGGATCGGCTTCGTGCTGTCGGTCTACTACTTCCCGACCGGCGTGGTCGGCCGGCTGCGCGCGCAAGGTCGTGCGCGCAAGCCTGAACGGAGCGCCAGCTGATGCTGCCGATGGACTGCACCTCGAACTACACGACCTGCGAAGGCCGCGAGATTCACTACACCGAATGGGGCGCCGGCCACGCCGAGACGGTGATCGCCTGGCATGGCCTGGCGCGCACCGGGCGCGACATGGACGAGGTTGCGGCACACCTGTCGCAGCGCTACCGCGTGATCTGCCCCGACACGATAGGCCGCGGGCTCAGCCAATGGAGCCCCGATCCGGAGCGCGAATACTGCCTGGCGTTCTACGTGCGCCTTGCGGCGGCACTGGCCGATCGGCTCGGCCTGACGCGATTCCACTGGCTGGGCACGTCCATGGGTGGTGCGATCGGGCTGGCCGCGGCAGCGGGCCCGTTGCGCGGCCGCATCCGTCGCCTGGTCCTGAACGACAACGGCCCGCAACTGGCGGACGCGGCGATCGAGCGCATCAAGAGCTATGCCGGCGCTCCGGCGGCGTTCGCGACGGTGACCGAACTCGAGCAGTACTTCCGCACGGTCTACAAGCCGTACGGCTGGCTCAGCGATGCGCAATGGCGCCGGCTCACCGAGACGTCGACGCGCCGCCTGCCCGATGGCCGCGTGACGCCGCACTACGACCCCGCGATGGTGATGCAGTTCACCCACCATCGCGACGACTATCTGTTGTGGAGCGAATGGGACAGCCTGGACCTCCCGGTCCTCTGTCTGCGCGGCGAAGCTTCCGACCTGCTGCTGCCGGAGACGACGGAGCAGATGCGTCAGCGCGGCCCGCGCGCGGTGATCGTCGAGATCGCCGGCTGCGGTCATGCGCCGGCGCTCAACACGCCCGATCAGCTGGCGCTCGTCGAGCGCTTCTTCGCGGCGGACTGACCGCCGCCGATATCGAGCAGCCCTCAGGCGGTCATCGGCAGGTCGGCCTGAACCAGCAGGCCTTCGAGCATGCGGATGCGGCGTTGCGCCACCTCGAGCTCGTTCATCGAGACAGCGAAAGGTGCCGCCGTCTCCATCGGCAACTCGGCCGCGAAGCGCAGCGGAACCGCCGGCGTATCGATGAGCAGACCGTGGGCGTCGCTGTGTTCCCACCAGACCGCAGGCCGTGCGCCCGGCGCGGTTTCGAGTTGGGGCCAAGGATGCACTCTCATGACTTACCTCCATCGACATACGGTCCGGCCTGTGGCGACACGCGCTTCCGGATGGCGCAGATGCGGGCGCTGTCGCCGCTCAGGCAATACATGCAAGCACCGGTCTCGTTTGCAAGGCCTGTGCCCGCATCACCATCTCACCAGCCCTCTACGCAACGCGCTACCCCTCGGTTGCATGCATCCCCTGTGGACGTGGGGATGTACCGTGGCGTAAATCACGACGGCCTCTGGATGTCGATCCGGGCGTCATTTCTTCACGGCTCGCGGCGCAGTACGTCATGCCACAAAGTTAGGCTATCGATGGCGCGCGACCCATCGGCCGCGGCGACGGTCCGCTGTAGGACCGAGACGCTGGAGGCTGCGGGCCGAGATGACGCGGGGCGCCCTCAGCCGACCGCGAGCCAGCGTCGCATCACGCGGCGCAGCAGGTCGAGCTGGATCGGCTTGGCCAGATGCTCGTCCATGCCGGCCTCGAGGCTGGCATCGCGATCGGTCGGCCCGGTGCGCGACGTCAGCGCGATGATCGGAAAGCGCTGCAGGCTGCCCTCCTCCTGCAGCCTGCGCAGCGCGCGCGTCGTCTCGAGCCCGTCCATGCCCGGCATCTCGATGTCCATCAGCACGAGTGCCGGGGATGTCGCGGCGCAGCTCGTCAGCGCTTCTTCGCCGCTGCCGGCGATCACCGGCAGCATGCCGAGCGCGCTCACCATCTCGCACGCGATGATCTGGCTGATCGGGTTGTCCTCGACGACCAGCACGTTGGCGGGTCCGCTCTCGCTGGGCACCGGTGCCGGCTCGGTACCGCCGGGACGCCGCATCAGCGCATGCAGATCGGCCGGTGTCATCGGCGCGATCAGCACCTTGACGTTGCGCCGCTCGGTGGCCGAACGCACCACGGCCAGATCGAAGTCGGGGCGCAGCAGCAACGTGACCGGCACCCCGGGCGGCAGGCGGTCGCACAGCGGCGCCAGGTCGGCGTCGGGCGTCAGCGCCGCCTCGCCGATCACGACGCAGTCGGGCGCTTCGCCCGCGCCGCGCAGATGCAGCGCGTCGATCGCGGCATCGAGGCCGTAGAACAGCTCGCAGCTCCAGCCGATGCGCGCCAGACGGGCCTGGATGCGCTGGCCGCTCGCGCCGCCGCGGCCGAGCAGCCAGGCACGGCCCTGCGTCGGATGGCCACGTGCGAGCGCATCCAGCGGCTGGCGTTCGAGGCGCGGCAGACGCAGCTCGACCCGGAACGCCGATCCCGCGCCGGGGCGGCTGTCGACCGTCGCGGTGCCCCCCATCATGCCGGCGAGCAAACGCACGACGGACAAGCCCAGCCCGCAGCCGTCATGGCGGCGTGCGCTGCCGGCCTCGGCCTGCTCGAACGGATCGAACACGCGGCGCGCGGTCGCCTCGTCCATGCCGACGCCGCTGTCGCGCACTTCGATGTCGACCGCGCACAGGCCGGCGTCGAGCGCGCGCGTCGCGAGCTTCAGCAGCACATGGCCGTGGTCGGTGAACTTGATCGCGTTGCCGACCAGGTTTCCGATGATCTGCCGCACCCTTCCGGGATCGCCGCGCACCAGCGTGATGCTGCCTTCGTAGTCGAAGCCGACCTGCAGCCCCTTGTCGGTGCCTTGCGGCAGGAAGCTGCGCAAGGTCTCGGCGGCAGCCTCGGCAAGGTCGAACGGCTCGTCGTGCAGTTCGAGCCGGCCGGCATCGGCGCGGGTGAAGTCGAGCACGTCGTCGAGGATGCGCAGCAGTGCCAGACCCGATTGCTGCGCCAGCTCGAGATAGCGGCGCTGCTCCTGGCTCGCCGACAGCGGCTCGGCGAGCTGCGTCATGCCGAGCACGCCGTTCAGCGGCGTGCGCAGCTCGTGGCTCATGTGCGCGAGAAACGTCGCCTTGGCCTGGTTCGCGCGCTCGGCCGCCTGGCGTTCGGCCTCGGCTTGCTGCAGCGCTTGCTCGAGGCCGAGCGTGCGCTCGCGCACGCGCGCTTCGAGTTCGTCGCGCTGCGCCTGCAACGCCTGCTGCGCGAGTACCTGCTCGTGCACGTCGTAGATCGCGCCGACCAGGATCGCGGCTCGTCCCTGCTCATCCGGCCAGACGCGGACGCGTCCGCGGAACCAACGCCAGTCTCCTGCCTTCGTCAGCAGCCGGACATCGCCGTCGCTGCCGCCGAGCCGCTCCGCCGCCGACGCGTACAGCGCGGTGATGCGCGGCACGTCATCCGGATGGACGCGGGCGCGTATCGCGTCGACCGAGTTCGGCAGTTCGTCGTCCGCAAAGCCGAGCAGCGCCTTGTAGCGCGGCGAATACCACGACTCGCCGGTGCGCAGGTCGCGTTCCCAGACGCCTTCGTTCAGGCTGTCGAACAGGCGGCCATCGCGCTCGGCGGCCGCGGCGGCGACACCTCTGGGTGCGCCGGCGGGCCGGGCGGGCGCCTCGTTTTCTGACCCGTCATCGCTCATGGCGCGGTTGCGTCGGCAGCAGGGATGGTCTGCGCACGATGGTAGTGCCTGGCCGGGCGCGGCGGATACCCGACTATCCCGTTCATCCTCTATCGAAAGGAAGCCCTGACCGGTTCGACGTTGTTTTCCGGCCCGGCGGCGGCGTCACGGTGCCGTCCCTAGAATGCTGCGCTTCCTTTTCGGGAGCCCTCCTGCATGACCTCCGGTGTCATCCGCATTCGCGGCGCGCGCCAGCACAACCTGAAGAACATCGACCTCGATCTTGCGACGGGCGAGCTCACGGTCGTCACCGGCCCGAGCGGCTCCGGCAAGTCGAGCCTGGTGTTCGACACGCTGTACGCCGAAGGGCAGCGGCGCTATGTCGAGACCTTCAGTGCCTATGCGCGCCAGTTCCTCGACCGCATGGACCGCCCGGCGGTCGAGCGGGTCGATGGCGTGCCGCCCGCGATCGCGATCGACCAGACGAACCCGGTGCGCAGTTCGCGCTCGACGGTCGGCACGATGACCGAGCTGAACGACCACCTGAAGCTGCTGTTCGCGCGCGGCGCCGAGCTGTTCGACCGGGAGACCGCGCAGCCGGTGCGCCACGACTCGCCCGAGACGATCCATGCCGAGCTGATGCGGCGCAGCGCCGCGGCCGGCGATCCGCGCCTCGTCGTCACCTTTCCGGTCGAACTCCCGGCGTCGACGACGGCCGACGAGGTCGCGCAGTGGCTGTCCGCGAGCGGCTACACGCGCGTCCAGGCCGAGCGCGAGGTGGCATCGCCGACCGGTCCGCGCAAGGTGCTCGACGTCGTCGCCGATCGGTTCCGCATGCAGGGCGTCGAGAAGGCGCGCGCGATCGAAGCGATCGAGGCGGCGCTGAAGCGCGGCAGCGGCCGCGTCAATGTCTATGCGTTCGTGACCGCCCCGGCCCTCGCGGGTGCCGATGCAGACCCGGCGGCCGAGCCCGAGGCACCCGAGATGTGGCGCTACTCGACCGGCCTGCACTGCCCGGACAGCGACCTGCGCTACGCCGAGCCTCAGCCGCCGCTGTTCTCGTTCAACTCGGCCTATGGCGCCTGCGATACCTGCCGCGGCTTCGGCCGCGTGATCGGCGTCGACTACGGCCTCGTGATCCCCGACCCGAAGAAGACGCTGCGCGCCGGCGCGATCAAGCCGATGCAGACGCCGGCCTGGAAATCCTGCCAGGACGACCTGATGAAGTACGGCGGCGAGGCCGGCATACCGCGCGACACGCCGTGGCAGCAGCTCACGCCATCGCAGCGCGACTGGGTGATCGACGGTTCGCCGAACTGGAACGGCAACTGGAACAAGCAGTGGTATGGCGTCAAGCGCTTCTTCGAGTACCTCGAATCGAAGGCCTACAAGATGCACATCCGCGTGCTCTTGTCCAAGTACCGCAGCTACACGCCCTGCGGCGTCTGCGGCGGCGCTCGGCTGAAGACCGAGGCGCTCCTGTGGCGGCTCGGCTCGAAGGCGAATGCGGATGCCGTTCTGCTGCCGGCGCAGCGCTTCCTGCCGCGCGGCGTCGCGTGGTCGCGTGCGCAGCTCGAAGCCTTGCCCGGCCTCACGGTGCACGACCTGATGCTGATGCCGATCGAGCGCGTACGCCGGTTCTTCGACACGCTCGCCTTGCCGACCGGCGTCGCCGACGAAGCGACCAGGCTGCTGCTCGACGAGATCCGCACGCGGCTGCGTTATCTGTGCGAGGTCGGCATCGGCTACCTGACGCTCGACCGCCAGAGCCGCACGCTGTCCGGCGGCGAGGTGCAGCGCATCAACCTGACGACCGCGCTCGGCACGTCGCTGGTCAACACCTTGTTCGTGCTCGACGAGCCGTCGATCGGCCTGCATCCGCGCGACATGAACCGCATCATCCAGGCGATGCAGCGGCTGCGCGCGGCCGGCAACACGCTGGTCGTCGTCGAGCACGATCCGGCGGTGATGCTTGCGGCCGACCGCCTGATCGACATGGGCCCGGGCCCGGGCGAACGCGGCGGCACGATCGTCTTCGACGGCACGCCCGACCGCATCCGCTCGGCCGACACGCTGACCGGCGCCTACCTCGGCGGTCGCAAGCACGTCGGCATCGGCATCCGGCGTCTGGTCGAGGCATCGACGCCGCGGCTGATCGTCGAAGGCGTGCGCGAGCACAACCTGAAGGACGTGGCGGTCGAGTTCCCGCTGAAGTGCCTGGTCTGCGTGACCGGCGTGTCGGGTTCGGGCAAGAGCACCTTGATCCAGGACGTGCTGTTCCCGGCGCTGCAGCGCCATTTCGGCAAGGCGACCGAGACGCCCGGCGAGCACGACCGCCTGCTCGGCGCCGACTGGCTGAGCGATGCGGTGTTCGTCGACCAGTCGCCGATCGGCAAGACCGCGCGGTCGAACCCGGCGAGCTACGTCGGCGCGTTCGACGAGATCCGCAAGCTGTTCGCGCAGACGCCTCTGGCGCAGCAGCGCGGCTACAGCGCATCGATGTTCAGCTTCAACGCCGGCAACGGCCGCTGCCCGACCTGCGGCGGCTCGGGCTTCGAGCACGTCGAGATGCAGTTCCTGTCGGACGTCTACCTGCGCTGCCCCGATTGCGACGGCCGGCGCTTCCGCGCCGAGATCCTCGAAGTGAAGATCGAGCGCCGCCTGCCGGGCGAGGTGATGCGCGACCTGAGCGTCGCCGACGTGCTCGACCTCACCGTCAGCGAAGCGGTGCAGCTGTTCGCGGGCGACCGCGAGGTCTGCCTGAAGCTGCAGCCCATCGTCGACGTCGGTCTCGAGTACGTCAAGCTCGGCCAACCGGTGCCGACCCTGTCGGGCGGCGAGGCGCAACGGCTCAAGCTCGCGGGCTTCCTGGCCGAGGCGGCGCAGTCCGCGAGCCGCCAGCCGGTCGCGAAGAAGGGCACGCTCTTCATGTTCGACGAGCCGACGACCGGCCTGCACTTCGACGACATCGCCAAGCTGATGCGCTCGTTCCGCAAGCTGCTCGAGGCCGGCCATTCGCTGCTGGTCATCGAGCACAACCTCGACGTGATCCGCGCCGCGGACTGGCTGGTCGACCTCGGTCCCGAAGGCGGCGAGGCGGGCGGCCTCGTGGTCTGCACCGGCACGCCGGCCGACGTGAAGCAGCATCCGACGTCGCACACCGCCGAGGCGCTGCGCGACTACGAGCAGGCGATGGGCGCGGTCCACGCCGTCGAGGAACGCAAGCTCTCCTTGCCGCGTGCGGACGCCCACGGCAGCTACCTCGGCGAGGCCATCCGCATCGTCAATGCGCGCGAGCACAACCTCAAGTCGCTCGACGTCGCGATCCCGCGCGGCAAGTTCAACGTCGTGACCGGCGTGTCGGGCTCGGGCAAGAGCACGCTCGCGTTCGACATCCTGTTCAACGAGGGCCAGCGCCGCTACCTCGAGTCGCTGAACGCCTACGCGCGCAGCATCGTGCAGCCGGCCGGCCGGCCCGAGGTCGATGCGGTGTGGGGCATACCGCCCACCGTCGCGATCGAGCAGCGGCTGTCGCGCGGCGGCCGCAAGAGCACCGTCGCGACGACCACCGAGGTCTGGCACTTCCTGCGCCTGCTCTACGTCAAGCTCGGTCTGCAGCACTGCATCAAGGACGGCGCGCCGGTGAAGCCGCAGAGCGCCGAGAGCATCGCCGCGCAGATCCTGCGCGATCACAGGGGCCAGCACGTCGGCCTGCTCGCGCCGCTGGTCGTCAATCGCAAGGGCGTCTACACCGACCTCGCGAAGTGGGCCAAGGGCCGCGGCCACACGCACCTGCGCGTCGACGGCGAGTTCCTGACCGTCGACCCGTGGCCGCGCCTCGATCGCTTCAAGGAGCACACGCTCGAGCTGCCGGTCGGCGACCTCGTGGTCGAGGCCGGCAACGAGGCGGCGTTGCGCGACCTGCTGGCGCGTGCGCTCGAGCTCGGCAAGGGCGTGATGCACCTGCTGGCGCCGCTCGACGGCCTGGTCGGCGCGATGGCCAGCAACGCATCGACGGCGCGGATCGGCGCCGTCAAGGTGTTCTCGACCAAGCGCGCCTGTCCGGTCTGCGGCACGAGCTACGCCGAGCTCGACCCGCGGCTCTTCAGCTACAACAGCAAGCACGGTTGGTGCACGACCTGCGTCGGCACCGGCCTCGCGTTGACGCGCGAGCAGCGCAAGGCCTACGACGACTCGGTGCTCGGCGACGACGACAAGGGCCGCGAGCAGAGCTTCCCGTCCGAAGAGCCCGAGGTCGAAGGCGTGGCCGATGCGCCGTGCCCCGATTGCGGCGGCACGCGCCTGAACCCGATCGCACGCGCCGTGACCTTCGACGACCGTTCGATCGCGGCCGTTGCGCAATGGTCGGTCGGCCAGGCGCGCACCTGGATCGAATCGCTGCGGCTGTCGGGCCGCGATGCCGAGATCGCACGCGACGTCGTGACCGAGATCAGGAGCCGCCTCGAGTTCCTCGAAGAGGTCGGCCTCGGCTACCTGACGCTGGACCGCGCCGCGCCGACGTTGTCGGGCGGCGAGGCGCAGCGCATCCGCTTGGCGGCGCAGCTCGGCAGCAACCTGCAAGGCGTCTGCTACGTGCTCGACGAGCCGACCATCGGCCTGCATCCGCGCGACAACCGCATCCTGCTCGACGCGCTCGGCAAGCTCGGCGACAAGGGCAACACGCTGGTCGTCGTCGAGCACGACGAGGACACGATACGGCGCGCCGACCACATCATCGACATCGGTCCCGGCGCCGGCAAGCGCGGCGGCACGCTGGTGGCCGAAGGGAAGGTCGCCGACCTCGCGGCACATCGGCAATCGGTGACCGGGCGCTTCCTCGCGCGGCCGCTGCTGCATCCGCTGCAGGATCGGCGCGACGTGCAGCTGCCGCTGCTGAAGGAAGCACGCCGGCAGGTCGTCGTGCGCGGCGCGTCGCTGCACAACCTGAAGCAGCTCGACGTCGCGGTGCCGCTGAAGCGCCTCGTCGCCGTCACCGGCGTCAGCGGCTCCGGCAAGTCGACGCTCGCGCGCGACGTGCTGCTCGCCAACCTGCAGTTCATCAACACGCGCGGTGCCAAGCCGCGATGGCAAGGCTGCGAGCGCATCGACGGCTGGGAGGCGATCGACCGCGTGCTCGAGGTCGACCAGACGCCGATCGGCAAGACGCCGCGGTCGTGCCCGGCCACCTACATCGGCTTCTGGGACACGATCCGCAAGCTCTACGCCGACACGCTGGAGGCGCGCGCCCGCGGCTATGCGCCCGCGCGCTTCTCGTTCAACACCGGCGAAGGCCGCTGCCCGGGCTGCGAAGGGCAGGGCATGCGCACGATCGCGATGAGCTTCCTGCCCGACGTCAAGGTGCCGTGCGACGTCTGCCACGGCGCGCGCTTCAACCCCGAGACGCTCGCGGTGACGTGGCGCGGCAAGAGCATCGGCGACGTGCTGACGATGGAGGTCGACGAGGCGGTGGACTTCTTCGCGGCTATGCCCAACATCTCGCATCCGCTGCAGTTGCTGAAGGACGTCGGCCTCGGCTACCTGACGCTCGGTCAGCCGTCGCCCACCCTGAGCGGCGGCGAGGCGCAGCGCATCAAGCTCGTCACCGAGCTCAGCAAGGTGCGCGACGACATCACGCGGCGCGGCAACAAGGCGCCGCACACGCTGTATGTTCTGGACGAACCGACGGTGGGCTTGCACATGGCGGACGTCGAGCGGTTGATCCGCGTGCTGCATCGCCTCGTCGACGGCGGCCACAGCGTCGTCGTGATCGAGCACGATCTGGACGTCATCGCCGAGGCCGACTGGGTGATCGACCTCGGACCGGAAGGCGGCACCGACGGCGGCTCGGTGGTCGCGGCGGCGACGCCGGAAAGCCTCGTCGCCTGCGCGGCCAGCCACACCGGCGAGGCGTTGAGGCCGGTGCTGGCGCGGGCTTGACGGAACCTGCGAATTCGACCGCAAGGCGCGGAGTGTGCAACGCAGAGGCGATGACTAGATTTCACTCATCGGCCGATCCCCGGCCGCACGAGAAGGAATCGCGATGAACACGATCCGCAACAAGCAGGTGCTCGCCGAGCGCACCTTGGCCGATCCGCGCTGGCCGGCGGTGCTGGCGCACGATGCCGCGGCCGACGGCAGCTTCTACTACTCGGTGCGCACGACCGGCGTCTATTGCCGGCCGTCGTGTGCCGCGCGCGCGCCGCGCCCGGAGAACGTCGCCTTCCACGCGACGCGCGCCGAGGCCGAGCAGGCCGGCTTTCGTCCCTGCAAGCGCTGCAAGCCGGACCAGGCCGCAGCCGGCGACGCGCAGGCCGCGATGATCGCCGGGCTGTGCCGCCACATCGAGCATGCCGAGACCGCACCGACGCTCGCCGAGCTGGCCGAGCGCGCAGGGCTGAGCAGCTACCACCTGCACCGCGTCTTCAAGGCGGTGACCGGCGTGACGCCGAAGGCCTATGCCGCCGCGCACCGGGCCGAGCGCATGCGCCGTGCGCTCGCCGAGACCGAGTCCGTCACCGAGGCGATCTACGACGCCGGCTACGGCTCGAACGGCCGCTTCTACGAAGAGTCCGACCGCGTCCTCGGCATGACGCCGAGCGCGTGGCGCAGCGGCGGCGCCGACGTCGAGATCCGCTTTGCGATCGGTCAGTGCTCGCTCGGCGCGATCCTCGTCGCGCAGAGCGCACGCGGCGTCTGCGCGATCCTGATCGGCGACGATCCCGATGCGCTGGCGCGCGAGCTGCAGGACCGCTTCCCGCAGGCCACGCTGGTCGGCGGCGATGCGGCATTCGAGGCCTTGGTCGCACGCGTCGTCGGCTTCGTCGAGGCGCCGCAGCTCGGCCTCGACCTGCCGCTCGACCTGCGCGGCACGGCGTTCCAGCGCCGCGTCTGGGAGGCGCTGCGCAAGATCCCGGCCGGCCATACCGAAAGCTATGCGAGCGTGGCCGAGCAGATCGGTGCGCCGTCGGCGGTGCGCGCGGTGGCGCAGGCGTGCGCGGCGAACGCGCTCGCGGTCGCGATCCCGTGCCATCGCGTCGTGCGGCGCGACGGCGCGCTGTCGGGCTATCGCTGGGGCGTCGAGCGCAAGCGTGCGCTGCTCGAGCGCGAAGCCGCCGCGGCGGCGGTGGACCAGCCGGCGGTGCGGCATGCGGCAGCAGGAGCGCGGGCATGAACGCGCGTGATCCGCGTCTGCCGATCGCCGGCGTCGAACGATCGCTCGCCGAGCGCGTCGATTCGATCGACTGGCCGCGCGTCGAACCGGAGCTCGATGCCGATGGCGCCGCGGTCGTCCCGCGCCTGCTCGAGCCCGACGACTGCGCGGCCTTGGCGAGCCTGTACGACGACGACGCGCGCTTCCGCAGCCGCGTCGTGATGGCGAGGCACGGCTTCGGCCGCGGCGAATACCGGTACTTCGCGCGTCCGCTGCCGGACACGGTGGCGCTGCTGCGCGAGGCGTTCTATCCGCGCCTCGTCGCGATCGCCAACCGCTGGCAGGCGGCGCTCGGCAGCGATGTGCGCTATCCCGCGACGCATGCCGACTTCATCGCGCGCTGCCATGCCGCAGGCCAGCGCCGGCCGACGCCGCTGCTGCTGCGCTATGGCCCGGGCGACTACAACTGCCTGCACCAGGATCTCTACGGCGACGTCGTGTTCCCGTTGCAGGTCGTCGTGCTGCTGTCGGCGCCGGGGCGCGACTTCGACGGCGGCGAGTTCGTGATGACCGAGCAGCGCCCGCGCATGCAGTCGCGTCCGATGGTGCTGCCGTTGAAGCAGGGCGATGCGGCCGTGATCGCAGTGAGCCAGCGGCCGGTGCAGGGCACGCGCGGCAGCTATCGCGTGAACCTGCGGCATGGCGTGAGCCGGGTGCGTGCCGGCTCGCGCCATACGCTGGGCATCGTCTTCCACGACGCTGCATGAGCGGAACGAGCGTCGTGACCGCCGATCTCTTCGAAGACCAGCGCGCCGGGCGCGAAGCGCTCGCGCCCGGTGCGGTGTGGCTGCGCGGCCATGCGATCGACGACGCGCCGGGGCTGTGGGACGGCGTGCAGCAGGTCATCGCGGCAGCGCCGCTGCGTCACCTGATCACGCCGGGCGGGCAGCGCATGTCGGTCGCGATGACCAACTGCGGCCGGCTCGGCTGGGTCAGCGATCGGCGCGGCTATCGCTACGAGACGCACGACCCCGAGTCCGGCCATCCGTGGCCCGCGATGCCGCCCGCCTTCGCGGCGGTGGCGCGACGCGCCGCCGAAGAGGCCGGCTACGCCGGCTTCGCGCCCGATGCCTGCCTCGTCAATCGCTACGTGCCCCGCACGCGGCTGTCGCTGCACCAGGACCGCGACGAGCGCGACTACGCAGCGCCCATCGTGTCGGTGTCGCTCGGCCTGCCGGCGACCTTCCTGTTCGGCGGCCGGGCCCGCAACGACAAGACGCTGCGCGTGCCGCTGCAGCATGGCGACGTGGTGGTCTGGGGCGGCCCGGCGCGGTTGTACTTTCACGGCGTGCTGCCGTTGGCGGATGGGCTGCATCCGCTGGTTGGCGCGCAACGCGTCAATCTGACGTTCAGGGCCGCGGGTTGACGTGCGGCTTTCGACGCGGCATGTCGTCTTGATGACGAATAGAGGCAAGAGAACGCACGTGCCTTCGGGCGCGGCAGCGCCGTTATTCGGCAGAGCGCGTGTACCGCCGCGCCCGCAGGTTCTTCTTGATCTCCTGCAAGGTCGAGCGCAACTCGCCGGGCAGGCGCAGCGCGACCGCGGTGGTCAGGATGTCGACCACCATCAGGTGCAGCAGCCGCGACACCATCGGGCTGTAGCGGTCGTGGTCTTCCGGATGGTCGACCGCGAGCAGTACCGCGTTGCTGCCTTGCGCGAGCTGCGCCAGCGGCGATCCGCTGGCGGTCACGACGATCGTCGTCGCCCCCTTCTTGCGCGCGATGTCGGCGACGTCGATCAGGTCGCGGCTCTGTCCCGAGTTGCTGAAGATCACCGCGCAGTCGCCCGGCTTGAGCATCGTCGCGCTCATCACCTGCACATGGCCGTCGCTGACCGCGGCGGTGTGCACCCCCAGGCGGAAGAACTTGTGCTCGGCATCCTGCGCGACGATGCCGGAGTTGCCGACGCCGTAGAACTCGATCTTGCGGCCTTCGAGCCCGGCGGCCGCGAGCGCGGTGATCGCGCGCTCGAACGCATGGCCGGCGGCATCGTTGCGGTACTTGAGCAGCGCGCTGACGGCGTTGTCGACCACCTTCACGATGATGTCGGCGGACTTGTCGTCCTCGTCGACCGCGCGGTGCACGAACGGCACGCCTTCGTTGACGCTGCCGGCGAGCTTGCGCTTGAAGTCCGCCAGGCCGTCGTAGCCGACGCTGCGGCAGAACCGCACGACCGTGGGCTTGCTGACGTGCGCCCGTTCGGACAACTCGCTGACCGGCAGGCTCGTGAAGCTGCGCGGATCGAGCAGCACCAGCTTCGCGACACGCTGCTCGGCCGGCGGCAGTGCGGGGATGGAAGCGCGTATGCGATCGAGCATCGAGCTCATGACGAGGCTCCGATCTATTCCTCTTCCGCCCACGCGAACCCGTCGCGTGCGACCAGCGCGCTCGCCGCCGCCGGCCCCCACGTGCCGGATGCATACGGCCGCGGCCCGCTGGTGTCGGCGCGCCAGGCGTCGAGCACGGGCTCGACCCAGCGCCAGGCCTGCTCCTGCTCGTCGCTGCGCACGAACAGGTTCAGCCGCCCGGCGATCGCCTCGAGCAACAGCCGCTCGTAGGCGCCGACGCGGTTCTCGGGGAAGGCCTTGTCGAAATCGAGGTCGAGGAACACCGGCGACAGCCGCTCGCGCTGGCCGGTCCCCTTGGCCGCGAGCAGGTGCAGCTCGAGGCCGTCCTCCGGCTGCAGCTTGATGACGAACTTGTTCGGCGGGTTCTGCCCCGGGAAGATGCTGTGCGGCGCCGGCCGGAAGTTGACGACGATCTGCGCCTCGCTGGTCGCGAGGCGCTTGCCGGTGCGCAGGTAGAACGGCACGCCGGCCCAGCGCCAGTTCTGCACCTCGGTGCGGATCGCGACGAAGGTCTCGGTCGGGCTGTCGGCCGGCACCTTGGCCTCGTCGGCGTAGCCGATCGCACCCCGGCCTTCGACGCTGCCCGCGCGGTACTGGCCGCGCACGACGTCGCGCGCCACGCTCTCCTCGGTGAAGGGCTTCAGCGAGCGCAGCACCTTGAGCTTCTCGTCGCGGATCGCGTCGGCATCGTTGCGCGACGGCGGCTCCATCGCGACCATCGTCAGCAACTGCAGCGCATGGTTCTGGATCATGTCGCGCAACGCGCCGGTGCGGTCGTAGAAGTCGCCGCGCGTGCCGACGCCCAGGCTCTCGGCCAAGGTGATCTGGATGTTGGCGATGCTTTCGCGGCGCCACAGCGGCTCGAAGAGCGCATTGCCGAAGCGCAGCGCCATCAGGTTCTGCACCGACGGCTTGCCGAGGTAGTGGTCGATGCGGAAGGCCTGGCTCTCGGTGTAGACCGAACGCACGACGCGGTTGATCTCCTGCGCGCTCGCGAGGTCGTGGCCGAGCGGCTTCTCGAGCACGACGCGCACGTTCGGGCCGTTGAGGCCGGCCGCGCCGAGCTGCTCGCAGATCTGCGGGAACAGATGCGGGCTGGTCGCGAGGTAGAAGACGACGGTCTCGGCCGACCGCGTGCCCAGCCAGTCCTTCAGCAGCGCGTAGTGCTCGGGTTGCGAGAGATCCATGCGCCGGTAGTGCACCTGCTCGGCGAAGCGCGCGAATTCTTCATCGCTCGGGCGCTTGGCGCCTTCGACGCCATGGAAGTGCTCGAGCAGCCAGGCGCGGTATTTCTCGCTCGTCTGGTCGTCGCGCGCAACGGCGAGGATGCGGCCGCCGGCCGGCAGCTTGCCGTGGCGGTACGCCTGAAACAGCGCCGGCATCAGCTTGCGCCACGTGAGGTCGCCGGTGCCGCCGAAGAAGACGAGATCGAATGACATGCGCATCCTTGGTATGTAACTTTGTTCCTGCCGCGATGATGATGGGGTTTCTACTCGTGTGTCAATCTCCGGCAGCCAGTCCGAACGGGATTTGTCGCGCGGCGACGCCCGGTCGTTGCGGCGATGCTGCGGCGTCGGCGGAGCGGCCCGCTGACGGGTGGGCCGAACCGCGGTTACCTTTGGAGAACAACTTGTCGGCGTGCTCAGCACTTCCCCATCGCCTCGGGTTCTAATTCGCATCCAGACTCCCCCGACCGCCATGAACCAGCTCGATCGACTCAAGCAGTACACGACCGTGGTCGCCGACACCGGCAACTTCAAGCAGCTCGCGCAATACGCGCCGCGCGACGCGACGACCAATCCTTCGCTGATCCTGAAGGCGGTGCAGCAGGCCGACTACGCGCCGCTGCTCGCCGACGCGGTGAAGCAGCATCGCGGCGAGAAGCTCGATGCGATCGTCGATGCGGTGCTGGTGCGGTTCGGCCTCGAGATCCTGAAGGTGGTGCCCGGCCGCGTGTCGACCGAGGTCGACGCGCGGCTGTCGTTCGACACCGCCTGCAGCGTGGCGCGTGCGCACCACATCGTCGGGCTGTACGAGGATGCCGGCATCGGCCGCGAGCGCATCCTGATCAAGCTGGCGTCGACCTGGGAAGGCATCCAGGCGGCACGCATCCTCGAGCACGAGGGCATCCACTGCAACCTGACCCTGCTGTTCTCGTTCTGCCAGGCGGTGGCTTGCGGCGAAGCCGGCGTGACGCTGATCTCGCCGTTCGTCGGCCGCATCTACGACTGGTACAAGAAGACGGCCGGCGACCGATGGGACGAGGCGGCGAACGCCGGACCGAACGACCCCGGCGTGAAGTCGGTCGACAAGATCTACACCTACTACAAGAAGTTCGGCATCGAGACCGAGGTGATGGGCGCGAGCTTCCGCAACGTCGGCCAGATCGCCGCGCTGGCCGGTTGCGATCTGCTGACGATCAGCCCCGAGCTGCTCGCGCAGCTGCAGGGCAGCGATGCGCCCCTGCCGCGCCGGCTCGATCCCGCGCGGGCGAAGACGGCGACGGTGCATGCGGTCACCTACAACGAGGCGAGCTTCCGCTACGCGCTGAACGACGACGCGATGGCGACCGACAAGCTCTCGGACGGCATCCGCGTGTTCGCCGCCGATGCCGTCAAGCTCGAGCAACTCATCGGGGCGCAGAAATGACGAACTCCCCGCGCGGCGATCAGACCGAAGCCTGGGCGGCGCTGAAGGGCCACTACGAAGCGCACGGCCGCGACTTCGACGTGCGCGAGGCCTTTGCCCGCGATCCGGGCCGTTTCGAGGCGATGAGCTTCGAGGCGCCCGAGGTCTTCGCCGACCTGTCGAAGAACCTCGTCGACACCGCGACCTTGCACTTCCTGCTCGACCTTGCGCGCGAATGCGGCGTCGAGGCACGCCGCGCCGCGATGTTCGCCGGCGAGCCCATCAACACCACCGAAGGCCGCGCGGTGCTGCACACCGCGTTGCGCGCGCCGCGCGGCACGGCGCCGTTCAGCGACGAGGTCTACGGCGTGCTCGACGCGATGCTGGCGTACGTCGAGACGGTGCGCGAGACCGCGCAGAGCGGCATCCGCCACGTCGTCAACATCGGCATCGGCGGCAGCGACCTCGGGCCGCAGATGGTCGTGCCGGCGCTCGATGCGTTCGTGCATCCGGGCATGACCTTCCACTTCGTCTCCAACGTCGACGGCCACGACATCACGCCGGTGCTGCGCCGTCTGAAGCCGGAAGAGACGCTCTTCATCGTCGCGAGCAAGACCTTCACGACCCAGGAGACGATGGCCAACGCGCATGCCGCGAAGGCCTGGTTCACCGCGAACGGTGGCACCGACACCGCGAAGCACTTCGTCGCGACGACGACCAACGTGAAGGCGGCGGCCGAATTCGGCATCACGACGACCTTCGGCTTCTGGGACTGGGTGGGCGGCCGCTATTCGCTGTGGTCGGCGATCGGGCTGCCGATCGCGCTGGCGATCGGGGCCGAGCACTTCCGCGCGCTGCTCGCCGGCGCGCATGCGATGGACCAGCACTTCCGCGACACGCCGGCGCCGAAGAACCTGCCGCTGCTGCTCGGGCTGATCGACGTCTGGTACCGCAACTTCCACGGATTCACGAGCCGCAGCATGGCGCCGTACCACCAGGGGCTGAAGCGCCTGCCGGCCTACCTGCAGCAGCTCGAGATGGAAAGCAACGGCAAGCGCGTCGCGCTCGACGGCACGACGCTTGCCTACGGCACGAGCCCGGTGGTCTGGGGCGAGCCGGGCACGAACGGCCAGCATGCCTACTTCCAGATGCTGCACCAGGGCACCGACGTGATCCCGGTCGAGTTCATCCTCGTCAAGCATCCGACCCATTCGCTGACCGACCTGCACGCCAAGCTGCTGTCCAACGGGCTCGCACAGGCGCAGGCGCTGATGACCGGCAAGACGACCGACGAAGCGGCGAAGGAGAAGGCGCCGACCGCATCCAAGGACATCGATCCGTGGGTGCTGGCCAAGCACCGCACCTTCCCCGGCAACCGCCCGAGCACGACCTTGATGCTGGAGATGCTGACGCCGCATTCGCTCGGTGCGCTGATCGCGCTCTACGAGCACCGCGTCTTCACGAGCGGCGCGGTCTGGGGCATCAACAGCTTCGACCAGTGGGGCGTCGAGCTCGGCAAGGCGATGGCGAGCGACCTGCTGCCGCGCCTCGCGAGCGGCGACGTGCAGGGGCTCGATGCCTCGACCGCCGGACTGCTGCAACGGCTGCGCGCGTGAACGTCGTCTTCGATTTCGGCGGCGTGCTGTTTCGATGGCAGCCGCAGGAGATGCTCGCGCAGTGGCTGCCGCACCATGCACCGGATGCTGCTGCGGGCCAGGCGCTGGCGCTGCGTTTCTTCGAGGGCTACGGCGGCGACTGGAGCGAGTTCGACCGCGGCACCGTCGAGCGTGACGACCTCGCATCGCGGATCGCACGCCGCACCGGCCTGACGCGCGACGAGGCGCTGATGGTGATCGACGGCGTGCCGGCGGCGCTGACGCCGATCGACGGCACGGTCGGCCTGCTGCGCCGCCTGCATGATGCCGGGCATCCGCTCTACTTCCTGTCGAACATGCCGGCGCCGTACGCGTCGCATCTCGAGGCGGTGCACGACTTCGTCGGGCTGTTCCGCGCCGGCGTGTTCTCGTCGCGGGTGCAGATGCTGAAGCCCGAGCCGCAGATCTATGCGCATGCGCTCGACCACTTCGGCATCGCGGCGGCCGACACGATCTTCATCGACGACCTCGAGCGCAACGTCGACGCGGCGCGTGCAGCCGGCTGGCGGGCGCTCCACTTCACGAGCCCGGAGGCGTGCGAGGCCGAGCTGATCCGGCTGGGCTGCCTGGCCGAGTCGCCGGAGCGAGGCTCGGCGCGCCGAGCCGAGGATTTCGCTCACGGGTTCTGAAGCCTGGATCCGGCAGTCGAGGTCAAGCGCGCTCCAGCGCCTGCTCGACGCTGCAGATCGTCGCGAAGCGGTCCTTCAGCACGGCGCAGGTGCGCGCGACGATCGCATCGGCCGGCAGCGGCGTGCCGTCGAGGTGCGCCATGTCGAAGGTCAGGGTGGCCTCGGCGCAGAAGTCGACCTGCCAGCCCTCGTCGCTCGCGTGGCGGGTCGTCGTCTCGCAGCACTGCTCGGTGCGGATGCCCGCGACGATGACGCGGCGGATGCCCTGCTGGTGCAGCCAGACCGTCAGGCCGGTGCCGACCAGCGCGCTGTGGCGCCGCTTCACGAAGGTCGCCGCCGGATCGAAATCGGCCAACCCGTCCAGCGGCCGCACCAGGCCCGATTCCATCGCGAACGGGTTCGCGGCGTCGGCCGGCCCGTCGCTGTGCAGGATGCGCACGATGGGCACGCCGCGCGCCCGGCAGCCATCGATCAGCGCATTCGTGCGGGCGAGGAAGGCCTCGGCCGGCGCGGCGTGCCAGTACGGGCGGTGGCGGAACGATTCCTGGACGTCGATCAGCAGCAGGGCGGTGGAAGGCATCGGCGGCTCCGTGATTTGAAGGCGCCACGATACGGCGCGGCGGGCGCGCTGTCGCGCCGGAAGCGGACCGGCACCGGTCGAAATCGGACCACTTGCGCCGGCTGTCGACCGGACGCCGGTCGGGCCGAACCGGCCGCGGTAGACGTCTCTTTTCGGCGCTTTGCCGGACCGGCATTTCCGTAACCTTGCCGGCAGTAGGCCGCCTTGTCGGCTGCGCCGGCACGGCCGGTGAACGACGTCGTGGACAGGAGCGGGTGGTCGTGTCGAAGTGGAAGCAATGGGTCGGGATGCTGCTGCTGGCCGCGGCGGGTTCGGCGGTACGCGCCGATCCGGGCTACTACGTCGTCACGACCTACAGCGATGAAGGCCTGCGCTTCGTCGACACGCGCTACTGGACCGTCAAGCAGACCGGCGAGCCCGCCACGCGCTGGCCGGAGTTCGGGTTCGGCTACGGCGTGACGAGCCGCTGGACCACCGAGCTCTATGCGAGCTGGATCGGCTCGACCGAACACGCGACGCACCTGGCGGCGGTGAACTGGCAGAACGACGTGCTGCTGACGCAGGGTCAGTATCCGTTCGACCTGGCGCTGCACCTGACGCTGATCCACGACCAGAGTTCGTCGCGCGGCGAGGGAGTCGAGTACGGGCCGGTGTTCCAGACCGACTTCGGCCGCATGCAGATCAATGCCAACCTGTTCTTCGAGCGCGAGTTCGACGCCGGGAACGCGACGCCGCAGTTCAAGTACCAATGGCAGATTCGTCATCGCTGGACCCGTGCGTTCCAGTTCGGCCTGCAAGGCTTCGGCGAGCTCGGTGACTGGGACCACTGGTCGCCGCACGAGCAGCAGTCGCACCGCGCCGGGCCGGCCTTCTTCGGCGGCTGGCCGCTCGGCGATGGCCGCGAGCTGCGCTACCAGGCGGCCTTCCTGTTCGGCTCGGTCTACGGCAGCAACGCGGGCATGTTCACGACCCGCGTCTACTGCGCGTTCTAGGTCTAGCCCGGCCGGTATGGCACGACGTTGTCCTGCTCGGCCGGATCGTTGCGCGCGACGATCGCACGCGCCGGTAAGCGGTCGCTCAGGTTGATCGCCTCGTGCGGCACGTCGGGCGGGATGAAGAGGAAGTCGCCCGCCTCGCTGACGACCGAGCATTCGAGGTTCGACCCGTAGCGCGTCTCGACCCGGCCTTCGAGCACGTAGATGCCGGTCTCGTAGCCGCGGTGCGCATGCGGCTCGGCGCGTGCGCCCGGCGGGATCACGACGATGTGCATCGACAGCCCCGTCGAGCCGACCGTGCTGCCGGCGATGCCGACGAAGTAGGGCAGGCGCTGGCGCGTCAGCACCTGTCGATCGGGGCGGATCGCCCGCACGCCATGGCGCTCGGTCACGATGCGCTCCGCTGCTGCGCCGCCAGTCCGTCGACGGCCTGGTGCGCGGCCTCGAAGGCCTGCGCCAGGATCTGCGCCTTCCAGTCGTCGGTATCGACGTAGAAGGCGTCGCGCGTTTGCTGCTTGATGCGCTGCTGCAGCGCCGGCTCGGCTTCGGGATGGAGCTCCAGCCATTGGTCGGCGCGCAGCGCGCTGAACATCTCCATCAGCGGCAGCGTGCCGTACTCGAGCGCGATGCCGGTGTAGAGCGCCTGCGGGCACTCCTCGTAGACCGCGTTCCACATCAGCCCGTCGAGGCGCGCCGAGGTCGACGTGCCGCTGTAGATCGACGTCACGCCGTCGCCCCACCAGGCGCGTGCGCGCGCCAGCTCCGCCGCATCGTCGCGCCCGGCATGGATGCGCTCGCCGACGCCGGCCGGCCCGAGGCCGGTATGCAGGTCGATCCACGCCAGCCGCCGGCAGCGCCGGCCGTGGTCCTGCAGCACATGGCGCAGCGTGACGTGGCTCCACGTCGGGTTGCGGCCGCCATAGAAGATGCCGTCGGGGTGCGTGTACTGGCCGCCCGACACGGCGCGCTGCAGCGTGTCCATGCCGTGCTCGTCGATGAAGCGCTGCCAGCCCGCTTCGACCTCGGCCGACGGCGGCCAGGTCGGCGGAATGATCAGGCCGGCCAGTTCCTCATAGGCCGGATTGGCCGGCAGCGGACCGTGGAAGTCGAGGAAGTTGCGGTTCAGGTCGACGTTCTCGTGCGTCGTGCGGCGCCACCACGAGAAGCCGTACGGATTGAGCGCGTGGATGTACAGCACCGCGACGCCGGGCGCCGCGGCCGCTGCACGCCAGGCCGCGTCGTGCAGCAACGCGGTCTGCACGGCCGAGCCGCAATAGCCCTCGACGCCATGACAGGCGCTGCTGAGGACGAACAGCGATGCGGCATCCGGCGGCCCGTCGCGCACGACGTCCATCGCCAGGGTCTCGCCGTCGCGGCCGAGCATCGGATGGACGTGGCTGTGCACGTCGAGCTGCGCCGCCTCGGCGGCGGCCAGGAAGCGCTCGCGCGCCTCGCGGTAGGTTTGCGAGAAGACGGCGCCGGCGTTCATGCGACGCTCATCCGGCGTTCTGGCGGATCGGGATCGACGGGCGCATGGCGCGGCTCCTCCGCACGCGGTCGGGCAGGCGGGTCGCCTGGCTGGTCGCGGGCGGCGCCAGTTTAGCCCGCATATTTCACCGTAGG
>JAFEEF010000056.1 GCA_018241265.1 Pseudomonadota bacterium | reverse complement strand
GGCCGCCAAACTTCCTGGCCAGCACGGTGGCGATGGCCGCCGTCAGGGTGGTCTTGCCGTGATCGACGTGACCAATGGTGCCCACGTTCACGTGCGGCTTGCTACGCTCGAATTTCTCTTTTGCCATGTCGAAGACTCCGAAAAAATCAACTCAATCAACACACCAAAAGCGATGAGGCGCCTGCGCATCATCGCCAGTTCTGGTGCCCTTGGTGGGAATCGGACCCACGACCTCTCCCTTACCAAGGGAGTGCTCTACCACTGAGCCACAAGGGCAAAATCTCTCACGTTCACGCCGCGCGACCGAACCAGGACTGGAGCGGGAGACGGGAATCGAACCCGCGTCATTAGCTTGGAAGGCTAAGGTTCTACCATTGAACTACTCCCGCGAAGCCAAAGCCCCGGCGAAAGCCGTCTCATGCGGCATGAACCCATGAACCGCTTCCAAGCGCTCGCGTCCGCCGGCATTGCCGCGCTGCGTACCCATTCGCTGGTGGAGAGGGCTGGATTCGAACCAGCGTACTCGTAAGAGGGCAGATTTACAGTCTGCTGCCATTAACCACTCGGCCACCCCTCCGGGACGAACCGCGGACTATACCACGTTCGCCGGTTCATCGGCGATGGCCCACCAATCGACCAGCCCTTGCGTCGCCGCGAAGTGACTGGCGTCGGCCATGAACTCCCGGCGGATGTCGTAGGACGGGTGGCGCGTCGCCAGCACCCGCGGTGCGCAGCCGGCCGGGCAGGCACGTGCGAAGAAGTCGGCCGCCTTGCCGCCCCAGAGGAGGAATACCGGAGGGTCGGCGCGCCTGCACAGGTATTCGACGATCTGCGATGTGAGCACCTGCCAACCACAATTCAGATGGCTGCCGGCGCGGGCGACCTCGACGGTCAGCGCCGGGTTCAGCAACAGGACGCCGCGGCGGGCCCAGTCGTCCAGACGCCAGGTCGCCGGCGGACGAAATCCCGGCCGGTCGGCGGCCAGCACTTCGAAAATGCGCACGAGCGAGCGCGGCCTGCCGCTGCCGGCCGAGAACGCCAGCCCGTCGGCATGGCCGGCGGTCGGGTACGGATCCTGGCCGAACACGACGACCTTGACCGCGTCAGGCGGGACCAGGCGGAGCGCACGGAACGGATCGGCCGGGGCGATCGGCCGGTCGCCCGACGCTGCCGCGACGCGCCGGCAGACCTCGGCCTGGAGCGCCGGCGTCCAGCCGGGCAAGACCTCGCGCCAAGCCGGCGGCAGCGTGTCGAACGCCGCCGGCAGGTCGCCGGCCGTCATCCGAACAGCCGCGCCAGCGCCGCGCCGGGGTCGTCGGCGCGCATGAACGCTTCGCCGACGAGGAAGGCGTGCACGTCGGCCTCGCGCATGCGCCGCACGTCGTCCCGTGCCAGGATGCCGCTTTCGGTGACGAGCAGCCGTCCGGCCGGTACGCGCGGCAGCAGCGCGAGCGTCGTGTCCAGCGTGACCTCGAAGGTGCGCAGGTTGCGGTTGTTGATGCCGACCAGCGGCGTCGTGAGGCGCAGCGCCCGGTCGAGCTCGGCGGCATCGTGCACTTCGACCAGCACCGCCATGCCGAGCGCCTGCGCCTGCGCCTCGAGGTCGGCCATCAGCGCATCGTCGAGCGCCGCGACGATCAGCAGGATGCAGTCGGCCCCCATCGCCCGCGCCTCGTCGACCTGATACGGGTCGACGATGAAGTCCTTGCGCAGCACCGGCAGCGCGCAGGCGGCGCGCGCCTGCTGCAGGCCGGCCGCCGAGCCCTGGAAGAAGCGCTCGTCGGTCAGCACGCTGAGCGCTGCGGCGCCGTGCGCCGCATAGCTCACCGCGATCGTGGCCGGATCGAACCGCTCGCGCAGCACGCCCTTGCTCGGGCTGGCCTTCTTGATCTCGGCGATCACGGCCGCCCGGCCGGCGCCGACCTTGGCACGCAGCGCGCCGGCGAAATCGCGCACCCCGCCCAGCGTCTCGGCGTCGCGACGCAGCGACAACGCGTCGCGCCGGGCCCGACCCGCCGCGATCTCCTCGCGCTTGACCGCAACGATGCGCTCCAGGATGTCGCTCATGCCGCCGCCAGCTCCTGCGACCGCGCGACGAACTGGTGCAGCTTCGCCAGCGCCTGGCCCGACGCGAGCGCTTCGCGCGCCCGCGCGATGCCGTCGGCGATGTCGGCCGCGACGTTGGCGGCGTAGAGCGCGACACCGGTGTTCAACAGCACGATGTCGCGCGCCGGCCCGGGCTCGTTCTCGAGCACCGCGGTCAGCAGCGCCTTGGATTCGGCCGGCGTCTCGACCTTGAAGGCGCGGTTGCTCGCCATCGTCAGCCCGAAGTCTTCCGGGTGGATCTCGTACTCGCTGATCGCCCCGTCCTTGAACTCGCCGACCATCGTCGCCGCGCCGAGCGACACCTCGTCCATGCCGTCGCGCCCATAGACCACGACCGCATGCTCGGCACCCAGCCGCTGCAGCGCCCGCACCTGGATGCCGACGAGGTCGGGGTGGAACACGCCCATCAGGATGTTCGGCGCGTCGGCCGGGTTGGTCAGCGGCCCCAGGATGTTGAAGATCGTCCGCACGCCGAGCTCGCGCCGCACCGGCGCGACGTTCTTCATCGCCGGATGGTGATTCGGCGCGAACATGAAGCCGATGCCGGTGTCGGCGATCGAACGCGAGATCGCCGCCGGCGTCAGCGTCAATGGCACACCGAGCGCTTCCAGCACGTCGGCGCTGCCGGACTTGCTCGACACGCCGCGGTTGCCGTGCTTGCTGATGCGCGCGCCCGCCGCGGCCGCGACGAACATGCTGCAGGTCGAGATGTTGAAGGTGTGCGAGCCGTCGCCGCCGGTACCGACGATGTCGACGAGGTGGGTCCGATCGGCCACGTCGACCTTGGTCGAGAACTCGCGCATCACCTGCGCCGCCGCGGTGATCTCGCCGATCGTCTCCTTCTTCACGCGCAGCCCCATCAGCAGCGCCGCCATCATCACCGGCGACATCTCGCCGCTCATGATCCGGCGCATCAGCGCCAGCATCTCGTCGTGGAAGATCTCGCGGTGCTCGATCGCGCGCGTCAGCGCGTCGCCGTTGCTGATGGTCATCCCGCTCCTCCGGTTCAGGCCGACGCCAGGTATTCGCGGATCGCCGCCGCGGCACGGTCGACGCCCTCCGCGTCGACGTCCAGATGGGTCACGAAGCGCAACCGGTAGAGGCCGGTCGCCAGCACGCCGCGCGACTTCAGGTGCGCGAGCAGTCCCGCGCCGGCTTCGCGCCGCCCGCCGACGAGGTCGACGAACACGATGTTGGTCTGCGGTGCCTCGACCGCCAGCCCGGGGATGCCGGCGAGCGCCTCGGCGAGCCGCGCCGCCAGCGCATGGTCGTCGGCCAGGCGCTCGACATGGTGCTCGAGCGCATGCAGCGCGCCGGCCGCGAGCACGCCCGCCTGCCGCATGCCGCCGCCGAGCATCTTGCGCCAGCGGTGCGCCCGGCCGATGAACTCGCGCGAGCCGACCAGTGCCGACCCGACCGGCGCGCCCAGCCCCTTCGAGAAGCACACCGACACGCTGTCGAAGTGGCGCGCGATGTCGCTTGCCGGCACGCCGAGCTTGACCGCGGCATTGAAGAGGCGCGCGCCGTCGAGGTGCGTCGCCAGGCCGCGCCGATGCGCCAGCGCGGTCGCGTCGGCGACGTAGTCCATCGCCAGCGCCTTCCCGCCGATCGTGTTCTCGAGGCAGAGCAGCCGGCTCTTCGCGAAGTGCGCGTCGTCGGGCTTGATCGCGGCCTCGATGTCGGCGAGCGCCAGGCTGCCGTCCTTCTGATGCTCGATCGGCTGCGGCTGCACGCTGCCGAGCACCGCCGCACCGCCGGCTTCCCAGCGGTAGGTGTGCGCCATCTGGCCGACGATGTACTCGTCGCCGCGGCCGCAATGCGTCATCACGCCGACGAGGTTGCTCTGCGTGCCGCTGGGCACGAACAGCGCCGCCTCCTTGCCGAGCATCGCCGCGATCTTCCCCTGCAGCGCGTTGACGCTGGGGTCGTCGCCGAACACGTCGTCGCCGAGCGGCGCGTCGAGCATCGCGGCGCGCATCGCCGCAGTCGGCTGCGTGACGGTATCGCTGCGCAGATCGATGATCTTCATGGCGTTCAGGCGGACATCTCCAGGAAGGTGCGGAGCATCGCATGGCCGTGTTCGGTCAGGATGGATTCCGGATGGAACTGCACGCCTTCGAGCGGCGTGCGCGTGGCCGCCAGCTCGCGGTGGCGCACGCCCATGATCTCGCCGTCCTGCGACGTCGAGGTGACGTCGAGCGACGCCGGCAGCGTGTCCTGCTCGATCACCAGCGAGTGGTAGCGGATCACGTTGAACTGCTGCGGAAGGCCGGCGTAGACGCCGCGCCCGTCGGTCGTGATCAGGTCGCCCTTGCCGTGCATCTGCGTCTTCGCGCGGATGATGCGGCCGCCGAGCGCCGCGCCGATCGCTTGGTGGCCGAGGCACACGCCGAGGATCGGCAGCTTGCCGGTATAGGCCTCGATCGCCGCGACGCACACGCCGGCCTCGGCCGGCGAGCACGGCCCGGGCGACAGCACCAGGCGCTGCGGCCGCAGCTCGCCGATGCCTTCGATGGTGATCTCGTCGTTGCGGAACACCCGCACCTCCTCGCCGAGCTCGGCGAAGTACTGCACAAGGTTGTAGGTGAAGGAGTCGTAGTTGTCGATCATCAGCAGCATTTGCGCTCTATCCTGTTGATTTCATTGGATGTTCAGGGGAGCATCCTGAATCGGTACCCGCTTCGATACCCGCTTTTTGCGACGCTGGCGAGGCCGGCGCGGCGTGCTGGGTGGGGACGGAAGGCGCCCGCCGGGGGCGCGCAGGGAGGGTCAGGCCAATGGCTTGCGCCAACGCCAACCGAAGCGCGCTGCGGTGATCGGACGGATCGCAGACATGGAGCGCATTATGGCTGCATCGCAAGGCGGCTGGCCGCTGTTGTGCTGTTCGGACTTGGCAGCTTTTTCGGTCCCCGCTGCCCGGCGGGCTACCCACTCGGCGGGACGTCGGGAGACGGGCAGCGGTCGTCTGCAGGCGCGAACCGCCGTACTTCATGTCCTCGCCGATGGGCTGGATCTTCAGGCCGGCGGCATCGCGCCTCAACCGGCGTCGCGCAGCAGGTCGATCAGTTCATCGGCCGACAGCGGCGGCGAATCCATCGGGGTCGCCCAACTCCTGCGTCGCGTGGCGCCCGGCGTGCAGCGCCTCCGCCTCGAGCCGCGCGTCGCCCAGCCGCACCGCCAGCACGTGCGCCCAGCGGTCGAAGGGCGACGGCGTGCGCGAGCCCGCCATCGTGATGCAGAACTTGCGCGCCGCGGTCCAGGCCGTCGCATCGACCTGCGCCATCAGCGCCAGCGGATACCACTGCAGCAGACTCGCGGGCGCAAAGCCGCGCCGCTTGCCCAGGTGCGCGCACAAGGCCTTCCACGCCGGAGCGAAGGGCATGGCCAGCAGCCACCAGCGCAACGTCGGGTCGACACGCTCGAACAGGCCGAGCGCTGGAGCTGCGCCAACACCGTCGAGACGACTCGCGAGACGTTGGCCTGCCGCAGCGCTCCCGCCGAGAGCGACGCATAGGCGGGCGCGTCGATGCCGCTGACGAGCACCAGACGCAGCACCGCGACCGCCTCCTCGTCGCCGCGCGGCGAGAAATACGTCGGCACCGGATGCACTTGGCCGCAGGCACCGCCTGCGGCCCAGACCAGGGCACGCCACGCCGCGCCGGCGTCGATCGTGACGAGCAGCGCCGCCAGCCGCGCCTCCGCGAGCGCCTCGGGCACGTACCAGCCTTCGCCCTCGACCGTCTGCACCCGGCCGGCTGCGTGCAAGCGCCGCAGCGCGGCGGCGATCTCGGCGTTGTCGAAGGCCCGGCCCCCATCGCGCCGCAAGTCGAGCACGCGCATCAGGTTCATCAGCGCCGTCTTGCCGCGGCGCCAGCCGGCGAGCGCGAGCGCGTCGAACACCCGGTCGACTTCGGCCTCGGTCAGCCCGACCGCCGCATCGCCTTCTTGCCGCCGCGCGGCGGCCCGCTTGACGGTGCGCCCGAGGTCGCCCGCGCCGCCGAGCGGCTGGCCGTGGAGGTTTCGGTAGCGGAGCGACGTGGTCTTGCGCGGCATCGAGCCATTGTGTCGTGCCCGGCACCTCATGGACGATCGGGCGTTGAATCGATCGTTGGCCCCTGTCGCGGCGAAGCGTCCATGGGCGACTACCGGGCGCGCGGCGATGCGCGACGCAAAATCGTGCGTCCTTGCCCATCCTCCGCCGCCATGCCCACCGCCACCCGCCGCCGCAAGCCCGCCCCGCCCGAGCCGCGCCTGTCGCGCACCCGCCGCCCGCCCGACCTCGACCCGGCCTCCTGGCAAACCGCACTGCGGCGCCAGCACGGCCGAGAGCAGCCGTTCGTACTCGAGAACATCGGCAGCGAGCCGGTGTTCTCGGAGTTTCGCGTGGACAACCCGGCGAGCGGCGGCCGCTATCGGGTCGCGATCCGCGGGACAGCACCGGGGCAGAACTTCTGCGCTTGTCCCGACTACGCCACCAACGACCTCGGCACCTGCAAGCACATCGAGTTCGCGCTCGCGAAGCTCGCATCCAGGCGCGGCGGCAAGGCCGCGCTGGCGCAGGGCTGGAAACCCGACCACAGCGAGATCTGGCTCGACTACGCCGGCATGCGCCACGTGCGCTTTCGCGCCGGGCGCTCCTGTCCGCCGGCATTGCTGAAGCAGGCCCGCGATCTCTTCGATGCCGCGGCCGGCTGGACGCTGCCCTG
The DNA here is from genome assembly GCA_018241265.1 of Pseudomonadota bacterium. Classification (GTDB taxonomy): domain Bacteria; phylum Pseudomonadota; class Gammaproteobacteria; order Burkholderiales; family Burkholderiaceae_C; genus JAFEEF01. The sequence continues at coordinate 32,312 of JAFEEF010000056.1, read as the reverse complement.
GGATCGCATCGACGGCATGGATACCCTGCTGCGCAGCGCAAGGAAGAGCGGGCACGAGTTGCGCTGCTACGAGGACGTCCTGCAGTTCTGCGCCCAGGTGCGGGACGGCGAGCATCGGCGCGCCACGCTCGCCGAGGCCTACCCCCAGGGCGCGGCGGACAAGGCGCTCGGCAAGTTGCTGAAAGTGCGCCTCTACCCCTACCAGGCCGAAGGCGCGCTGTTCGCAGCGCGCGCCGGCCGTGCGCTGATCGGCGACGAGATGGGCCTGGGCAAGACCATCCAGGCCATCGCGGCGACCGAGCTGTTCGCCCGCCACTTCGGCGTGCAGCGCGTGCTCGTGGTCTGCCCGACCTCGCTGAAGCACCAATGGAAGAACGAGTTCGCGCGCTTCTCCGAGCGCACTGCGCAGGTTGTCCACGGGCTGCGCCCGCAGCGCCAGGCGCAGTACTGCGAAGAAGTCTTCTGCAAGATCACCCACTACGAGACGCTGTCGCGCGACGCCGACCTGATCGCCGCCTGGCAGCCCGACCTCGTGATCGCCGACGAGGCGCAGCGCATCAAGAACTGGAACACGATCGCGGCACGCGCCCTCAAGCGCATCGAGAGCCCGTATGCCGTGGTGCTGACCGGCACGCCGCTGGAGAACCGGCTCGAAGAGCTGATCTCGATCGTCCAGTTCGTCGACCGGCACCGCCTGGGGCCGACCTGGAAGCTGCTCGACGAGCATCAGCTGCGCGACGACGCCGGCCGCGTGATCGGCTATCGCGCGCTCGACCGCATCGCGCAGACGCTGGCGCCGGTGATGCTGCGCCGGCGCAAGGCCGAGGTGCTCACCCAGTTGCCGGAGCGGGTGGCGCAGCGCATCTTCGTGCCGCTGACGCCCGAGCAGCGGGTGCATCACGACGAGAACGGCGACATCGTCGCGCGCATCGTCAAGCGCTGGCGCAAGACCGGCTACCTCTCCGACATCGACCAGCGTCGCCTGCGGTGCGCGCTGCAGAACATGCGCATGGCGTGCAACAGCACCTGGCTGCTCGACCACGAGACCGACCACGGCCACAAGGTCGAGGAGCTGATGCAGGTGCTCGACGAGGTGCTCGCCGATCCGGCCGCCAAGGCCGTCGTCTTCAGCCAGTGGCTGGGCACGCACGAGCTGATCGTGCGCCGCCTCGGGACCGGCGGCGGGCGGCGCGACTGGGGTTACGTGCTTTTCAACGGCAGCGTGCCGGGCGAGCAGCGCGGCGCGCTCGTCGATCGCTTCCACGCCGATCCGGCGTGCCGGCTGTTCCTGGCCACCGACGCCGGCGGCGTCGGGCTGAACCTGCAGCATGCCGCAGCAGTGGTCGTGAACATGGACCTGCCGTGGAACCCGGCCGTGCTCGAGCAGCGCATCGGGCGCGTCCACCGCATGGGGCAGACGCGCGGCGTGCAGGTCGTCGACTTCGTCGGCCAGGGCAGCATCGAGGAGGGGATGCTGTCGGTGCTGGCGTTCAAGAAGTCGCTCTTCGCCGGCGTGCTCGACGGTGGACAGACCGAGGTGTTCCTGCAGGGCACGCGGCTGTCGAAGTTCATGGAGAGCGTGGAGCAGGTGGCCGGCGCGATGGGCGAAGCCGAGGCGGATGCGATGGCGGAGCCGGCGTCTGCCGCGAGCACGCAGAGGACACCGTCCGTGCGGGTGGATGCGGTGATGGCTGCCGATGCCGACGCGACCACCTCGGAGGAGGCAGCCGCCGATCCCGGGAATGCCGCGACGCCCGAAGCCGAGGCGGCCGCACATCGCAGCGAGCACGCAGATCCCTGGTCGGCCATCCTCGAAGCCGGCGCCGCGCTGTTGCAGGAGATGGCCGCGACACGAACGAACGGCGCCCCGGGCGCCGCCGCGCCACCGATCACGATCGAGCGCGATCCCGTCACCGGTCAGGCCAGCGTGCGCCTGCCGCTGCCCGGACCGGCCGTGCTGCAAAAGCTGGCGAAGGCGTTCGAGCCGTGGTTGCGCTGAGCTGCCGCGTCCTTGCCTTCATGCCACTGCCCCGGCAGTGTCCGCACCAAGGGTGGCAGCCTACCGGCCAGTGCGTACATCAGAACCCCTCCTCGACCAGCTCCGCCGCACGGATCAGCGCCCGCGCCTTCGCCTCGGTCTCCTTCCACTCCATCTCCGGCACCGAGTCCGCCACCACGCCGGCAGCGGCCTGCACGTAGAGCGTCTGGTCCTTGACGATGCCGGTGCGGATGGCGATCGCCACGTCCATGTCGCCCGCGAAGCTCAGGTAGCCGCAGGCGCCGCCGTAGATGCCGCGCTTGACGGGTTCGAGCTCGTCGATGATCTCCATCGCGCGGATCTTCGGCGCGCCCGTCAAGGTGCCCGCGGGGAAGGTGGCCCTCAGCACGTCGAGGTTCGTCATGCCGTCCTTCAGCAGCCCTTCGACGTTGCTGACGATGTGCATCACGTGCGAATAGCGCTCGACGGTGAACGCCTCGGTGACCTTGACCGTGCCGGTGCGGGCGATGCGGCCGATGTCGTTGCGCGCCAGGTCGATCAGCATCAGGTGCTCGGCGCGCTCCTTCGGGTCGGACTTCAGCTCGGCTTCGAGCGCCAGGTCCTGCTCGACCGTCGCGCCGCGCGGACGCGTGCCGGCGAGCGGACGGATCGTCACCTTCTCGCCTTCGGGCACGCGCTCGTGGCGCACCAGGATCTCGGGCGACGCGCCGACGATCTGGAAGTCGCCGAGGTCGTAGAAGTACATGTACGGCGACGGGTTCAGCGAGCGCAGCGCGCGGTACAGGCTGAGCGGCGACTCGGTGTAGCGCTTGCGCAGCCGCTGGCCGATCTGCACCTGCATCATGTCGCCGGCCGCGATGTACTCCTTCGAGCGCTCGACCGCCGCAAGGTAGCCGCGCTTGTCGAACTCGCGCTCGACGCCGTGCGCGGTGCCGCGCTTCACGGCCGGCGCCGTGACGCTGTATTTCAGCTTGTCGGCCAGTTCGTTCAAGCGCCGCTTGCCGTGGAAGTAGGCCTCGGCCTCGGCCGGGTTCGCATAGACGATCAGGTAGAGCCGCCCCGAGAGGTTGTCGATGACGGCAAGCTCCTCGCACTGCAACAGCAGGACGTCGGGCGTGTCGATCCCCCCGGGCTTCCAGGTCTTGGCGAGCTTCGGTTCGATGTAGCGCACCGCGTCGTAGCCGAAGTAGCCGGCGAGCCCGCCGCAAAAACGCGGCAGGCCGGGACGCAGCGCCACCTTGAAGCGCTGCTGGTAGGCCGCGATGAAGTCGAGCGGATTGCCGTCGTGCGTCTCGACGACCGCGCCGTCGGTCACGACCTCGGTGCGAAAGCCGCTGGCACGCAGCAAGGTGCGCGCCGGCAGGCCGATGAACGAATAGCGGCCGAAGCGCTCGCCGCCCACGACCGATTCGAGCAGGAAGCTGTGGCGACCGCCGCCCGCATAGGCGAGCTTCAGGTACAGCGACAACGGCGTCTCGAGGTCGGCGAATGCCTCGGCGATCAGCGGAATGCGGTTGTAGCCTTCCGCCGCGAGGCTCTTGAATTCCAGTTCGGTGATCACGCTGCAAGTCCCTCCGGGATCCGAGCGCCGGCACTGACGCCGCGCGAGCTCGCAAGCAAGGTCTTCGGGAATGGCCGACGGCACCGGGATCGCCGTCGTCGGAAACCGGCGCCGATGCGGCAGCCGGTGCGCCTGCCGGACCGCGGTCGGTCAGGCGCGTGCGCGTGTCAGGCCCGCCAGGGCCATGCTCCCCGGTCGTGCGACCTTGCCGTGGATTTGCGCGCAACGAACATGCGAAAAGTGTAGCAGGCCGGTTCGTTCGTCCGTTGCAGCTCGCATCGCTACTGCCCGCGCACACGGACCTGCGCGACATGACGGCAGCCTGACATCCGGATGACCGATCGGACAGGGTCGCGACCCCTCGATGGCGTATTGTCCGCGGCGGCGCGAATCACCCCGCGATCCAGTGCCGGCACGCGGATCTCGGACACCTGCCTGATACCGATATCTGCCTATCATCCGACCTTTCCCGCCGCGAGCCATCACCCGTGTCCATGGTCCAACTGGCGCTGAAGCGCCCGTACACGTTCATCGTGATGGCGATGCTGATCGTGCTCGGCACGCCGTTCGCGTTGCTGAAGATGCCCACCGACATCTTCCCGGAAATCAACATCCCGGTCATCAGCATCGTCTGGAACTACACCGGCCTGTCGCCGCAGGAGATGGGCAGCCGGATCTCGGCACAGAACGAGCGCAGCCTGACGACCACGGTCTCCGACATCGAGCATCTGGAATCGACGTCGCTGAACGGCATCTCGGTCATCAAGCTCTTCTTCCAGCCGACCGCGAACATCCAGACCGCGATCGCGCAGGTCGTCGCCATCGAGCAGGCGCAGTTGCGGCAACTCCCGCCCGGCATCACGCCGCCGCTCGTCATCAAGTACTCGGCGTCGAGCATCCCGGTGATCCAGCTCGGGCTGTCGAGCCCGAGCCTGTCGGAGCAGTCGTTGTTCGATGCGGCGATCAACCTGCTGCGGCCGCAGCTCATCACGATCCCCGGCGCCGCGATCCCGTATCCGTACGGCGGCAAGAACCCGCTGGTCTCGGTCGACCTCGACATGCAGGCGCTGCAGGCGCGCGGGCTGGCACCGGCCGACGTGGTCAACGCGATCAACCTGCAGAACCTGATCCTGCCGTCGGGCACCGCGAAGATCGGCGCGATCGAATACAACGTCAAGATGAACGGCTCGCCGGATGCGATCGCGGGCCTCAACGACCTGCCGATCCGCACCGTGGGCGGCGCGACGACCTATCTGCGCGACGTCGCCTACGTGCGCTCGGGCTTCGCGCCGCAGACCAACATCGTGCGGCAGAACGGCCAGCGCGGCGTGCTGCTGTCGATCCTGAAGAACGGCGGCGCCTCCACGCTCGACATCGTCTCGAACCTGCGCGACATCCTGCCCCGGGCCGCGCAGATCCTGCCGCCCGACGTGAAGATGTCGCCGCTGTTCGACCAGTCGGTGTTCGTGCGCGCCGCGGTCAAGGGCGTCGTCACCGAGGCGCTGATCGCGGCCGCGCTGACCGCCGCGATGGTGCTGCTGTTCCTCGGCAACTGGCGCTCGACCCTGATCATCGGCCTCACGATCCCGCTGTCGATCCTGAGCTCGATCCTCGTGCTGCAGGTGCTCGGCGAGACGCTCAACCTGATGACGCTGGGCGGGCTCGCGCTGTCGGTCGGCATCCTGGTCGACCAGGCGATCGTCACGATCGAGAACATCGAGCGGCATCTGCACATGGGCACGCCGTTGATGGAGGCGATCGACATCGGCGCCGGCGAGATCGGCGTCGCCGCGTTCGTCTCGACCCTGTGCATCTGCATCGTGTTCGTGCCGATGTTCTTCCTGTCCGGCGTCGCGCGCTTCCTGTTCGTGCCGCTCGCCGAGGCGGTGGTGTTCGCGATGGCGGCGTCCTACATCCTGTCGCGGACGCTCGTGCCGACGCTCGTGATGCTGCTGATGCGGGGCAGCCACGGCGGTGCAGACGACAACGCCCGGGCCGATGCCGAGCCTAGCCTGCTGCAGCGCCTGTACCGCGCCTTCGACAGCCGCTTCGAGCGCGTGCGTCGCGCCTACACGCTCGCGCTGTCGGCACAGCTGTCGAACCGGCGCGCGTTCGCGTCGGTGTTCCTCGGCTTCTGCGTGCTGTCGTGCGCGCTCTATCCGTTCCTCGGCCGCGACTTCTTCCCGAACGTCGACGGCGGCACGATCCGCCTGCACATGCGCATGCCGACCGGCACGCGCATCGAGGAGACCGCGCGCAAGGCCGACGAGGTCGAGGACGCGATCCGCGAGGCGATCCCGCAGGACGAGCTCGACACCGTGCTCGACAACCTCGGCCTGCCGTACAGCGGCATCAACCTGTCGTACAGCAACGCCGGCACGATAGGCACGCTGGACGGCGAGATCCAGATCTCGCTGAAGGAAGGGCACCGGCCGACCGAGCAGTTCGTCTCGAAGCTGCGCGCCGAATTGCCGAAGCGCTTCCCCGGCGTCGAGTTCTTCTTCCAGCCGGCCGACATCGTCACGCAGATCCTCAACTTCGGCCTGCCGGCGGCGATCGACGTGCAGTTCACCGGCAACGACCTGCAGGGCAACGCCAAGCTCGCGGCCGAGCTCACCAAGCAGATCCGCCAGATTCCCGGCGCCGTCGACGCGCACGTGCACCAGCGCAACGACAACCCGTCGATCGCGATGCAGATGGACCGCACGCGGCTGCAGCAGGTGGGACTGTCGGCGCAGAACGTCGGGCAGAACGTGCTGATCGCGCTGTCGGGCAGTTCGCAGACGCAGCCGGCGTTCTGGCTCAACCCGAGCAACGGCATCGTCTACAACGTCGCCGTGCAGACGCCGCAGTACAAGATCGATTCGCTCGACGCGCTGCTCAACCTGCCGGTCGCCGCGGGCGGTGCGGCGACCGGCAGCGGCGCCGGCGGCTCGCAGCTGCTCGGCAACCTCGTGCAGGTCTCGCCGGCGCGCGAGCCGGCGGTCGTGTCGCGCTACAACATCCTGCCGGCGATGGACGTGTTCGTCAGCGTGCAAGGCACCGACCTCGCAAGCGTCGCCGGCAAGGTGCAGGCGCTCGTCGATCAGGTCAAGCCCAAGCTGCCGCGCGGCTCGCGGGTGGTGATCCGAGGGCAGGTGCAGACCATGCAGGCGTCGTTCCTCGGCCTCGGCGTCGGCCTCGCCGGCGCGATCGTGATGGTCTACCTGCTCGTCGTCGTCAACTTCCAGTCCTGGATCGACGCGGCCATCATCATCGCGGCGCTGCCGGCGGCGCTCGCCGGCATCGCGTGGATGCTGTTCATCACCGGTACCACCTTGTCGGTGCCGGCGCTCACCGGCGCGATCATGACGATGGGCGTGGCCACCGCCAACTCGATCCTGCTCGTCTCGTTCGCGCGCCAGCGCATGGACGAAGGCGTGCCGCCGCTGTCGGCCGCGCTCGAAGCCGGCGCGACGCGGATCCGGCCGGTGCTGATGACGGCGCTCGCGATGATCATCGGCATGATCCCGATGGCGCTCGGCCTCGGCGAAGGCGCCGAGCAGAACGCGCCGCTCGGCCGCGCGGTCATCGGCGGACTGCTGTTCGCGACCGTCTCGACCCTCTTCTTCGTGCCGGTCGTGTACGCCGCCGTGCACCAGCGGCTCGCGCATCGCAAGGCGCATCGGGCCGCAGCCCATCATCAAACGCCCGCCGTCGGCGGCCGGACCGTTCAGGAGAGCCGATGACCGAACAACGCCACGCCGGGCTCGGCATACAGGCGATGCCGGCCGAAGCCAACGACGAGCACGGCGAACTGCTGAAGCGCCGTGCGATCGCGCGGCGCAGCAAGCTGCTCGCGCTCATCGTGCTGGTGCTGCTCGGCCTCGGCGCCGGGCGCACGATCTTCACGCGAATCGCCAGCGCCAAGGCGCTCGAGGCGAGCACCGAGGAGCACGCCAAGACCTACGTGCAGACCGCCACGCCGACGGCCGCCGGCACGCAGGCGCTCGCCCTGCCCGGCACGTTGCAGGGCTACGTGCAGGCGCCGATCTCGGCGCGCTCCGCCGGCTATCTCAAGCGCTGGACCAAGGACATCGGCAGCCGCGTGCAGCAGGGCGAACTGCTCGCCGAGATCGAGACGCCGGAAATCGACCAGCAGCTCTCGCAGGCCGTCGCGGCGCGCCAGCAGACCGCGGCCAGCCTCGAGCTCGCGCAGAGCACCGTGACGCGCTGGGAGGGCCTGCGCCAGAAGGATGTCGTGTCGCAGCAGGAGCTCGACGAACGCCGCAGCGCGGTGACGCAGGGCAAGGCCAACGTCGCCGCGGCCGACGCCAACGTGCAGCGGCTGCGCCAGCTCGAAGGCTTCAAGCGCGTCGTCGCACCGTTCGCCGGCGTGATCACGCGGCGCAACGTCGACGTCGGCGACCTGATCGACGGGGCCGGCGGGGCCGGCGGCCGCCCGCTCTTCCTGCTGACGCAGACCGACCCGCTGCGCGTCTACGTGAACGTGCCGCAGAGCTATGCCAACCTCGTCAAGCCCGGCCAGCAGGTGATCGTGACGCAGTCCGAGCTGCGCGGCCAGAGCTTCAAGGGCGAGGTCGCGCGCACCGCGGCGTCGATCGACACGGCAACCCGCACGATGCAGGTCGAGGTCACGCTGCCGAACAAGGACGGCACGCTGCTGCCCGGCGCCTACGTCAACGTCAGCCTGCCGCTGCAGGCCGCCCGCACCTTGCTCGTGCCGGCGAATGCGCTGCTGTTCCGCGCCGAGGGCACGAGCGTCGCGTCGGTCGATCCGCAGGGGCATGTGCAGATCAAGCAGGTCAACGTCGGCCGCAACCTCGGCCAGACCGTCGAGGTGCTCGACGGCGTCGCGCCGAGCGACCGGCTGGTGCTCAATCCTTCCGACTCGATCGCGAACGGCGACGTCGTGGCGTTCGCGCCGGAAGCCCAGGCGAGCGGCGCGAAAGGCGCGGCGAAGGGGTCGCCATGACGCACGCGCGGCGAGCCTCCGCCGCTGCGCTGATGGCGGCCGGCGCGCTGCTCGCCGGCTGCGCCGCCGGGCCGGACTACGTGAAGCCGACGCCGGTCGACATGCCGGTGTCGTGGAAGATCGACGCGCCATGGCGCGAGAGCACGCCCGGCGACACGCTGCCGAAGGGCCCCTGGTGGCAGCGCTACGGCGACGCGCAGCTCGATGGCCTCGTGAAGCAGGCGCTCGATGCGAGCCCGACGCTGGCGATCGCCGGCGCCCGCCTCGCGCAGGCGCGCGCGACGCTGGCCGGCGTGTCGGGCGGCCGCTATCCGCAGGTCGGCGTCGGCGTGCGCGGCGCGCGCTTCGCGATCTCGCAGGACCGGCCGCTCACCAACTATGCGGTGCCGAACACCGCGACGGTGCAGAACGACGCGACGATCAACTTCACGGTCAGCTACGAGGCCGACCTCGCGGGCCGCGTGCGCCGCTCGATCGAAGGCGCGGCCGCGAGCGCCCAGCAGTCCGCCGCGGACCTCGAGAACACGCGGCTGCTCGTGACGACCGATCTCGCATCGGCGTACTTCAACCTGCGCGGCACCGACACCGACCTCGACACGATCACCCGCTCGGTCGCGCTGCAGCGTCGTGCGCTCGAATTCGTCGGCACGCGCCACGACCTCGGCGCGGCGTCGGGGCTGGACGTCGCGCAGCAGCAGGCGCTGCTCGACAACACGCTGGCGCAAATCGACGTGCTGCAGAAGCAGCGCGCGCAGTACGAGCATGCGATCGCGACCTTGATCGGCACTGCGGCGCCGATCTTCTCGATCGCGCCCGATCCCAAGGCCACGCCCGAGCCGCCGGCGATGCCGGTGGGGGTGCCGTCCGACGTGCTGGAGCGCCGGCCCGACGTCGCGTCGGCCGAGCGCGCGATGGCGGCGGCGAATGCGCAGATCGGCGTCGCCCGCGCGGCGTTCTATCCGAGCATCATGCTGGCGCCGTCGATCGGCGTCGACAGCAACCTGCTCCCCAACCTGTTCCAGGCATCGAGCCTGTTGTGGTCGCTCGGCGTCAGCGCGACGCAGACGATCTTCGACGGCGGCCGCATCCGCGCCAACGTCGACTTCGCGAAGGCCGGCTACGACGCCACCGTGGCGACCTACCGCCGCACCGTGCTGACCGCGATGCAGGAAGTCGAGGACGGCATCACCGGCCTCGCCGCGCTCGACCGCGCGAACACCCAGGCGCAGATCGCGGTCGCCAGCTCGCGCAAGGTGCTCGACCTCGCGACGGCGCGCTACGAAGGGGGCGCGACGACCTACCTCGACGTGATCGACGCGCAGCAGGGCGTGCTGACGAGCGAGCGGCAGTCGGCGCAGCTGCAGAGCCAGCGGCTGCTGACGTCGGTGTTCCTCGTGAAGGCGCTGGGCGGCGACTGGGCGGGAGCGGCGTCGCTGGCGAGCCGCTGACGACGAGGAACTGCCGTCCCGTAGCATCCTGAAGCGCTCACGCCCCTGGAGACATCAGATGCCGACACCCTATCGCGACGAGACCCAAGTGCTGCACGCCGATGCCGAGCTGTCGGCCGGCCCATCGGTCGTCGCGCCGATCCACTACAGCGCCACGTTCACCGCCGCCGATGCGGAAGCGTTCGCCGAGATGGCGAACACGCCGCGCCACCCGGCGTTCTACACGCGCTACGGCAACCCGGGCCACGAGCGCGTCGCAGCGATCGTCGCCGAGCTCGAAGGCACCGAGACCGCGCTGGTCACCGCGTCCGGCATGGGCGCGATCAGCACGACGGTGCTCGCGCTGGTGCAGGCCGGCGACCATGTGATCGCGCAGAGCCGGCACTACATGAGCACGACCAAGCTGTTCGAGGAAGTGCTGCCGCGCTTCGGCGTCGAGGTCTCGATCGTCGAACAGGAAGACATCGCCGCGTTCGCCGCGGCGATCCGGCCGAACACGCGCCTGATCATGGTCGAGACGCCGGTCAACCCGACCTTGACCTTGACCGATCTTGCCGCCGTCGCGGCGCTCGCAAAGCCGCGCGGCATCCTGACGATCGCCGACAACACCTTCGCGTCGCCGCTCAACCAGCGGCCGCATGCGCTCGGCATCGACATCGTCGTGCACAGCGCGACCAAGTACCTCGGCGGCCACCACGACCTGACGGCGGGCGTCGTGTGCTGCGACCGCGCGACCGCCGAACGCATCTGGAAGATGCACACGACGCTCGGCGCGGTGCTGTCGCCGATGGACGCGTGGCTGCTGCTGCGCGGGCTGCGCACCCTGCCGGTCCGCATCGAGCGCATCAACGCGACGGCGCTCGCGCTGGCCGGCTGGATAGCGCAGCAGCCGCTGGTCGAGCAGGTCTGGTATCCCGGCCTGCCGTCGCATCCGCAGCATGCGCTGGCGACGCGGCAGATGACCGGCCACGGCGCGGTGATCGCGTTCGCGCTGCGCGGCGGCTACGCGATCACGAGCCGCTTCGTCGCGGCGCTGCGGCTGGCCACGCATGCGGTGAGCCTGGGCGGCGTCGAGTCGCTGGTCGTGCACACCGCGGCGATGTGGGCCGGCACGATGAACGATGCGCAGATGATCTCGGCCGGCATTGCGCCCAACCTCGTGCGCTACTCGGTCGGCCTCGAGCATGTCGAGGACCTGAAGGCCGACATCGCGCAGGCGCTCGCGACGGCGTCGCAGTAGCCGTCAGGCGGCGCGGCCGGAGCAGGCCGCGGACGGCGCATCCGGCATCGTGCCCAGGCCATCGACCAGGCCGATGTCGGCATCGTCGGGATCGAGCCGGACGACGCCGATGCCGAGCGGGCGCAACTCGTCGGCGAGCGCGCGCACCTGGCGCAGCACGGCGTCCGCCGCGACCGCATAGACGTCCCAGCCGCGCCGCGGCGCGAGCGCGCGGCTCGACACGTCGACGTACTGCCCGTGCCCTTGCGCGCGCAGCACCGGCAGCACGATCTGCATCACGCGCAGCGGCGCGAGGAAGTGCAGGTCGAACAGATGGGGCGCGGTAGCGTCGGGCGCGGCGGCTTCGTCGTTGGCGTGGTTCACGACGACGTCGATGCGGCCGTGCAGCGCGACCGCGTGCGAGACCGCCTGACGCACGCTGGTGGCGCTGGTCGGCGTCATCTCGAGCGCGTGGAAGTCGCCGGGCAGGCCGGCAGCGAAGTCGTCGAAGTCGGTCGCGACGTCGCTGCCGGTGCCGACCACGATGTCGCCGCGGGCAAGTGCGGCACGCGCCAGCCGGCGGCCCGAGCCATGGGCTGCGCCGGTGATGAACCAGATGCGGGGACTGTCGTTCATGGTCTTGTCCTTCCTGAATGGCGTCGATTCGATGGCCGGAGCGTCCGGGCCCGACCGTTGCAGCGAATGCTAGGCACCGCGGGGGCGGGTCTCCAGACTCAAAGCTCTCGATCTCTTGCCTGTTTCTATTCAGTTCTATCCAAAGTGCATACGAATCCTCCGGGAGCGGATATCCTTTTCGTATGAGCAGCGAACAGACCCTGCAGCAGCGCACGATCGCCTTGCTCGCCCGCGCCGCGCCGAATCCGGGCGCCACGCCGACCGCGCTGGACGGCGTCCGCCTGATGCGCGCGAACCAGTCGTTCCGCAAGGCGCCGGTGCTGTACGAGCCGTGCATCGTGTTCGTCGCGCAGGGACGCAAGCGCGGCTTCCTCGGCGACCAGGTGCTGGTCTACGACGAGCAGCACTACCTCGTGCTGTCGGTGCCGCTGCCGTTCGAGAGCGAGACCGAGGCGACGCCCGAGAAGCCGCTGCTCGGCGTCTGGATGCAGCTCGATCTCGGCATGGCGGCCGAGCTGGTGCTCGCGCTCGACCATGCCGGCGCGCCGATCGCCGCCGAGCCCAAGGGCATCTGCTCGACGCCGATCGACGATGCGCTCGGCGACGCGGTGCTGCGGCTGCTGCAGGTGCTGCAGAACCCGGTGGAGACGACCATCCTCGGCCCGGCGATCCTGCGCGAGATCCACTTCCGCGTGCTGGTCGGCGAGCAGGGCGGGGCGATCCGTGCGGCGCTCCTGAACCGGCAGCACTTCGGCAAGGTCGCGAAGGCGCTGCGCCGCATCCATGCCGACTACCAGCGCGACCTCGACGTCGAGACCCTGGCGCGCGAGGCGAACATGAGCGTGCCGGCGTTCCATGCGCACTTCAAGTCGGTGACCGCGACGTCGCCGATCCAGTACCTGAAGGCGACGCGGCTGCACCGGGCGCGCCTCCTGATGCTGCAGGACACGCACAGCGCCGCGAGCGCATCGGCGGCGGTCGGCTATGAGAGCGCGTCGCAGTTCAGCCGCGAGTTCAAGCGCGTGTTCGGCCGCACGCCGATGGCCGAAGTGGCCTGGATGCGCAGCCACAACCTGCTGCCGCCGCCGATCGAGACGGTGTCGCCCTACGTGACGGCATCGTCATAGCCGGGGCCGGCCTGCACGATGCCGCCAGGCGCCGATCAGTCCGCCGCGCCGCCGGCGCTCTCGGCGAGCGCGATGGTCTCCGCGGTCGGGGCGATGTTCAGCGATGCCAGCAGCACGTCGCGGCAACGCCGATAGACGCGCAGCGCCTCGCCGCGCTCGCCGAGCGCGAGATGGCAGCGCATCAGCGCGCGATAGATCGGCTCGGCCAGCACGTCCTGCGCGAGGCCGGCGGCATACAAGCGCTGTGCCGCGTCGAACGCGCCATGCGCCTCGAGCCGGCGGCCCAGATCGACGATCGCGCGGGCGAAGCGGGCGGCGAGCTGATCGCGGGGCAGCGCGCACCACGCGTCCTTCGCCGCGCCGGCCAGCAGCGGACCGCGATAGAGCGCGATCAACCGGTCGGCCAAGGCCGACACGCGCTCGGCTGCGGCCTGCGGCGGAAGCCGGCGGGTCGCGTCGAAGCAGCGCTCCAGCGCGGCGACATCGCACCAGACGATCCGCGCGTCGAGCGCCAGCCGGCCGTCGGCCACGCGCAGCGCGCCTTCGATGCCGAGCAGCCGCCGCAGCCGCGACAGCGCCGAATCGAACGAAGCCTTCGGGTCGCTGCCGTCCTCCGACCACAGCGCATTGACGAGGATGTCGACATCGACGGCGCGGCCCTCGTCGGTCGCACCGATGGCCACGATCGCCTGCAACAGCGCGAGCGGTCGCTTCTGCGCCTTGCCGGTCGACGCGAGCAAGCTGCCGTGGCGCTCGATCCGGAATCCGCCGAGGGCATGGACGCGCAGCGGCCACGGCCAGGGGTCCGGCGCATCGGCCGGCGCGACGAGGCCGTTCTTCTCGATCAGGTGGCGGACGAAATCGGTCTCGATGCCGAGCTGCAGCGCGAGCGACGCGAGGCGCGCGGCGAACGCCGGATAGCCTTCGAAGAGGTCGTAGGAGCGGCGTGCGCGCAGGCCGCGCCAGAGCGCCGCGAAGCGCTCCGCCGCCTCGCCCGATGCACCGCGCTGCCAGGCTTCCCAGGCGACGATCGCATCGATCATCGTCTGGATCTCGTCGGCGAATCCGGCCGGCACCAGCGGCAGCGCTTCGGCCATCGCGGCGCGCGCACCCGCGGTGTCGCCGGTCTGCAGCCGCGCCTGCGCCTCGTTGACGATGTAGACCGCGAGCGTCGGCCCCGGCACCTGCAGCTCGAGCGCGATCCGGCGCCCGCGCTCGGCATGCAGCAGCGCCGCATCGGCATCGCCGCGCAGGCGGGCCAGCCGGGTGCGCGAGAACGCCAGCATCATCAGCTCGCGCAGGCGCGTCGCATCGACGAGCGCCTCGGCGCGCTCGACCGCGTCTTCGGCCTGGCGCAGGTCGCCGCGCGGCAGCGCCGCTTCGATGTCGACGATGGTGAGCAGGAAGCGCAGCCGCCGCAGGTCATGGCGATCGACCAGCGCGCGCAGGTCGGCGTCGGCGCGTTCGGCTTGGCGCGGCTCCTTCGCATAGCGGGCGAAGCGGCTCCAGAACCAGAGCCAGTGGGCCCGCCGGTACGGCCTGGCCTCGGGATCGCCGGCGCGTGCCTCGATCAGCGCATTGACGCGCAGGCCCAGCTCGCGGCGCTCGCGCGGCTCGGCATAGAAGAGCACGAGGCGCGCCGCCGCCAGCATCGCATTGGCATCGGGCTCGGCCTCGAGGTGCGCGACGACGCGCTGCACGCAGCCATCGAGCGCGGGATCGTTCGGGCGCAGGCAGAGCAGCCCGCTCAGCCGGCCGGCTTCGGCGATCAGTGCGTCGCCGGCGTCGAGCGCGTCGGCCGCCAGGTCGTCGACGTCGGCGAGGCAGGCGGCGAACTGGCGGTAGTCGCCCTCGAGCTGCCCGGTGACGAGCAGCGCCGCCGCCGCCAGCGCGGTGCCGGTCGCGTCGCCTTGCGCACGCAGGTCCCGGCGGGCGGCCGAGAGCAGCGGCCAGGCGTCGGCGCGGCCGTCGTGGGAGGCGCGCCAACCGGTGCGCAAGGCCCCCCAGACGAGGGGTCCCGGGTCGGAATGCATCGCTGGTCAGTGTCGCACGCGCGATCCGTCAGTGATCGGTCAGACGGCACACGGAACGCACTTTCAGAATCGCCGCCGCACGACCCACCTCGAAGGACGACGCGATGACCTCCCCCTCCACCCGCACGCGCACGATGACACGCCGGACCCCGCTGCTGCTCGGCGCAGCCACGCTGACCCTCGCCGCCACGGCCATGCCGGCGGCCGCAGACCAGGTGACGCAGAACCAGCTCAAGGGCGCGGCCTACATGGCCAGCATCTGCGGCGGCCTGTCGCAAGGCAGCGGCCTGTCGCCCGGCAACGCGATCGCGATGGCGCCAACCGGCTACGACTGCGAAAGCGCGACCGGCGGCACGATGGGCGGGCAGGCCGCGCAGTCGGTCAACTATGCCTGGACCGGCGGCGGACTGCCGCAATCGGCGACCGCACAGGGCTCGGCCGGCTTCGGCGTGATCCACCTGTCGTCGTCGTACAGCGGCTCGAACAACGCCGGCTTCGACCTCGCGGCCGCAAGCGGCGGCTGGCAGGACGTGATGACGATCAACGCCGTGAACCCGGCCGACAACGGCCAGGCCGCGATGCTGCACTTCGGCATCTCGGTGTCCGGCACGCTGGACGCCGCCACCACCGGCGGCAACACCTTCGCGCAGATCCTGCTGCAACCCTGGTTCAACCAGTACCTGCGGCCGGCCGGCTGGTCGGACGGCTTCCAGGCGATCGGCAACCAGACCCAGCACCAGGACGTGGGTACCGTCGCGACGCTGTCGTTCGGCTTCACGCTCGGCCAGCCTTTCACGCTCGGGATCTTCGCGATGTCGGCGGACGGGAATGCCTCGGTCTCCGGCGCGAACGTCATCAACCATGCGAGCTCCGACTTCTCGCACACCTTGCTGTGGAACGGCATCGACAGCGTGACCGTGAACGGCCAGTCGATCGACTATTCGATCACGTCGGCGTCGGGCATGGACTGGCGCAACGCGGTCAGCGCCGTGCCGGAGCCGGGTGGCGTCGCGTTGTGGGCTTGCGGACTCCTGGCATTGGGCGTGACTCGCGCGGCGCGCCGTGGCGCGGGTCGGACTACCTGACCGGTCCACGTCCATCCGAAGCACCAGACACGTGCGAGGATACGGTGATAGCCTGGAACCATGCGTTCCCGACCAGCCCCCGAAGCCGAAAGTGGAGATCAAGCCCTGGCTTACGACGATTGGTTCCGGGCCAAGGTCGAGATGTCGTTGCGCCGCGCTAAGGAGCCGGCAGCACGTCGCTACTCGAGGGATGAAGTGGCCGATACGTTGATTGGCATCATCGAGGCCGCTACCGCCCGATAAACAAAGCGAGGAGCGCAACAACGGCACCCGTCGAAAGGACGGCGGTGCCAATCCACGTTGGAAGGCTCGCCTGGCGCTTCCAGCGGTGCGGAACGCGTTCGGACAGTCGTTGTGCCCACATGATCCCCGGAACGGTCACGATCGAGGCAAGCGCAACGACACCTAGACCATAGAGAAGAATGCCCGCATTCACCCAGGGCAACAGCATGTGATCGAGCGCCAGTACAAACAGGAGCAGCCAGGCGATCACGATTGCCACGCCGAATGCGACCAGGAGGCTCGCCGCAATGAACTGCAATGGCAGAGACATGTGACGGTGCGCCTGCCCCTACATGACCATCAACCGAACGGCGACCCGTCGACCTCGCCGTTCAACGCTCGCCACACCTTCTCCGACGAGATCGGCATCTGCAGTCCCTCGGCCTTGCGGCCGAGGCCGGCGCGGTCGAGCGCATCGATCACCGCATTGACGACCGCCGGCGTCGCGCCGATCGTGCCGAGCTCGCCCACGCCCTTGACGCCCAGCGGATTGTTCAAGCACGGGATCGACGTGTCGAACTCGGTCTGGAAGCCGCGCGAGATCGTCGCGCGCGGCATCGCATAGTCCTGGAAGCTCGCGGTCAGCATCTGGCCGCTGTCGCGGTCGTAGACGACCTGCTCGGCGAGCGCCTGGCCGATGCCCTGCACCGCGCCGCCTTCGATCTGGCCGCGCACGATGGTCGGGCTGACGACGTGGCCGATGTCGTTCACCGAGGCATAGCCGACGATCTCGATGTCGCCGGTCGCCGGATCGATCTCGAGTTCGCAGACGTGGCAGCCGTTCGGCCAGGTCGGCCCCGACACCGTGCTGGTCGAGTCGACGAAGATGTGCCGGTCGGCCTGCTTGCCCGCCAGCTCGAAGAGGCCGATCGACAGGTCGGTGCCGGCCACGGTGTAGCGGCCGGCCGCGTACTCGATGTCGGACGGCGCGGCTTCGAGCGCCTCGCCGGCGAGTTGCTTGCCCTGTTCGACGGTGCGCTCGGACGCGACGCGCACCGCCGATCCGCCGGTGAACAGCGACCGCGAGCCGGCGCTGCCGAAGCCGCGCGCGCGGTCGGTGTCGCCCTGCAGCACGCGGATCTTCTCGATCGGCACGCCGAACACGTCGACCGCGAGCTGCACGTAGCTCGTCGCGATGCCCTGGCCCATCGCCTGGGTCGCGCTCCAGATCTCGATCGCACCGTCGGGCGTCACGTCGACGGTGACGCGCTCCTCGAACACGTTGCCGCCGGTCCATTCGAGGAAGCTCGCGAGGCCGCGCCCGCGCAGCTTGCCGCGCGCCTTCGACGCCTCGCGGCGCGCCTGATAGCCGTTCCAGTCGGCGAGCGCGAGGCCCCGGTCGAGGATCTGCTCGAAGCGCCCGCTGTCGTAGGTCTGCCCCATCGCGTTGGTGTAGGGCATCAGCTCGGGCGCGATCAGGTTCCTGCGCCGCAGCTCGGCCGGATCGATCTGCATCTTGCGCGCCGCCGCGTCGAACAGCCGCTCGGTGATGTAGATCGCCTCGGGGCGTCCCGCGCCGCGGTAGGCACCGGTCGGCGCCGAGTTCGTCATCACCGCGATGAAGTGCAGGTCGATGGTCCTGATGTCGTAGATGCTGGTCGACACCCACGGGCCGATCATCAGCTGGATCGCGACGCCGACGCCGGTCGCATAGGCGCCGACGTTGGCGAGCGAGCGCACGCGCATCGCGAGCACCTTGCCGTCGGCATCGAGCGCCAGCTCGGCGCGGCTCACGACGTCGCGGCCGTGGCCGGTCGACAGGAACTCCTCGACGCGCTCGGCCTGCCAGCGCACCGGGCGCTTCAGATCGCGCGCGGCGTAGGCGACCACGATGTCTTCCGGATAGACGCCGGTCTTCATGCCGAAGCCGCCGCCGACGTCGCCGACGACGACGCGCACCTGTTCCTTGTCGATGGCCAGCGCATCGGCGAGCGACTGCTGTACGCCCGCCGGCATCTGGCTCGACAGCCGCACGACGAGGCGCCCGCTGTCCGGCTCGACCTGCGCGACGACGCCGCGCGGCTCCATCGGGCTCGGCGCGAGGCGCTGGTTCACGAGGTCGAGCTGCACCGTGTGCGCGGCGCGCGCGAACGCCGCCTCGGTCTCTTCGATCTTGCCGTGGCGCATCTCGGCGGCGATGTTGTCGGGCGCGTCGTCGCACAGCACCGCGGCGCCCGGTTCGATCGCGCGCACCGGATCGTTGACCGACGGCAGGTCTTCGTACTCGACCATGATCGCTTCGGCCGCGTCGCGTGCCGTGTCACGGCTGTCGGCGACGACCGCTGCGACCGCTTCGCCGACGTAGCGCACGCGCTCGTGCGCGAGCGCGCGGCGCTCGGCGGTCGTGGTCGAGCGGCCGTCCTTGCGCTTGAACGCATCGAGCGTCGGGATCGGCTGGATGCCGGCCGCGGCCAGCTCGGCGCCGGTGTAGACCGCGAGCACGCCCGGCATCGCCTTCGCGGCATCGGCATCGATCGCGCCGATGCGCGCGTGCGCATACGGCGAGCGCAGGAACGCGAGGTAGGTCTGCCCGGGCACCGGCACGTTGTCGACGAAGCGGCCGCGGCCGGCGAGCAAGGCCGGATCCTCGACCCGCATCACCTCGCGACCACTGCCGTAGCGACCGGCGACATCGACGGCTGCACTCATCGCGGATCCTTGCCTTGTTCAGGTGGGTGGTGACCGTCAGCCGCCGAGGCGATGGAGGCGGGCCCTCAATTCGGCGATCTCGTCGAGCAGGTCGAGCGCGAGCGCGACCCCGGCCGGGTTCAGTTCGAGCGCGCCGGACAGGCGCTGCGCCTGGCGTGCGCGCCGCAGCGCGCTGCCGCGAAAGCGCCAGTCGTCCGGTGTCGTGCCTTCGGGCGCGAGCACGCCTTCCTGCACCCAGACCTCGATCTGGGTGCGGCGCACGCGGCAGGCACGGCTCAGCTCGTCCAGGTCCAGGCCGGCTTCTTCCTCGACGATGCTCACGGACAGCGTCGGCTTCATCATGGGTTCTCCAGCTTCGATCCTAACCAGACATCAACGAGGCAGGTGGGCACGCGGGTCGAAGCCCGCACTCGCCTTGGCGAGCGCCTGGTAAGCGTCGCGCACCGCGTCGCTCCCGGCCGCCGGCGGCAATTCGAGCTTCAGCACGGCGTAGAAGTCGCCCGGCGTCGCACCCGGCAGGCCGCGGCCCTTCAGGCGCAGCCGCCGGCCGGCGCTGGAGCCGGCCGGGATCGTCAGCTCGACCGTGCCTTCGGGCGTCGGCGTCGGCACGCTCGCGCCGAGCGCGGCTTCCGACGGCGTGACCGGCAGGTCGAGGTAGACGTCGCGGCCGTCGACGCGGTACAGCGCATGCGGCTTGAACTCGATCTCGAGGTACAGGTCGCCGGCCGGCGCGCCGTGCGTGCCGGGGCTGCCCTGGCCGGTCAGGCGCAGGTGCTGGCCGGCGCGTATGCCCTTCGGTATGCGCACGTCGAGGCGGCGCTCCTGCACCGTGACGTGGCCGCTCGGATCGAGCGCCGGCATCTGCAGCATGATGCTGCGCTCGGCACCGCGGTAGCTGTCCTCGAGGTCGATCAGCACCTTGGCGTGGTGGTCCTGGCCCTGCATCGGCGCCTGCGCGCGGCGGCCCGCGCCGGCCCGCGCGGCACGGCCGAACAGCGCCTCGAAGAAGTCGCTGTTCAAGTGATCGCCGAAGCCGCCGTAGGCTTCGCCGTCGCCCGGCGGCGCGCCGCTGAACTCGAAGCCTTCGTCCCAGCCCGGCGGCGGCCGGAAGTCCTCGCCGGCATGGCGCCCCTGGCCGACGCGGTCGTAGGCGGCGCGCTTCTCCGGGTCCTTCAGCACCTCGTAGGCTTCGCCGATCTCCTTGAAGCGCTCCTCGGCGTTCGCTTCCTTGCTGACGTCGGGGTGGTACTTGCGGGCGAGCTTGCGGTAGGCCGACTTGATGTCGTCCTGCGCCGCGTCGCGCGCCACGCCGAGCGTCTCGTAGTAGTCCTTGAACTTCATCGTCTGCCCCGCGGCCGGTCGTTCACGGCTGGATCAGCCGTGGTCGTGGTGATGATCGTGATGATCGTCGTGGTGGTGGTGTTCGTGTTCTCCACGCCGCGACGGGCTCGCCGCGGGCGCACCCCCACACATGGGCATGAAAGGACGATTGACAACCTGCAAGGTGATATGACCGATGCGGAAACGCTCCTGCAACCGGCGGGTCGCGGCTTCGAGGAAGGCGTCGTCCGGCCGGCCGACCGGCATCACGAGGTGCGCGGTCAGCACGGTGTCGGTCGTGCCGGTCGACCACACGTGCAGGTCGTGCACATGGTCGACGCCGGGCAGCGCCTCGAGCTCGCCGCGCACCGCGTGCAGGTCGATGTGCTCGGGCACGCCGTCGAACAGCATGCGCATCGACTGGCGCAGGAGGCTCCAG
Organism: Pseudomonadota bacterium; assembly: GCA_018241265.1. Taxonomy (GTDB): domain Bacteria; phylum Pseudomonadota; class Gammaproteobacteria; order Burkholderiales; family Burkholderiaceae_C; genus JAFEEF01. The sequence goes on along the minus strand of JAFEEF010000056.1, from coordinate 11,539 downwards.
GTGCCGACGACGATGACGATCGCGATCACGAGGCTGGCCGCCGGATCGACCCAGGCCCAGCCCAGCCACAGCGCGAGCGCGCCGGTGACGACGACGCCGGCCGAGACCAGCGCGTCGCTCGCCATGTGCAGGTAGGCGCCGCGGATGTTGATGTCGTCGTCCCGGCCGCGCATGAAGAGCAGCGCGGTCGCGAGGTTGACGACGATGCCGGCGCCGGCGACCACCATCACGGTGACGCCTTGCACCGCCGGCTCGCTGCCGTGCAGCCGGGTGATCGCCTCCCAGCCGAGCGAGCCCATCGCGACCAGCAGCAGCAGCGCGTTGGTGAACGCGGCGAGGATGGACGCGCGCTTCCAGCCGTAGGTGTAGCGCGCGTCCGGGCGCAGCCGGCCGGCGAGCGCGCCGCCCCAGGCCAGCACGAGGCCGGCGACGTCGCTCAGGTTGTGGCCGGCGTCGGCGAGCAGCGCGAGCGAGTCGGCGCGCCAGCCGTAGCAGGCCTCGATCGCGACGAAGCCGAGGTTGAGCACGATGCCGATCGCGAAGGCGCGGTCGTAGCTGGCCGGCCCGTGCACATGGCCATGACCATGCGCGTGATCGTGATCGTGTCCGTGCGCGTGTGCGGCGCCCATCGCGTCAGCGGTCCGCGCGCGCGAGTTCGGCGCGCATCGCATCGATCACCGCCCGGTAGTCCGGGCGGCCGAAGATCGCGCTGCCCGCGACGAAGGTGTCGGCACCGGCTTCGGCAACGCGCCGGATGTTGTCGATCTTGATGCCGCCGTCGACCTCGAGGCGGATCTCGCGGCCGGTCTCGGCGCGGTGCGCATCGATGAGCTTCCGCGCCTGCTCGACCTTCTTCAGCGCGGACGGGATGAAGCTCTGGCCGCCGAAGCCGGGGTTGACGCTCATCACGAGCACGAGGTCGACCTTGTCGATCACCCATTCGAGCACGTCGAGCGGCCGTGCCGGGTTGAACACCAGGCCGGCCTTGCAGCCGTGGTCGCGGATCAGCTGCAAGGTGCGGTCGACGTGGATCGTCGCGTCGGGATGGAAGCTCACCGTGTCGGCGCCGGCTTCGGCAAAGGCCGTCGCGAGCGCATCGACCGGATGCACCATCAGGTGCACGTCGATCGGCACGCGCGTGCCGTCGGCGCGTTGCGCATGCGGCCGGAGCGCCTGGCAGATCATCGGGCCCATCGTCAGGTTGGGCACGTAATGGTTGTCCATCACGTCGAAGTGGATCCAGTCGGCGCCGGCGGCGATGACGCTGCGCACTTCGTCGCCCAGACGGGCGAAGTCGGCCGACAGGATGCTGGGAGCGATCAGGTGGTTCGACATGGTGTTCGGCCGATTCTAGGAGGCCGCGCGGCGGGATGTCGGCGCGTCGGCCGACAGCGCGGCGTCACGTTGCCGACCTAGAATGAACCGCATGTCCCGACCCGAATTCAGCACCTCGGTCGCGGTGCGCCACCTGCCCGAGAAGTCCGACCCGGCGACCGGCGAGCAGGCCTTCGCCTACACGATCACGATCCGCAACACCGGCGACGTGACCGCGCAGCTCGTCGCGCGCCACTGGATCATCGTCGACGCCACCGGCCACACCGAGGAAGTGCGGGGCCTCGCGGTGGTCGGGCACCAGCCGCTGCTGCGACCTGGGGAATCGTTCGAGTACACAAGCTGGACGCGCCTCGCGACGCCGCACGGCACGATGCGCGGCACGTTCTTCTGCATGACCGAGGATGCCCATCCGTTCGAGGCGCCGGTCGCCGAGTTCGGCCTGACGCTCGGCTCGGCACTGCACTGATCCTGAAGCTCGCCGATCGTGCGGGTGCGCGGGCAGCACGACGAAGCCCCGTCAGTCGCGATCGGATTTCCGCTCGCCGCGCTTGCGTCCCGAGAACATCGTCCACCAGACGATCAGGATCAACGCCAGGGCAGCGCCCAGCGCTTCCAGGAAAATCACCCACATGGCCAGACTGCTTCCGCGACGACGACGCGCCTTGTTGAGCGCCGGCATTCTAGGACTGCTGGCCGCCTGCACGAGTCCGCCGCGGAATGCCGAGTCGACCCCGGGCACGGCCGTCGAACCGTCGCTCGCACCGGCGGCCGGCCATCCGATCCTGCGCCCGCGCGCGCGCTGGGTGCCGGTCGCCTGGACCGAGCTGCCGGGCTGGGACAGCGACCGCGCCAGCGAGCTCTGGCCGGCGCTGCTGCGCGGCTGCGAGCGCCCCGCGGCAGGCTGGGCCGTGACCTGCAGCACCGCGCGCGATGCCGCGACGGCCGCGTTCAGCGACGACGCCGCGCGCCACTGGCTGCAGCAGCATCTGCAGCCGTATCGCATCGAGGCGCTCGACGGCAGCATCGACGGGCTGATCACCGGCTACTTCGAGCCGCTCGTCGAAGCCTCGCGCCAGCCGCGTCCCGGCATGCGCGTGCCGCTGTACGGCCCGCCCGCCGACCTCGCGACGCGCAAGCCCTACTGGACGCGCCAGCAGATCGACACCTGGCCGGCCGCCCAGGCCAGCCTGCGCGGCCGCGCGGTCGCCTACGTGAGCGATCCGCTCGATGCGCTGATCCTGCAGATCCAGGGCTCGGGCCGGCTGCAGCTCACCGAGGCCGATGGCAGCCGCCGCCTCGTGCGCGTCAGCTATGCGGGCCAGAACGACCAGCCCTACAAATCGATCGGCCGCTGGCTGATCGAGCGCGGCGAGCTGCGTCCCGAGGAAGCCAACTGGCCGGCGATCAAGGCCTGGGCGCATGCGCATCCGAAGCGCATCGACGAGATGCTGTGGAGCAACCCGCGCTACGTGTTCTTCCGCGAGGAGCCGTTGCCCGAGCCGCAGCTCGGCCCGAAGGGCGCGCAGGCCGTGGCGCTGACGCCGGGCCGCTCGATCGCGGTCGATCCGCAGAGCATTCCCTACGGCACGCCGGTCTGGCTGGACACCACCGAGCCGCTGTCGAACACGCCGCTGCGCCGCACCGTGATGGCCCAGGACACCGGCAGCGCGATCACCGGCGCGGTTCGCGCCGACTACTTCTGGGGCTGGGGCGACGACGCCGAGCAGCAGGCCGGCCGCATGAAGCAGCCGCTGCGGCTGTGGGCGCTGTGGCCGCGCGGCTGATGTCGGCCCACGGCGCGCGCGCCGCCCCATCCGCTCGACTGCGGGCGACTTGCCCCGCTTTTTCGCGCCAGGCCGCGGTCGCGGGTCGGCATACTCGGCTGCCATCGAATAGCGCCGTGCTGCGTCCGGCTCGGCCAGACCCGACGACCACGCCGCGGAGAGGATCGAACATCATGTCGATATGGACGCGTGCGGTGTCCACCTTGCTGCGCCGCGCGCCCGCGCCGGTCGCGGCGCCCGCGGTCGTCGCGCAGGCGCGTCTTCCGGTCGACGCCGCCGACGACGACGCGCCGACCACGCTGGCGATCGACCCGGCCGCGCATCAGGCCGCCGTCGAGGCGCTGCAACGTCCCTACATCGCCTGGCTGTGCGGGCTGCCGCAGGAGCCGGCGGCCGCGATCGGCAACGCCGCACGCGACGCACTGCTGGCACGGCTGGACGCCGCCACGGCCACCGATGCGCAATGCAACGCGCTGCTGCCGCGCGCGCCGCAGGTCGTGCCGCAGCTCATGAAGGCGCTGCGCGACGAGCACTATGCATCGACCGACGTCGCCGAGCGGCTGTCGCGCGATGCCGAGCTGGCGACCGAGGCGATCCGCCTGGCCAATCAGAAGCAGCGCGCCGACCGCGAGCCCATCAGCGACCTCGCCCACGCGGTGACGGCGATCGGCGCGAGCGGGCTGCGCAGCGTCATCAGCAAATCCGTGCTTCGGCCGATGTTCGACGTGCGCGGCACGTCGCTGTCGGCGCGCGCCTCCAAGCAGATCTGGAAGGACGGCGACCGCAAGGCGCGCCTGGGCTCGGCGCTCGCCGCCAACGACCTGCTCGATCCGCTCGATGGCTATCTGTCCGGCCTGCTGCACAACACCGGCTGGACCGCGCTGCTGCGTGCGCTCGATGCGATCCCCGACGCCGCCGCCATCCTCCCCGGCGCCTGTCTCGACGCCGGCTTCGTCGATGCGCTGGTGCGGCGTCGCGACCGCCTGTTCGGGCGACTGGTCCGGCCCTGGGACGTCGGCCCGGTGATGAACGCGCTCGCCGACGAGCTCGCCGGCCCCGGCCTCGCCACGGCCCGCTCGCCGCTCGGCCGCATCCTGCACTACGCCGACCGGCTCGCGATGCTGCATGCCGTGGCGCGCAGCGAGCGGCTGCCGGAGCATGACTTCGGCGCGCACCTCGCCCACCTGCCGGCGCCGGTGCGCGATTGCTATGTGACGACGCTCGGGCGGAGCTGACGCCGGCCCGGCGAGCACGTCGCTCGCAGGCCCTGACGGCGCGTCTTTGCAAAGCTTCGTAGCTGTCACATCGAACAGCGACAATCGCGGCCCACCCGAACCGGCCGCCGATCGCGGCCGGCTTCCTCACGACCCTGCCGCCGATGATCGACAAGCGCTTCTTTCCCCGCCAGGTCGTCGAGGCCGGCGGCAACCGCTGGGACTGGGCGCTGCTGCCGCTCGTCCTCGGCGTGCTCGCGCTGCTCGCGTTCGGCGCCTCGCAGATGACGCGGCCGTTCCAGGTCGGCGAGGAGATACCGCTCACGCTCGATCCGCTCTGGCTGCCGTACTACCTGCTGCGCACGACGCTCAGGATGTTCATCGCGCTCGGCGCGTCGCTGGTGTTCAGCTGCGTGTTCGCGGCGATCGCGGCCAAGTACCGCACCGCCGAGCGCATCATGGTGCCGATGCTCGACATCCTGCAGTCGATTCCCATCCTCGGCTTCCTGTCGATCACCGTCACCGCCTTCATCGCACTGTTCCCCGGCAACCTGATCGGCGTCGAATGCGCCTCGATCTTCGCGATCTTCACGTCGCAGGCCTGGAACATGACGTTCTCGGTCTACCAGTCGATGCGCACGGTGCCGAGCGAATTGCAGGAGGCCGCGCGCGTGTTCCAGCTGTCCGGCTGGCAGCGCTTCTGGCGCCTCGAGCTGCCGTTCGCCGCACCATCGCTGCTGTGGAACATGATGATGTCGATGTCCGGCGGCTGGTTCTTCGTCGTCGCGTCGGAGGCGCTCACCGTCGCGAACCAGACCATCAAGCTGCCCGGCGTCGGTTCCTACATCGCATTGGCGATCGAGCAGAAGAACCTCGGCGCCGTCGGCTGGGCGATCTTCGGGATGCTGGTCGGCATCGTGCTGTACGACCAGCTGTTCTTCCGCCCGCTGATCGCCTGGGCCGACAAGTTCCGCTTCGAGGAAGGCAGCGGCGACGTCGCGCCGAGCTCGTGGCTGCTCACCTGGCTGCGCCGCACCGACCAGCTGCAGCGCCTCGTCGGCCGCGGCGCGGCGCTGCTCGAGCGCTCGCTCGTGCTGTTCCGCCTCGACCACGACGGCACGTCGATCAAGGCCCGGCACAGGCCGGTGAACCCGGTCTACTCGCGCGTCGGCGATGCGCTGCTCGCGGCCGCGATCCTGCTCGCCGTCGGTCTCCTGGTGCGCTTCATCCACAGTGAGGTCGGCCTGGGCGAGGTGGTGCACGTCTTCGTGCTCGGCTGCTACACGCTGGTCCGCGTCGTCGTGCTGATCACGCTGGCGTCGCTGGTGTGGGTGCCGATCGGCATCTGGATCGGCATGAGCCCGGTGTGGTCGGGACGCCTGCAGGCCGTCGCCCAGTTCCTGGCGGCGTTCCCGTCGAACCTGTTCTATCCGGTGGTCTTCTTCGTCATCATCCATTGGCGGCTCAGCCCCGACATCTGGCTGTCGCCGCTGATGGTGCTGGGCACGCAGTGGTACCTGCTCTTCAACGTGATCGCCGGCGCGTCGACGGTGCCGACCGAGATGCGCTATGCGGCGCAGAACCTCGGGCTGACCGGCTGGCTCAAGTGGAAGCGCTACCTGCTGCCGGCGGTCTTCCCGAGCTTCGTGACCGGCGCGATCACCGCCAGCGGCGGCTCGTGGAACGCGAGCATCGCGGCCGAGTTCGCGACCTGGGGCGACACCACCTTGCGCGCCGCCGGGCTCGGCAACTACATCCAGCAGATGACGACCGCCGGCGACTTCCCGCGCATCGCGCTCGGCATCGGCGTGATGTGCGTCTTCGTGATGGGCATGAACCACTTCATCTGGCGACGGCTCTACCGGATCGCCGAAGAGCGGCTGCATTTCTGAGATTCACCATGAACCCGGCCATCATCGAACTCAAGGGTGTCGGCAAGTCGTTCAAGTCCGCCGACGGCACCGCGCGGTCGGTGCTCGAAGGCGTCGACTTCCGGCTCGCCGAGGGCGAGATCGTCTCGCTGCTCGGGCAATCGGGGTCGGGCAAGTCGACCCTGCTGCGCATCCTCGCCGGGCTCGTGCCAGTCGATGCCGGCGACGTGCGCTATCGCGAGCAGCCGCTGTTCGGCCCGGCGCGCGGCGTCAGCATGGTGTTCCAGTCGTTCGCGTTGTTCCCGTGGCTCACGGTGCAGCAGAACGTCGAGCTCGGCCTCGAGGCGCGCGGCGTGGCACCCGACGACCGCGCGCGCCGTGCCGAGGCGGCGATCAGCCTGATCGGCCTGGCGGGCTTCGAAGGCGCGCTGCCGCGCGAGCTGTCGGGCGGCATGCGGCAGCGCGTCGGCATCGCGCGCGCGCTCGTCATCGAGCCCGAGGTGCTGCTGATGGACGAGGCGTTCTCGGCCCTCGACGTGCTGACCGGCGAGCGGCTCCGCGAAGACATCCTCGATCTGTGGACCTCGCGGGCGATGCCGACCAAGGCGATCCTCGTCGTCTCGCACAACATCGAGGAGGCGGTGCTGATGGCCGACCGCGTGCTGGTGTTCGCGAGCGACCCGGGCCGGGTGCGCTTCCAGCTCGCGGTGCAGTTGCCGCGCCCGCGCGATCCCGAAAGCCCCGAGGTGCGCCAGCTCATCGACGAGGTCTATGCCCTGATGACCGCCGGGGCCGGCCGCATCGGCCGCGCGCCCGCCGAGGAGCCGCGCCTGCCGCTCGCCGCGCGCCTGCCCGAGGCCGACATCTCGCGGATGGAAGGCCTGCTCGAGATGCTGGTCGACGACCGCTTCGAAGGCCATGCCGACCTGCCGCGCCTGGCCGAAGAGACCGAGCTCACCGACGACGATCTGCTGCCGCTCGCACAGGCGGTCGCGCTGCTCCGCCTGGCGCGCCTGGAGCATGGCGACCTGCACATCACGCCGCTCGGCCAGCGCTATGTCGAAGCCGAGAACCTGCTGCGCCAGGAGCTGTTCGGCCAGCAGCTGCTGGCGCATGTGCCGCTGGCGGCGCACATCCGTCACAGCCTCGAGCAGGAGCCGTCCGGCGAACTGCCCGAAGAGCCGTTCCTGCGGCTGCTCAGCGAAACGCTGGACGCCGCCGAAGCCGAGCGCGTGCTGCGCACCGCGATCGAATGGGGACGGCACGGCGAGGTCTTCGAGTACGACTACCACACCGGGCTGATCCATCTGCCGCAGGGCAAGGATCTGGCGGAGCCGGTGGCCTGAGCGGCCGGCCGGCGCGCGCCTGCACGTGCAGATCGACGGCGCGGTCTGCGCAGGTGAACCGCCGATCGGCCGCTTTTCCGCGGACGCGCGCTGCCGCGGCGCGCGAGGATGCGCGGTCAATGTCAGCGCGCCGCCAAATCTCACGATGATCTACAACAGCACGCTCGCCTGGACCGGCCTGGCGTCGTCGTCCGGCTCGCTCACCCAGACCAGCAAGGGCACGGCGACCGCAGGCGACGCGACCGGCGGCACGGCCGGCATGGGGCGCGCCGGTGCGATGCTGACGGCCGCCACGCAGGCGGCGCTCGACAAGTCCGCCCACGGCTTCAAGGCCACGCGGGCCGCGCAGTCGCTGGCGCGCGATGCGACCACGCTCGGATCGGACCTGCAATCGGCGCTGCACGCCGCCGGCGTCAGCCTCGACGGCTCGGTCGAGTTCTCGCTCGACGCGAAGGGCGCGCTGCAGATCTCGGGCAGCGACCACGACAAGGCCGCGGTCTCGTCGTTTCTGCAAGGCGGCTCCGGTGGCGCCGCCGATCTGCGCAACCGGCTCGTGCGCCTGACCACGAGCGCCGGGCAGCTCTCGCAGCAGATCCGCCAGGGTGCCGCCGCATCGCAGGCGGCGCGCTACGCCGGCTCGAGCGGCAACGTGATGTCGCTCTACTCGACCTTCCTGCAGCAGCAGAACGCCACGCCGGCAGCCTTCACGCTGTCGGCCACCTCGGCATCGCTGTCGTATGCGGGGATGCTGAAGGCGCAGGCCTGAAGGTCCGCCCGTGCCTGAACCGGGCACCGCAGCAGTCAAGCCGCCTCGAACACGACGCCCTTGGTGAGGATGAAGCAGCCGTAGGGCCGCGACTCGGAGTTCTGGACGACCGCGAAGCAGCGCTTGGCGGCGTCATAGAAATCGGCGCGCGCCACGACCCGGTGCGCGATGTCACGGCCCTCGGCGGCGCGGCATGCCGCCAGCACGTCGGCATGCACCGGCAGCATCGCGCCGGGCGCATCGACCGGGTCCATCCAGGCCAGCGGCTGCGCGACGAAGCTGTCCAGCGGCAGCAGCTCGAGCAAGCCGGCAATGGTTCGCGGCGCGTCCATGCCGCCCAGCGTGACGAGGCGCCGGCTGCGCGTCTGCAGCGCGATCGAGCGGGCCGGGAAGTTGCGGTCCACCACGGCGAGCTCGTCGCCATGGCCCATCGCCGCGAGCACCCAAAGCAGCTCGGCGTCGATGAAGTCGGGAATGCGCTTCAGCACGACAGGATCTCCGTGGCGGGGTCGCAAAGCACGCAAAGGATTGCTGCGACGCGCAGGGTAGCGCGATCGAACGCCGGCGTGTGGGCTGCGCGCGCCGAACCGCGCAGGCTCCGTTGCGGCACACTCCGTGCCATGCCCTCCGCCCGATCGGCCATGCAGCCCGAACCCTCCCCGACCTTGTTCAAGAGCGCCAAGGCATTCGAGGCCTGGCTGAAGAAGCATCACGCCGCGTCCGACGGCCTCTGGCTCAAGATCGCCAAGCGGGGCGCCCGGGAACCCAGCGTCACCTACCCCGAGGCGGTGGAGATCGCGCTCTGCTGGGGCTGGATCGACGGCCAGAAGAAGGGTCTCGACGACCAGCACTTTCTGCAGCGCTTCACGCCGCGGCGCGCGCGCAGCATCTGGTCGAAGATCAACGTCGACAAGGTCGCGGCGCTCATCGAGGCGGGCCGCATGCAGGCGCCGGGCCACGCCCAGATCGAGGCCGCCAAGGCCGACGGACGCTGGGCGCAGGCCTACGACGGACCGCGCACGTCCGCGGTGCCCGACGACCTGTTGGCGGCGCTGGACGCGGAGCCGCGGGCCAAGGCCTTCTTTGCGACGATCGACGCGGCCAATCGCTACGCGGTGCTGTGGCGCATCCAGACGGCCGTGAAGGCCGAGACGCGCGCCAGGCGCATCGCCCAGTTCGTGGAGATGCTGGCGCGCGGGGAGACCGTCCACATCTTCAAGCCTGGTACCAAGGCATGAGCGCGAGGTTCACGCGTGGTCTGCTCCCGTGGGAAAGAGCGGGACGACGCTTGGGCGTTCCCATCGACAGCCGCGCTTGGTCGGTTGCGACTTCATTGATATAGTTGCAACCTAATGGTAGGTCGCAACTTCACTAACAGCGGCCTCGTCTCGATGCACTGGAGCAACCCGGCCGGACCGGATGTTCTGGTCGAGATCCGCCGCACCAACACGGCCCGGGACGTTCGGGAGGGCCTGCTGGCGCTCGCCTACGAGGTCCAGTCGACTTCGCGGCCCTCGACGGGCGTGTGCGTGATCGTGGACAGCCGGCTGTCGTCGAAGCGCCTGGCGGACGAGCTGGACAGGTTCCGCTCCATTGCCCGCGCTGAGGTCGCACGGAGCATCTTCCTGGTCGGGGCCAAGACACAGCACGAGTTCTTCATCGACGGCGAATTGCCCGAGCACTCGAACGTGTTCATGCAAGCGCTGCAGGCCGCCATCCACGAGCAGACGGCCGTCCGCAGCGCCTCACGCGTGACGCGCCAGCAGGTCAAGGCGGTTCTGGTGGAGCGGTTGCTGAGCGGACTGCCGCCTGTGACGCTGGGCGCGCTCAGACGCTTGACCGGCACCAGCTACCAGACCGCATCCGCAGCCCTGAGCGAACTCGAGCACCTTGGCGTCGTGACCGGGGAACGTGACGGTCCGATCCCGCTGCACGGCCTTCGCCCGGTCGCGCTGATGAAGCTGGCCGAGGAGCACGCGCTTGCACGCAAGCCGGTGCGCTACACCGACCCGACGAGCGAAGGCCGCATGCCCAGCGCGCTGGCGAACCGGCTGCTTTCCCTCCGTCAGAAGGGCGTCACGGCCAAGGCGGCGATCTCCGGGGTGCTGGGCGCAACACGCTACTTCCCCGGCCTGAACATCACGGCTGCGCCGCGGCTGGACCTGAGCGTCTACGACGGCGACATTCGATTCATGTCCAAGCTCGACGCCGGCCTCGTGGTGGTGGACGACCCCAAGCGCAAGGCGACGGTCGTGCTGCACCTCCAACGCGACTGCCGCCCCAACGAGATGCTGGCGCAAGAGCCTGATCTCGCCGCGCGGCTGGACTGCCTTGCCGATTTGGAGCAGATGGGCCTGCAGGCAGAAGCCAGGGACTTTGCTCAGCAGTTGTGTGAAGCAGCACGAAGGACGCCTTGAAGCTCGAAGCCTCGCTATCCCCCTCGAAAGTCCTGACTCAGGTGGCCGGTGCCCTACCGGCCGATGTCCGAAGCAATGTCATCATCATCGGAAGCTTGGCGGCCGGTTACCACTTCTTCGCCGGCGACGGCGCGCGGGCGATCCGCACGAAGGACGTGGATTGCCTGTTCTCGCCGCACTCGAAGGCGATTGCCGTTGCGACGGAGGTCACCGACCAACTCATCAAGGCAGACTGGGAGCTGCGCGAAGACCCCGATTGGGGTGAACCGGGGAACGAAGGGGACTCGGAAGACAAACTGCCGATGGTTCGCCTGCGCCCTCCCGGCGGCACGACCAGCCCCTGGTTCCTGGAGCTGCTGTCGGCGCCGCCGGCCTTCGAGCCGGGCGCACCGAGCAAGAAGCTGCGTCGCGTGGAGACCAGCATCGGGCACTTCGCCATCTGCAGCTTCGATTTCCTTGCGCTGGCGGAATGGCAGCCGCTCGAGACAGTGCACGGCGTACGCATCGCGCGGCCGGAGATGATGGCGCTGGCCAACCTGCTGCACCACCCGGAGATTGCCGACACCCTGATTGCCGGCACCGACTACAAGCGATCCAACAAGGATCTGGGCCGCGTCCTGGCGCTGGCTTACCTTGCGGTGCAGCGCGACCGGCGCGGCGACACCGAGGAATTCGACGCCTGGGCAGGCCGGATGTGGAGCGCGCTGAAGGACAAGTTCGATGACCAGGCGCCGCGGCTGGGCGCCCGCGCCGGCGCCGGGCTGCGCGAATTGCTGGAGAGCCCTACTAAGAAGCCTTACACCCCA
>JAFEEF010000055.1 GCA_018241265.1 Pseudomonadota bacterium | reverse complement strand
CACCACGGATTGGGACGCGACCCGAATGGCACGACGCGTTGCAGTTGATCGCTGCTCATCCCGCGGGAGTTCGAGAGCGCTGTGCGGGTTCGATTTTGTGCCCGTCCTTCATCAGCCGCCTCTGGTCTCTTGCCACGGGCAGCAGCCAGATGGGCTGGTGTTAGGCCCTTTGCTTTGGTTACTTTCATTTGGGCCCCGCAAATGAAAGTGACTCGGCTGCCGGCCGAGACCGGCGGGCTGCCCCCCGAGCCCAGGCCAAGCGAAGATCACACCCACTCGACTCGTTCGGTTTCTCACAAGGCCGTTGGCGGAACCGTCTCAGCCACGCCGGTTTACCTCTCAGCCTGAGCCAGGCTCAGTTCGTCGTCGACGCGCCCTCTTCGGCCGGCGCCTGGGTGTGCCGGATGAAGATCTGCGCGGCCCAGATGCCCATTTCGTAAAGCAGCACCATAGGGATCGCGAGCGAGAGCTGCGAGACGACGTCGGGCGGCGTCAGGATCGCCGCGACGATGAACGCGATGACGATGAAGTAGGCGCGGAACGCCTTCAGCTTCTCGATGCTGACGAGGCCGATGCGCGCCAGCACGACGACGACGATCGGCACCTCGAACGCGGCGCCGAACGCGATGAACATCGTCAGCACGAAGCTGAGGTAGGCCTCGATGTCGGGCGCCGCGGTGATGCTCTTCGGCGCGAAGCTCTGGATGAAGGTGAAGACCTTGCCGAAGACGAAGAAGTAGCAGAACGCGACGCCGCCGAAGAACAGGATCGTGCTCGAGACGACGAGCGGCAGCACGAGCTTCTTCTCGTGCGAATAGAGCCCCGGCGCGACGAACGCCCAGACCTGGTAGAGCACGACCGGCAGCGCGAGCAGGAACGCCGCCATCAGCGTGATCTTCATCGGCACGAGGAACGGCGAGATGACGTTCGTCGCGATCATCGACGAGCCGCTCGGCAGGTGCGCGACGAGCGGCTTGGCGAGCAGGTCGAACAGCGCCGACGGCCCGGGCCAGATGCACAGCACCGCGAGGCAGACGCCGACCGCGATGCACGAGCGGATCAGCCGGTCGCGCAGCTCGATCAGGTGCGAGACGAACGGCTGCTCGGTACCGTCGAGCTCGTCCTTGTCGTCGGCTGCCATCGCGGCGTCAGGCGGTCGGCCGCGGCGGGCGGAAGCGCGCGACGCGCGCCGCGCCCGACTGCGCCTTCGTGCGCACGCCGTTGCGCTGCTTGTACCAGGTCGGCGTCGCGCCGCGCTTGAGCCGCCACTTCTTCTTCGGATGCTTGTATTGCGGCGGCGGCGGCGTCCACGGCTCGGACGCGCTGCCGGTCATCTGCGCAGTCGCATCGTTCCAGGACTTCTCGAGGTCGGCGCCGGTCTGCTGGATCTCGTCCGAGACCGCCTTGCCGGCATTGCGCGCCGCGTCCTCGAACTCGGTCTTCATCTTCTTCAGGTCTTCCAGCTCGATCGAGCGGTTGACCTCGGCCTTGACCTCGGCGACATAGCGCTGCGCACGGCCGAGCAGGTGGCCGACCGTGCGCGCGACGCGCGGCAGCTTCTCGGGCCCGAGCACGATGAGGGCCACGCCACCGATCAGCGCAAGCTTGTCGAAGCCGAAGTCGATCATTCTGGAAGTGCGCGGGCGCGCCGGCGGCACCCGCGATTCAGGAGCCGATCAGGAACGGGACTTGGCTTCCACGTCCACGGTGTTGGGGTCGGACGCTTTGCTGGCGGCGACCTGCTGAGGCGGCGGCGCATCGCCGCTCGGTGCAGCCGTGCCGTCGCGCATGCCGTCCTTGAACCCCTTGACCGCGCCGCCCAGATCGGAGCCGATGTTCTTGAGCTTCTTCGTCCCGAACACCAGCACGACGATCAACAGCACGACCAGCCAGTGCCAGACGCTCATCGAACCCATGATGTATCTCCGCCAAACATTCCCGCGATTCTAGGTCAGCCCTTCGCCCAGGGCCGCGGGCCGCCCATGACGTGCACATGGAAGTGCGGGACTTCCTGGCGTCCGTCCGGCCCGGTATTGATCAGGGTGCGGAAACCGCCGGTCACGCCGAGCTGCCGCATCAGTTCGGGCGCGAGCGCCAGCATCTTGCCGAGCAAGGGCGCATCCGCCGCCGTCATGTCGTAATGCGAGGGCACGTGGTTCTTCGGGATCATCAGCACGTGCACCGGCGCCCAGGGCGCGATGTCGTGGAAGACGAGCATGTCGTCGTCCTCGTGCACCTTGCGGCTCGGAATCCGGCCGGCGACGATCTTGCAGAAGATGCAGTTCGGGTCATGCGTCATGACAGTCTCTCGTCCTCACAGGGGCATCGGCATCGCGCGGCGCTCGCTCAGGGCCAGCCATCCGCGGATCACGCGGTACAGGAACCACAGCGAGATCAGCACCCAGGCGATCCAGCCCGGAATGATGAACAGCAACCACAACGGTATCGTGACGACGTAGAGGATGCCGGCCCACAGCACGCTGCGGATACGCCACTGGAAGTGCGATTCCTGCCAGCTGCCGCGCGCCTCGTCGCGCTTGACGAGGTCGATGATGAAGGCGACGAGCAACAGCAGGATCGACGCCTGCACGCCCGGCAGCACGGCCCCGATCGCGACGATCGCGTGCAGCGCGTAGCTGACGTGGCCGATCGTGCGCAGCGAGCCCTCGCGTTCGGCATCCAGGGGTGACATCACGTTGACCACGTCGTTCATCGCCGTTCCTCCTGATCGCGCTCGCTCGACTTGCGCAGCGCAAACTCTTCCAGCCCCGACAAGCCCTCGCGCCGCTCGAGCTCGGCCAGCACATCCGCCGGCTTCAGGCCATGCGCGGCCAGGGCCAGCATCGAATGAAACCAGAGGTCCGCGACCTCGGCGACGATCTTGCCCGGCACGCCGTCCTTGCAGGCCATCACGGTCTCGGTCGCCTCTTCGCCGATCTTCTTGAGAATCGCGTCCTCGCCCTTGGCGAACAGCCGCGCGACGTAGCTCTTGGCCGGATCGCCCGCCCGGCGCGATTCGATCACGCCGGCCAGCCGGGCCAGCACGTCCTGCGACACCCTGGCTTCGGCACTCATTTGTAGATGCGCTCCGGATCCTTCAAGACCGGATCCACGGTTTTCCATGCGCCGTCCTCGTAGCGCTGGAAGAAGCAGGAATGACGCCCGGTGTGGCAGGCGATGCCGGGCTCGCCGGCGGCGTGGCCGAGTTGCTCCACCTTCAGCAGCACGACGTCGTTGTCGCAGTCCAGGCGCAGCTCGTGCACCTTCTGGATGTGACCGCTCTCCTCGCCCTTGTGCCACAGGCGTCGGCGCGAGCGGCTGAAGTAGACCGCCTCGCCGAGCTCGGCGGTCTTCGCGAGCGCCTCGCGGTTCATGAAGGCGAACATCAGCACGTCGTTGCTGCCGACCTCCTGCGCGATCGCCGGCACGAGGCCGTTCGCATCCCACTTGACCTCGTCGAGCCAGTTCATGCGGCAAAGTGTAGCGGCCCCCCGTCAGCCGGCGTGCGTCGCACCCGCGTAGCCGCGCTCGGCCGCGAACCAGGCGAGCACCGGCACCGTCCCGGGCAGCACCGGGCGGACCTCGACCGGCAGGCCCTGCCAGGCCATCGACTGGCCCTCGCGCATCACGAAGTCGCCCTGCCAGCGATAGACCTTGCAGAAGTGCAGCCGGACGCGGGCGTGCGGGTAGTCGACGATCTCGACCTGCCACGGCTCGGCCGCGCCTATCGTGATGCCGAGTTCCTCGTGGAGCTCGCGGCGCAGCGCCTGCTCGACCGTTTCCCCGGCCTCGAGCTTGCCGCCCGGAAACTCCCAGTAGCCGGCGTAGACCTTGCCTTCCGGCCGCGACGTCAAGAGAAACCGGCCGTCGCCGTCGATCAGCACGCCGACCGCGACGTCGACCGGCGTGCGCCCGGCGCTGCTCTGGCCTTGGCCGCTCACGCGTGGTGCCTTCCGGCGTAGTCCTTCGCGAACTGGAACGCGACCCGGCCGGAGCGCGAACCGCGCTCCAGCGCCCAGACCAGGCTCTCCTGACGCGCCGCGGCGATCGCCGGCTCGTCGACGCCGAAGCCGCGCAGCCACTGCGCGACGATCGCGAGGTATTCGTCCTGGCTGAACGGATAGAAGCTGACCCACAGGCCGAAGCGCTCGGACAGCGAGATCTTCTCCTCCACGACCTCGCCCGGATGCACCTCGCCGTCCTCGGTGTGCTGGTAGGTCAGGTTTTCCTTCATGTACTCGGGCAGCAAATGGCGCCGGTTGCTGGTCGCATAGATCAGCACGTTGTCGGACGCCTGCGCGATCGAGCCGTCGAGGATGGACTTCAGCGCCTTGTAGCCCGGCTCGCCCTCGTCGAAGCTGAGGTCGTCGCAGAACACGACGAAGCGCTCGGGACGGTCGGCGACGAGCTCGACGATGTCGGGCAGATCGACGAGATCGGACTTGTCGACCTCGATCAGGCGCAGCCCGCGCGGCGCAAACTCGTTCAGGCAGGCCTTGATCAGCGAGCTCTTGCCGGTGCCGCGCGCGCCCGTCAGCAGCACGTTGTTCGCGCCATGGCCGGCGATGAACTGCTCGGTGTTGCGCACGAGCCGCTCCTTCTGCGGCTCGACCTCGACGAGCTCGGCGAGCCGGATCGTCGCGACGTGGCGCACCGGCTCGATCCGGCCGGAGCCGCCGCGCTTGCGGTAGCGGAACGCGGTCGAGGCCGACCAGTCGGGCGCGGCCGGTGCGTGCGGCAGCACGCTCTCGAGGCGCGACATCAGCGCTTCGGCGCGGGCGATCAATTGCAGCAGCGGTTCGGCGGTCATGGGAGCGGGGTCGCGAGCGAGCGGGCAGTGTAACGACGCGGCTGCTCTGCCCTTGTTACCACCGGCCCGAAGCCGCGCCGATGCCCGCAGCAGCGAGGCCGTTTCAAGGCGACGTCGGCAGCGCGAACACGCCGTCCTCGGCGATCGCATAGACGCGATCGCCCGGCGCCGGCGCGATCGGATGCATGCCGGTGAACGCGCCGAAGGCCGGCAGCACGCCGACCGCCGCGCCGAAGTGGAAGCACGGCAGCCGCAAGCGGTCGCCGGCGCGGCCGTGCAGCACGACGCAAGGATGCAGGTGGCCGGCCAGCACATAGCCTTCCGCGCACGGCTCCGGGTGATGGCAGAGCGCCAGGCCATCCTCGACCCATGGCTCGGCGACGACTTCGATCGCGAGCGCATCGGGCAGCCGGCCGGCGCGCCGGTCGTGGTTGCCGCGCACCAGCACCAGGTCGAGCGCGGCGTGGCGCATACGCCAGGCGGTGAAAGCGTCCTGCGTCGGCTCGGCGAACGCTGCGCGCGAATGCAGCAGGTCGCCGAGGAAGACGACGCGACGCGCGCCCCATTGCGCGACCAGGCGCTCGAGGCGGCCCAGCGTCTCGCTGGTCGTGCCTCGCGGCACCGGCACGCCGAGGCGGCGGAACGTCGCCGCCTTGCCGATGTGCGCATCCGCGATCAGCAGCGTCTTGCGATCGTCGAGCCAGATGGCGCCTTCCGGCAGCAGCGTGAGCGGACGTCCGCCGGCCGCGATCCTCATCGTCACCGTGGGGTACGTGCTCGCCGCAGGCGGGCGGATCGCAGCGCCCGGAACCGGACCCGCCCTCAAGCGGCAGAAGCCTGTGCCAAGCCGGTCGAGGCCGGCGCGAGCGGCGCGCAGAGCAGCCGCAAGGCCACGTCGAGATGTTCGGTCGGCGTGCGCTTGAAGCCCGAGCGGGCATAGCGCTGCAGTCGCCCGACCGCGAACGCCGTGAGGGCCGAGGCTTGCGCGGCCGCATCGACGGTCGGCGTCGGCGAGCCGCCCGCATCGATGGCCTGGCGCAGGCTCTGGCGCAGCTGCGACTCGATGCGATCGAAGAACTGGTTCATGCGCGCGAGCAGCCGCTCGTTCTCGTAGACCAGCGCATCGCCGACCATCACCCGCGTCATCCCCGGGTTCTTCTCGCCGAACTGCAGCAGCACGGTGAGCATCTTCTGCACTTGCGTCATCGCGTCGGCTTCGCGCTCGACGATCTGGTTCAGCAGTGCGAAGACGCTGTGCTCGATGAACTCGATCAGCCCTTCGAACATCTGCGCCTTGCTCGCGAAGTGGCGATAGAGCGCCGCTTCGGAGACCGACAGGCGACCCGCCAGCGCGGCCGTCGTGATGCGCTCGGAGCCCGGCTGCTCGAGCATGCCGGCGAGCGTGTGCAGGATCTGCACGCGCCGCTCGCCGGGGCGCGGACGCTTGCGTGCCGGCAGCGCTGCGGGCGCTTCGGTCGGCAGCGGGACGATGGCCGCAGCGACGTGCCGATCCGCGACGCCGTCGATATCGCTATCGCCGTCGGAGGGTTCGGGGAGGACGTTGCTCACAAGCGGCGCAGCGGATGTAACGACTTGATTTTGGCATACACGTATGGGGGCTTCGGGCAAGGGTGTACGCCGGCGCGCCGCGGCTTCTTGCCGAGGTTGGTCCCGCCCGGCAGCGGACCGCGGTAGCGGCCTTCGAGGTAGCGCTGCATCCAGGCGGTGCGCATGCCGATGCGGCAGGCCGCCTTCTGGTGCGCGAGCGTGTCCTCGACCAGCACGCAATCGGCTGGTTGCGCACGCAGCCGCGCGAGCAGGCGACGGAACATCCGCGCATCGGGCTTGGGCCGCAGCGACCCGAACATCTGCATGTCCTCGATGCAGACGATGCCGTCGAAAGCGCGCGCCAGGCCGAGCGTCTCGAGCACGCGCATCGCATAGCGGCGCGGCGCATTCGTCAGGATGTAGCGCCGGCCCGGCAATCGCTCGAGCACCGCGCGGTCATGCCGGCTCGTGCGCAGGCGCTGCTCTAGACCCGGCAGCCGATGCGTCTCTTCGAGGAAATGCGCCGCCGACACGCCGTGGTGCCGCACCAGGCCGAGCAGGGTCGCCCCGTAGCGCACGAGGTAGTGCTGGCGCAGCTCGGTGGCGCGCTCGCCGCTGGTGCCGAGGTGCGTCGCGATGTAGTCGTTCATCGCCTGGTTGGTCGGCCCGAACGCTGCATGGCTCGCGTCGTGCAGCGTGTTGTCGAGGTCGAACAGCCAGACCCGGCGTGAACGGTCAGCCCGGGCCATGCACGGCTCCGGTCGTGCGGCGGCCGAGGCCCCAGATCGCCGCGATCAGCAATGCGCCGCCCGCCCATTGCGACGCGCTCATCCGCTCGCCGAGCAGCAGCGCCGACAGCGCCACCGCGGTGAGCGGTTCGACCAGCGTCGCGACCGTCAGCGCGGTCGGCGTGAGCCGCGCCGCGCCCCAGCTGAACGCGAGCAACGCGAGCGCGGCGGTCACGACGCCGAGGTAGAGGAACCAGGCTTCGGGCGGTATCTCGGCCGGCCAGACGAGCGGCCGATAGAGCGCCGACAGGCCCATCACGACGGCCGCGACGACGGTGAGGCAGGTCGTCAACGGCCCGGCGCCGAGCGCCTGCGAGAGCCGCCCGCTGACCAGCGTGAAGGCCGCATAGAGCAAGGCCGATGCGACCGAGAACGCGATGCCGGCCCGCATCGCCTGCGCCGACGCCGCATCGCTGCCGCCTTCGCGGCCGACGATCAGCGCAGTGCCGGCGAGCGCCGCAACCAGCACGACCACGAGCGACCCGTTCAGTCGCTCGCGGCCGCGCAGCACCGCGACGATCGTCACCAGCACCGGCGGCAGGCACAGCGCGATCAAGGTCGGGATGCTCGCGCCGATGCGCGCGATGCCCTGGAACCAGCACAGCACATAGAGCGCCATGCAGGCACCGGCCGCGACGACGGTCGCGAGCCGCGATCGCACGAGCGGCCACAGCGCCGGCCGCCCGAATACCGCAAGCAGCACGACCGCGCCGACGACGAAGCGCCAGAACGACACCGTCTCGGGACTGAAGCCGTGGCGCGCGATCAGCAGATTGACGACGAGCGCGCCGCTGCCCCACAGCGCGCCCGCGCCGCAGGCGGCGGCCAGCGCCGCAGGCGCACGATCGGCATTCAAGACGCGTGCTCAGCGCGAACGGATCATCGTGCCGTAGGCCTGCTCGGTCAGCACCTCCAGCAGCATCGCGTGCGGCACGCGGCCGTCGATGATGTGCACGGTGTTGACGCCGTTCTTCGCCGCGTCGAGCGCCGAGCCGATCTTCGGCAGCATGCCGCCGCTGATCGTGCCGTCGGCGAACAGGTCGTCGATCTCGCGCGCCGACAGGTTGGTCAACAGCTTGCCTTCCTTGTCGAGCACGCCCGGCGTGTTCGTCAGCATCATCAGCTTCTCGGCCTTCAACACCTCGGCGAGCTTGCCGGCGACGACGTCGGCATTGATGTTGTAGTTCTCGTTGTCGGCGCCGAAGCCGAGCGGCGAGATGACCGGGATGAACTGGTCGTCCTGCAGCGCCTTCACGACGCTCGGGTCGATCGACTCGATCTCGCCGACGTTGCCGACGTCGTGGATCTTGTTCGGGTCCTTGATGTCGACCATCTTCAGCTTCTTCGCGCGGATCAGCCCGCCGTCACGGCCGGTCAGGCCGACGGCCTTGCCGCCCGCGACGTTGATGAGGCCGACGATGTCCTGCTGCACCTGGCCGGCGAGCACCCATTCGACGACTTCCATCGTCTCGTCGTCGGTGACGCGCATGCCCTGGATGAAGGTGCCCTTCTTGCCGAGCCGGGCCAGCGCCTCCTCGATCTGCGGCCCGCCGCCGTGCACCACCACCGGGTTCATGCCGACCAGCTTCAGCAGCACGACGTCCTCGGCGAAGTCCTGCTGCAGCGCCGGATCGGTCATCGCGTTGCCGCCGTACTTGATGACGATGGTCTTGCCGTGGAAGCGCCGGATGTACGGCAGCGCCTGCGACAGGATCTCGGCCTTGTCGCGCGGCCCGATGTGGCTCAGGTCGTGGTCGCTCGTCGCGTTGGAAGTGCTCATGGCAGCGATAGAAAGGTCGACTGCCGAAGATTGTAGGACCGCGGTTTCTCGCCAGCTTGCCGTCGGCACCCTGAGCACTGCCGAGAATCTCGGACCGGGGCGATCCTTCAGACGAGATCGAAGTCGTCGCCGCACCCTTCTCAGCCCATTGCCGGTAGCGTTTCCTCAGCTCGGATGTGACCTCTTCCGGCGACCGTCCCGGACCGCTGTTGACGCCCTTCTGAATCTCGGTCCTCAGGGCCTCGAGTTGGACGGTGCGGAACTTCTCGCGCTCCTCCAGCACCCGCAGGCCATCTCGGATCACCTCACTGGCACTGGCACAGCGACCCTGCTCGACCAGCGTGATCCGTGCGGCGCGGATTGGCCGGGTTGAACACGGTCTGGTCGCGCACCCGGTACATTTCGACCAGCGGGTAGCCGTACACGTAGGCCTGCGAGGCGATGCCGTAGACGTATTCCTCGCGGCCGTGCGCCGCAGCGGCGCGCGCGACCGCCGGATCGTCGGCCGCCGGCACGGCCGGCGCCAGCGCGACGGCCAGCACGGCTGCCTTCAAGCACCCACGAACATCCATGTTGCCGCATCGTCTTCCTCGTGCAGTCCGGTTGGGACGGCTCGCCGCAGCCGCCGGCCTCATGGTCGCGCTCGCGCTGCCGGGCATCGGCCATGCGGCCGACGCCGCGGCCAGTGCGCCGGCGCGAGCCGCCTCGGCGGCCGGCGCCGCGACGCCCGACATCGGCGCGCGCCTCTACGAGATCGTGCAGCAGTACGCCTCGGTCGGCGACCATCGCACCGGCACCGAAGCCGACCGCGCGACGCTCGCCTGGTTCAGCGCCGAGCTGCAGCGGCGCGGCGCGGAAGTGCAGCGCATGCCGTTCCGCTTCAACCGCTACGACGGCGCGTCGGAGGTGACGATCGCCGGCAGCAAGGTCGCATCGCTGCCGCTCTACTACCAGGGCCTGGGCGACCTGACCGACGAGCATCCGTACGTCGCGACCATTCCGGTCATCGACAACGACAAGGAAACGCCGGCCCTCGCCGACGTGCTCGCGCAGGCGCGCGTGGCCGGTGCGCGCAGCGTCGTGATCGCGACGCAAGGCCCGCTCGGCGAGCTGCAGACGCCCGACCGCGTGCCGGTCGCCGGCGACGGCATGCCGGTGGTGCTGGTGCCCGGCCGTGTCGCCGACGCGTTGCAGAAGGGACCGGTGCAGCTCGCGTTCTCCGGCCGCATCGTCGCGGGCGCCAGCGACAACATCGTCGCGTCGTTCGGCCGGCCGTCGGGCGCACCCATCGTCATCGACACGCCGCTCACCGGCTGGTTCTCCTGCGCCGCCGAGCGCGGCACCGGCATCGCGATCGCGTTGGCGCTGGCCGAGCACATCGCGCCACGCCATCCGGTGGTCGTGATCGGCACGCCGGGGCACGAGCTGCTGCCGCACCTCGGCCTCACGACCTATCTGCAGCAGAACCATATCGAGCCGGGGCTGGTCGTGCACCTGGGCGCCAACGTCGCGCTCGGCCGCAAGGACGAGAGCGGGCACTGGACCTTCGTCGACACCCGCGCGGTCGGCGTGCGCAGCGATGCCGACACGTACGCGCGCATGCGGCCGGCACTCGCGACGCTCGGCCTCACGCCGTATTTCAACCCGCCGCGCTTTCTCGGCGAAGCCGCGCTGTGGGCGAACGCGGTGAAGTCGCCGATGCTCTCGATCGCGGGCGTCGGGCCGCAGTTCCACAGCCCGGCCGACACGCCCGAGAACACCACGAGCCCGGCACTCTTGCGCCAGGCCTACGACGCGCTCGCCGGTGCCGTCGACGCGTGGCTGGACACGAAGGCGCCCTGATTCAGCGACGCTGCCGCAAGCCGGGCACGCCGGCGAGCGACGGCGCATCGCGCGCGTCGACCTCGACCAGCACGCCGGGGTGTTCGAAGCGATAGCGGCGTCGCGTGGCTGCGCCTTCTGCGACGAGGCGGGTTGCGCCGGTGTAGACGAAGGCGACGACGGCCTGCGCAGGCGGCGCAGCGGCGGCACCAGCGAGCGGCGCGGGTCGCCCGGCCGGCCGCACGTCGATCGGCGCCCGGCGCCGTCCGCAACAGCTCATCGCGGCAGCTCCTCGCGATCCGGCGGCGGCTCTTCGAACCATGCGGCGGCCGGCCGGCGATCGGTCAACCGCTCGATCGCGATCGCCGCACCCGACAGCGACGGCCAGGCGACGAGCACGACCGGCCAGCTGTCCACGCCATGCGCGATCCAGGCGGCGAACGGCAGCGCGACCCAGGCCGACAGGCAATGGAAGCAGTCCACCATCCGCGCCACCGATCCGGCCCCCAACCGCTCGCGCCAGTGCCCGACGACGTCCCACGGACCGTCCTCCGCGTGCAGCAGGCAGGTGAGCCGCCAGACGGCGAACGCACCGATGAGCCAGGCTTCGAGGGGCGCCATGCGCGGATGGTGCACCAGCCCGGCGGAGCCGCCACCCCTAGGACCCCCGGCTTGCATGACGGTTCGGCCACGGGTGCGCCGAAACGGCACAATGGCGCCCGCTTCGCCCATGCAGTTCACCGCCCTCCTCCCGGTCAGACCCGTCGCCTTTCTCGGCCAGGTGCTGCTGTCGGCCGCCGCCGGGCTCGGCGGCAAGGCGCGCTTCCGCGTCAAGGACCTCGGTCGCGTGACCGCGGATGCGAGTGCGCGCGCAGTCCCCATCGTCACGATCGTGAACCTGCTGGTCGGCGCGATCCTGGCCTTCGTCGGTGCGGTGCAGCTCGTGAAGTTCGGCGCCGGCATCTACGTCGCGGATCTGGTCGCGATCGCGGAAGCGCGCGAGATGGCGGCCATCATCACCGCGGTCGTGATGGCGGGCCGCACCGGCGCCGCGTTCGCGGCCGAGATCGCGACCATGCAGGCGAACGAGGAGGTCGACGCCCTCGAGGTGCTCGGCCTGGATGCGGTCGACTTCCTGGTGCTGCCGCGCGTCACCGCCTTGCTCTTCATGATGCCGCTGCTGTTCATCTACGGCTGCGCCACCAGCCTGATCGGCGGCATGCTGGTGTCGGCCGGCATGCTCGACGTCTCGGCCGCCGCCTACATGGACCGCACGTTCGAGGCGCTGACCTACACCCACCTCTTGCTCGGCCTCACCAAGTCGTTCGTCTTCGGCGCGCTGATCGGCATGGTCGGCTGCTATTGCGGCCTCTACGCCAAGCGCAATGCGGCCGGCGTCGGCGAGGCGACGACGAGCGCGGTCGTGACGAGCATCGTCGGCATCATCGTGCTGGACGCGGTGTTCGCGGTCTGCGCCAACGCGCTCGACATCTGACAACGCCATGGCCGACGATGCGCCGCTGCTCGCCGTCGACGCGCTCGAGATGCGTTTCGGCGAGCGGCTGATCCAGACCGGCGTCTCGCTCAAGATCGAGAAGGGCACGATCTTCGCGGTGATGGGCGGCAGCGGCTGCGGCAAGAGCACGTTGCTGAAGCACCTCGTCGGCCTCCTGCCGCCGGCCAAGGGCACGGTGAGCTACCACGGCGTCGACTACTGGGCCGGCGACGAGGAAGTACGTTCGGCGTTGCGCGCCGGCTTCGGCATGCTGTTCCAGAGCGCCGCGCTGTGGAGCTCGATGACGATCCTCGAGAACGTCTGCCTGCCGCTCGAACAGCACGACAAGCTCGACGAGGCCGGCCGCGAGGCGCGCGCGCGCGAGGTCCTCGAGTGGGTGGGCCTGGCGCCATTCGCCGACTTCTATCCGTCCGACCTGTCGGGCGGCATGAAGAAGCGCGCCGGCCTGGCCCGCGCGATCGGCCCCGAGCCGCCGCTGCTCTTTCTCGACGAGCCGTCGGCCGGCCTCGACCCGATCAGCTCGCGCAACCTGGACGAGCTGATCCTCGACATCCGCCGGCGCACCGGCGCCGCCGTGGTGTTCGTGAGCCACGAGCTGCCGAGCCTGTTCGCGATCGCCGACGACGGCATCTTCCTCGACGCCGACAGCAAGCATCCGATCGCGCACGGCAAGCCGAGCGAACTGCGCGATCATTGCGACCATCCGACGGTGCACGCCTTCCTGCACCGCGAGGCGGAGCCGTCGCGCCCGCCTGCTGCCGCCGAGGCCGCACCCACCACCGGAGCCGGCTCCTCATGAAACGCAACGCCCTGCTCATCGGCGCCTTCGTGATCTTCGCCCTCGTGATCGCGGTCGGCGCCATCCTCTGGCTCAGCGGCAACACGCTGTTCCGCAAGCACGTGCCGGCGATCATCTACTACCGCGGCAACGTCAGCGGGCTGTACGTCGGCGCGCCGGTGACGTTTCGCGGCGTGTCGGTCGGCCAGGTCGACGACATCGGCATCGACGTCGACGCGGCGACCCTGAAGGCGCGCATCCCGGTGAGGATCCACCTGCAGCCGGACGCCCTCAACATCAAGGCCAAGAGCGGCGAGGCCATGGACCTGCCCGCTTTGGTGCAGCGCGGCCTGCGCGCGCGCCTCGTCGCGCAGAGCTTCGTGACGGGCCAGAAGTCGATCGAGCTCGACTTCCTGCCGAAGACGCCGGCCACCTTGCTCGCGCCGCCCGAATCCGACAAGCCCGAGATCCCCGCCGTGGCCGACAGGTTCGGCGCGCTGATCGACCAGGTGGCCGACCTGCCGGTGCGCGAGACCGTCGAGGAGATGCGCGCCACCGTCAAGCAACTGCGCGAGACGCTCGGCTCGGTGCAGCAGTCGCTCGCCAGCGCGCAGGGCGTGCTGACCAGCGCCGCGCAGGAAGTCGTGAAGACCGGCACCGAATCGCGCCAGACGCTGGCCGCCGCGACCGCGGCGATCCAGCAGGTGCAGGCCAGCACGACCGCGACCCTGGCGTCGATCACCAAGCTGTCGGACGCCTCGCGCGACATGGTGCTCGGCGCACAGCCCGAGCTGCAGCGCACGCTGGAAAACTCGCGCGAGGCCGCCGAAGCCGCACGCCTTGCGATGGACCGCGTGTCGGCGCTGACCGCTCCGGGCGCGCCGCTCCGCGGCGACCTCGACTCGGCCGTGCGCGACCTGGCGCAGGCCGCGCGCAGCCTGCGCGACTGGAGCGAGCTGCTCGAGGAAAAGCCCAACGCCATCATCTTCGGAGGCCGCCGCGAATGAACGCTGCACCCACCATGTCGAACCGTTCGACGAGATCGCGACGCGCCGGCGCGGCGCTGCTGCGGGCAGCGGCCGCCGCCTTCGCCCTCGCGGCGCTTGCCGCGTGCAGTTCGCCGACACCGGCACCGGTGCTGCTGTCGCTGCCGCCCGCGGTCGTTGATGCGCCGGCGGCCGCGCCGCAGACCGCGGCGGCCTCCGCACCGCTGCTCGCCATCCATCGCGTCGCGCTGCCCGAGTACATCGTGGCGCGCCGCGTGCGCTATCGGGCCGACCCGAGCACGCTGGTCGAGTGGCCCAACACCTATTGGGCCGAACGCATCGAGGTCGGCGTCTCGCGCGAGTTCGCATCGGCGTTGCGGCAGCAGCTGCCGGGCTGGTCCACCTGCGAGAACAACTGCGGAGAATCGCAGCCGCTCCTGGCCGTGCAGGTCGATCTGGTGCCGATGGATTTCGTTCGGAGCGCCAAGCTGATCCAGTCGCGCGCCCGCATCAGCGTGATGACAGGGCACGGCGCGGCGCGAATGCTCGCGTCCGCCGAGCGCGACTACGACGTGCCCGTCGGCGCCGATACGGCGCAGGCGCAGGCCGAAGCCATCACGGTGCTGATCCGCAAGGTGGCCGCCGACGCGGCCGCGCTCGTGAAGACGGCCCAACCCTGATCGCTCGGGCGCCGTCCCTGCGGCCCGCGCCGATCACGGGCCCGCTAGGGCCAGGGCCTGCTCACACTCCGGACAGCGATGCGAACAGGCCAGACCCGTTCCCTTCGGGTCGCCATCCGGCATCCGCAGCGTGAGCTCTTAGCCCCCGGGATCGGAAAGCCGCCGGGTCATGAAGAACGCTCGCTCGATGATCACCTCGTCCGTGCTCGGGCGGGTCTTCCCGACCGGATCGAGGTAGAAGCGGCCGGTCAGCTGCATCACGCTGCCGATCGGGATGCCCGGGTGGGTGTCGTCGCCTTGCGGAATCGTCATGCACGGCGTCGGCGTCGCCGGGCAGTTGTAGCTGATCAGAAAGGCATAGAGGCTCTTGTAGGTCGCGAAGCGCGGGTCTTTGCTGCTCGAGATGCCGGCCGCCTTCAGCGCCGTTCCCGCCAGCCATTCGTCGTCGACCGCGAGGATGCCCTGGTTGGTCGTCACGTTGACGGCCGTATGGCTGAAGTACGTCGCCTTGCCGGTGCCGACGTCGCTGATCGCATGGTTGACGCCGACCACCAGCACCGCGTCATCGGCCTGCATGGAGAACTGCGAGCTGTTGCCGACGGCTGCGGTATCGAATCCGTCCGGGTTGTCCGAGTTGCAGATGAATCCGTCGGTCACGCAAGCGTAGTTGGTGGTCTGCTTGACGGGAACGTCCGACTCCTTGATCGCGCCGAACATCGACCGATATTCCTTCAGGAGTTGCGCGGCGAGCCCATCGCGCGCGGTGCGCAACTCGGGGGGCTCGGGTGACCCGCTGCCGGGTATCCGGTAGGTTGTCGCCTGCATCGGCGAATTCGGGCGCTTCGTCTTCGGCGACAAGTAGTAGAAGCCCTGAGGGTTGCGCGCGACGTAGTCGGCCATCTGCGCGGGATCTTCGGGATACGTCAGCCTCAGCAGCATCGTGTAGGTATCGCCGGTCGGGCCGAGGTTCATGTGCATCGGCACGCCCGGGAAATTGGCGAGCGGCAGATCGAGCTTGTTGATCGCCGTGGACGGAAAACCGATCGACACCAGCTGGGCCAACACGTCGGAATAGGTCTTGCGATCGGCGGTGATCACGAAGGCCGCCAGCTTCGAGAAGGTGTTCTCGCCCGGCGTGGCGGATCCGGTCGTGCCCGCCAGCAGCAGATTGGTCGTGTCGGTCAGGCTCTCGAAGATCGTCATGTACCCGGAGTTCCCCGGATCCTTCGGAAACGACGAGTAGTACCGGTTGAAGATGTAGGGCGTCACGCCCCAGTACTTCATCGGCGGCGGCGTCTCGATGAGGATCACCCAGGCGTCGGTCTCCGACATCTTGGCCGAAATCACCGGCGTCGGTGCACCGTTGGAGAAGTCGGGCTGTCCGTAGGTGGTGTCCGGATTCGTGCCGAAGCAGTACGGGGCGCCGCAGGTCGAGAGAAAGCGGAACGGGTACTGGATGGTCGTGTAGTCGGTCGAGATCCCGGCGACGAAGGCGGCTTCGAGCTGAGGAAGCTGCTCCGGCTTCCATTGCGCCTGAGCAGGGGATGCTGCGGACCATCCGATCATGGTTGCCGCGAGCAGAGCAAATACCTTCATGATCATCTCCTTGCCGATGTCGGGCTGCGCCGGCCGCGGCGATTGCGAACGAAGCAGAGAGCCGGCCGACGGCCTACTTCCTGGTGCCGAGCAGGACCTGGTGCCGAACGATTTCGTCGGCGTCGGGGCGCACGCGCGTCTGCGCGTTCAGGTAGCTGCGCCCCCACATCAGGAACGGCGCGCCCGGTTGCAGTCCGATGGGATTCTGCGACGTGGGCGTCGGAATCTGCTGGCAGAACTTCAGGCTGCCGCAGTCGTACGAGATCGCGTAGGCATAGAGATTCCGGTAGCGCTTCACGCGCGGGTCGCTCGCCGACCTGACGCCCGCGTGGTAGAGCGCGCTCTGCGTCGTGAGCTGCGGATCGTCGATCGAGAAGATGCCGGTCGATTGAACGGTGTCGTTGATCGAGTGGTTCATGTACAGAGCCTTGCCGGTCGCATGATGATTGACGCCGGCGACGATGACGACATCGGACAGGCTCTTGACCGTCACGGCCCGCGTGACGTCCATCGCGATGAGGTCGTCGTGATTGTCCGACGAGCACGGCGTCAGTGTTTCGATGCAGTCCCAGCCGACCGTGTCGGAATACTTGACCGCCTGGTCCTTGAAGGAGAACGACTCCGCGTAGTGCGTCTTGATGTCGCTGACCAGCTCGTCGAGCGCCGTGGCGAGCGACGCGGCTTCGGTGACGCCCGAGACCTCGCTCGCGAAGCCGACCTTGGGCGCCGGCGAGATCGGCGGCGGCGAGTCCGGACCCACCTTCACGACGAAGAACGGCTTCTCGTTCATGTAGCTGTCCAGGTCGGCCTGGACTTCGGGGAGCGCCGTTCGCATCACCATGCCATAGGTATCGGCCTTGTCGCCGTAGTTCATGTACAGCGGCAAGGTATAGGGCATGGGCAGATAGTTCACGTTGGAGGCCGGAATTCCCTGCTGGCCGAGAAGGCTCCTGACACTCCTGAACGTGTTCTGATCGGCGGTCCAGACCACGACCGCGTCCTGATTGAAGACATTCTCGACCGGTGCGACGGACTGCAACGTCGAAAGCCTGAGCAGGTTCAGCGAATCGCTGAGGCTCGCGAAGATGTAGTACGCGTTGCCGCCACGGGTCATCAGGTACTGCGTCATCGCGAAGTACCGCATCTGCGGAGGCGTTCGGAAGAAGATGACCACCGCCTCGCTCTGGCCGAGCTGGAACGGACTGATCGGCGCGGCATTGCCGAAGCCCGGGTAGCCGTAGGGACTGGACGGGTTGTTGCCGTAGCAATAGTCGCCGGCAATGAAGCAGCCGACGACATCGAAGTAGTTCCAGTCACCCCTGACGCTGTGCCAGTCGCTCGGCAGATTGGCCAGGAAGGTCTGCCCCAACGCTTCGATCTGGGGGTCGGCGAACGCCGCGGTTTGGGCCAGGGACAAGACGGCTGCTGCGAGACCTGCGCTCCGAAACTTCATTGATTTCCTCGTTCAAGGCATTCGCGCCCACCGACGCCAATCCCATGGCAGGCCGAGCGCTCGATCGACAGCATCCGACCCGGGGATACCCGGAACCGGGACGCGCGGGAATCATGCAACTGTTCGGTCGGCCGCTCAAGCGGGTTTCTTGCAGGGTCGCAGCCGCGGTCCAGGACCGCGTCGCACAACGGTGCAAGAGCGATGGCCAAGGCATGGCGTCACTCGATCAGAAATGAATGCCGCGCATCATCTCGGCCATCGCCACGGCCTCCGGCGACAGCGAGGCCTTGGCGCTCTTGTCCCCCTTGTCCCCCTTGGCCGCCGCGCTGTCGGGGAACATGCGGAAGGTCGTGTTCATCAGCACCTGCGTGACGCGCGGGGCCGCCGCGTGCAGCAGCTCGACGAAGACGCCGAGCCGCGTCGCGACCCGCACCGGCTTGTCGACCACCGCCTGCACGATCAGGTCGGAGGCTTCGTCGGTCGACAGCAGCGGCATGCTGTCGTAGATCTTGGTCGGCGCCGTCATCGGCGTGCGCACCAGCGGCATGTTGACGGTCGTGAAGGTGATGCCCTGGTCCTGGAATTCGCTCGCCGCGCAGGCGGTCCACGCGTCGAGCGCGGCCTTGGACGCGACATAGGCGGCAAAGCGCGGCGCGTTGACGAGCACGCTGATCGAGCTGATGTTGACGACGTGGCCGCGGCGCTTCGCGACCATGCCGGGCAGGAGGCCGGTCGTGACGCGCAGCGCGCCGAAGTAGTTCAGCTGCATCGTCCGCTCGTAGTCGTGGAAGCGGTCGTAGCTCGATTCGATCGCGCGCCGGATCGAGCGGCCGGCGTTGTTGACCAGCACGTCGACGCCGCCGTGCTCGGCCTGCAGGGTCGCGACGAACTGCCTGCAGCTCTCCTCGTTGGCGATGTCGACCGGGTAGCTGTGGACGGGCGCGTCCTTGCCGGCCGCAGCCCGGATCTCGTCGACGGCGGTCGCCAGCTTGGCTTCGTCGCGCGCGCAGATCACGGTGACGGCGCCGGCCTGCGCGAACTTGATCGCGGCCGCGAGGCCGATGCCGGACGAGCCGCCCGTCACGAGCACGACCTTGCCGCCGACCTGGCCCTTCAGGGTGTGGTCGATGGACAGCGCCGGATCGAGATGGCGCTCCCAGTAGTCCCAGAGCCGCCATGCATAGTCCGGCAGCTTCGGGCAGGCGATGCCCGAGCCCTTCAGCGCGGCCAGCGTCTCGCGGCAGTCGTAGCGCGTCGGGAAGTTGACGAAGGTCAGGATGTCGGGCGGCAGGCCGAGATCCTTCATCACCGCGTTGCGCACCCGGCGCACCGGGGCGAGCGCCATCATCCCCTTCTTGACGCTCTTCGGGATGAAGCCGAACAGCGCGGCATTGACGAACAGGCTCATCTTCGGCGCATGCGCCGCCTTCGCGAAGATGTCCAGCACGTCGCCGACGCGGTAGCCCCGCGGATCGACGAGATGGAAGCAGCGCCGGGCCAGATCGGTCTTCAGATGGCTGATGTGGTCGAGCGCGGCGACGACGAAGTCGACCGGCACGATGTTGATGCGGCCGCCTTCGAGGCCGACCGTCGGCATCCACGGCGGCAGCAACTGGCGCAGCCGCTGGATCAGCTTGAAGAAGTAGTACGGACCGTCGATCTTGTCCATCTCGCCGGTCTCGGAGTCGCCGACGACCATCGCCGGGCGGTACACCGTCCACGGCACCTTGGACTCCTGGCGCACGATCTTCTCGCTCTCGTGCTTGGTCATGAAGTACGGATGGTCCAGGCCCTCGGCCTCGTCGAACATGTCCTCGCGGAACACGCCTTCGTACAGGCCGGCCGCCGCGATCGAGCTGACGTGGTGCAGGTGGCCGGCATCGATCGCCTTGGCGAACTCGACGACGTTGCGCGTGCCGTCGACGTTGACCGCGACCTGCGACTCGGCATCGGCCGACAGGTCGTAGATCGCCGCGAGGTGGTAGCAATGGTCGATCTTGCCCTTGAGCTTCTTCAGGTCGTCGGCGCTCACGCCGAGCTTCTTCGCCGTCAGGTCGCCGTAGACCGGCACCGCGCGCGCGCGCGTCGTGCCCCAGTAGTCGAGCAGGTCGGCGACCTTGGCTTCGCTCTCGCGCCGGATCAGGAAGTGCACCGTCGCACCGCGGCGCGCCAGCAGCCGCTGGACGAGCCGCTTGCCGATGAAGCCGGTAGCGCCCGTGACGAAATACTGCATGGTCGTGTCCTCCTCGGCGAGCTCTGACGATGACGTCGAGCGAGGATTCTTGCCCAAAGGCCGCGCCGTGCCGCTGCACACTTTCCCGAGGAAATTAGGCTGCGCTCTCCAGCCGGTCGCTCCTATAGTGCCGGCGGCAAACCACCTCCAGGAGAGACGACATGGTGAAGAAGCTCAAGGCGATGGCCGAGAAGCAGGCGGCCGGCGGCAGCAAGCTGTTCGACAGCCCGCTCGGCAGCCAGGTGAAGGAGTCGGCGCAGCAGATCTGGCTCGCCGGCCTCGGCGCCTTCTCGCGCGCGCAGGCCGAAGGCGGCAAGGTGTTCGAGGCGCTCGTCAAGGAGGGCGCGTCGCTGCAGAAGAAGACGCGCGGCGCCGCCGAGGACAAGATCGGCGAGGTCGCGTCGAAGATGACGTCGATGGCCGGCGAAGTGCAGGCCAAGTACGGCCAGCACTGGGACAAGCTCGAGACGATCTTCGAGGAGCGCACCGCCAAGGCGCTCGGCAAGCTCGGCGTGCCGTCCGCCAAGGACGTGCAGGCACTGGCCGCGCGCATCGACGACCTGGCCGCGCAACTCGCCAAGCTGACCGGCAAGGCGCCGGCTGCGAAGAAGGCCGCGGCAAGGAAGACCGCCGCGAAGCGGGCGCCGCGCAAGACGGCCTGATCTTCGCTCGGGCGCCACGGCGCCCGCGCCTTCAGGCGGCGAGGTAGCGCGACTCGAGATGGCGCCGGAAGTGCGCCGGGTTCAGCGCCTCGCCGGTCGCGCGCCGCACCAGCTCCGCGGTATTCCAGCGGCTGCCCTGCAGCCAGACGTGCTCGCGCAGCCATGTCCAGATCGGCGCGAGATCGGCACGCGCGATGCGCGCATCGAGATCGGGCGTCGCGCGCCGGATCGCCGCGAACCATTGCGCCGCGTACATCGCGCCCAGGGTGTAGCTCGGGAAGTAGCCGAACGCGCCGCCGCTCCAGTGGATGTCCTGCAGGCAGCCGTCGCGATGGTTGCCGCGCGTGTCCAGACCGAGCAGCCCGGTCATCGCTTCGTCCCACAGCGCCGGAATGTCCTCGGCCTCGATCGAGCCTTCGATCAGCGCACGCTCGATGCGGTAGCGCAGGATCACGTGCAGCGGATAGGTCACCTCGTCGGCCTCGACGCGGATCAGCCCCGGCGCGACGCGCGTCAGCATCTTCTGCAGGTTGGCCGGCTCGAACGCCGGCTGGTTGCCGAACTGCTGCACGAGCGCGGGCGCGAGCAGGCCGATGAACGCGGCGCTGCGGCCGAGCTGCATCTCGAACGCGAGGCTCTGGCTTTCATGGATGCCGCTCGAACGCGCCCGCGCGATCGGCTGGCCGAGCAGCTCGCGCGGCAGGTTCTGCTCGTAGCGCGCATGGCCGGTCTCGTGGATCGTGCCCATCAGGCTCTGCTCGAAATCGTCGTCGCGGTAGCGCGTCGTCAGCCGCACGTCCTCCGGAACCCCACCGCTGAACGGATGCGCGCTCTCGTCGAGGCGACCGGCCTCGAAGTCGAAGCCGAGCAGCTTCATGACGCCGAGGCTGATCGCACGTTGCGCCGCGATCGGGTAAGGCCCCGTCGGCGCCACGACGCGATCGCCGGCCTGACGCGCACGCACGCGCCGCACCAGATCGGGCAACCACTGCAGCAGGTCGCCGAACACGCGGTCGAGCTCGGCGCTCGTCATGCCGGGCTCGAATTCGTCCATCAGCGCGTCGTATGGCGCGAGGCCCTTGGCGTCCGACAGCCGCAGGCTCTGCTCGCGCGACAGCCGCACCACGGGACCGAAGTTCTCGAGGAAGCCGGCCCAGTCGTTGGCCGGCCGCTGGGCGCGCCAGGCATGTTCGCAGCGCGATGCGGCGAGCGACTGCGCCTCGACGAGCTCGGCCGGCAGCGCATTCGATGCTCGCCAGTCGCGCCGCATCTCGACGAGGTTGGCGCGCGCGACGTCGTCCAGCGCTTCGGCATCGGCATGCGCGAGCAGATCGACGAGCGCCGCGTCGGTGCGCGTCGCATGCAGCACGTTGCCGATCTCGGCGAGCGCTTCGGCGCGCGCCTCGTTGCCCTTGGGCGGCATCATCGCCGCCTGGTCCCACGACGCGATCGCCTGGAGGTGGCCGAGACGATGCATGCGCGACCAGCGCGCCGTCAATTCCCGATAGGCCGGACAGCTTGCCGACGTCATGCGTACGCTTCCATCATCGAACGGGCCCGGATCATGGCACGTAGCGACCCGGGAAGAACCACAGGAAGCCCGCCGTCATCGTCAGGTACCGTGCGAACTTGCCGATCGCCATGTAGCCGACGCACGGCCAGAACGGCAGCCTGAGCCAGCCCGCGACCGCGCACAGCGGATCGCCGACGATAGGCAGCCACGACAGCAGGCAGGCCTTGGCACCGAACCGTTCGAGCCAGCGCAGTGCGCGCGCATCGCGCGGCGTATGGTGGCTCACGCGCTCATACGCTCGCTCGGCACCGTAGCCCACCCACCAGGTCACGGCGCCGCCGGCGGTGTTGCCGGCGGTCGCCACGAGCACGGCCGGCCAGAACAGCGCCGGGTCGAGCTTGACCAGACCGATGACCGCGGGCTCCGAGCCCAGCGGCAGCAAGGTCGCCGAGATGAACGCCACGACGAAGACCGTCGACAGCCCGAAGCGCGGCAGCGCGAGCCAGGCCAGGAGCGCCGCCATCCACGCATCCAGATTCCCCATGGAGGGCGATTATTCGGTGGCCGCGACCGGTCCGGCGACATGCCCTGCGCCGCTATACTGCTGCCTCGTTTTTCAGCAACGTTCCCCCTCCATGATCGAACCCCTGCCGTCGTCGATGCCGGCCCCTGCAGGGGCGTCCGGCGTGGGGCTGGGACCGATCGCGATCGGCGGCATCGAGTTGCCGAACCGCTTGTTCGCCGCGCCGATGGCGGGCGTCACCGACCGGCCGTTCCGCCGGCTCTGCAAGCGCCTCGGCGCCGGCTATGCGGTCAGCGAGATGGTGACCTCGCGCAAGGACCTGTGGAACAGCCTGAAGACGAGCCGCCGTGCCGACCATGCCGGCGAGGTCGCGCCGATCGCGGTTCAGATCGCCGGTACCGACCCGGCGATGATGGCCGAGGCCGCCGCCTACAACATCGACCGCGGCGCGCAGATCATCGACATNNCATGGGCTGCCCGGCCAAGAAGGTCTGCAGCAAATGGGCCGGCTCGGCACTGATGCAGGACGAGCCGCTGGCGCTGGCGATCGTCGATGCGGTGGTCGCGGTATGCGCGCCGCGCGGCGTGCCGGCGACGCTGAAGATGCGCACCGGCTGGTGCGCTGCCGAGCGCAATGCGCTGCGCATCGCGCGCGCCGCCGAGTCGGCCGGCATCGCGATGATCGCGGTGCATGGCCGTACGCGCGAGCAAGGCTACGGCGGCCAGGCCGAATACGACACGGTGGCCGCGGTGAAGGCGGCATTGCGCATTCCGGTCGTCGCCAACGGCGACATCGACACGCCGCAGAAGGCACGCGCGGTGCTCGCCGCGACCGGCGCCGATGCGCTGATGATCGGCCGCGCCGCGCAGGGCCGGCCATGGATCTTCGGCGAGATCGCGCACTACCTGCAGCACGGCACGCTGCCGCCGGCGCCGCCGGTGCTCGACGTGCGCGGCTGGCTGCTCGAGCACCTGCAGGACCACTATGCGCTGTACGGCGAAGGGACCGGCGTGCGCAGCGCGCGCAAGCACATCGGCTGGGCCGTCAAGAGACTGCCGGGCGGCATCGGCTTTCGCGACCGCATGAACCTGATCGAGAGCTGCGAGGCGCAATACGCCGCGGTCGGCGACTGGTTCGCCGAGCTCGCCGATCGCCATCCGCGGCTGCCGGTCGCGGCCGCCAACGACGACCTCGTCGAGCAGCAGGCATGATGCGGCGCTTCGGTACAAAGGCGCGCGGCACGGCGCGGAAGGGATCCGATTGAGCGGCAAGAAGCACATCGAGGAATGCATACGCGACAGCCTGGAGGCCTACTTCAAGGATCTGCGCGGCGTCGAGCCGTCGGCGATGTACGAGATGATCCTCGGCGTGGTCGAGCGGCCGCTGCTCGACGTCGTGATGAAGCATGCCGAGGGCAATCAGAGCAAGGCGGCGGAGTGGTTGGGGATCAACCGCAATACGCTGCGGCGCAAGCTGCTCGACCACAAGTTGATCAAATGAAGAACGCGCCGCGCTTCGCGCGACGCGCTCGGTCTCTTCAGGTTTTTTCTACACACACATGCTGACCGCCCTGCTTTCCGTTTCCGACAAGACCGGCGTCGTCGAGTTCGCGCGCCAACTGCACGGGCTCGGCGCGCGGCTGCTGTCGACCGGCGGCACGGCGAAGCTGCTGGCCGATGCGCAGCTGCCGGTCACCGAGGTCGCCGAGCACACCGGCTTTCCGGAGATGCTCGACGGCCGCGTGAAGACGTTGCATCCGAAGATCCACGGCGGCCTGCTGGCGCGTCGCGACGTGCCGGAGCACGTGGCGGCGCTGGAAGCGCACGGCATCGCGACGATCGACCTGCTCGTCGTCAACCTCTATCCGTTCGAAGCGACGGTCGCGAAGCCCGGCTGCACGCTCGAAGACGCGATCGAGAACATCGACATCGGCGGGCCGGCGATGGTGCGCTCGGCAGCGAAGAACTGGAAGGACGTCGCGGTGCTGACCGATGCGTCGCAGTATCCGCAGGTGCTCGAAGAGCTGAGGGCACACGGCGCGGTGAGCAGCACGACCAGGTTCGCGCTGGCGGTCGCGGCATTCAACCGCATCTCGAACTACGACGCCGCGATCAGCGACTACCTGTCGTCGCTGCAGCCCGACGGCACGCGCAGCGCCTTCCCGGCGCAGGCCAACGGCCGTTTCGTCAAGCTGCAGGACCTGCGCTACGGCGAGAACCCGCACCAGGCCGCCGCGTTCTACCGCGACCTGCATCCGGCGCCGGGCTCGCTCGTCACGGCGCGCCAGCTGCAAGGCAAGGAGCTGTCGTACAACAACATCGCCGATGCCGATGCGGCTTGGGAATGCGTCAAATCCTTCGATGCCGACGACGCGCCCGCCGCCTGCGTGATCGTCAAGCACGCCAACCCGTGCGGCGTCGCGCTCGGCGCGAACGCTGCCGAGGCGTATGCGAAGGCCTTCAAGACCGACAGCACGTCCGCGTACGGCGGCATCATCGCGTTCAACTGCACGCTCGATGCGGCCGGCGCCGAGCTCGTCGCGAAGCAGTTCGTCGAGGTGCTGATCGCGCCCGGCTACACGCCCGAGGCGCTCGCGATCTTCGCGGCCAAGAAGAATGCAAGGGTGCTCGAGATCGCGCTGCCGCCGGGCGGTGCGTCGCCGTGGCAGCGCGGCCGCAACGCGCAGGATGCCAAGCGCGTCGGCTCGGGCCTCTTGATCCAGACCGCCGACGACCACGAGATCGCACGCGCCGACCTGAAGGTCGTCACGAAGCTCGCACCG
Source organism: Pseudomonadota bacterium (assembly GCA_018241265.1). GTDB lineage: Bacteria > Pseudomonadota > Gammaproteobacteria > Burkholderiales > Burkholderiaceae_C > JAFEEF01. Next base: position 95,846 of record JAFEEF010000055.1, on the reverse strand, counting down.
ACGCCGGCGCAGGTCGACGACCTGCTGTTCGCCTGGAAGGTCGCGAAGTACGTGAAGAGCAACGCGATCGTCTACTGTGGCGGCGGCATGACGCTCGGCGTCGGGGCCGGCCAGATGAGCCGCGTCGATTCGTCGCGCATCGCGAGCATCAAGGCCGAGAACGCAGGCCTGAGCCTGCGGGGCTCGGCGGTCGCGAGCGACGCGTTCTTCCCGTTCCGCGACGGGCTCGACGTCGTCATCGATGCGGGTGCCGCTTGCGTCATCCAGCCGGGCGGCTCGATGCGCGACGACGAAGTGATCGCGGCCGCGGACGAGCGCGGCATCGCGATGGTGTTCACGGGGGTGCGGCACTTCAGGCACTGAGGCCACGACGTCGCCGACGACCAGCCTGGACTCGGCTGATCCCCTCGGCCTGAGTGCCGTCGTCCACCTCGTCGAGACCCGCTTGTCCGCATGAGTCGACCCGGGACCGGTCGACCGGCCCGCTACCATCCGCGCCCATGAACCTGCCCGAGGCCGCCGGCCTCTTCCTTGCCGGCGTCGCGCGCCTGATCACGGGCGCCCAGGGGCACTGGGTCGGCAGCCCGCCGAAGGCCGAGCAGCGCATCTACTTCGCCAACCACCAGAGCCATTTCGACTGGGTGCTGATCTGGGCGGCGCTGCCGAGCGACCTGCGCAGCATCACGCGGCCGATCGCGGCGCGCGACTACTGGACGTCGACGCCGCTCAAGCAGTGGCTGACGCACGAGGTCTTCAACGCGGTCTACGTGAGCCGGCAGCGCACCGACAACGAGGATCCGCTCGAGCCGCTGGTGGAGGCCCTGCAGCACGGCGACTCGCTGGTGATCTTCCCGGAAGGCACGCGCGGCCATGCGGCCGAGCCGGCGCCGTTCAAGGCAGGCCTGTACAACCTCGCGCAGACCTTCCCCGACGTGCAGCTCATTCCGACCTGGATCGACAACGTGCAGCGCGTGATGCCCAAGGGCGAGGTCGTGCCGGTGCCCATCCTCTGCTCGGTGAGCTTCGGCGCGCCGCTCGCGCGCATCGCCGACGAGGACAGGCGCACCTTCCTCGACCGCGCCCGCGCCGCGGTGATCGCGCTTCGGGCGGTGCGCTGATGGGCGGGTTGCGCGATCTCTCGGTATCGCAGCAGGTCGGCCTGCTGTTCGTGGTGCTGTTCGGCCTGCTGCTCGCAGCCACGGTCACGATCGTCGTGCGCACGCTGCGCGAAGACGACGAGCGCCGCATGGCCGAACACGAGCGGCAGACGCGCGACCTGCGCGCCGTGTGGGTCGGCGCGGTGCTGTTCTGGGTCGCCTGGGCGCTCGGCACGGTGGTGTCGACCTTGCTGTTCGCGGTCGTGTCGTTCCTCGCGCTGCGCGAGTTCGTGACCCTGACGCAGACCCGCCGCGGCGACCATCGCAGCCTGATCCTGGCGTTCTTCGTGATCCTGCCGGCGCAATACGTGATCGTCGGGGCGCGCGCCTTCGATCTGTTCACCGTCTTCATTCCGGTCTATACCTTCCTCGCGATACCGGTCGTCAGCGCCTTCGCCAACGATCCGCACCGCTTCCTCGAACGCAACGCGAAGATCCAGTGGGGCATCATGGTCTGCGTGTACTGCATCAGCCATGCGCCCGCGCTCCTGCTGCTCGACCTGCCCGACTACGCCGGGCGCGGCGCGTTCATGGTGTTCTATCTCGTCGCGGTCGTCGCGGTGGCGCACCTCGCGCAGGAGACCGCGAGCCGCCGCCTGCGGGCGCTGCCGGTGGCGCGCGCGATCAGCCGCACGTTCACCTGGCAGACCTGGCTGATCGGCGCGGGCGCGGGTGCCGTCGCCGGCGGATTGCTGTACTGGTCGACGCCGTTCAAGCCGCTGCCGGCGCTCGCGATGGGGTTCGTCGCCGGCGCGAGCGGATCGCTCGGCGAGTTCGTGCTGCAGGCGCTGCAGCGCGACGCGGGCGTGCGGCATTGGGGCAACAAGACCTCGGTGACCGGTGCGGTCGGCCTGCTCGATCGCGTCGCGCCGCTGTGCTTCGCGGCGCCGGTGTTCTTCCACGCGGTGCGCTGGTACTTCGGGATCAAATGACGACCCCTCGTCCCACGAGTACATGGGCCGGTCCCCCACGGGGACGCGGGCCCGCTTGGGAGCGGCCCGGCGCTGGGCCCGCAATGCCATGAGGATCCTCGGCGTCGATCCCGGCTTGCGCACCACCGGCTTCGGCATCGTCGAAGCCGACGGCGCCAGGCTGCACTACATCGCCAGCGGCACGATCAAGACCGATGCGGTCGCGCTCGGCGAACTGCCGTCGCGCCTCAAGATCATCTTCGACGGCGTGCGCGAGGTCGCGGCACGCTACCGGCCGACCTGCGCATCGGTCGAGATCGTGTTCGTCAACGTCAACCCGCAGTCGACCCTGCTGCTCGGCCAGGCACGCGGCGCGGCACTGACGGCGCTGGTCTCGAGCGATCTGCAGGTGGCCGAATACACCGCGCTGCAGATGAAGAAGGCGATCGTCGGCCATGGCCAGGCGCGCAAGGAACAGGTGCAGGCGATGGTCGCGCGGCTGCTCGCGCTGCCGGGACTGCCCGGCAAGGACGCCGCCGATGCGCTCGGTCTCGCGATCTGTCACGCCCATGCCGGCGCGTCGTTCGCGGCGCTGGCGCGCGGTACGACGCTGGAGCGGCGCGCGCATGCGCAGTATCGCAAGGGACGGAGCTACTAGCGCCTCGAGGGGTCGACGAAGCTTGGGAGCGATCCGACGTTTCCCCGAGAGGATCCGTCGGCGAAAGCGACGGGCCTCGGCCGGCGTGCGTCCACGGCAAAGACCCCGTCGAGCGGAACCGGTCCAACGGCAAGCCGAACGTCCATCCTGACGGGATCCGGGTCGAGGCATGGCGGGATCAGCAGCGGCCCGCCGAAGCGGATCTGCACGGGCTCCGGCCCGTCGCGAGATGGGCCGCGGAAGGGGCCGCGGGACGGCGCGCAAAGCGGTGACAATCGCGGTCCATGTATGTTCTGTACGAAGACGCCGGCAGGTTCCTCGCCGGCCGTGTGATGACCGAGAGCGACAGCTCGCTGCAGGTCGAGCTGGACTCGGGCAAGCGCGTCAAGGTCAAGCAGGCGCAGGCGCTGCTGCGGTTCGAGCAACCGGAGCCCGCCGAGCTGCTGCGGCGTGCCCAGGCGCTCGCCGCCGACATCGATCTCGACCTCGCGTGGGAATTCGCACCCGAGGCCGAGTTCGGCTTCGCCGATCTGGCGCGCGAGTACTTCGATGCCCGCGCCGGCGTCGACCAGCAAGCCGCGGCGCTGCTCAGGCTGCACGAGGCGCCGCACTACTTCCGGCGCAGCGGCAAGGGGCAGTTCAAGAAGGCGTCGGCGGAGATCGTCAAGGCCGCGCTGCTCGGCATCGAGCGCAAGAAGCGCATCGCCGAGCAGATCGATGCCTGGGCCGGCGAGCTGGCGCAGGGGCAGTGCCCGCCGCCGGTGCGCGAGCAGCTCTACAAGCTGCTCTTCAAGCCCGACAAGAACGCGCCCGAATACAAGGCCGTCGTCGAGGCATCGCGGCGCACGCAGCGCGCGCCGCTCGACCTGCTGACCGCCGCCGGCGCGATCGATTCGCCCTACCAGTTCCACTGGCGGCGCTTCCTGTTCGAGAACTTCCCGAAAGGCACCGGGTTCGCGTCGTTGCCGGTGCCGGCGATCAAGGAAGCGCTGCCGCTCGCGCCGGCGGCCGCGTTCTCGATCGACGATTCCGCGACGACCGAAATCGACGATGCGCTGTCGGTGCAGGGGCTCGGCAGCGGCACGATCGTGTTCGGCGTGCACATCGCGGCGCCCGGCCTCGCGATCGCGCCCGACGCCGCCCTCGGCAAGGTGGCGCGCGAGCGGCTGTCGACGGTCTACATGCCCGGCCACAAGCTGACGATGCTGCCGGACGACGTGGTCGGCGCCTACACGCTGATCGAAGGCCGCGAGTGCCCGGCGCTGTCGCTCTACCTCACGATAGACGAAGCGACCCTGGCGATCACCGCGCAGGAGACGCGCATCGAGCGCGTCGCGATCGCGGCCAACCTGCGGCACGACAAGCTCGACGGCATCGTCACCGATGCGAGCCTCGAAGGCACGGCGCCGGCCGACTATCCGTTCGCCGCCGAGCTCGCGTTCGGGCACCGGCTGGCGCGCCATCTGAAAGCGCAGCGCGAGGTCGTCCGCGGCAAGCCCGAGTCGTTCAACCGGCCCGACTACAACTTCCGCCTCGAACGCGACGGCGACGGCGAGCCCGACGGCACGGAGCGCGTGTCGATCACGGCGCGTGCGCGCGGCTCGGCGCTCGACCTCATCGTCGCCGAGGCGATGATCCTCGCCAACAGCACCTGGGGCGGCTGGCTGGCGGAATGCGGCGTGCCGGGCATCTACCGCGCGCAAGCCAGCCTGCTGCCGGGCGTGAAGGTGCGCATGGGGACCAAGCCGGCGCCGCATGCGGGCATCGGCGTGCCGCAATACGCCTGGTCGACGTCGCCGCTGCGACGCTACGTCGATCTCGTGAACCAGTGGCAGCTGATCGCCTGCGCGCGCCATGGCCGCACCGCGGCGTTGGCGGCGCCGTTCAAGCCGAAGGACGTGCAGCTCTTCTCCATCATCTCGGCGTTCGATGCGGCCTATGCGGAGTACAACGCGTTCCAGGGCGGCCTCGAACGCTACTGGACGCTGGTCTACCTGCGCCAGCAAGGCATCGTCGAACTCGATGCGGCGGTGATGAAGGACGCGCTGGTGCGCGCAGACACGCTGCCCTTGGTGTTCCGCGCCATCGGTGCCGAAGGCATGGCGCGCGGTACGCGGGTGCGCGTGCGCATCGCGGCGACCGATCTGTTGACCTTGGACGTGCATGCCTCGGTCGTCACCAAGCTCGATACGGCGGCACCGGTCGACGCCGCGCCGGAAACCGAAGCCGACGAAGCCGACGCTGCCGCCGGCCCACTCGCGCTCGCGATCGACGTGAACGCCATCGACGAAGCGGAAGCCGCCACGCCTGCGGGTTGAGAGGGTGCTGCGCAAGCTGTCGACGCTGCAGATCGCGCTGATCATCTCGGTCGGCGTGCATGCGGTGCTGCTGGCGGTCCGCTTCGTCGATCCGGACGACTTCAATCGCGTGTTCCAGGACACGCCGCTCGAGGTCATCCTCGTCAACTCGCGTGCCGATGCGCCGCCGGCCGAGGCGCAGGCGATCGCGCAAGCCAATCTCACCGGCGGCGGCGAAGCCGAGCGCGGCCGCGCGACGTCGCCATTGCCGCCGTCGCCCGAAGCGACGATCGGCGACTCGGCGGAGGATGAGCGGCGCCGCATCGAGCAGTTGCAGGAAGTCCAGAACCAGCTCCTCGCGCAAGTGCGGCGCGAGCTCGCGCTGCTGCCGGCGCCCGATCCGCGGCACGACACCGGCGCGCCCGAAGAGCGCGCGCAGGAGGACAAGCGGCGCCAGCTCATCCAGCTCCTCGCCGAGATCGAGAAGCGCGTCAACGAGGAGAATGCGCGGCCGAAGAAGCGCTACATCAGCCCGGCGACGCGCGAGGAGGTCTACGCGCTCTACTACGACCAGCTCCGGCGCAAGATCGAGGACCGCGGCACGCGCAACTTCCCGGAGAATCACGGCAAGAAGCTGTATGGCGAGCTGACGATGAACGTGACCGTCGATGCGCAGGGCCGGGTGGTCGAAACCGAGGTGGTGCGCGGTTCGCAGTCCAAGCTGCTGGACCGGCGCGCGGTCGCGATCGTGCACGCCGCCGCGCCGTTCGGCGCGTTCACGCCGGCGATGCGCCGGCATGCGGACCAGCTCGTGATCACGTCGCGCTTTCGCTTCACGCGCGAAGACGGGCTCGAGACCACGCTGACGGCGCCGAGCCCATGAGCCCGCCCGGCCGCTCGGTGGCGAAGGCCGGAGTGCACAACACGAAGGCAGCCCGATGAACAGCCCGGACCGCTACGTCGTGTTCGGCAATCCGGTCGCGCACAGCCAGTCGCCTTTCATCCATGCCGAGTTCGCCCGGCAGACCGGCGAGGCGCTGGTCTACGAGCGCGTGCTGTGCCCGCTCGACGGCTTCCGTGCGGCGCTCGCAGCGCTCGCGGCGAGCGGCGCGCGCGGCTGCAACATCACCGTGCCTTTCAAGTTCGACGCCTACGCGGCGGCCACTCGAACGACCGCGCGCGCGCGGCTCGCCGGCGCCGCCAACGTGCTGCGCTTCGATGCCGACGGCTGGCTGGGCGACAACACCGACGGCGCCGGGCTGATGGCGGACATCGAGCGCAATGCCGGCGTCGGCATCGCCGGCCGTCGCGTGCTGCTGATCGGTGCCGGCGGCGCCGCCGCCGGCGTGCTGGGGCCGCTCCTGGCACACGGTCCGGCCGAGGTGGCGGTGACCAATCGCACGGCAGCGCGTGCCGACGAACTCGTCGCTCGGCACCTGGAAGCCGCCGTGGCGGCGCATGCACGGCTCCACGCCGTGCCGCTGGCCGCGCCGGGACTGGCCTACGACATCGTGCTGAACGCCAGCGCCAGCAGCCTCGAAGGCGCCCCCGCGCCGGTGCCGGCCAGCGTGCTGCGCCCGGGCACCTTGGCCCTCGACCTGATGTATGGGCCCGGCGCGCAGGCGTTCGTCGACTGGGCCGACGCACATGCGGCCGTCGGCCGCGACGGCCTCGGCATGCTCGTCGAGCAGGCCGCCGAGGCGTTTCTCCTCTGGCGCGGCGTGCGGCCGGACACCGGGCCGGTGCTGACGCTCCTGCACGAGCGGCTGGCCGTGCCGCGATGAAGCACGCGCTGCGCATCGTGGCGCTGATCGCGTTGTCCGCACTGGCACTGCAGCTCTACTTTCTGGGCCGCATCGCCTTGATGAAGGCGATCGACCCGGAATCGACGAGCTTCCAGCGCTCGGAAGCCTGGCGGCTGCTGGTCGAGCGCCGCGACGTCGCGTGGCACCAGCAATGGATGCCGTATGCGCAGATTTCGCCGTCGCTCAAGCGTGCCGTCATCGCCTCGGAGGATTCCGGCTTCGTCGAGCACGACGGCGTCGAATGGGACGCGCTGGAGCAGGCCTGGCAGCGCAACGAGAAGACCGAAGCGCGCGCCGCACGGCTCAATCTCGCCGCCGAGCAACGCGCGCAGGCCAGGGGCGCCGCGCAGGCACCGAGCAAGGTCGCGGCACGCATCGTCGGCGGCTCGACGATCACGCAGCAGCTCGCGAAGAACCTCTTCCTCGACAGCGAGCGCACGCTGCTGCGCAAGGGCCAGGAACTCGCGATCACCTTCATGCTCGAGGCGCTGCTGTCGAAGCAGCGCATCCTGGAGATCTACCTGAACAGCGTCGAATGGGGCGAAGGCGTGTTCGGCGCCGAGGCCGCCGCCGGCCACTACTTTCACGTGCCGGCCGCGCGGCTGGGGGTCTCCCAGGCGGCTCAGCTCGCGGTGATGCTGCCGGCGCCCAAACGCTTCGAGAAGCGCCCCGGATCGGCCTACATCGTCGGCCGCGCCGGTACCATCGCCGCCCGCATGCCCGCAGTCGAGCTGCCCTGAAGGGCCGGTCCCTACAATCCGGGCGGATGGCAGGCATGCACACCGACGAGATCGCTGCCGGCGCGGCGCGCTGGGTGGTCGAGGAAGGCATGGAATACGGGCCGGCCAAGCGGCGAGCCGCTCGCGAGCTCGGCCTGTCCGACACCCGCCACGCGGCATTGCCGAGCAACGACGCCGTTGAAGACGAAGTGCGGACTTACCTGTCGCTGTTCTGCGCCGATACGCAACCGGCCGAACTGGCGGCATTGCGCACCGTCGCGGCGCTGTGGATGGAGCGGCTGGCGGCGTTCCGGCCGCATCTCACCGGCGCGGTCTGGCGCGGCACCGCGACCCGGCGCAACAACGTGCACCTCGAGCTCTACTGCGACGATTCGAAGGCCGCCGAGCTGGCGCTGATCGACCGCGGCGTGCCCTACGAAGTGGGCGCGATGCAAGGCGTGCGCGGCCGGATGATCGATGTGCTGACGGTGACGAGCCCGTCCCCGGAACTCGGCGAGCCGGTCACCGTGCACCTGACGGTGCTCGACCACGACGATCTGCGCGGCGGCCTGAAGGCGGACCCGGGCGGTCGCACGCAGCGCGGCGACTTGCCGGCGCTGCGGCGCCTGAGGGACGCGCCGTGAAGCGCCGCACCTGGCTGTACGCCGGCGTCGGCGTCGTGGCCGCTGTCGCCGGCGCGGGCTGGGCGGTCCGGCGGCGCGACGAGCCGGCCGCGGGCGATGCGATCTGGAACCGGACGTTCCCGCGTCCCGACGGCAGCGCCGGGTTGCGCCTGGCCACGCTGCGCGGCGCGCCGCTGCTGGTGAACTTCTGGGCCACGTGGTGCCCGCCGTGCGTCACCGAGTTGCCGCTGCTCGACCGGTTCTGGAACCGTCAGCGCGCACACGGCTGGCAAGTCATCGGGTTGGCGGTGGACCAGGCCGAGCCGGTGCAAACGTTCCTGCGCACGCGAGCGGTCGGTTTCCCCGTCGTGCTGGCCGGCATGGAGGGCGTCGAGCTGTCGCGCCAGCTCGGCAATGGGAGCGGCGCGCTTCCGTTCAGCGTCGTGTTCGACAGCAGCGGTGCCGTCGCCGCACGCAAGCTCGGCGTGCTGGCGCAGGCCGATCTCGATGGCTGGTCGGCGTCGATTCGGTGACTTGCCTGCCGCGCGATTGATTTCTTGTCAACTGCTTTCATTTCCTGACAAAGCGCGTAAAGTCCGTCGCTTCCCAGAAATATACAGTGACCGACGCAGGCCCTGCGTGGCTTGTAGGAAAACTTGCAGATTGAAAGGAGATGGGTTCAATTTCGAAACAGAAATCGCCCATTGCTCCCAAAACGACGCAATCCGCATCGGCCACCCTCCGGAGTTGAAAGCATGGATCTGCGCAAGCTCAAGACACTCATAGACCTGGTGTCGGAGTCGAACATCTCGGAACTCGAGATCACCGAGGCGGACGGCAAGGTCCGCATCGTGAAGGCCGACCTGAGCCGACCGGCCTACGCAGTTGCAGCGCCGGCGATGCCGAGTGCCATGCCGCCCGAAGCGATGGCAGCGCCCGTTGCGGCGACGCCGGCCGTCGCGCCCGCGGCGCCGCCGGCCGACACGGGACATCAGGTCAAGTCGCCGATGGTCGGCACTTTCTACCGCTCTGCGAGTCCAGGGGCGAAGGCGTTCGTCGAGGTCGGCAGCACCGTGAAGGAAGGCGAGCCGATCTGCATCATCGAGGCGATGAAGATCATGAACGAGATCGAGGCCGACAAGTCCGGCACGGTCGCCCGCATCCTGTGCGAGAACGGCCAGGCGGTCGAGTTCGGGCAGCCGCTGTTCATCATCGAGTAAGCGGCAGTGTTCAAGAAGATCCTCATTGCGAACCGAGGCGAGATCGCTCTTCGGATCCAGCGCGCCTGCCGCGAGCTCGGCGTCAAGTCGGTCGTCGTCTATTCCGAGGCCGACCGCGACGCCAAGTACGTGCGGCTCGCCGACGAAGCCGTCTGCATCGGCCCGGCCGCCTCCGCGCAGAGCTACCTCAACATGCCCGCCATCATCTCGACCGCCGAGGTGACCGACAGCGAGGCGATCCATCCCGGCTACGGCTTCCTGTCGGAGAACGCCGACTTCGCCGAGCGCGTCGAGCGCAGCGGCTTCACCTTCATCGGGCCGACGCCCGAGTCGATCCGCATCATGGGCGACAAGGTGTCGGCGAAGCAGGCGATGATCAAGTCGGGCGTGCCGTGCGTGCCCGGCTCCGACGGCGCACTGACGGATGATCCCAAGGAGATCATCAAGCAGGCGCGCGCGATCGGCTATCCGGTGATCATCAAGGCGGCCGGCGGCGGCGGCGGGCGCGGCATGCGCGTCGTGCACACCGAGGCGGCGCTCGTCAACGCGGTGCAGACGACGCGTGCAGAGGCCGCCGCGGCCTTCGGCAATCCGTCCGTCTACATGGAGAAGTTCCTCGAGAACCCGCGCCACATAGAGATCCAGGTACTGGCCGACAGCCATCGCAACGCGATCTGGCTCGGCGAGCGCGACTGCTCGATGCAGCGTCGCCACCAGAAGATCATCGAGGAAGCACCCGCCGTCGGCATTCCGCGACGCGTGATCGAGCGCATCGGCGAGCGCTGCGCCGCCGCCTGCAAGAAGATCGGCTACCGCGGCGCCGGCACGTTCGAGTTCCTGTACGAGAACGGCGAGTTCTACTTCATCGAGATGAACACGCGGGTGCAGGTCGAGCATCCGGTGACCGAGCTCGTCACCGGCATCGACATCGTGCAGATGCAGATCCGCGTCGCCGCCGGCGAGAAGCTGCCGTTCGCCCAGCGGGCCGTGCAGATGCGCGGCCATGCGATCGAGTGCCGCATCAACGCCGAGGATCCGTACAAGTTCACGCCCTCGCCCGGCCGCATCACGATGTGGCACCCGCCCGGCGGCCCCGGCGTGCGGGTCGATTCGCACGCCTACACGAACTACTTCGTGCCGCCCAACTACGACTCGATGATCGGCAAGATCATCGTGTACGGCGACACGCGCGAGCAGGCGCTCGCGCGCATGCGCATCGCGCTGTCGGAAACGGTCATCGAAGGCATCCTGACCAACGTCCCGCTGCACCGCGAGCTGATGGCCGATGCCAAGTTCGTCGAGGGCGGCACCAGCATCCACTACCTCGAAGGCTGGATGGCCCAGCACCGGCGCTGACCGCCATGGTGGAGCTGTCGCTGCAGGTCGCCCAGGACGCGGTCGAGCGCGTCTCCGACCTGCTCGCCGACCGGCTGGGCGCGCTGTCGGTGTCGGTCGAAGACGCGGACGCCGAAACGGATGCCGAACAGGCCCTGTTCGGCGAACCCGGCGAACCGGCGCCGCGGCCGGGCTGGCAGCGCTCGCTGGTGAAGGCGCTGTTCGACAGCGAACCGCAGGCGGTCGACGCGGCGACGCGATTGCTGACCGACCCGGAGGGCGCCGGCGCCGAATTGCGCGGCATCGAGCCCGTGCCGGACACCGACTGGGTGCGCGTCACGCAGTCGCAGTTCGCGCCGGTGCCGATCACGGCCGACTTCTGGATCGTGCCGAGCTGGCACGAGCCGCCTGCCGAGGCGCGGCGGGTGATCAGGCTCGATCCGGGCCTCGCCTTTGGTACCGGCACGCATCCGACGACGCGCATGTGCCTGCGCTGGACTGCCGCGCAGGCCGCGGCGCTGGCCCCGCATTGGCGGCGCGTGCTCGACTACGGCTGCGGCTCGGGCATCCTGGCGATCGCGGCGGCCCTCCACGGTGCGCGCGAGATCGACGCCGTCGACGTCGATCCGGCGGCCGTGGAGTCGGCCCGCGCCAATGCGGCGGCCAACGGCGTCGCCGTGCGCTGCGGCCTGCCGGAGATCGCCGACGGAAGCTACGAGCTGGTCTACGCCAACATCCTGGCCGCGCCGCTCAAGCTGCTGGCTCCGGTGCTGTGCGGGCACCTCGCGGCGGGATCGATGCTGGTGTTGGCCGGCATCCTCGAACGCCAGACCGGCGAGCTGCAAACCGCCTACGCGCCCTGGCTCGCGCTCGACGTGCATGACCGCGAGGACGGCTGGGTCCTGATGACGGCGCGCGCTCCCGGCTGAAGCCGCGAAGGCCCATGGCATCATTCGCAGCATGAGCCTGGCCACCCGTTGCCCGTCCTGCGGTACCGTCTTCAGGGTCGTGCAAGACCAGCTCAAGGTGTCCGAGGGCTGGGTACGCTGCGGCCGCTGCGACGAGGTCTTCAGCGCCCTCGAAGGCCTGTTCGACCTCGAGCGCGATGCGGCGCCGCCCTGGCCGCGACCGGCGGACGACGCGCGCTTCGAGCCGGCAGCGCACGCGATCGAGCCGGCCCTGCCGCCGACGACCGACGGCTCCGACCCTGCGCTGGTCGAGCGCATCGATGCCGAGCTGTTCGGCGTGGCCGAGCGCGACGCGGCACCGATCGAGCCGCGCTACGTCGCCGCGGACGAACCCGCGGCCGAGGCAGCGCTGGGGCATGTCGAGCCGCGCTTCGACGAGCCCCCGGTCGACCCGCAGCCGCGCGGCGAAGCGTGGCTCGAACCGGCCCATGGCGCCCCGGAATTCGTCCGCCATGCCGATCGGCAGGCGCGCTGGCAGCGCCCGGCGATGCGCCGTGCGCTGGTGGCGGCCTCGGTCGTGCTGCTGCTGCTGCTCGCGCTCCAATGGATCCTCCACTTCCGCGACACCGCGGCCGCCCGCTGGCCGGCACTGCGTCCGGCGCTGGCAGGTTGGTGCTCGGCCTGGCATTGCAGCCTGGATGCGCCGCGCCGCATCGAGGACGTCTCGGTCGAGAACACGACCTTGACGCGCGCCAGCGGTCCGGATGCGTTCCGCCTCACCGTCACCTTGCGCAACCGCGGTGCACTGACGGTCGCGATGCCGTCGATCGACCTCAGCCTGACCGACAATGCCGGCCAGCTCATTGCCCGGCGCGCGCTCGCGCCCGGTGACTTCCGCGTCGCGTCCGCTCTGCTCGCGCCCGGGTCCGAGGCGCCGCTGCAACTGCTGCTGACGGCCGGCACGCCGCGCGTCACCGGCTACACGGTCGAGATCTTCTATCCCTGAAGAGACCGAGAGGCAATCCGACATGCCCGCTCTGACCCCGAAAACGGCCCCACTCTGCGTTGCAAATGCTCGCCATAGCCCGAGCCATGGCGGCGCTTTGCGCCTTGATGGGGACCGTTTGCGGGGCCGTCTCGGCCACGCCGGATTACCTCTCAGCCTCTGAGGCGCAGCCGCGCCTCCCTTCAACGGAGTTCCATCCATGGCAGCACTGATCTGCGGCTCGCTCGCGTTCGACACGATCATGACTTTCCCCGGGCGTTTTGCCGAGCAGATCCTGCCCGAGCAGGTGCACATCCTGAACGTGTCGTTCCTCGTGCCGACCTTGCGGCGCGAGTTCGGCGGCTGCGCCGGCAACATCGCCTACACGCTGTCTGCGCTCGGCGGCGAGCCGCTCGTCGTGGCCGCGCTCGGCAGCGACGGCGACGACTACCTCGCCCGTCTGGCGTCATGGGGCGCGAGCACCGAGTTCGTACGGCGCGATCCCGACAGCTACACCGCCCAGGCGATCATCATCACCGACACCGACAACAACCAGATCACGGCGTTCCACCCGGGCGCCATGCAGTCGGCACATCTGACCGCGGTGCCGGCGCGCAGCGACGTGCGCGTGGCGATCGTCGCGCCGGATGGCCGCGACGCGATGCTGCAGCATGCCGCGCAGCTCGCAGCGGCGCGCATCCCGTTCATCTTCGACCCGGGCCAGGGGCTGCCGATGTTCGACGGCCGCGAGCTCTCGAACTTCATCGAACAGGCCACCTGGGTGGCCGTCAACGACTACGAGGCTCGCATGCTCTGCGACCGCACCGGCCGCAGCCTCGAAGCGCTGTCGCGCTCGCACCTTCAGGGCGTGATCGTGACCCTGGGGGCCGACGGCTGCGAGCTCTGGCAACAGGGCGAGCGCACGCACATTCCGGGCGCGAAGGCGAGCGCGGTCGTCGATCCGACCGGCTGCGGCGACGCGTTTCGCGCCGCGCTGCTCTACGGCATCGAGCGCGACTGGCCGCTCGCGCGCGCGGTCGAACTCGGCAATCGTCTCGGCGCGCTGAAGATCGCCTGCCGCGGTGGGCAGAATCACACGATAGCCGGGGCGGCGCTCGGTCTCTGAGCCCCGCAGCCGCGCCGAAATCAGTATTGCCGATTCAAGTTCAGTCAGCTTTGCGCCGATCAGGACTCACCATGGGACTTCCTGACTGGCTCATCATTTCGGCCGGCTCCGCCTGCCTGGCGGCGGTGACCTGGGGCACGGCGCATTGGTGGTACGGCCGTCGGATCGCCGAATGGCGCAACCGCTACGACAAGACCGGGCGGGCGCACCAGTTCGCGAGCCTCCAGGTGACGCAGGCGCGCAAGCAGATCGAGCGCCTGCAGAAGGAACTCGCAGCCCAGCACCAGAAGGCCGTGCAGTTCGGCGAGCGCGCCGAGCGGCTCGATGCCGTCCTGCGCGCCGGCGACGCCGCCGCCGAGCGGTCGGCTTCCGGACATGGACCACTGCCGGTGAACGGCTTTGCGGACACCGAGCCGATGGCGGTGCCGCTGCGCCGCTGAGGCCGCATAAAAAACGCCGGCAGCCTCGCACTGGGAGGACTGCCGGCGCGGATGCCCTGACCGGGCTTCAGCAAGACCGGAGGGTCGTCACTCGGAAAGGCGGTCGTCGGCGCGCTTGATCGCGTCCTTGACGCGTTCCTTCGCGTCGCCGACACCCGCCTGAACCTTGCCGACGGCCTTGTCGACCTTGCCTTCAGCCTCGAGGTTCTTGTTGCCGACGACCTTGCCGGCAGCTTCCTTGACGCTGCCCTTGGCTTGTTCCATGCGTCCCTTGACTTGGTCTTCGTTCATGATGGCTTCCTTCCCTGTGTGTGTGATGACATCGAGCGTTGCGTCGCAGTTGCCGAAAGAGCGCACCGCATCGACGGGCACACTTTGCCCGCGCGCCGCAGCCCGCCCTGTCGGGCGGTGCGACCGGGGGCTGTAGGACGACGGCGCGGCTCGGCATGTCATGCGACGGGCCGCAGGAACGCGGGAAGGGAAAGCTCAACCGAGCGGCGATACGCCGATCAGCACGCGGTGCGCCCAGAGCAGGAACAGCAAGTAGATCGAGATGCCCGCGATGACGACGATCGCGTCGTTGGCCGCCGACGCCGGAGCGCCGGGCACGACGCGCGGCACGGGGCGACGCTTCACGGCGATGCGGTCGGCGCCGGCCCAGAGCAGGAACGAACCGAACAGTACGACGTCGGCCAGCGTGCCGTTGGCCAGCAGATGCGCAACGGCCCAGAACTTGACCGACAGCAGCATCGGGTGCTTGGCCGCCGCCTTGATGCGGCCGGGCAGGTAGGCCGCGATGAAGAGCGGGAACACCGGGACCATCAGCAGGACCGCGATGTGACGCAGGGCCGTCGGCGGCGTGTACAGGACGACCGGCGCCTGGCGCGCGACGCCGAAACCATAGATCAGCACGCCCAGGCCGATCGCCGAGACGACCGAATAGAGGCCCTTCCACGGCCCGGGCCCGAGCCGCACGATCTGCGCCTCGCGCCAGGCCGGCGCGAAGATGCCCACCGAGTGCACCCCGAGAAAGATCACGAGGCCGACGATCAGGACGGTCATGCTGGCCCTCCGGCGGTAGCGATGGCCCCGGAGTCTATCGCCGCGGCAGCAGCGCCCGACAGTACCGTCAGTTGCTCTCCTTGATGAGCCGGCCCGACGCCGACTGAAGCGGCCGCGCGTTCATCGGATAGAGCCGCGAGAACACGCCGATCTGTTCGGCCGAGACCGGCACCGGGTTCTTCATCACCATCCACAGCACGCCTTCGCTGCATGGCGGTGTCGTCAGCGAGCCCATGTAGGTGTAGTAGCGCCGCTCCGCCGGCAACAGCGCCGCCGGATCGATCGTGCCGCTGGCGCGGACTTCGTCGCCGTGTTCGAGCGGCAGGTTGTTCCAGATGCGCTGCACGACAGGTTGCGCGCTGCCGCGCTCGAGCAGCACGGCGATCACCGCGAGGCGCCCCGAGACATCCTTGTGCACGAGGTGCGCGACCATGTCGAACTGCTTGCCGTCGATGCGCTCCTCGGACGGCCGGTGGAAGTGGAACTGCACCAGCTCGAAGCGCCGGCCCATCGTCTCGATGAAGTTGCCGGGCGCGACGTTGACCTGCACCGTGTGGCCGTTGTCGACGACGCTGAACGTGCTCGGGTGGTAGTCGACCTGCACCGGATCGAGGTCGACCTTGATGCCGTCGCGGATGTCGATCGGGCTCTGGCGCTTGCCGTTCGCGCAGGCGGCGTACGCGGGATCGAGCTCGGCCCAGCGCTCCGGGCCTTCGGCACCGGCGTAGTCCCAGTGCACCGGGCCGTGCGTGGCGGCCGGCCGTGCGGCTTCCTCGGGCCGCGTAGCCATGGCGACCGTGCTGCCGTGGGCACTCGCGGACGTCGCATGGCGACCTTCCTCCGGCGCGCCGCCGGCGCCGCCCTT
This sequence comes from Pseudomonadota bacterium, assembly GCA_018241265.1. GTDB lineage: Bacteria > Pseudomonadota > Gammaproteobacteria > Burkholderiales > Burkholderiaceae_C > JAFEEF01. Next base: position 79,735 of record JAFEEF010000055.1, on the reverse strand, counting down.
CGAGGTCACGCGCAAGACGTAGGGATTGGGCGTGTTGGGCGCCTTGGTCGCACCGAGCTTGGCGGCCAGCCGTTCGCGCACCGTATCGAGCGGATCGCCGGGTGCGGCGACCGCCGATGCGCCATGGGTCTCGGCAGCCGGACGCGAAGCCGCCTCCGCGGCGTCGGCCGAATCAAGGTATGCAAAAGCAAGGCCGGCGGCCGCCAGCGGCAGCGCGATGAGCCAACGGCGCAGATGCGGGATACGGCGGCGTGAGTCGGACATGGTCGAACGAAATCGCAGGCCGGCGTTGGCCTGGCTCGATATCGACCTTCCGCGGCGCGACTTGAAGGCGGCGGCCGGCTTCGTTACCCTAGGTGACGCGCGGCTTGACCCAGATCCAGGCCACGACGCCGATGCTCATCATCAACGTCGACGCGACCGCGAGCCACACCGTCGAGTGCATGACCAGGGGCGCGATCACGCCGGCGACGAAACCGTTCGCGAGGCTGCCGATGCAGGCCTGGAACGACGACGCCATGCCGCGCCGCTCCGGCATGAGGTCCAGCACCATCAAGGTCACGACCGGGACCATCAGCGCCCAGCCGAACGCGTAGATGCCGAGTGGCGGCAGCGCCCACCACGCCTGCGGCTTGAACAGCAGGTTGAGCACGAGGTTCACGACCGACACGATCGCCATGATCAAGAGGCCGTGGCGGATCTGATGGTGCGGCTTGCGTATGCGACCGGCCATCTGCCCTGACAGCCAGGCGCCGCCGACGATGCCGGCGATCGTCGACAGGAACAGCCAGAAGAACTGCTCCGGCCCGAAGCCGAGGTGCTCGCCGAGAAACACCGGCGCCGACAGCACGTACAGGAACATGCCGTTGAACGGTATGCCGCTCGCCAGCGCGAGCGCCATGAAGCGTGCGCTCGACGCCATCTGCCAATAGCCGCGCATCAGGTTGCCGATGTTGAAGGCCTGGCGGTGCGTCGTGTGCAAGGTCTCCGGCAGGAGCTGGTAGTTGGCGATCGCCAGCACGACGCCGATGCCGGTCAGGAACCAGAAGATCGCGCTCCAGCCGACATGCACGAACAGGAAGCCGCCGACGATGGGCGCGACCGCGGGCGCCACGCCGAAGTAGATCGTCACCTGCGACATCACGCGCTGCGCGTCCTGCGGCGGGAACATGTCGCGGATCACCGCGCGCGACACGACGATGCCGGCGCCCGCCGACATGCCTTGCACGGTACGGAAGAACACCAGCGCGCCGATATGGGTCGACAGCGCGCAGCCTGCCGACGCCAACGTGAACACGACGAGGCCGATCAGGACCACGGGGCGGCGCCCGAAACTGTCCGACAGCGCGCCATGGAACAGATTCATGATCGCGAAGCCGAACAGGTACGCCGACAGCGTCTGCTGCATCTGCACCGGCGTCGCGTCGATCGCCTGCGCGATGCCCGAGAAGGCCGGCAGGTAGGTGTCGGTCGAGAACGCACCGAGCATGCCCAGGCAGGCCAGCAGGGCGGCCAGGGCCCAGCGCGGGGCGCGCCAGAGCAGATGTGCGTCGGGATTCATCGGGGCGCCGAGTGTATGCCGCGGCGTCGCGCTCCATGGCCATGCGCTCCATGGCCGCGCCCCGCCTGGACAGCGCTCCGGACGCGGCCTGAACTCGCGCGCCGCCGGACCATGCAGCGGCGGCTCGCCCCGACACCAGGGAAAGTGTGAAGCGAGCCGATAGGCCGGATTCTGTGCAGCCGGCCCGCCTTGCGACGGAACGGCCGTGGCCGCCATTCATCTGGGCCGGGCATCGCTGCCCGGCTCGGTGCTACCTACCCGCACGCGGTCGTCGGGCCGACGACTCGGGCGCCCCGGCAAGCCGGCGCGCCCGGTGCGCGCCTATTTGGTATTGCTGCGCGCAGAGATTGCCCGTTTCACCCGCCGATCGCGCCTCTCGGCACGGCCGACGACTCGTCTCTGTTGCTCTGATCCTCACCTCGCGGTGGACAGCCGTTAGCTGCTGCGCTGCCCTGTGCAGTCCGGACCTTCCTCCAGTGCCGCCTTTCGGCGTGGTGCACCAGCGGCGGCCTGGCTCGCTTCACGGGCCGATTATCACGCGGGGCCCGGGCCGCGCCGGTAGGCGGCGCCCTGCTGCAGATGTGCAGCATCGGCGCAACACCGCCGGGCGTTGAGATCGCGCCGGGCCCCCCGATGTCAACCAAGCACCCGAATCCGCGTTCTAATACGGCGCCTAGCTCCCACGGCTCGCGTTTTGCGGACCGAAAGCAAGTCGACTTGACGAGGGCATGTCGTACCCGATGCGTCGGCCCCGCAAATGCCCCCACGTTCGCTCTGACCAGGAGAACTGACATGAAGATGAGTTCCGCTCTGACCGTTCTGGCCGCCGCCGCCGCCGCTCTGATCGCCCAAGGCGCGTATGCCCAAGCTTCGTCGCCGTCGCGCGCCGAAGTGAAGGCCGAAGCCAAGGCCAACAAGACCCCGGCCGGCGAAGCCGAGAACGCGCCGACCCCGGACAAGAAGTCCACCACGACCCGTGCCGACCGCAAGGCCGCGACCAAGACAGCGCGCAAGGAAGGCGCCCTGACCCCGGCCGGCGAAGCCGAAGGCGCGAAGACCCCGGACACGAAGTCGAGCACGACCCGTGCCGAGCGCAAGGCCAAGACCAAGGAAGCGCGCAAGGAAGGCACGCTGACCCCGGCCGGCGAAGGCCAGGACACCCCGAAGAAGTAATTCCCGCGCGCGGACGAACGCCAGGCGCATCGTCCGCCCGCGCATCGACAGCGGCCCTCGTGGCCGCTGTTTTCATTGGGGGGCGGATCAGCCGCGCGTTGCGGCCTTGGCGACGCGTTTGTCGCGCAGCACGACGTGTGTACCGCGCCGGTCCATCTCGAACAATTGCGTCGCCTCGACCAGGTCCAGCAGCTTGCGGTAGCCGTAGTTGCGCGGGTCGAACGAAGCCTGGTTGCCGATCTGCTGGCCGACCGCGCCGAGCGGCGACCAGCCGTCCTCGCCCGCGGCCGATTCGACGGCGTTGCGCAGCAGGCTGACGAGGCGTGCATCCTGCTTCAGTGAAGCGGTGTCCTGGCGCAGCGGGGTGGCGTCGGCGATCGGTTCGGGGGCCGTTTCAGCGGTAGCCTTCGCGGAACTGCGTCGCCTGCTTGCCGGCTTCGCCGGCTTGTCGCCGCCGGTACCGACCGCGACCTCGCCGAGGTTCTCGAGATACAGGAAGCGCGAGCACGCATTGACGAACGGCGGCGGCGTCTTCTTCGCGCCGAAGCCGAACACCTGCGCGCCCTTGGCCTTCAGGTGCATCACGAGCGGCGTGAAGTCGCTGTCGCTCGAGACGATGCCGAACGCGTCGGGGCGGTCGGTGTAGAGCAGGTCCATCGCGTCGATCACGAGGCCCATGTCGGTCGCGTTCTTGCCCTTGGTGTAGTCGAACTGCTGGATCGGGCGGATCGCGTACTCGTGCAGCACGTTCTCCCAGCCGCGCAGGCCGTCCTTCTTCCAGTTGCCGTAGGCGCGCCGGATGTTCGCGACGCCGACCTTCGCGAGCTCGGCAAGGATCACGTCGATCTTGCTGGCCGGCGAGTTGTCGGCATCGATCAGCAGCGCGATGCGCGGTTGCGGCTCGATCATGCCGCGAGCTTCCAGGCGATCGTCTCGCCGCCGCGCAGCGGCTTCAGGATCGCATCGCCGAACGGCACCGACTCGGGCACCGTCCAGGTTTCGCGGCGCAACGTGATGCGGCCGGCATTGCGCGGCAGGCCGTAGAAGTCGGCGCCGTGGAAGCTCGCGTAGCCTTCGAGCTTGTCGAGCGCACCGGCGGCGTCGAACGCCTCCGCATACAGCTCGAGCGCGGTCAGCGCGGTGTAGCAGCCGGCGCCGCAGACCGACTGCTCCTTCAGCGCGGCGGCGTGCGGCGCGCTGTCGGTGCCGAGGAAGAACTTCCCGCTTCCCGACGTCGCCGCGGCCACCAGTGCCTGACGATGCTGTTCGCGCTTCAGGACCGGCAGGCAGTAGTAGTGCGGGCGCAGACCGCCGGTGAACAGCGCATTGCGGTTGTAGAGCAGATGGTGCGCGGTGATCGTCGCGGCGGTGTAGCCGTCTGCCTCGGCGACGTACTGCGCGGCTTCGCGTGTCGTCAGGTGCTCGACGACGATCTTCAGCTCCGGGAAATCACGCCGCAGCGGGATCAGCTTGGTGTCGATGAAGACCGCTTCGCGATCGAACACATCGACGTCCGGATCGGTCACCTCGCCGTGGACCAGCAGCAGCATGCCCTCGCGCTGCATCGCTTCGAGCGTGGGCCGGACCTTCGCAAGGTCGGTGACCCCGGCTGCGCTGTTCGTGGTCGCGCCGGCGGGATAGAGCTTGGCGGCGACGACACCCGCCTCGCGTGCACGCCGGATCTCGTCCGGCGCGAGCGTATCGGTCAGGTAGAGCGTCATCAGCGGCTCGAACGTCGAGCCTTCAGGCAGCGCCGCCAGCACGCGGTCGCGGTAAGCGATCGCCTGCGCGGTCGTCGTGACCGGCGGCTTCAGGTTCGGCATCAGGATCGCGCGCGCGAACTGGCGGGCACTTGCGCCGACCACCGAGCGCATCGCATCGCCATCGCGGACGTGCAGATGCCAGTCGTCGGGACGCGTCAGGGAGATCTCATCGGGCATGGGCGGATTCTCGCACCCCCATCTCGACCATCACATGGCGGCTGACACCTGCAGCGCCAATCGACATCATCCTGCGCATGGGCAGCGCCGCCGAGCAACTGCGCATGAGCAGCGCCGAATTCCTGGCCTGGGAGATGACCCAGGCCGCGAAGCACGAGTTCGTCGCCGGTGAAGTCTTTGCAACGGCAGGTGCCGAGGATCGGCACGTCACCGTGACGCTGAACATCGCGATGGCGCTGCGTCAGCAGCTGCGCGGAACGCCATGCCGTACCTTCATGAGCGACATCGATCGCCGTCAGTGCGACGTCTTCCGCAAGGGCGAGGACGGCCTCTGGGTGCTGCACCCGTTTGCCCGCGGCGAAACGGTTCAACTGGCGAGCGTCGCGCTCGACCTGCCGGCCGACCAGTTGTTTGCCGAGATGGGCGCTGCCGGATCCGTCTGACGCCCAACGCGTCGCTCAGTGCTGCAGGATCTTCGACAGGAAGTCCTTCGCCCGCGGCGAGCGCGCGTCCGGGTTGCCGAAGAACTCGTCCCGCGTGCAGTCCTCGATGATCTTGCCGGCGTCCATGAAGATCACGCGGTGGCTGACCTTGCGCGCGAAGCCCATCTCGTGGGTCACGCACATCATCGTCATGCCTTCCTGAGCGAGTTGCACCATCACGTCGAGCACTTCGCCGACCATCTCCGGGTCGAGCGCCGACGTCGGCTCGTCGAACAGCATCACGATCGGGTCCATGCTGAGCGCGCGCGCGATCGCGACGCGCTGCTGCTGGCCGCCCGACAGCTGACCGGGGAACTTGTCCTTGTGCGCGATCAGCCCGACGCGATCGAGCATCTTCAGGCCGCGCGTTTTCGCGTCGTCCTGCGAGCGGCCGAGCACCTTGATCTGCGCCAGGGTCAGGTTCTCGGTGACCGACAGGTGCGGGAACAGCTCGAAGTGCTGGAACACCATGCCGACGCGCGAGCGCAGCTTCGGGAGGTTGGTCTTCGGGTCGGCGATCGAGATGCCGTCGACGACGATGTCGCCTTTCTGGAACGGCTCGAGCGCGTTCACCGTCTTGATCAGGGTCGACTTGCCCGAGCCCGACGGGCCGCAGACGACGACGACCTCGCCCTTCTCGATGCTCGTCGTGCAGTCGGTCAGCACCTGGAAGGAGCCGTACCACTTGGAGACGTCCTTGATGTCGATCATGATCCCGTACCCCTAGCGGATGATGGCGATCTTCTTCTGCAGCCGGCGCACCAGCATCGACAGCGAGAAGCAGATGATGAAGTAGACGACTGCGGCGAAGAGATACGTCTCGACCGGCCGGTTGTAGTTCTTGCCGGCGACCTCGAAGCCCTTCAGCAGGTCGTAGGCGCCGATCGCGTAGACCAGCGACGTGTCCTGGAACAGGATGATGGTCTGCGTCAGCAGCACCGGCAGCATGTTGCGGAACGCCTGCGGCAGCACGATCAGCTTCATGACCTGCGCATAGGTGAGGCCCACCGCATAGCCGGCGTTGACCTGGCCGCGCGCGACCGACTGGATGCCGGCCCGCATGATCTCGGAGTAGTACGCCGCCTCGAACACCGTGAACGTGATGAACGCCGACAGCTCGCTGCGGTGGTTGCTCCCCCACTGGCCGCCGATCGCGCTGTAGAAGCCGCTCGGGATCAGCAGGAAGAACCACAGGATCACCATCACCAGCGGGATCGAGCGCAACAGGTTCACGTAGGCGGCTGCCGGCATGATCAGCCATTGACGCCCCGACAGCCGGCACAGCGCGAGCAGGGTGCCGATGACGATGCCGCCGAGCATCGCGATCAGGGTCAGCTGCACCGAGAAGACGAGCCCCTTGAGGATGAAGCTCGAGATGAAGTTCCAGTCGAGGAACGAATAGTCGAGCGACGTCATTTGCCGCTCCAGACCATGCCCGGCACGCGCGCGCGGTGCTCGAGGAAGGCGGCGACGCGATTGATCGCGAACGCCGAGATGAAGTAGAGCACCGTCACCGCGAAGTAGAACTCGAGCGTGCGCGAGGTCTCTTCCGACGCCTGCTGCGCGAAGAACACCAGCTCGGGAATGCTGACCGCGAACGCGACCGACGAGTTCTTGACGATGTTCATCGACTCGCTGGTGAGCGGCGGAATGACGATGCGGAAGGCGACCGGCAGCAGCACGTAGCGATACGTTTGCGGCAGGGTCAGGCCCATCGCGAGGCCGGCATGGCGCTGGCCCTTGGGCAGGCTCTGGATGCCGGCCTTGATCTGCTCGGCGATGCGCGCCGACGTGAAGAAGCCGAGCCCGAACACCACCAGGATGAACGACGGCACGTGCGCCAGCGGCGAGAACAGCCGCGGGAACACGTGGTACCAGAGGAAGAGCTGGACGATCAGCGGGATGTTGCGGAACACCTCGGTCCAGGCTTCGCCCAGCCATGCGACCGTCTTGTTCGGCACGGTGCGCAGGATGCCGACGAGGATGCCGACGACCAGCGCGATCACGAGGCCGAGCACGGCGACCGACAGCGTCCAGCCCCAGGCCGACATCATCCAGCCGAAGTAGGTCTGTCCCCCTCCGGTGTCCTGCAGGAAGACCTGCCAGTCCCACTTGCCCAAAGTACGCCCTCCAGCGCGGACGCGGCCGGACTGGCCGGCCGCGTCGTCGTCTCTCTTACTTCTTGTAGTCCTCGGCCGGCTTGTCGTTCGGATGCGCGATCGCGTCCTTCAGCGACGCCGACATCGCCATGCCGACCGTCGCGTTGCGCGGCGGGATCGGCGACATGAACCACTTGTTGTAGATCTTCTCGAGCTCGCCGCTCTTCATCAGGCCGCCGACGGTGTCGTCGACCAGCTTCTTGTAGGCCGGATCGTCCTTCGGGATCATGATCGCGATCGGCTCTTCGGACAGCGACTCGCCGACGATCTTGAAGTCGGCCGGCGTCTTCGCGTTGACGATCAGGCCGGCGAGGATGTTGTCGTCCATCACGAACGCATCGGCACGGCCCGACTCGAGCAGCAGGAACGAGTCGGCGTGGTCCTTGCCGAACAGCTCCTTGAAGTCGATCTTGCCGGCCTTCTTGCGCAGGAGCTGGACCGACGTCGTGCCGGTCGTCGTCGCCACCGTCTTGCCGTTGAGCTGCTCGACCGACGTGATGCCGGAGTTGGCCTTCACCGCGGTGCGCACGTTGGTCACGAAGGTGGTCGGCGCGAACGACACCTGCTGCGCGCGCGCGGCGTTGTTGGTCGTCGAGCCGCACTCCATGTCGACGGTGCCGTTCTGCACCAGCGGCACGCGGTTGGCCGACGTGACGACGGTGTACTCGATCGGCAGGTTCGGCATCTTCAGGTTGGCCTTGATCGCGTCGGCGATCTTCAGGCAGACGTCGACGTGGTAGCCGACGTACTTGCCGTCGCCGAGCGTGTAGGCGAGCGGCGCCGACGAGTCGCGCGTGCCGATCGAGATCTTGCCGGCGCTCTTGATCTTCGCGAGCGTATCGGCCGCCTGCGCACAGCCGCAGACCATCATCGCGGCCACCGCAACGGCGCCGGCAAACATCGATCTCTTCATGGGGTTCTGCCCTCCAGCAGATGGAAAAAGTAGGTGGGAGATTTTAGAGAGGCGGGCCCGGTCGGAATTCCCGGTTTGCCCGCGACTCAGGGTTTGTCATCACACGCCGACCGAGTGCAACCTTCATGCCATCGGGCTTCACGCCACCAGGCGCACCGGTTGCGTCAGCCGCTCGGGCACGAGCAACGCGGTCAGCTCGGCACGGCTCATGATGCCGAGCGACTCCGCGACTTCGGCGATCGTGCCGCCGCTGGCGAGCGCGGTCTTCGCGATCAGCGCCGCCTTCTCGTAGCCGATCAGCGGGTTGAGCGCCGTGACGAGCGTCACGGATTCGGCCACGCGGCGCGCCAGCAGCGCATGGTTGGCCTCGATGCCCTCGACGCAGTTGACCTGCAGCGTGCGGCAGGCCTGCGTCAGGTGGCGCACGCTCTTGTGCAGCGCATGCGCCATGATGGGCTCGAAGGCGTTGAGCTGCAGCTGTCCGCCTTCGGACGCGAGCGTGATCGTCACGTCGTTGCCGATCACCTCGAACGCCACCTGGTTCATCACCTCCGGGATCACCGGATTGACCTTGCCCGGCATGATCGACGAGCCCGCCTGCCGTGCCGGCAGCTTGATGTCGCCGAAGCCGGCCTGCGGCCCGCTCGACAAGAGGCGCAGGTCGTTGCAGGTCTTGCTGAGCTTGCAGGCGACGCGCTTCAGCACGCCCGACAGTTGCACGAAGGCGCCGGTGTCCTGCGTCGCTTCGACGAGGTTGGCGGCGCGCACCACCGGCACGCCGCTCTCGGCCGCCAGCAACGGCACGACGCGCTCGGCGTAGCCGGCCGGTGCGTTGATGCCGGTGCCGATCGCGGTGGCGCCGAGGTTGATCTCGGTGATCAGCGCACGCGCCTCGCGCAGCCGTGCCTCGTCCTCGTGGATCATGATCGCGAACGCCATGAATTCCTGGCCGAGCGTCATCGGCACGGCGTCCTGCAGCTGCGTGCGGCCGATCTTCAGCACGTCCCTGAACTCGTCGGCCTTGCGCTCGAAGGCGCCGCGCAGGTCGGCCATCGCGGCGAGGAGCCCGTCGATGCCGAACCAGGCCGCGACGCGCAGCGCGGTTGGATAGACGTCGTTCGTGCTCTGCGACGCGTTGACGTGGTCGTTCGGGTGCAGCACGTCGTAGCGGCCTTTTGCGTGGCCCATCAGCTCGAGCGCGCGGTTCGCGATCACCTCGTTGGCGTTCATGTTGGTCGACGTGCCGGCGCCGCCCTGGATCACGTCGACGATGAACTCGCCGTGCAGCCGGCCGGCGATCAGCTCGTCGCAGGCGCGTCCGATCGCGTCGGCCCGTTCGGCGTCGAGCGCGCCGAGTTCGGCGTTGGCGCGCGCGGCGACCTTCTTCACGCAGGCCAGCGCCCGCACGAGGTCGGGCATCTGCGCGACGGTCTGGCCCGAGATCGGGAAGTTGGCGGCGGCGCGCGCGCTGTGCACGCCCCAGTAGGCGTCGCCGGGGATGTCGAGCGAGCCGAGGAAGTCGCGTTCGGTACGGGCGGGGATGGAGCTCATGGAAGGTTCTCTGCGGAGGAAGAACATGGTCGAACCGGCGCATGCCGCGCAGGCTCGATGCGGGACGAAAACGCTGCGCGGCCTACTCGGTCGGCGCCGACATCGTCTGGATCAGCGTCTCGAGCTGCGGACTCATCGGCAAGTCGAGGCTCACGCCCGACGGCAGCTTCTGCATGAACCAGCGCTCGTAGCGACGCTCGATTTCGCGGTCTTCGGCGAGCTGATGGAAGGCGTCGTTGACGATGCGGGCGAACGCCGCGTCGCCCTTGCGGTACATGATGCCGTACGGGTCGTACGACAGGAACTCGCCGGTGACGACATAGTCGGCCTGCGCCTTGTTCTCGGCGAGCAGGCCATACAGCAATACGTCGTCGGTCGCAAACGCATCGACCTCGCCGGCCTTCAGCATCGCGAACGACGCCGCGTGGTCGGGCGACGTGACGATCTGCATGTCGACGTGGAACTTCTGCGCCACGTCGCGCAGCGCCTTCTCGTTCGTCGTGCCGCTGGTCACGACGACGCGCTTGCCGGCGAGGTCGCGGAACGACTTGACCGGCGAGCCCTTCTTCACCATCAGCTTGGTGCCCGAGACGAACATCGTCGGCGAGAACGCGACCGTCTTCTGACGCTCGAGGTTGCTGGTCGTCGAGCCGCATTCCATGTCGACCTGGCCGGACGCCACCGCCTGCAGGCGCGTGTCGGGCGTGACCGGTACCCACTTGATCGCGAGCGTCTTGCCGACCGCATCGCCGATCGCATCGACCAGCAGCTTGCACAGGTCGACCGAATAGCCGATCGGCTCGCCGCGCGCCGACAGGTACGAGAACGGGATCGACGCGCTGCGGTAGCCGAGCGCGACGCTGCCGCCGTCCCGCACCTTCGCGAGCGTGCCGGTCAGCACCGCCGGCGCGTCCTGCGCGGCTGCCGTGCCGGCGAACGCCGCGAGCCATAGCGACAGTGCCAGCGCCAGTGCCAGCGCGTGACGAGGCATCGCCGCTCTCACGCGTGGGCCGCCGCGGGCGTCACGGCGGTGTCGAGGGTACGTGCATGCGCTTCGGCTTCGGCCTCCGGCAGCAGTTCGCCTTCCCAGCGCGCGACGACGGCGGTCGCCACCGAGTTGCCGACCGCGTTCGTCGCCGAGCGGCCCATGTCGAGGAAGGTGTCGACGCCGAGGATCAGCAACAGCCCGGCCTCCGGGATGTTGAACTGGTTCAAGGTCGCCGCGATCACGACGAGCGACGCGCGCGGCACGCCGGCCATGCCCTTGGACGTCAGCATCAGGATCAGCAGCATCGTGATCTGCGTGCCGATCGGCAGGTGGATGTTGTAGGCCTGCGCGATGAAGAGCACCGCGAACGTGCAGTACATCATCGAGCCGTCGAGGTTGAACGAATAGCCCATCGGCATCACGAACGCCGAGATCTTGCGCTTGACGCCGAAGCGGTCGAGCGCGTCGAGGATCTTCGGATAGGCGGCCTCCGAGCTCGCGGTCGCGAACGACAGCAGGAACGCCTCCTTGATCAGCACCAGGAGCTTGAAGACGCGCGGCCCGAGGAACACGAAGCCGGCGAAGATCAGCACCGCCCACAGCAGGATCAGGCCGATGTAGAAGTCGCCCATGAAGACCGCGAACTTCAGCAGGATCTCCAGGCCGTTGACGGCAACCGTCGCCGCCATCGCGGCCATCACCGCGAGCGGCGCGAGCTTCATCACGTAGCCGGTGATCTTCAGCATCGCGTGCGACAGCTCGTCGATCGCCGCGACCAGCGTCTTCGCCTTCTCGCCGAGCGCCGACAGCGCGATGCCGAAGAACATCGAGAACACGACGATCTGCAGGATCTCGTTGTTGGCCATCGCCTCGGCGAACGACTTCGGCACGAGGTGGCTGACGAAGTCCTTCAGCGTGAACTTCGACGTCGCGAGGTTCGCAGACGCGCCGATGTCGGGCAACGGCAGCCCGAGGTTCTCGCCCGGGCGCAGCAGGTTGGCGAGGAAGAGGCCGAGGATCAGCGAGATCAGCGACGCGGTGATGAACCAGCCGATCGCCTTGCCGAACACGCGCCCGACCGACGCCGCGTCGCCCATGTGCGCGATGCCGACGACGAGCGTCGAGAACACCAGCGGTCCGATCAGCATCTTGATGAGCCGCAGGAACACGTCCGACACGATCGACACATAACCGGCGATCTGCGCGGCGGTCTTCTTGTCGGGGAAGCTCGTGTAGATCATGTAGCCGAGGATGATCCCGACCACCATCGCGATCAGGATCCAGGCCGCGGGCGGCAGTTTTCGCTTCATTCAGTGTCCCTCGTGGCGGTGGCGGAGGTGGTGGCGGAAGTGCCGGCTATGCACCCGGCGCGACCGTGCCCCGGCGGCGCGGCGCGAACTGTAGGGTGCACGGCCGGCCGCGGCCAATGCCGTTTCCCGGACCCTGCATGCATTCGGCGCATAGCGCATTCGGGTGAACCCTAGACCACCCCGTAAGGCCGTCAGCGGCCGGCGTAGGCCGCCGACGCAAGGAACTCCCACAGCGCCTGCGCGCTCGGCTTGCGATGGCGCGCCACTTCGGGACGCTCGCGATAGATGCGCACGTCGACCGCCACCTCGAACTGGCCTTCGGGCGCGGCGCGGACGAGACGCCGGCTGCGCAGCTCCTTCTTCACCGAGCTGGCCGGCAGGAACGCCAGGCCATGGCCTTCGAGCGCCATCGCCTTCAGGCTCTCGGCCATGTCGGTCTCGTAGATCGGCTCGAGCCGCAGCGGCTGCGGCGCCAGCTTGGCGATCAGCTCGACCAGTTGGCCGAGGTAGGCGCCCGCCGCATAGGCGAGGAAGGGCACCGTCTGGCCGGCCGGGGCCGGCAGCTCGAACATCGGCGCGCCCTGCGCATCGGCTTTCGCATAGGCCGCGAGCGTCTCGGAGCCCAGGGTCAGCATCTCGTAGCGATCGGGGTTGAGCTGCAGCGGCTGCGACGCATGGTGATAGGCCAGCAGCAGGTCGCAGCTGCCCTCGGTCAGCTGCATCACCGCGTCGTGCACGTTCAGCGCGGTGAGCCGCGTCTTCAGCGCGCCGAAGCGGCGCCGGAGGTCCATCACGAAATGCGGGAAGAACGTGAACGCGAGCGAATGCGGCACCGCGAACTCGACCATGTCGTGCCCGGCGACCTTGTGGCTGCGCATCAGGTTGCGCGTCGCCTGCAGGCCCGCGAGGATGTCGAGCGCCTGCTGGTGCAGGGTCTCGCCGGCCGGCGTCAGGCGCGTCGGATACGACGACCGGTCGACCAGATCGATCCCGGCCCACGCCTCCAGCGACTGGATGCGACGCGAGAACGCCGGCTGGGTCACGTGCCGCAGCTGCGCCGAGCGCGAGAAGCTGCGGGTTTCAGCCAGGCTGACGAAGTCTTCGAGCCACTTGGTTTCCACGGGCGGGAAGTGTAGCCAGCCGTCGTCGACAGCGGCGCAGCTATGATCCCGCATGCCCGAATCCATTCGCGATCTACGTCATGCGCGCCGGCGACGACCGGTGAGCGCTCGCGCAACCTTGGTCGCTGCTGCGCTCGCGGTTGTCAGTGTCGCCGCACATGCCGCTCCCGACTCCGAGATGGTCCGCAGCGTCGTCGACAGATCGACGACGGAACTTCAAGCGATGTTCGCGCTGCCGTCCACGTTGCCGATCGATCCCGCGCTGCGCTCGGCGCTCGACGCCATCGTCAAGGCCGAGATGCCGCGCATGGTCGAGTTGGTTCGCGCCTGGACATCGGAGGGAGCAGCAAGCCCGCCCCCTTCTACCGGCAGCGTCGAATGGTCCACCCGGCGCAGCGTCGAAAACCGCATCGTCAACGAGATGGCGCTGCTGCACCTCGAGAGCCCCGGCGCCGCCTACGACGACGCGCTGCGGCCGGCCATCCTGCAGCCTGCCTACTGCCGTCTGGCCATGGATCAATACGGCTGGCAGCGCCAGGCGATCTTGCTGCAAGGCGTCGATCCTGCCAAACGCGACATCGCATTGGCCGGCGAACAGGAGCTGCTCGCGAAGTGGGGACGGCCTCGACCGGGCCTGCCCGCGCTGCCCTCACCACGGCTGAACGAAGAAGAGGAGGTCATCGCCGCCGCCCTGCGGGCGAAATTGCCGGTCACCGCACCCGTCATGCCGCCGGTCCTCGCGTGGACCCTGCTGGTCGACAAGCCGCCGGCGTATGAAAGCCATATCGGCTGTGCCCTGCACCAATGGGGATTGGCGCGCGGACTGGCCGCCGCCGAACGGTCGCCCGGCGAGGAACTGCAGGCGTACCGCTACGCGGTTCTGCCGCTGTCCCACCCGTCGCTCAACCCTTCCGATCGATACAAGCCGGCAAGCGACGGTAACTACCCGGATGTCGCCAAGCGCTTCGGCGTCGAAGGCAAGGTCACGCTGAGGGTCACGTTGGACGCAGATGGCAAGTTGCAGCAGGCCATGATCGTGCGCCGAGACATCACGGTCGACGGACAGCACGGCCCCATCGGTGCGCTGGGCACGCTGCTCGATGACGCCAGCGTCGCCCAGGTTCGCTCGATCGCCTACAAGAAGCCGGATGCCTCGGCGCTGAAGGAAGGCAAAGTCGTCGCCGAGCAGACGATCAACTGGAGGCTCGAGCCGTGAGATCAGGTGTCAGGCGGAGCGCCGGACGCGCGCTCTGCGCCATCGGCTGCGCGGTGCTGCTGGGCGGCGCCTGCGCCGGGGAGGCCGTCCAGAAGGAAGACATGGCAGATCAGGTCGCCTCCGCTGCTTGGTGGGGGGACTATGACGAGCTTCAGCGCCTCTACGATGCTGCCAAGGCATCCCAAGAGCGCATGCCGAACGGAGACTACGTGGCCGAGCAGTTCATCGTCGGTTATGCACGGATCTTCAACAACGGCGAGAAGCCGAACACGGATGCCTACTACGCACAGGTCGAGAAGCTCACGCGGCAATGGGCCCTCGACCACCCGGCATCGTCGATGGCGCAGAACATGTATGCACGCGCCCTGTACGCACACGCGTGGTTCGTACGCGGTGGCAGCTACGCCGTGGACGTCGAGCCGCAAGCCTGGGCAGGGTTCAAAAGATACATCGGCATGGCCGCCGACCATCTGCTGCAGCATGCCGACGTGGTGAAAGGCGACACGACGACGACGATCTACCTCGTCATGATCGAACGAGCGGCCGGCGCCACGTTCGATTTCCAGTGGGCCATCGCACGCGACGGGCTTCGAAGGGAGCCGGACAACTGGGGGATCTACACCGAGATGGCGGTGAGCGCACTCGACAAATGGGGCGGAACCGCCGATCAGCTGGACACCGTCGCCCGCTACGCCGCTTCGATATCAACCGCCGACCGCGCCCACGAGATCTACACGCGCGTCTACTTGCTGGCCGCCCAGGAGTACAAGGGTGCGACGTTCACCAAGACCAAGGCGAACTGGAGCGAATTGCAGCAGGGCTTCGAGGCGATGCTCGCTCGCGACCCGGGGCCCGACGTTCTGAACAGCTATGCGCGTATGGCCTGCATGGCACAGGACAAGGCCCGCACACGATCGCTGCTGGCAAGGATCGGCGATCGGCTGCTCCCGCAGAAATGGGGCGGAGGCGACGGCCAGCGGGTTCTCGATGTCTGCGCCCAGTGGGCGCGATCGGAGTGATGCGCTCCGACACCGTCAGGCAGCTTCCGCCTCCTCGCGCCGCGTCTGCTGCAGCCGCCACATCTCCGCATACCGGCCGTTCTGCGCCAGCAGCTCGGCATGCGTGCCTCGCTCGACGATGCGCCCCAGCTCCATCACGAGGATCTGGTGCGCATCGGCCACCGTCGACAGGCGGTGCGCGATCACCAGTGCGGTCTTGTTGCGTGCCGCGCTCTTCAGCTCGGCCTGGATCGCGCGCTCGTTGGCCGAGTCGAGCGCCGACGTCGCCTCGTCGAAGATCAGCACCGGCGGGTCCTTCAGCAAGGTGCGCGCGATCGCGACGCGCTGCTTCTCGCCGCCCGACAGCTTGAGGCCGCGCTCGCCGACCATCGTGTCGTAGCCGCGCGGCGTCGCCGCGATGAAGCGGTGGATGTGCGCCGCCCGTGCGGCGGCTTCGACGGCGGCCCGGTTCGCGCCGGTGCGGCCGTAGGCGATGTTGTATTCGACCGTGTCGTTGAACAGCACGGTGTCCTGCGGCACGATGCCGATCGCCTGCCGCAGGCTCTGCTGCGTGACCGCTCGCACGTCCTGGCCGTCGATCGCGATGCGGCCGGCGTTCACGTCGTAGAAGCGGAACAGCAGCCGCGCCAGGGTGCTCTTGCCCGAGCCCGACGGGCCGACCACCGCCACCGTCTTGCCGGCCGGGATCTCGAAGCTCACGTCGTGCAGGATCTCGCGGTCCGGCTCGTAGCCGAAGCTCACGTGCTCGAACGTCACGGTGCCGCCGTGCGCGACGGCGAGCGGCCGCGCGTCGGGCGCATCGGCGATCTCGCGCTGCTGGGACAGCAAGGTGAACATCTTCTCCATGTCGGTCATGGCCTGCTTGATCTCGCGGTAGATCACGCCGAGGAAGTTGAGCGGCACATAGAGCTGGATCATCAGCGCGTTGACGAGCACCAGATCGCCGAGGCTCATCGTGCCGGCGACGACGCCGAGCGTGGCGCGCCAGACGAGCAGGGTGACCGCGGTCGCGATGATCAGGCTCTGCCCGAGGTTGAGCGCCGAAAGCGACGTCTGCGACTTCACCGACACCTGCTCGAGGCGCCGCAGGTTCTCGTCGTAGCGCGCCTCCTCGAAACGCTCGTTCGAGAAGTACTTGACGGTCTCGAAGTTCAGCAGCGCGTCGATCGCGCGCGTGCTGGCCTTGCTGTCCTGCTCGTTCATCGCGCGCCGGAAGCGCGTGCGCCATTCGGTCACCGATACCGTGAATGCGATGTAGAGCAGCAGCGCACCGAAGGTGATCGCGGCGAACCAGCCGTCGAACCTGGCCGCGAGCAGGCTGATCACGAGGCCGATCTCGACCAGGGTCGGCAGGATGTTGTAGATCGTGTAGTTCAGCAGCGACTGGATCGAGCGCGAGCCGCGGTCGATGTCGCGCGACACGCCGCCGGTCTGGCGCTCGAGGTGAAAGCGCAGGCTCAGGCTCAGCAGGTGTTCGAAGGCTTCGAGCGAGACCCGCCGCGCGACGCGTGCCGCGACCGGATAGAACAGGAACTCGCGCAGCTCGGTGAACAGCGTGATCGAGAGCCTCAGGCAACCATAGCCGACCAGCAGCGCCACCGGCACGACCAGCGCGGCGCGCGGATCGCCGGGCTTGAGGCTGAGCGCATCGACGAGGTGCTTGAGCACCAGCGGCACGCCGACGTTCGCGACCTTGGCGCCGACGAGGAACAGCAGCGCGGTCAGCACCCGCCAGCGCCACTGCAGCACATAGGGCAGCAGGCGCTTCAGCGTCGCCCAGTCCGATCGCGGTCCGGGCGGCGCGGCGACAGGCAAATCGGCGGAGCGGGCGTGGGATCGCATGGGGACTGCGCGTGGCCGGACGTCCGACCGTCCGGGCTGTCGAAAGATGAAAGAATCGCCGCGGCAACATCGCCGCGGCAACAGCGTCAGGTGAAGCAATATGCCCGAGATTTCAAGCGACGCCGGCGCGCCCGCCGCTAACCCCGCAAGCGCGGCAGGCGTCGAGATCGAGTCGCTCGCGCCGATGCGCCTGCCCGACGACCGCGCGCTGGTGTTCCGCGTGATGCCGATGCCGGCCGATGCGAATGCCAATGGCGACATCTTCGGCGGCTGGATCATGGCGCAGGTCGACATCGCCGGCGCGGTGCTGCCGGCACGCATCGCCAAGGGGCGCATCGCGACCGTGGCGGTCAACCAGTTCGTCTTCAAGCAGGCGGTGTCGGTGGGCGACCTGCTGAGCTTCTACGCGCGCGTCGCGCGCGTCGCGCGCGTCGGCCGCACGTCCGTCACGGTCAACGTCGAGGTCTATGCCGAGCGCAACCCGGCCGACCTGCATGTCGTGAAGGTCACGGAGGCCAACCTGACCTACGTCGCGATCGACCGCGAAGGCAAACCCAGGCCGATCGCCCACGGCTGACGCCGGCTACGCAGGCGCCGATGCGGCCGTCGGCCGGTCACGCGGCACGTCGGCCAGGGCACGCAGGAAGTCGGTGCGCCAGCGATGCACGTCGTGTTCGCGGATGCCGGCGGCCAGTGCCTTGTGGCGCTCGCGCCGCTCGGCCAGCGGCATGTGCAGCGCCTGCTGGATCACCTGCGCCATGCCGGAGATGTCGTAGGGGTTGGCAAGCAGCGCCTCGCGCATCTGCTCGGCGGCGCCGGCAAAGCGCGACAGCACCAGCACGCCCGGATCGGCCGGATCCTGCATCGCGACGTACTCCTTCGCGACCAGGTTCATGCCGTCGCGCAGCGGCGTCACCAGCGCCACTTTCGCGACGCGGTAGAGCCCGGGCAGACGGCGGCGCGCCCAGGTGCGGTGCATGTAGCGGATCGGCATCCATGCGAGCTCGCCGTACTCGCCGTTGATCTCGCCGGCCAGGCCTTCGAGCTCGTGGCGTATGTCTTCGTAGGCGAGCAGCGTTTCCCGCGTCGGCGACGCGATCTGGATCAGCGTCGCGCTGTTGCGGTTTTCCGGGTAGTTGGCGAGCAGCTCGCGGAATGCGCGCAGGCGTTTCGGAATCCCCTTGGAATAGTCGAGGCGGTCGATGCCGACCAGCACGCGCCGATGCCCATACTGCTCGCGCAAGGTGCGCTCCGTCTCGCGCGATTCGCTGCTCAGCGCGAGCCGCCGGAACTCGTCGACATCGATGCCGATCGGGAACGGACGCACGAGCACGCGGTCGCCGTAAGCCTCGCAGCAGCCATCGCCGAGACTCCGGCCGCCCGCCTCCTCGACGACGTAGCGGCCGAAGTGATCGGCGTCGGCGCGCGTCTGCAATCCGACGAGGTCGTAGGCGAAGAACGAGCGCATCAGCCATTCATGGCCCGGGATCGCCGCGAAGATCGGCGGCGGCGGCAACGGGATGTGCAGGAAGAAGCCGATTCGTTGCCGGCAGCCGAGGCGGCGCAGCTCGGCGGCCAGCGGGATCAGGTGGTAGTCGTGGATCCAGATGGTGTCGCCCGGCTCGAGGAGCGGCGCGAGCTTGCGGGCGAACAGGCGGTTGACGCGCTGGTAGCCGGCGAAGAACCCGCTGCCGAAGTCGGCGAGGTCGAGCCGGTAGTGCAAGGCCGGCCAGAGCGCCTGATTCGAATAGCCGAGGTAGTAGCTGTCGTGGTCTTCCTTCGACAGATCGAATGTCACCAGGCGCACCGCGCCGGCGCGCTGTTCGCGCAGTTCCGGCTCGGCGTCGGTACCTTCGGCGATGTGCCCGCTCCAGCCGAACCACAGGCCGCCGGCGGTCGACAGCGCGTCGCCGAGCGCGACCGCCAAGCCGCCGGCCGCGGCCTTGCGCGGGTCGCCGACGCGGTTGGAGACGATCACGAGGCGGCTCACGGGGCGACCCTCCCGCCGAGCTCGCGGCCCGCCTGTTCCAGCCACGCCAGCACCGCACCGCTGTCGGCGAGCCGATGGTGGGCGAGCGTCGAGCCGGCGCCGACGCGCACGCCGAAGCCGCCCAGAGACTGCGCGGCGGCGATGCCGTCCTCGTCGGTCACGTCGTCGCCGACATAGACCGGCAAGCGGCCGCTGAAGATCGGCCGCCGTGCCAGGGTCCGCAATGCGCTGCCCTTGGAGACGTCGCGGCGCTTCAGCTCGACGACCATGTGGCCGTCGATGAGCTGCCACGACGCGCCGGCCGGCCCCACGCCTTCGAGCGCCGCATGCAGCCAGCGCCGGCACTGCGCGCCGAGCTCGGGCCGTGCGCGATAGTGCAACGCGAGGCCGGCGGCCTTCTCTTCGAGCAGCAAGCCGGGATGGGCCGCGACCAGCGCTTCCGCGGCATGCGCGACGGCCGGCAGCGGCGCGACGTGGTTCCACTCGAGCCAGCCGGCGTCGTCGCGGACCTCGGCGCCATGCAGCCCGGCGGTCGCGCCGGCATAAGGCGCGAGCAGCCGGTCGAGGTCGGCGATCGCACGGCCGCTGACGACCGCGAGGGCGCCGCCGAGCAGATGGCGCAGGCCGGCGAGCAACGCCGGCACGCGCGGCGGCACGCGCACGTCCTGCGGTCGCGGCGCGAGCGGCACCAGGGTGCCGTCGAAGTCGAGGAACAGCGCGGCGCGCGACGGCAATGCGGGAGGCGTGTCGGTGGGGAGGAACAGCACCGCTGCACCGTAGCAAGAAAGCGCGCCATCGTCCTGCCCATGGCACGACGTCGCGGCGCTGTCCGGCGCGGACGGCGGATGCTGTCCGACACGCGCGCGGGCGTCGGCCTCGGAAGGGTCGACCCGGGCTGAACCGCGATCAGGCCGAAAGCCGCGCGTCGTCGGCGAGGATGCGCTCGACGGTGAAGCGCGCCAGCGTCTCGCCGCAGGTTCGATAGACGGGTTCGCCGGGATGAAAGCCGTCGTCGGCCATCGTCGCCGGAGACAGCCACACGTCGATCGGCGCATGCCAGATGCGCGCACGTCCGGCCGCCCACGCGGCGAGCGCCGCATCGTGCCGCCGTGCATCGGCCCCCATCACGCGCCGCAGCGGCTGCGGCAGCAGCGGGAACTGGTGGATCGGCGGCAACGCCGCGAACAGCACGTGCGCGGCGCGTCCGTCGTCGAGCAGCCATTCGGCGAGCGCCGAGCGATGCGCCAGCGCCCGCGCCGGCGAGAGCTGATCGATGACGTCGTTGACGCCGGTCACGATCACCGCCACGTCGACGCGCGGCGGCGGCGTCGCGGTCAGCATGCGATGCACCTGCGCGGTCGTGTAGCCCGAACGCGCACGCAAGGTCCAGCGCAGCGGACGGGCGAGGCGCCGATGCAGCGTGCGCGTGTAGTAGCCGGCGAAGGCCTGGCTCTGATCGGCCACGCCGACGCCGGCGGCCGACGAATCGCCGGCGATCAGCACGCGCAGCGCATTCGGTCCCGACCCGAACTGGCCGTCACGCGCGCCCGCCGCCTCGGGCAGCTTGGGCGCACGCCGCCGCGTCGCCATCGCCTGCGCGATGAGGATCGGCGACAGCAGCAGCTTGAGGGGAAGCGACATCGCCGTCGTGCGCGTGCGGCGATCAGAACTTCGAGAAGTCCGGCTTGCGCTTCTGGAAGAACGCGCTGAAGGCTTCCTTCGCTTCCGGGCTCTGCAGGCGCTGCGCGAAGATCTCGCCTTCGGCGGCGATCGTCTCGAGCGCGGCCTGCGAGCGGGCGCGGCGCAGCAAGGTCTTGGTCTGACGCACCGCACCGGGCGGCAGCGCATTGAAGCGCTCGGCGATGCGCCGCGCGTGCGGCACCACCTCGCCGGCTGGAAGCACCGCATTGGCGATGCCCATCTCGACCGCATCGGCGCCGGTGAACGGATCGCCGAGCAAGAGCTTCTCGGCCGCACGCGCATGGCCCATCAGCTGCGGCACGATCAGGCTGGACGCGAACTCCGGCACGAGGCCGAGGCTCACGAACGGCATCGCGAGGCGCGCCTCGTCGGACACGTAGACGAGGTCGCAGTGCAACAGCATCGTCGTGCCGATGCCGATCGCCGCGCCGGTGACCGCGGCGATCACCGGCTTGTCGCAGCCGAGCAGCGCCTTCATGAAGACGAAGGCCGGCGACTCGAGGTTGCCGGGCGGCCGCTGCATGAAGTCCTCGATGTCGTTGCCCGACGTGAAGATGCCCGGCTGGCCGGTGAGCAGCACCGCGCGCACCGCGTTGTCGGCGGTCGCGGCATTCAGCGCATCGGCCATCCGGCGGTACATCTCGCCGGTGATCGCGTTCTTCTTCTCGGGACGCGCGATCTCGATCGTCGCGACGCCGTTCAATGTGGCCGTCTTGATGGTCATCGGTGGCTCCTGCGGTGGCCTTGCTCAGACGCGTTCGAAGATGCCGGCGGCGCCCTGCCCGGTGCCGACGCACATCGTCACCATGCCGTACTTCAGGTTGTGGCGGCGCAGCGCATGCACGACGGTCGCGGAGCGGATCGCCCCGGTCGCGCCGAGCGGATGGCCGAGCGCGATCGCGCCGCCCATCGGGTTGACCTTGGCCGGATCGAGGCCGACGCTGTCGATCACCGCCAGCGACTGCGCTGCGAAGGCTTCGTTCAGCTCGATCCAGCCCATGTCGTCGAGCGTCAGCCCCGCATAGCGCAACGCCGCCGGGATCGCCTCGATCGGGCCGATGCCCATGATCTCGGGCGGCACGCCGCGGGCCGCGAAGCTGACGAAGCGCGCCAGCGGCGTCAGGCCGAACTGCTTGACCGCCTTCTCGCTCGCGAGGATCAGCGCGCCGGCGCCGTCGCTGGTCTGCGAGCTGTTGCCTGCGGTCACGCTGCCCTTGGCGGCGAACACCGGCTTCAGCTTCGCGAGGCCTTCGAGCGACGTGTCGGGGCGGGGGCCTTCGTCGATGTCGACGGTGCGGGTCTTCATGCCCTGCTCGCCTGTCGTGAGGTTCGGAAAGCGCGACACGACGTCGATCGGCGTCATCTCGTCCTTGAACTCGCCGGCCGCGATGGCCTTCAGCGCGCGCTGGTGCGATTGCAGCGAGAACGCATCCTGCGCCTCGCGCGTCACCTTCCATCGCTTCGCGACGTTCTCGGCCGTGATGCCCATGCCGTAGGCGATACCGACGTTCTCGTCCTTCGCGAAGATCTCGGGATTGAACGACGGCTTGTTGCCGCCCATCGGCACGAGGCTCATCGACTCGGCGCCGCCGGCGATCAGCACGTCGGCCTCGCCGACGCGGATGCGGTCGGCGGCCATCTGCACCGCGGTCAGGCCCGACGCGCAGAAGCGGTTCACCGTGACGCCGCCGACCGGCTTCGGGAAGCCGACCAGCTGCACCGCGATGCGGGCCATGTTCATGCCCTGCTCGGCCTCGGGGAACGAGCAGCCGACGATGGCGTCTTCGACCGCCGCCGGGTCGAGCGTCGGCACTTGCGTCAGCGCCGATCGGATCGCCGCGACGAGCAGATCGTCCGGCCGCGTGTTCTTGAAGTAGCCGCGCCCCGACTTGCCGATCGGCGTGCGGGTGGCGGCGACGATGTAGGCGTCTTGAACTTGCTTGGTCATGTCCTGTCCTTCGATCGTCGTCCTAGTTCCGCACGGGCTTGCCGGTCTGCAGCATCCCCA
The DNA here is from genome assembly GCA_018241265.1 of Pseudomonadota bacterium. Classification (GTDB taxonomy): domain Bacteria; phylum Pseudomonadota; class Gammaproteobacteria; order Burkholderiales; family Burkholderiaceae_C; genus JAFEEF01. The sequence continues at coordinate 56,761 of JAFEEF010000055.1, read as the reverse complement.
TGATCCGCTCCTGCGTCTTCTCGTGGTCGAGCAGTCCGCAGAAGTGCCTGCGCTCCAGCGCCATCAGGTACTCCTCGCTGACCAGCGAGCCGGCATCGACATCGCCGCCGCACACCACGTCGGCGATCAGCGACGCGATGTGGAAGTCGTGCCGGCTGACGAAGCCGCCGTCGCGCATGTTGACGAGCTGCGCCTGGATCGTCGCGATGCCGTTGCGGCCCGCCACCGGGAACAGCTTCTTCGCAGGCGCGCGCCAGCCGCTCGCGGCCATCGCCTTGACCTGCTCGGTCGCGACGAACAGCAGCTCGTCCTTGTGCGGCACGACGATGTCGCTGTCGAGCAAATAGCCGAGCTTGCGGTTCTCGATCGCGCTGGTGCCGACCTTGGCCATCGCCGCGCTCGTGAAGCCGTCGGTCGCGAACTTCAGGATGTCGGCGTTGGCATTGCCGGCCGAAGCCATCTCGGCCGCGCGCCGTGCCACGTACGCGAGCCCGCCGCCGCCCGGGATCAGGCCGACGCCGACCTCGACGAAGCCCATGTAGCTCTCCATCGCCGCGACACGCCGCGCGCAATGGATCGCCAGCTCGCAGCCACCGCCGAGCGCGATACCGCGGACCGCAGCGACCACCGGCACCGCCGCATAGCGGATGCGCAGCATCGCGTCCTGCAGCTTCTTCTCCTCCGGCGCGATGCCCTTGCCGCCGCTCTTCATGAAGACCGGCATCAGCGCTTCGAGGTTCGCGCCGGCCGAGAACACGTCGTCGGGCGACCAGACCACGAGGCCCCGGTACTTCTGCTCGGCGATCTCGACCGCCTTCAGCAGGCCTTCGACCACCGATGGGCTGATCAGGTGGAGCTTGGCGGTGATGCTGGCGATCAGCACGTCGCCATCACGGCTCCAGACGCGCACCTCGTCGTTCCTGAATTCCTCGGTACCCGACTTCAGCGGCTCGGCCGCGGCGGCGCCGACCACCGTCTCGCGATAGGCCTGCCGCGCATAGACCGGCAAGTCGCTCGGCGGGACGAAGCGTCCTGCCTTCGGGCTCCACGAGCCCGCCGGCGTGTGCACGCCGCCGGCCTGCGCGACCGGACCGTCGAACACCCAGGCCGGCAGCGGCGCACTGCTGAGTGCCTTGCCGGCATCGATGTCCTCCTTCACCCATTGCGCGACCTGGCTCCAGCCCGCCGCCTGCCACAGCTCGAACGGACCCTGCTGCACGCCGAAGCCCCAGCGCATCGCGAAGTCGATGTCGCGTGCGCTGTCGGCGATGTCCGCCAGATGCACGGCCGCGTAGTGGAAGCCGTCGCGCAGGATCGCCCACAGGAACTGCGCCTGCGGGTTCTTCGATTCGCGCAAGAGCTTGAGCCGCTCGGCAGCCGGCTTCTTGAGGATGCGCGCGACGATGTCGTCGGCCTTGCCGCCGCCCTGCACGTAGTCGCCCTTGGCGGGATCGAGCCGCAGAATGTCCTTGCCGACCTTCTTGAAGAAGCCGGCGCCGCTCTTCTGCCCGAGCGCGCCCTGCTCGATCAGCTTGCCGAGCACCGCCGGCGTCGCATAGCTCGGATAGAACGGATCGTCGGCGAGGTTGTCCTGCAGGGTCTTGATGACGTGCGCCATCGTGTCGAGACCGACGACGTCGGCGGTGCGGAACGTGCCGCTCGACGCACGCCCGAGCTTCTTGCCGGTCAGGTCGTCGACGACGTCGTACGTCAGGCCGAAGGTCTCGGCCTCCTTCATCGTCGCCAGCATGCCGGCGATGCCGACGCGGTTGGCGATGAAGTTGGGCGTGTCGTGCGCGCGCACGACGTTCTTGCCCAGCGATGTGGTGACGAAGGCCTCGAGCTGGTCGAGCACTTCGGGCAGGGTCGCCGGCGTCGGGATCAGCTCGACGAGTGCCATGTAGCGCGGCGGGTTGAAGAAGTGCACGCCGCAGAAGCGCGGCCGGATCGCTTCGGGCAGCACCTCGGCGAGCTTCGTGATCGACAGGCCCGAGGTATTGCTCGCGACGATCGCATGCGGCGCGATGCTGCCGGCGACGCGCTGGTAGAGATCGAGCTTCCAGTCCATGCGCTCCGCGATCGCCTCGATCACGAGGTCGCATTCGCCGAGCAGCGCGAGATGCTCCTCGTAGTTGGCCGGCTGGATCAGCACGGCGTCCTCGGGGATGCCGAGCGGCGCGGGCTTGAGCTTCTTCAGGTTGTCGATCGCCTTGGTGACGATGCCGCTTTTGGGACCGTCTTTGGCCGGCAGGTCGAACAGCACGACGGGCACGTTGCAGTTGACGAGGTGCGCGGCGATCTGCGCGCCCATCACGCCGGCGCCGAGCACGGCCACCTTGCGCACGGTGTATCGGTTCATCGGAACTCCTTTGCTTGATTCGTTCACTCGACGCGGATCCAGGTCTGCGTGCGCCCGAGCAGCGGCGCGCCGATGTAGCCGCGCACCGCGAGCGACTTGCCGCCGTCCTCGGGCGTCAGCCGTACCTTGTAGCTCTTGCCGTCCTTCGGATCGAGGATCTCTCCGCCGTCCCATCGGGACTTGTCGCTGTCGCTCTGCTTCACGCCGGTGATGATCGTCAGGCCGACCAGCGGCTTGTCCTTGCGGTCGTCCGCGCACTTGTCGCAGACGGCATCCGGCTTCGTCGCCGGGTCGAGCAGCTTCTCGATCCGGCCGGTGTAGACGCCACCGGCTTCGCTGATCCGCACCAGCGACTTCTCCTTGTGGCTGTTGTCGTCGATCGTCTTCCACAGCCCGGCCGGCGTCGCCTGCGCCTGCGCGAGGGAAGCAGCAAGGCCGAAGCCGACGGCCGCGGCGATGCGTAGCGGCATGTACATACGAGTTCTCCCTGTCGTCATGGTTCGAGATCAGAACAGCGCCGCGTCCATCTCCATCAGCGGCGCCGCGCCGGCGCGCGCGCTGCGGATCAGGCCGGCCGTCTCCGGCAGCAGCTTCGCGAAATAAAAGCGCGCCGTCGCGAGCTTGGCGACATAGAACGGATCGCCCGAGTCCTGCTTCGCGAGCGCGACCTTCGCCATGCGCGCCCAGAGGTACGCGAACATCAGGTGGCCCAGTACCCGCAGGTAGTCGACGGCGGCGGCGCCTACCTCGTCGGGGTTCTTGAACGCCTTCATGCCGATCTCGGTCGTCAGCTTCGTCACCTTGTCGCCGAGGTCGGCGAGCGGGCCGACGAACTCCTGCATCTCCTCGACGACGCCTTCGTCCTCGACGAACTGCGCGATCAGCTTGCCGAGCTTCTTGAGCTTGGCGCCGTTGTCCGACAGCACCTTGCGGCCCAGGAGGTCGAGCGCCTGGATCGTGTTGGTGCCCTCGTAGATCATGTTGATGCGCGAGTCGCGCACGAACTGCTCCATGCCCCATTCGCGGATGTAGCCGTGACCGCCGAACACCTGCATGCAATGCGACGTCGCGAGCCAGCCGTTGTCGGTGACGAAGGCCTTCACGATCGGCGTGACCAGCGCGACCATGTCGGCGGCAGCCTGGCGCTCGCCTTCGTCGGCGCTCGCGAGCTCCTGGTCGATCAGGAGCGTCGACCAGATGCCGAGCGCGCGGCCGCCTTCGGCATAGGCGCGCGCGGTCAGCAGCATCTTGCGCACGTCCGGGTGCACGATGATCGGATCGGCCGGCTGGTCCGGCGCCTTCGGGCCCGACAGCGAGCGCATCTGGATGCGCTCGCGCGCATAGGCCGCCGCGTTCTGATAGGCCACCTCGGTCAAGCCGAGCGACTGCATGCCGACGCCGAGACGCGCCGCGTTCATCATCACGAACATCGCCGGCAAGCCCTTGTTCGGCTCGCCGACCAGGGTGCCGACGGCGCCTTCGAGCACCAGCTGCGCGGTCGCGTTGCCGTGGATGCCCATCTTGTGCTCGAGGCCGCCGCACCAGATGCCGTTGCGCTCGCCGAGCGTGCCGTCCGCCTCGACGAGGAACTTCGGCACGAGGAACAGCGAGATGCCCTTGGAGCCCGCGGGCGCATCGGGCAGCCGCGCGAGCACGAGGTGCACGATGTTCTCGGTCAGGTCGTGCTCGCCGGCCGAGATGAAGATCTTGTTGCCGGTGAGCTTGTAGGTGCCGTCGGCCTGAGGCTCCGCCTTGGTACGCAGCAGGCCGAGGTCGGTGCCGCAATGCGCCTCGGTCAGGCACATCGTCGCGGTCCAGTGGCCGCTCGTGATCTTCGGCAGGTAGAGCCGCTTCTGCTCGTCGGAGCCGTGCGCGACGAGCGCCTCGTAGCCGCCGTGCGACAGCCCCGGGTACATCGTCCAGGCCTGGTTCGCCGAGTTCATCATCTCGTATAGGCACTGGTTCAGCACGTGCGGCAGCCCTTGTCCGCCATGGGCCGGATCGCAGCTCAGCGCCGGCCAGCCGCCTTCGACGTACTTCGCATACGCCTCCTTGAAGCCGCCCGGCGCCTTCACGGCGTGGGTCGCCGGATCGAGCGTGCAGCCTTCGGCATCGCCGGTCTGGTTGAGCGGCAGGAGCACCTGGCTCGCGAACTTGCCGCCCTCCTCGATCACCGCGTTGACGGTGTCGGCATCGACCTCGGCATAGGCCGGCAAGGTCCTGAACGTGTCCGCGACCGCGAGCACCTCGTGCAACACGAACTGCATGTCGCGCAACGGCGGCTGGTAGTGGGGCATGGAACGAACTCCTGGTAAGGCTTGAAGACGAGGAACGGCACTCGGAGGCTGAGAGGCAATCCGGCGTGGCCGAGACGGCCCCGCAAACGGCCCCCATCAAGGCGCAAAGCGCAGCCATGGCTCGGGCTATGGCGAGCATTTGCAACGCAGAGTGGCGCCGTTTTCGGGGTCGGAGCGGGCATGTCGGATTGCCTCTCGGCCTCTTCAGTTCGACGCGGCACGCCCGCGCGTCTTACGCGGTGCCGCGTCCGCGTGGTCGGGCGCGGCGTAGCCGTCGAGCACGCGCTCGAAGGCCTTGCGGGCCCGCTCGACCGCGCCCGGATGGCGCAGGAAGCGCGCGTCGTGGTGCAGCGCGAGGATCAGGCCGTGAACCTCGAACAGCACCTGCTGCGGATCGGCATCGGACCGCAGGTGCCCTTCGTCGACCGCGATGCGGATCGCACGCTCGAGCGCCGTCTGCCAGGTCTGCACCATGGTCACGAGCGCATCGCGCACCGGCCCCGGACGGTCGTCGAACTCGACGGCGCCGCTGATGTAGATGCAGCCCGAGTCGATCTCCACCGCGACGCGCCGCACCCAGCGGTCGAACAGCGCGCGCAGGCGCGGCAGGCCGCGCCGCAAGCGCATCGCCGGGTTGAAGACCTCCTCCTCGAAGCGCGCGTGGTACTCGCGCACCACCGAGATCTGCAGTTCCTCGCGCGAGCCGAAGTGGGCGAACACGCCCGACTTGCTCATCCGCGTGACCTCGGCGAGCGCGCCGATCGACAGGCCTTCGAGGCCCATCTGCGACGCCAGCGCGAGCGCCGCGTCGAGGATCGCGGCACGCGTCTGCCGGCCCTTGAGCAGCGGCCGCGACGGCGCAGCGCCGTCACGGATGCCGGCCATCGGCGGAACGGCGGGCAGGGAGGTGGTGTCGGTCACGATGAGAGCAGGGTCGGCGGCACGAAACGAACGATCGTGCTATTTTGCAGAAGTTCGGCCGCGACCGCGCGCCGCGGAGGGTACTACGGGGTGTTTTTTGTAGACGCAGCTGTCTACACGGACGTTGCAGAGAGCGCATGCCGCGGCGGCGAGGTTCCGCTCTTGAGCGCCGACACATGGATGCAGTACGCTCGACACCTGATGGAAGTCCTGCAACTCGACGTCTCCGGCCGGCCCCAAGCGTGGATCTCGGCCAAGGAAGCAGCAGTCCTCTACGCCACCGACGGCATCGCATGGACGCTGGGCGAGACGTTCTACGTCCTGCGCGGCGGCCTGCAACGGCGCACCGGACTCCAGTCGCGCATCGAGGTGCATCCGATCGTCGCGGTGCGCGGCAGCGTGCCGAGCCGCGCCTGGCGCCAGACGCCGGCGCTGTCGAACCCGAAGCTGTTCGCGCGCGACCGCCAGGTCTGCGCCTATTGCGGGCACCGCTTCCCGCTCGACGACCTGACGCGCGAGCACATCGTGCCGACCTCGCGCGGCGGTCACGACACCTGGATGAACTGCATCACCGCTTGCCGGCCTTGCAACGGCCACAAGGGCAACCGACTGCCCGAGGAAGCAGGCATCTCGCTGATGTACCTGCCGTATGTGCCCAACCTGCACGAGGACATGATCCTGCGCGGCAGGCGCATTCTTGCCGACCAGATGGAGTTTCTGCTCGCGAGCGTGCCGCGACACAGTCGGTTGCACGCCTGAATTGGAGCGATCATGAAGAGACTCTTGGCGATCACGGCGCTGGGCGCACTGGCCGCCTGCACGACGGTCGACCCCGACGTCGTGCCGCGCTACCAGGCGGAGCGCATGTCGGTGGTGCAGGACGCCACCGTGCTGTCGGTCCGCCCGGTCACGGTCGAGGGTCGGCAGAGCGGCGTGGGCGCGGTGGCCGGCAGCGTGGTCGGCGGTGTCGCCGGCTCGTCGATCGGCGGCTACCGCGATTCGATCGTCGGCGGGGTGATCGGTGCGGTCGTCGGCGGCGTCGTCGGCAACGCCGTCGAGCGCGGCACGACGCGCGAGCAGGGGGTCGAAATCCTGGTGCAGCTGCGCAACGGCGAACGCCGCGCGATCGTGCAAGGGGTGGGCGCCGAGAGTCTCGCGGTGGGCGAGCCGGTGATCCTGGTGACCAGCGGTGGCCGGACGCGCGTCCAGCGTGCGCCCGCCGTGATGGCCACGCCGGTGCCCGCGCCGCAGAGCTGAGCGCCGTCAGGGGGCGAGTCGCTCCAGCCCGGCGATCACCGGCTTCAGGGCGGCTTGCACCCGCTCGACCAGCGCGACCGGCGGAACGCCGGCCGTGCAGGCCTCTTCGAGTTCGGCGGCGACCTGCTGCAGCGGCACCATGCCGAGGCTGCCGGCGGTAGCCTTCAGGTCGTGCGCATAGCGCGTCGCCGCGGCCCGGTCGGTGCCGGCTTGCGCTTCCGCGAAGCGCGACGCGAAGTCGCGCTGCGTCTTCAGAAACAGCACCAGCAGGCGCCGGTACAGCTGATCGTTGCCGCGCGTCGTCGCGCGGCCGGTCGCCGCATCGACGCCCGGCAGCATCGCGAGCGGATCATCGGCAGGCGGCACCGCCGTGCCGCCGAGTGCTGCGAGGCAGGCCGCCTCGAGCGCGGCCGCAGACAGCGGCCGACCGAGCATGCGCAACCCCGGCGCCGGCGGGGTCATGCCGTTGCCGATCAGCAGCACCGGCCGCTGCGCATGCGCCGTCTGGGCGAGCCGGCGCGCCAGATCGGCGCCGCCCATGCCGGGCAAGGCGGCGTCGGCGATCACGAGGTCGAACAGCCTGGCGGACTCGGCGGCGCGGGCCACCAGCCGCATCGCGTCCCACGCGTCGCTTGCCTCGACGACCTCCATCGACAGGCTCGCGAGCAAGGCGACCATGGCGTCGCGCTCCACGGAGTCCGCTTCCACGACCAGTGCGCGCGTGCGCGCGAGCGGGCCTGCAAGCGCGGCGGTTCGCGCCACTCCCGAACTCGAATGACTCAACAAGGACGAATCTCCATCGGCCGATCGGCTGCGCCGGCATTCCTGCCACCGCCCGCGCAAGCAACCTCAAGAGCTTAGTCGCTCGTGCGCGGAAGGCCGCGACGCGACCCGCGATTGCGGGGTTGGGTCACTATTCATCATTGTTTTGCTATTGCGTCGCCGCCTTTCGATCGATGCGGCGAAATTTGCCGTCTCTCGGCAGCCCAGGGTTATCCGGCAGCCGGGATAATCGCCCGCCCATGCGATGGCTCTCACGATCGCCCGACCCGTCCGGTCGCCCGCCCCTGCTGACGTTTTCGGGCCGGCGCTTCATCGCCGGTCTGGCGGTCGGCACGGCCGCGGTCCTGCTGCCGGCTGCGGGGACGATCGCCTGGCTCTATCCGCAATTGCCTACGCTCGACAAGGTCGAGCACTACGAGCCGCGCCAGCCGCTCGAGGTGTACACCCGCGACGGCGTCGAAGTCGCCACCTTCGGCCCCGAGCGGCGCCACTACCTGCCGATCGGGCAGATCCCGCTCCTGATGCAGCAGGCGGTGATCGCGGTCGAGGACGCGCGCTTTCGCGACCACGCCGGCATCGACTTGCGCGGCATCCTGCGCGCGGCCGTCGCCGATCTGTCCGGCGGCATGCCGCAGGGCGCCTCGACGATCACGCAGCAGGTCGCCCGCACCTTCTTCCTGTCGCCGCGCCGTACCGCCGAACGCAAGCTCAAGGAGGCGCTGCTCGCGCTCGAGATCGAGAACCGTCTGAGCAAGGACGAGATCCTCGAGCTCTACATGAACCAGATCTTCCTCGGTCACCGCGCCTACGGCTTCGCGGCGGCCGCCGACGCCTACTTCGGCAAGCGGCTCGACGAGCTGTCGATCGCCGAGACGGCGATGCTCGCCGGGCTGCCGCAGAACCCGGGCTACGCGAACCCGATCACCAACCCCGAGCGGGCGCGCCAGCGCCAGGCGATCGTGCTGCAGCGCATGCGCGCGACCAACGTGATCGACGATGCGCAGCTCGCCGCGGCGCTGGCCGAGAAGCTGCAGGTGCGCGCCACGTCGTGGCCGGCGATCCACGCCGAATACGTCGCCGAGATGGCGCGCCAGGCCATCTATGCGCGCTACGGCGAAGCGGGCTACGTGCAGGGCCTCAAGGTCTACACCTCGCTCGTCGCGAGCGATCAGGAAGCGGCCTACCACGCGCTGCGGCGCGGCGTGCTCGACTACGAGCGCCGCCATCCGTACCGCGGCCCGGAAGATCACGAGAAGCTGCCCACCGACACCGTCGACGATGCGAGTGCCGCAGCGGAAGCGCTGCGCGACCATCGCGACGACGAGGACCTGCGCATCGCGATCGTCACCGAGGCGAGCCCGCGCGAGCTCGTCGCACGGCTCGCCAGCGGCGACGTCGTGCGGCTGACCGGCGACGCCTTGCGCTGGGTGCAGCCGGCCCTCGCGGCGCGCGCATCGCCCGATCTCGCAATCGTGCGCGGATCGATCATCCGCCTCGTGCGCACCGACCGCGGCCGCGACGATGCGGACCTGGCGCACGCGAGCTGGGCGATCGGCCAGTGGCCGGATGCCGATGCCGGCTTCGTGTCGCTCGATCCGGAGAGCGGCCGCGTGCGCGCGCTGGTCGGCGGCTTCAGCTATGCCGACAACCGGTTCAACCACGTGCTGCAGGCCTGGCGCCAGCCCGGCTCGAGCTTCAAGCCGTTCCTCTATTCGGCCGCGCTCGAGCACGGCGTGATGCCGTCGACCATCATCAACGACGCGCCGCTCGTCGACGATGCCGCGAGCGGCGCGCCGAACGGCTGGAATCCGAAGGACGACGACGGCACCTTCGAAGGCCCGATGACGATGCGCGATGCGCTCGCCAAGTCGAAGAACCTCGTGAGCATCCGCATCGTGCAGAACGTCGGCGTGGAGGCCGCACGGCAATGGGCCGGACGCTTCGGCTTCGACATCGACAAGCAGCCCGACAACCTGACGCTCGCGCTCGGCACCGGCAGCACGACGCCGCTGCAACTCGCCGGCGCCTATGCGGTGTTCGCCAACGGCGGATACCGGGTGGCGCCTGTCGTCATCGAGCGCATCGTCGACGCGCAGGGCCAGGTGCTCTACGAGGCGCCGCCGCCGGCGCCGCTCGATGACGCGAACCGCGTGATCCCGGCGCGCAATGCGTTCGTGATGGAGAGCCTGCTGCAGCAGGTCACGCGCTCGGGTACCGCGGCGCGGGCCCAGCAGACGCTGAAGCGCCCCGACTTGTACGGCAAGACCGGCACCACCAACGACGCCGTCGACGCCTGGTTCGCCGGGTTCCAGCCCGGCGTCGTCGGCGTCGCCTGGATGGGCTACGACCAGCCCGAGAGCCTGGGCACGCACGAGTCGGGCGGCGGCGTCGCGCTGCCGATCTGGATCGACTACATGCAGCAGGCGCTGAAGGGCGTGCCGGTCGTGCCGCTGAAGCCGCCCGACGGCGTCGTGCAGCGCGATGGCGACTGGGCCTACAACGACGCGCCGGAGGCCGCCCCGCCGGAGCCATCGGCCGCCTCGGCGGTGCCGGTGGCCGTCGCGGCCAGCGGCATCGTGCCCTAACGAAAGAACTCGCTCGGCGTCTGGCCGAACTGACGCTTGAACATCGTCGCGAACGCACTCGGGCTGTCGTAGCCGAGCGCGAGCGCGACGTCGACGACCTTGCTGCCGGCAGCGAGCTGTTCCAGCCCGACGAGCAGCCGCGCCTGCTGGCGCCACTGGCCGAACGTCATGCCGGTGTCGCGTGCGAACAGGCGCTGGATCGTCTTCGCATCGAGCGCGAGCCGCTCGGACCAGTCGGCCAGCGTCGAGCCATCGTCGGGGCGCGCGAGCAGCGTCTCGCAGATGCGCGCCAGCCGCTCGTCCGACGGCTGCGGCAGGTGCAGCGGCAGCACCGGCAAGGTGTCGAGCTCGTCGAGCAGCAGGCGCATCAATCGGCCGTCGCGCGAGCGTTCGTCGTACGGCACGGCGATCTCGGTCGCCGCCTGGATCAGCTCGCGCAAGAGGGCCGACACGCCGACCGCCTGGCTGCGCTTCGGCAGGCCTGCCGCTGCGTCCGGATGGACGTAGATGCTGCGCATGTGGACGATGCCGACGCAGCGGATCCAGTGCACGACGCCGGCCGGCATCCAGATCGCGCGCGTCGGCGGCACGATCCACTGCCCGCTCGCCGAGCCGACCACCATCACGCCGTGCACCGCGTAGATCAGCTGCCCCTTCCGGTGGCTGTGGCTGCCGATCACATGCTCGGCCGGATAGTCGGTCGCCTTGCCGGTGACCGGCATCTCGCTGGCATCGACGAATGCGAGCGTCTCGGGGGTCAGCGATAGGGATGCCATGTCCTTTTCTCGAAACCCGGATTCCGATTCGCGTGAGACAGACATCGATGCTACGCCTAGGATGCGCGTCTGCCGATCTACACGGCACCGATACGCCATGCAACCACAACTCGCTCCGACCGTTCCCGTCCCTTCGGCTCCAGCGCCGGCCGCCGCCGCGGCGCCCAAGCGCGTCGCGTTCCGCGTACTCGGCGCGATCAGCGCGTCGCACCTGATCAACGACATGATGCAGTCGCTGATCCTCGCGATCTACCCGATCCTCAAAGGCGAGTTCGCGCTGAGCTTCGCGCAGGTCGGCCTGATCACGCTCACCTACCAGCTCACCGCGTCGCTGTTCCAGCCGCTCGTCGGCCTCTACACCGACAAGCGTTCGACGCCGTATTCGCTGCCGGCCGGCATGAGCTTCACGCTGTGCGGCCTGCTGGTGCTCGGCTTCGCGCCGAACTTTGCGACGGTGCTGGTCGCCGCCGCGCTGATCGGCACCGGTTCGGCGATCTTCCACCCCGAATCGTCGCGCGTCGCGCGCATGGCGTCGGGCGGCCAGCATGGCCTGGCGCAATCGCTGTTCCAGGTCGGCGGCAATACCGGCAGCGCGCTCGGGCCGCTGGTCGCCGCCGCGGTGATCGCGCCGTTCGGCCAGAAGAGCGTCGCCTGCTTCGCGCTCGTCGCGGCGGTCGGCATCGGCCTCCTGTTGCAGGTGAGCCAGTGGTATGCGCGCCAGCAAGGCGCGGCGCGCGCGATGCGCAAGGCGACGGTATCCACGCTGTCGCGCCGGCGCGTGATCGCGACGGTCGGCGTGCTGCTGGTGCTGATCTTCTCGAAGTACTTCTACATCGCCGGCCTCAGCAGCTTCTACACCTTCTACACGATCCAGAAGTTCGGGCTGTCGGTGCAGAGCGCGCAGTTGCACCTGTTCCTGTTCCTGTTCGCGTCGGCGCTCGGCACCCTGGTCGGCGGCCCGCTCGGCGATCGCATCGGCCGCAAGCCGGTGATCTGGGTATCCATCCTCGGCGTCGCGCCGTTCGCGCTGATCCTGCCGTATGCCGACCTGTTCTGGACCACCACGCTCACGATCGTGATCGGCCTCGTGCTGTCGTCGGCGTTCTCGGCGATCCTGGTCTACGCACAGGAGCTGATCCCGGGCAAGGTCGGCATGGTGTCGGGCCTGTTCTTCGGCTTCGCGTTCGGCATGGGCGGGCTCGGGGCCGCGGTGCTCGGCCTGCTGGCCGACCGCACCAGCATCGACTTCGTCTACCGCACCTGCGCGTTCCTGCCGCTGCTCGGCATCGTTGCGGCGCTGCTGCCGGACCTCGGCCAGCGCGCGAAGAAGGCCTGACCGCCGCGAGTCAGCGGCCATGGCGTCGTCATCGACCGAAGCCGCGCTGCATGCGGCCTATGCGAGCCGCGGCGGTTCGCAAGCGGTGTTCGCGCCGAAGGTCGCCGACTATGTCGCGTCGCGGCCGGACTACCCGCAAGCGCTGTTCGATCGCCTGACCGAGCTCGGCGCGCTGTCGCCGAACGCGCGCATCGCCGACATCGGCGCCGGCACCGGCCTGCTCACCGCGGGTCTGCTGGCGCGCGGTCACGAGGTCGTTGCCGTCGAGCCGAACGACGCGATGCGCGCCGCCGCCGACGCGCTGCTGCACGACCGTCCCGGCTATCGCAGCGTCGCCGGCAGCGCCGAGACGACGAACTTGCCGCCGGCCTCGGTCGATCTGGTGACCGCGGCGCAGGCCTTCCATTGGTTCGTCGTCGACCGAACCCGCGCCGAGTTCCTGCGCGTCCTCGCCACGAACGGGCAGGTCGCGCTGATCTGGAACGACCGCCTGCCCGACGACCCGTTGCAGCGGGCCATCGCCGTACTGTTCCGGCGCCACGGCGGCAGCGAGCGTGCAGCGCTGACCGCGCACGAGGAGCGCCTGGGGGTCCAGGACTTCTACGGGCGAGGCCGCATCGAGCAGATCGACGTGCCGCACGAGCAACGGCTGGGGCGCGCCGGCTTCGCAGCGCTGCTCTTCTCTCGCTCCTACATGCCGCCGCGCGCGAGCGCCGCCGGAACGACCGCCGAGCACGACGTGGACGCCTTGTTCGACGCCCACGCCGAAGACGGCGCGGTCGTCGTGCGCTACCGGACCATCGCCTACGTCGGCCGTCCCGTCATCTGATGATCGCTCAGGCCTTCTTCGCGTAGGCGCTGCACCAGCCCTTGGCAGCCACTTCCTTGCCGGCGAACAGCGGACACGGCCCCGACGCAGTGCCGGCCTTGCCCTGGTAGAGCGCGCAGGTGCTGCACATCTGGCCGGCGGCATAGGTCGGGTACTTGGCCTTGTTGGCCTGGGTCGCATCCGCCACGTAGCCGAGCGAGACGGCGTTCGCATCCTTCTGGTCGACCATGTCGGCGGCGACGGCCCGATCGGCGATCCAGAGCGTGGCACCGGTGCAAGAGACGATGCGGATGAACTGGCGGCGTGAGGTCATGGGGGTGACTCCTGTGCATAGAGCGCCGCGCGGCGTCGCGGCTGGTAGGGGACGAACAGAACGGAGGCTCGCCGTAGCCGACAAAACGACAAACAGTGTAGTCGCGTGGACAAGCGCCGGCGCAAACCGCCTGCACGCTCATCGCCGTCGGCGGCGTCGCCAGCCCACCACCGCGAGCACGCCAACGACGATGATCAGCGCCGCGATCTCCACGTCGCGCATGTCGTCGAGCACGAGCGCGAGCGCGCGGCCGAAGACATAGCCGAGGCCGGCGATGAGCGGCGCCCAGATCGCCGCGCCGATCGCGTTGAAGACCGCGAAGCGCCACGCCGATACCCGGCACGCGCCGATCACGATCGGACCGCTGATGCGCAGGCCATACATGAAGCGGATCGCGACCACGAGCGGCGCGTCGTAGCGCCGCAGCAGCGCCCGCACGCGCGGCGCGTGCGCTGCCACCGACGGGAAGCGTTCGATCAACGCCGGCCCGAACCGGCGTCCGAGCCAGAAGAAGATCTGGTCGCCGATCGTGCCGCCGACGAACGCGACGCCGATCACCGCGGGCAGCGACAGGTAGCCCTGGTGGGCGGCGAAGCCGGCCAGCAGCAGGATCGTCTCGCCTTCCAGCAAGGTGCCGGCGAGCACCGCGGCATAGCCATAGTCGACAACGAATTGGGCCAGCGACATCGCAGCGGCGCCCGTCGAAAAAGGCCGCCATTCTGCCCGGCCGCGTCCCGGCGATCGTGTAGGACCGAAGGCCGATCGATCGAGGAACCCGCTCCTCAAGAAACAGAACCGCGGAGCAGCTCTTCGAGCGCGTCCGTCGGCGCCGCGATGCGCGCCTCGCGCATCTGCTGCGCCCAGTCGATGATCTCGAGGCGCCCGTCGGCATGCTCGGCGAGCGCGGTCATGCTCTCGACCCAATCGCCGTCGTTCGCATAGACGATGCCGTCGATCTCGCGCAGCTCGGCATGGTGGATGTGGCCGCAGACGACGCCGTGCGCGCCGCGCTTGCGCGCCTCGCGCGCGACTGCGGCCTCGAAGTCGCCGACGTAGCTGACGGCGCGCTTGACCTTCAGCTTCAGGTACTTCGACAGCGACCAATACGGCAGCCCGAGACGCGCACGCCAGACGTTGAGATGGCGATTGAGCTTCAGCGTGAACTCGTACGCCTGGTCGCCGAGGTAGGCGAGCCACTTCGCGCACTGCACGACGCCGTCGAACAGGTCGCCGTGCATGATCCAGAACACGCGCCCGTCGGCGGTCTCGTGCATCCAGTCCTCGGCGACCTCGATGCCGCCGAAGTCGTGGTGCAGGTACTTGCGCGCGAACTCGTCGTGGTTGCCGGGGATGAAGATCACCCGCGTGCCCTTGCGCGCCTTGCGCAACAGCTTTTGCACGACGTCGTTGTGCGCCTGCGGCCAGTACCACTGCCGGCGCAGCTGCCAGCCGTCGACGATGTCGCCGACGAGGAACAGCCAGTCCGATTCGACCCGCTTCAGGAAGTCGAGCAGCGCCGCGGCCTGGCAGCCCGGCGTGCCGAGGTGCACGTCGGAGATCCAGATCGCGCGGAAGCGCCGCGTCCCCGGTTCGGCCGCGGCGGCCGCATCGATCGCCGATCCGGCGTCGGACCAGGCGCGCAGGAGCAAGGCTTCACGCTGCATGGGCCGTCATCGTCGCGGTCGCAAGTGACCGCGCCGCGGCAGACAGATGACGATTCGATGCATCGGCCACGAGCAGGCCGTCGAGGACTTCCGGCACTTCGAACAGCGCCCGGTTCGCGATCCGGCGCACGCGCGCCTGCCAGGCCGGCAGCTCGGCGATCAGCGACCCGACCGCCGGCCGGATGCGCTCGAAGCCGTCGATCACGAGGCCGGCACCGCGCTCCTCGACCCAACGGGTGTTGTAGCGTTCCTGCGGCAAGGTCCAGGCGTTGCGCGTCACGATGACCGGCAGGCCGCTCTGCACCGCTTCGCTGAGGCTGCCCGGCCCGGGCTTGCCGATCAGGAAGTCCGCCAGCCGCATCGTCGCCGCGAGCTGGTTGGTGTAGCCGAGCACGTGACGCGGCGCCCGTGCCGGCAGCGCGCGCAGCCGCTCGGCGAGCGCGCGGTTGTGGCCGCACGCGAGGATCAGCTGTACGTCGGGCAGCGCGCGCGCAATGCGCAGCATCGTCGCGGCGCCCTGCCCGCCGAACAGCACCATGCCGGTCGGTCGCGCCGGATCGAGCCCGAGCGCCTGCAAGCGCGCCGCGCGGTCGGCAGGCGTCGGCCCATAGAAGTCCGGATGGATCACCATGCCCGACGTCGCATGCACGCGGTCGAGCGCGCATCCCATCGCGAGGGCTTGCTCGACCGCCGTCGGCGTACCGCAGATCCAATGCGCCGGCAGCTCGGGATCGATCCAGAAGGTCGGCGGATGATCCGCCATGTCGGTCATCAGGACCGCGAACGGCGCCCGCGGCTGCCCTGCCATCAGCGCCGTACAAAGCGCGCGGTTGAAGTTCGGTACCAGCGACAGCACGAGGTCGGGCGGGGTCGCGTCCCAGTGCCGTTGCAGCCGCCGCACCAGCGGCGCATGGCCGACCCGGATCAGCGCCTGCAGCATGCGCAGCTCCTGCGCCATGCCGAACGTCCAGCCGCGCGCGAGGCGGCGGTTGTACAAGTCTTCGGGGTCGAAGCCGGTGATGCGCCGGAAGCGCTGCTGCGGATCGAGCATCGCGCACAGATCGAGCAGGCGCACGCGCCACGGCCGACCCTGGCGCGCGACGACGGCTTCGACGGCACGGGCGGAAGCGCGATGGCCGCCGCCCGCATTCAGGTAGACGAGGTCGATGGTCCGCTCGCGCATCGACGCGCACTGTGCGGCGCCGATGTGTCGAGAGTGTGAAAGCCTACCGCTGCCCCATCCCCTATGTCATAGGTAGGAGGATAGATCGACCGGCCGACCGCGTCACTGCCAGAACTGAAGGATGGACCCCAGGATTTTCCGCATCAGAGATTGGGGCGGGACGACCGGGGGCAGGGGCGCGATGCGAGCAGCGTGGAACATGGCGGTGCTCGGAGCCTGCTCGCTCATCGTCCTGGCGACGTCGCTATAGGTCGCATCGCCCAGCGGCCAGGGAGGCTGCACTCCGTCACTGGGCCATATGTAGGAAGGGCTTGCATACGCACCTTGCCGCAGGTCGAGGTCATAACCGCGGTCGCAGGCCTGCATTGGTACCGCCATGATGTCGTGGACGCACCGATTCATCAGCGTGCCGCCCGCGGTGTAGGAGAAGCCGTATCCATGCTGATAGGACTTCGGGCTAAGACTCGGGTAGTTGCTGATCCCGCCGCTAATCTGATGCTGGCCTCCCAGGAGGTGACCGAACTCATGCTCGTAGCTGAAGTTGTTGAAAGCAGCGTTGTAGTCCACGACAGCGAAGGCCGTGTTATAAGCGGCCGGCGCGGCATCGCTCAGACCGGCATCGATGGTAGGCGACGCATATACAAGCATCGTGACGTCCGCGAGATGTTCGTTGCGACCGTTGATGATGCTGTTGTCGCCGACCATATTTACGAGAGCGCTCCCGACGCTGCCCCCGTAGTTCGGGGACGTGGGGACGATCATCCATCCAGCATTGACAGCAATGGCATTGACACCGCTTCGGGTGAGCGCCGCGTTCAAATTAAATAGAAGAGCGTTCGTTTGACCCGAAACCTGCGAAGTCGGGATAACGCTGTCCGCCCAAACAGTAAATACCCGAATGATGGGTTGCGATGCCGAGGACGCCGTCGCGGCAGGCCGAGAATCGCTTGCCCGCGCGCTGCTGGAAGGTTTCGCAGGCGGCGTCGTATCGCCGTCTTCGTTGTACCTGCGCGGAATCAGTTCCGTGAGGATGAATGTTCCCAGCGTAGGCACGATGATGTCGAAGTAGCGCTTGCCAACGTTGAAGTGCCCCGCGATGGTGCTACTGTCCTCGTACGAGAAGATGCAACTGCCGCCACCGGGGATCTCACCTGCCCAACTCTTCATCCCATACGTCACCGCCTTCGTAAGGCTACAAGTGACCGACTGCCCGTCCGGCAGGCGTAAGGTAAGTTCCGAGTCGGCGAAGGCCGCGAAATCCAGCACAATCGGATACGCTGAAGCGATGTGCTTGTCCGAACGCAATTTCCCGAGCGCGGACCGGTCCGCAGGCGACATGAGTTGCTCTCTGTCTGGAGCCTGATAGACGAACAACTCCGCAGAATACGACTCCGCGCAGAGCACCAGCATCGCCGCGGCCGCAAAGATTTCCTTCATGATGCGCGGCGGTCAGAACTGGCCGGTCATCTGCACCTGGAAGCTCTGCATGTCTTCGGCGCCGGAAACGATATTGCAAGTACCCGTCCCATAAATGTTTTGGAGGAGCGGGCCTTGGCTGTTCTGCGGAATGCTGTTTGCGTTCGAATTCGCCTGAACCAGCAGTATCTGCGAATACATCGCCTTGCCCCCCACGGTGTTCGTGTCGATCGCCATCGCACCCCGCGTGTTGCAGGCAGGCGTGCCCGTAGTCCCTCCCGCGCTGTACATCGTGATGATGACCTTCCCGTCCGTGCCGGGCTGCACGTACTTCGGGATCGCGTAGGCATAGAAGCCACCCGCGTGCGCCGTTGCCGACATCAAGAGTCCAGCGATCACGCCTATCGTCTTCTTCATCGTTCTCTTTCATTGCGCGACTTGAAACGGGCAAGCCGCCCACCCCTCCCCCTACGGGCCAGGAATTGTCGCAGATAGGCCTCGCTTTCCCGCTTTCGAAGCGCATCCTGTCACGGAAGGGAAAGCTGTCGCTACATCGGGCGGTCGTGATCGCGTTGGGCTACTTCTCCGGGCACGGAGTCGTCGCGACCAGCGCAGCGCACGTTGCGCTTCGGCGGGGAAGGTCGGCGCCGTCCGCCGACGGTTCAGCTCGCCTCGCCGTCCGGGCTCGCCACGACCACGACATAGCCGTCCGGGTCGCGCAGCCAGATCTCGCGATGCTGCGGCGCCGGATTGACCATCGGTCCTTGGATGATCTCGGCTTCGAGCCTTCGGGCCCGCTCGACGGCCGCATCGAAGTCGTCCACCTCGAACCAGAGCACGACGCCGTGGGCGACCGGAGCCGCGTCGCGGTCGACGAGGTTCGGATGATCCTCCTCGTCCCAGGCGTGCAACTGCAAGACCAGCCGGCCGGACTTCGAGATGCGCTCGTAGACGTCGCGGTGCGGATGTTCCGGCAAGCCGTCGGCATCCAGCAATGCGACGTACCAGCGGCTGCTCGCCCGGACGTCGCGCACGGCGATGAGGGGCTGGGACTCGATCATCGCGTTCCTCGCGTCCTGTCGGATCGTCAGCCGTAGTTCACCACATCGGCATAGGCCGGGTCGTCGTGCAGCGCCCAGTAGGCATCGTACAGGCGCGTCGTGATCGGCCCGGGGAACGGCCCGCGCAACGGCACGCCGTCGATCTTCGCGATCGGCAGCACGCCACCGCCGGTCGAGCTGAGGAAGACCTCGTCGGCGCGCGCCAGGTCGGCGGCCGGCACCGCCTCCTCGCGCAGCGGAATGCCGAGGCGCGCCGCCAGCTCGATGACGGTCTTGCGCGAGATGCCGTGCAGCACGCCGTCGGCCGCGGTGCGCACGACGCCGTCCTTCACGACGAACACGTTGAAGCCCGGTCCTTCGGTGACGCGGCCCTGCCCGTCGACGACGCAGCTCGTGTCAGCACCGCGGTCGTAGGCATCGTGCAGCGACATCACGAGGTCGAGCCAGTGGTAGTTCTTCACCGTCGGGTCGACCGACGCCGGCGCGATGCGCTGGCGCCGGCTGACGTGCAGGTCGATGCCGGCAAGCTGCTTGTCGCGCGGCGCGATCCACACGAACGGCAGCGCATAGGCATAGAAGCGGTTGGTCGCGAGGCGCGGGTCGCGCGCACCGCGCGGCGGCACCCCGCGCGTGCAGACCATCGCGACATAGGCATCCTGCAGCGCGGCCGCGCGCACGCAGCCGTGCAGGATCTCGCGCACCTGCGCGCGGTCGTACGGAATCGAGAAGCGCAGCTTCGACAGGCTCGCGAAGAAGCGGTCGAGGTGATCGTCGAGGCGGAAGAACGCGCCCTTCCAGACGCTCGCGACGTCGTAGGTCGCATCCGACCGCGTGAAGCCCCAGTCGAACAGCGAGACCTTGGCCTCCGACGGCGGCACGAAGTCGCCGTCGACGAAGGCCGCCGCGCCTTCGAACTCGCCTGTACCGACCTGTCGCATCGCCGTCGCTCCGTTTGCCCTGTGCAGCGGCAATCTTAGGGGCTGCGCGGCAACGGAACGCGATGCCGAGCGACACGCGAACGCGCCATCCACCTACACGGCCCATCGGGGCTCGCCCCTAGTGTGGCGGCTCCACGGTTGGCGGGGAAGGCGAGATGGGCGAGCGCGGCAGTACCTCGGAACGAAGCCGGCGCATCGTTGCCGGCTGGCTGATCGCCGCCGCCTCGGCGCTGTCGCTCGTCGGCTGCGGCAGCCTGCCGAGAGTCGTGCCCGACATGAGCAACGCGCCGCCGCCGACCGTCGTCGGCGCGCACGGCCCGCTGTCGCCCGAGCGCAGCAAGGAGATCCTCGCCAAGCTCGCCGCCGACAGCCCGAACAGCGGCGCGCTCGAACGCCACCTCGCGCTCGAACAGGCGTTCTCCGAGACGCCGCTCGTGGCCGGCAACGACGTGCAGCTGATCGCCGACGGCCAGAAGACCTACGACGAGATGTTCGCCGCGATCGCCGCCGCGCGCGACCACATCAACATGGAGACCTACATCCTCGAGGACGACGACACCGGCAAGCGCTTCGCCGATGCGCTGATCGCGAAGCAGCGCGCAGGCGTGCAGGTGAACCTGATCCGCGACGCCGTCGGCACGATAGGCACGCCGAACGCGTTCTTCGACCGGCTGAAAGAGGCGGGCATCAGGATCGTCGTCTTCAACCCGGTGAACCCGCTCGAAGCGAAGGCCGGCTGGGACGTGAACCAGCGCGATCACCGCAAGCTGCTCGTCATCGACGGCAAGGTGGCGTTCCTCGGCGGCATCAACATCAGCGCGGTCTACTCGGGCGGCTCGTTCGGCTCGCGGCTGTCGATGTCGAGCGGCGGCGAGACCAAGAAGAAGAACCCCAAGCCGGCCGACCTGCTGCCCTGGAAGGACACCGACGTGCGCATCGCGGGCCCGGTCGTCGCCGAGCTGCAGAAGCTCTTCATGCAGACCTGGAACGACCAGCACGGCGAGCCGCTGACCGACCGCAACTACTTCCCGCAGCTGCAGAAGTCCGGCAACGAGGTCGTGCATGCGATGGGCAGCGTGCCGGCCGATTCGTTCAGCCCGATCTATGCGACCTTGATTTCGGCGATCGACAACGCCGAGACCGAGATCCTGATCACCAACGCCTACTTCGTTCCGGACCCGCAATTCACGAAGTCGCTGATCGGCGCAGCCAGGCGCGGCGTGAAGGTGACCTTGATCCTGCCGAGCCAATCCGATTCGTCGCTCGTGCTGAACGCCGGCCGCTCCTATTACGGCGACCTGCTCGAAGGCGGCGTGCAGATCTACGAGCGCAAGGGCGCGATACTGCATTCGAAGACGGTGCTGATCGACGGCGTCTGGTCCACCGTCGGCTCGACCAACCTCGATTGGCGCAGCTTCCTGCACAACCAGGAGATCAACGCGGTGATCCTCGGCACGGAGTTCGGCGACGAGATGCGCGCGGCATTCCAGAACGACTTGGCCCAGTCGAGCCAGATCACGCTGGAGGCCTGGCGCAGCCGTTCGATCGGCGACCGGCTGAAGCAGGGCTTCGGCCGGCTGTGGCAGTACTGGCTCTGATGAACGCGGCTCCGATGCGCAAGATCCTCGCGGCCCTGGCCTTGCTGCTCGCCGCCGCGCTGCCGGCGCTGGC
Organism: Pseudomonadota bacterium; assembly: GCA_018241265.1. Lineage (GTDB taxonomy): Bacteria > Pseudomonadota > Gammaproteobacteria > Burkholderiales > Burkholderiaceae_C > JAFEEF01. The sequence continues at coordinate 35,372 of JAFEEF010000055.1, read as the reverse complement.
GCAGGATGCCGCCGCGCTGCATGCGCGCAACCAGAGCCTCGAGGCCGCTTTCGCGGCCAGCCCGTTCGGCCGGCCGCTGGTGCTGCAATCGCAGGAGCGCGACGACGTGCTGCAGGGCGACGTCTACGCCCGCATCGGCGCGCCGTATGCGGACGTGCAGAAGAACCTGCAAGGCACGGCGCACTGGTGCGAGATCCTGATCCTGCACCTCAACGTCAAGGGCTGCCATGCGTCGGCCAACGGCCTCGCCTTGCTGGTCGGCCGCAAGTTCGAGCAGCCCGAGTCGGACGCGACCCGGCTCGACTTCGGCTACCGCGCCGTCGCATCGAGCGCCGACTACCTGCAGGTACGGCTCGACGCGGCCGACGGTCCGATGGGCACGAGCGACTACCGCATCGTGCTGGAAGCGGTCCCGCTCGACGCCAGGACCAGCTTCCTGCACATGTCGTACGCCTACCGCTACGGCACGGCGGCGCGCATCGCGATGAGCGGCTACCTCGCGACCCTGGGCCGCGGCAAGGTCGGCTTCACCGTCACCGGCCAGGGCAACGACGGCAAGCCGAACTACATCGACGGCATCCGCGGCGTGCTCGAACGCAACACGATGCGCTACTACCTCGCGATCGACGTCTACCTCGCGAGCCTCGCGCAGCCTTCCGGCGAGCGCAACGAGCGGCGTCTCGCGGCGTGGTTCGACGTGACCGAGCGCTACGCGCGCCAGCTCCACGAGATGGAGCGCGACGACTACCTCGCGATGAAGCGCCACGAGGTCGCCGGCGCGACCGGCGCCGCCAGCGGGCCTTGACGGCAGCGCGCCGTCAGGCCGCCGGACGCGCCGCGACCGCGACTAGCGACGCCCGCACCCGCTCGACCATCGGCGACGCGCCGTGTGCCGAGCACACCAGCGCATGCGTCGCACGCGTCATCGCGACGTAGAGCAGCCGCATCTCTTCCTCGATCGGCTCGCCGTGCCACGGCATCGCCTGCAGGCCGGCGACGAAGACGAGCGGGAACTCCAGCCCCTTGGCGCTGTGCAAGGTCATGATCCTGACGCTCTGCGCCAGCCAGTCGTCGCGCCGCGGCCGCGTCTGCGCCATGCTCAAGGTCGCGAGGCCACGCCGGGCGAGCGCCCGTTCGAACGCCGGCATGGCCTGCCGGCTGCGCGTCAGGATCGCGATGTCGCCCAGCGGCCGACCGTCGGCGTGGGCGGCCGCGATGCGCTCGGCCACCGCCTCGGCCTCGGCACGCTCGTCGCGCGCTTCGACCAGCACCGGCATCGGCCCATGCCGCCCGGCAGTGCTCGGCAGCACCGGCTGCCATTCGTCGGCCGCGCCTTGCTCGGACTCGAGCAGGCTCTGCGCGCAATGGACCGCGAGCGCCAGCACCTCGGCGGTGTTGCGGTAGTTGAGGCGCAGGATGCTGGTGCGGCCGACCGCATCGATGCCGACGCTCGCGAGGCTGAAGCGGCGCCGGCGGTAGATCGACTGCACGTCGTCGTACAGCACGAGCAGCGAACGCGTCGCCGGATCGACCATGCGCGCCGCCACCTGCAGCCAAGCCTCCTCGAAATCGTGCGCCTCGTCGACGAGCAGCGCCGCGTACTGGCCGCCCGGCACGAACCCGGTCTCGACGGCGCGCGTCAGCGTCCCGGCCAGCACCGGCCAGTAGTCGGCGGCGCGCCGGTCGGCCGGTACGTGGAGCTGGTAGGCCCGCACCAGGTCCTCGCACCAGGCGTGGAAGGTGCGCACGACGACGCGCTCGTCGACGCCGCGGGCACGCAGCATCGCATCGATCCGGCCGGCCAGCGCGCGGTTGTAGCAAAGCACGAGGATCGGCCGTTCCGGGCGCACCGCGAGCGCAAGCTGCTGCGCACGGTAGACCAGGATCATCGTCTTGCCCGACCCCGCCACGCCATGGATCACGCGATGGCCTTCGCCCAGCGTGCGCGCGATCTGCTCCTGCTGCAGGTCCATCACCTGCAGCAGGTCGGGCACGTTCGGTGCATCGTCGTCGAGCAGCGAGCCTTGCTGCGGCAGGCGGATCTCGGGAAACAGGTGCCAGCGGATCCGGTCGCGCTGCGGCAGGGTCAGCGTGTGCGGATAGCTCACCGTGAACATGCCCCAGAGCCGATGCTGGAAGGCCTCGGCGCCGAGCGCCTCGTCGAGGTCGTCGCGCAGCAAGGTGCGGGCCGGCGGGAACACCGCGTCGAAGTCGCCGCCTTCGACGTCGGCGCGGCGCAGGCTGGCCATCACGATGCCGTAGCCCCACGGGAACAGCAGCCTGCCGCGAAACGGGCCGTCGCCGTGCACCAGCGCCGGGTCGCGCTGCATCAGGTCGGCCAGCTCGAGCGCGTGGTCGCGCACCTGGCGCAGCGGATGCGGCTGCGTGACGCGGCCGCGCGGCGTCGCGAGCTCGATCGCGTCGCGCGTCGCCGGGCCGAGCGTCGACCGCTTCCAGTCCTTGACCTCGAGCAGCAGGACGCCCCAGCGCGGGCTCAGGATCACGAAATCGGGCTGGCGTGCCATCGGCCCGATCGCGATGTCGTGCCAGACGAGGTAGTCGTCGCCGAGGCAGCGCTTCAGCTGATGCAGCACGCGCCGCTCGCCGGCATTGCAGCGCGCATCGACATGCGACAGTCCCTGCGGAAAGATGGCCATGCCCGTATCTTGCACGCGCCGGGCGGCGACCCGATATCGTCGCGGCATCCCGGCCAAGACACGAGGGTTCGATGAAGTCACTGGGCAAGCGCGCCGAAGGCCTGCGGCTGGAGCGCATGAAGGATTCGCCGCGCTGGGACGGCAACGGCTTCCGCAACCTGCACCCGATCGCCCCCGGCCTGCGCGACAACGCGACGCCGCGGCCGACCTTGTCCGAGTTCCTGTGCGGCGGCAGCCGGCGCGTGCCGACCGGCCCGTTGCCGTCGGTCGATCCGCGCGAGGCCTGGTCGCGCAAGCCGGGCAGCGGCCTGCGTGCGACCTGGCTCGGGCATTCGACGGTGCTGATCGAGATCGACGGCCTGCGCGTGCTCACCGATCCGGTCTGGGGTCCGCGCGCATCGCCGTCGAAGCTCGCCGGGCCGAAGCGCTTCCAGCCGGTGCCGGTGGCGTTCAGGCAGTTGCCGCCGGTCGACATCGTCGTGCTCTCGCACGACCACTACGACCACCTCGACTATCCGACGGTGCAGGCGCTGGCCAAGCTGTCGGTGCCCATCGTCACGTCGCTCGGCGTCGGCGCGCACCTCGAATCGTGGGGCATCGCGCCGGAGCGCATCACCGAGCTCGACTGGTGGGAGTCGCATCGCCTGCCGGGCGCCGAGCTGGCGATCACCGCGGCGCCGTCGCAGCACTTCTCGGGGCGCGGCCTGAAGGACCGCAACGCGACCCTGTGGTCGTCGATGGTGATCACGACGCCGAAGCACCGCGTCTTCTTCAGCGGCGACACCGGCCTGACGACCGAATACGCGACGATCCGCGAGCGCCTCGGGCCGTTCGATCTCGTGATGCTGGAGGTCGGCGCGTTCCATCCGTCGTGGGGCGACATCCACCTCGGGCCGCACCATGCGCTCGAGGCGCATGCGCTGCTCGGCGGCGGCCCGTTCCTGCCGATCCACTGGGGCACGTTCAGCCTCGCGCTGCATCCTTGGGACGAGCCGGCCGAGACGCTGCTGGCGCTGGCGCCCGCGCAGGGCGTGCGGCTCGTGATGCCGCGCCTCGGCGATGCGATCGAGCCGGCCTACGCCGAAGCGCCGACGCCGTGGTGGCGTGCCGTCGACAGCGCGCGCGGCAAGGCGCCGGCAACGAGCACGCCCGAGCCCGAGCAAACGCTGCCGCGCTCGATGCCCTGGCCGGCCGACTGACCGGCTAACGGGCGTCGGCGCCGGCCGCCTGATGGCGCCGCCATGCCGCCGGCGGCACGCCGTATTCGCGCCGGAACGCGCGGCTGAACGCGGTGTCGCTCTGGTAGCCGATGTCCTCGGCGATGCGCGCCAGGGTCGCGTTGCTGCGTCGGAGCAGGTTGGCCGCCAGCAGCATGCGCCATTGGGTCAGGTACTGCATCGGCGAGGTGCCGACGAGCTGCTGGAAGCGCTCGGCCAGCACCGAGCGCGACGTGCCTGCGACGCGCGCGAGGTCTTCGAGGGTCCAGGCCTGCGCCGGCTGCCGGTGCAGCGCCGCCAGCGCGCCGCCGACGATCCGATCGCCGACACCGGCCAGCCAGCCGGTGCGACCCGCGCTCTGCTCCAGCATGTAGAGCCGCAACACCTCGATGAACAGCACTTCGGCCAGCTTCGACAGCACGCCCTCGCCGCCCGGCCGCGGAGATCGCGCTTCGGCCAGCGCATAGCGCACCGAGGATTCGAGCCACGCGCCGCCGCTCGAGCCGCGCACGTTGACGCGCACCACCGGCGGCAACCCCGCCAGCAGCATGCGCGCGAGACGCGCGTCGCACGCCAGATAGCCGCACACCAGGCGCGTCATGGCGCCGCCGCCGCCATAGGCGACGAGGCGCGGCCGGCGCGCCAGCACCGCGTCCAGCCTGACGCCGGTGGCGGGCTCCAGCCCCGGCTCGGACGCCATCCGGTGCGCATGGCCCTGCGGAAAGATGATGACGTCGCCGGCGGACAGCCGCATCGGCGTCATGCCGTCGAGCTCGAGGCAGCAGTCGCCTTCGGTGATCAGATGGAACACGACGAAGCGCTCGGCGCCCGGCTCCAGCAGCGGCGCCGCGCTGTCGGCCGGCGGCGACTGGTAGCACCACGGCGCCGTGAAGCGGCCCTGCAGAAAGATCGCGCCGACGAGACGCACGACACGCAGGGTTTCGGACAGCGCATCCATCACCGATTGTGGTGCGCCTGGACCCCGCCACTTCCCCCTAGAAGTTTCGGCCCGGACGATCGGGCAGGAGACGGCGACGCACGGACAGGACGTCCCGCACCCCGGCGCCGATCATGCGGCCCTTCTCCACACGGATATTCCGAGGACCTCGACATGAACGCACCCATCGACCTCGCCGCCCTGAAGAGCCGCCAGCAGACCGTCTGGGCGAGCGGCGACTACGCCGTGATCGGCACGACCTTGCAGATCGTCGGCGAACAGCTCGCCGAAGCCTGCGACCTGCGATGGGACGAGCGGGTGCTCGATGTCGCCGCCGGCAACGGCAACGCGACGCTCGCCGCGGCGCGACGCGGCGCGCACGTGACGTCGACCGACTACGTCGGCACGCTGCTCGAACGCGGCGCCGAACGTGCCCGCGCCGAGCGCCTCGACGTGGCCTTCCAGACCGCCGATGCCGAGGCGCTGCCGTTCGACGACGAGCGCTTCGACGCCGTCGTGTCGACCTTCGGCGTGATGTTCGCGCCCGACCATGCGCAGGCCGCGGCCGAGATGGCGCGCGTCTGCCGCTCGGGCGGCCGCATCGGCCTCGCGAACTGGACGCCCGACGGCATGGTCGGCCAGCTCTTCAAGGCGATCGGCCGGCAGATGCCGCCGCCGGCCGGCCTGCAGTCGCCGGCGCTGTGGGGCACGCGCGCGCACCTGGAAGCGCTGTTCGGCGATCGGGCCGCATCGATCGCGATCACGCCGCGCGTCTTCAACTTCCGCTACCGCTCGGCGGCGCATTTCATCGCCGTGTTCCGTGCCTGGTACGGCCCGGTGCACAAGGCGTTCGCGGCGCTGCCGGCCGACAAGGCCACGCGGCTCGAGCGCGATCTGACCGAGCTGCTCGACGGGCTCGACGTCGCCGGCCCCGGATCGCTGGTCGTGCCGGGCGAATACCTGGAGATCGTGATCACGCGGCGTTGAGGCACGCCTGACGCGCAGGCCGGGCCGGATGCGGCCCGGCTTGCTATGCTGCCGAGCATGAAGGCATGGTTTGCGGCGAGACGGCGTGCCTGGGCCGGTCTGGGGCTCATCCTCGCGCTCCTGCAAGGCTGCAGCAGCCTGCCGCCGCAACCGCAGCGACCGGATACCCACGCGATCGCCGACTATGCCGAGACGCCGCTCGCCCGGATGATGGCAGGCGCGCTGCCCGCCGACGGCCGCTCGGGCTTCAGGTTGATGCCGTACGGTCCGAACTCGCTGGCAACGCGCATCGAACTGGCACGCCTGGCCACCCGGACGCTGGACGTGCAGTACTACCACCTGGCCATCGACAACACCGGCCTGGCCCTGATGCGCGCCCTGCGCGATGCCGCCGCGCGCGGCGTGCGCGTGCGCCTGCTGATGGACGACCTGTACACGGCGGGCGAAGACGACATGCTGCTCGCGCTGGCCAGTTGTCCGAACATCGAGCTGCGCCTGTTCAACCCGTTCCCGGGCTCGCGCAACAGTTCCAGCGGGCGCTTCCTGGCATCGCTGTTCGACATCGGCCGCATCGACCGGCGCATGCACAACAAGCTGTTCGTGGCCGACAACGCCGCCGCGGTCGCCGGCGGACGCAACATGGCCGACGAGTACGTGGACAATGCCAGCGGCAGCAACTTCGTCGACATGGACGTCATTGCCGCCGGGCCGGTGGTGCGCGACTTGTCCCAGGCGTTCGACTACTACTGGAACAGCGACGTCGTCTATCCCATACAGGCCATCGCGAGCAGCAACCTCGACCCGGCGCAGGCGCAAGACTTGTTCGAGCGGAAGTCCGCCGCAGCCACGCCGCCGAAGGCTGCCGATCCCAACGGCGGCTCGCCGGCCAATCCCGGGGAAGCCGTGGCGCCGTTCTTCTTCTTCATGCTCGATGTGCCGTTCGAGTTGAGGGCTGGTCGCATGAGCGCGCTGGAGCCCGCGAACGCCAGAGTCCTGTTCGACCCCGTCACCAAGACCCGGGGCAAGAACGAGCGCGAAGGCAATCTGCACGGCACGGTGACCGAAGGCGTGGTGCGCTGGCTCATCACGGCCAGGCGGAACATACGCATGGTGTCGCCTTACTTCGTTCCCAGCGATGCGGCGGTCCAGCTGCTGCGCGATGCGCACGAGCACGGCGTACAAGTCGATGTCTACACCAATTCGCTGGCTTCCACCGACGAGCCCTGGGTCTACGTGGGCTACACGAACCACTTGCCGGCCATGCTCGATGCCGGCGTGCGGGTGCACGAGCTCAGTCCTTCGTTGAGCGTCAAGCGGCGCCGGTTGGGCATCCTCGGACCCAAGCAGACCGGCGCCTTGCATGCCAAGGTCGCCATTCGGGACGACGACCAGATTTTCGTCGGCTCGATGAACCTCGATCAGCGATCGGCCCAGCTCAACACCGAGATGGGCATCATCATCGACAGTCCGAGCATGGTGCGGCAGTTCGTCACCGGCCTGCTCGACGCCGGCAGCGCCTACACGGTGCGCAAAGCTGCCGATGGCAGCGGCCTCGAATGGGTCGAGACCGACGACGACGGCCGGCAGACCCTGCACCGCGTGCCGCCGGAAACGTCGGCGTGGCTGCGCTTCAAGCTGCGTCTGCTGACGCCGTTCATTCCGGAGAAGGAGCTGTAGCGAGGGCGATCGCCTTCGTGCGGCGTCGATCAGAGCTCGACGACCATGCCGTCGTATGCCGCCTCGTAGCCCGCCAGCGGCAAGCGCCCGAGCATGTCGTCGCTCATGTGCGTCAGCACGAGGCGCCTGGGCGCGATGCGCGGCAGGTGGCGCGCCAGCGTCGCGAGGTCGAGGTGCAGCTTGATCGGCTTGTCGTGGAAGTAGGCCTCGGCGATGAAGAGGTCGGCGTCCCGGGCGGCCGGCACCAGCGCCTCGGTCCATTCCGTGTCGCCGGTGTAGGCGATCGTGCGGCCCTTGGCTTCGAGGCGATAGCTGAAGAACGGACCGCCGGGGTTGCCGTGATGCGCCTGGTACGGCGTGACGCGCACGCCGGCGATCGTGGCCGGTGCGCCGGCATCGAGTTCGACGAGCGACAGCGCGAACTTCGGCTGCGTCGACGACGAGCCCGGGAACGACAGTTCCATGGTCCGCTCGTACCAGCTCGCGAGCCCGCGCGGACCGACGATCGCCAGCGGCTCGGTGCGCTTCGAGAAGAACTGCGCGTCGAGCATGAAGAACGGCAGGCCGCCGAAGTGGTCGGCGTGGAAGTGCGTGACGAAGATCGCCTGGATGCGGTTCAGCGCCACCCGGCGCGCCTTCAGCGCGACGAGCGACGAGGCGCCGCAGTCGATCAGGAAGTCGACGCTGTCGCCTTCGACATGGAAGCAGGTGTTGTAGCGGCCGCCGCTGCCGAACGCGTCGCCGCTGCCGATGAAGGTGAGCCGCATCGCCTCAGGTGACGCGCAATGCCACGCTGCCCAGCCCCTCGACGTCGTAGCGCCAGTCGCCCGGCGCTTCGGGGAAGCGCGTCGTGATCATGCTGCCGGTCGTCACGATGTCGCCGGTACGCAGGCACTCGCCGCGCTGCGCGAGATGCCCTGCAAGCCACGCGACCGGCGCATACGGATGCCCGAGCACGTCGGCGCCGCGGCCGGTCGCGAGCGGCTCGGCCGCGCCGTCGACATGCACCGCGCCCGTCACCCGCGCGAGATCGGGCCACGACGCGCGCCACGCGCCGAGCACGATGCCGGCATTCCAGGCGTTGTCGGCGACGAGCGACAGCACGTCGAGCGTCTTGTAGTCGCAGTGGCGATCGTCGACGACCTCGATCGCCGGTGCGACGCCGGCGAGCGCGGCTTCGACGTCGGCGATGCCGACATCGCCGCGCAGGTCACGCCCGAGCCGCACCGCGATCTCGAACTCGATGCACAGGCGCCCGTAGTGCGACCGGTCGAGCACGACGCCCGATGCCTGCACGCGATCGGCCAGCACGACGCCGGCAACCGGCGTCGAGATGCCGCACATCGCCTGCATCGCCGGCGACGTCAGGCCGATCTTGTAGCCGGCGGATGCGGCCGAGCGTGCTTCGCGCTGAAGGTGGACGTAGGCGCGCTGCACGCGATAGGCATCGTCCAGCGTCGCGATGCCGGAGGCAGCAGCGAAGGGCGTGAAGCGCGTGCCGTCGGCATGCTCGCGCATCAGGCGTATGGCGATCGGATCGGCATCCATCGTCATCAGAGATAGTCCTTGCCGGCTTCGTCGGCGAAGCGCGCCGGGTCGCCCTGCCACACGATGCGCGCATGCTCGAGCACGTAGACCCGATCGGCATGCGGCAACGCGAACGTGACGTTCTGCTCGGCGAGCAGCACGGTGAGCTGGGTGGTCTGGCGCAGCCGTTCGAGCGCGCGCGACAGCAGTTCGAGGATCACCGGCGCGAGCCCGAGCGTCGGCTCGTCGAGCAGCAAGAGGCGCGGCCGCGTCATCAGGCAGCGCGCGATCGCGAGCATCTGCTGCTCGCCGCCGCTCAAGGTGCCGGCGTTCTGGCCGCGCCGCGACTGCAGGATCGGGAACAGGTCGAACAGCCAGTCGAACTGCGCCTGCCGGTCGGCCTTGGCCAGATGCAGCCCGGCGATCTCGAGGTTCTCGGCCACCGTCAGGTCGCCGAACAGCTCGCGCGTCTCGGGGCATTGCACGATGCCGTGGCGCACGATCGCCGCGGCGCTGCGGCCCGCGAGCGGCTCGCCGTCGTAGGTGATCGTGCCGCTGTAAGGAACCAGGCCCGAGATCGCATTGAAGAGCGTCGTCTTGCCGGCCCCGTTCAAGCCGACGACCGACACGAACTCGCGCTCGCGGATCTCGAGCGAGACGTTCTGCAGCGCCTGCGCCTTGCCGTAGTGCACGCCGACGCCGTCGACGCGCAGCAGCGGCGCCGCGGTCGCTTCGACCGGTGCGCGCGCCGCGGCTTCGAGGCTGCCGCCGAGGTAGACGCGGCGCACCTGCTCGTCGCGCATCACCTCGTCGGCAGTGCCTTCGGCGAGACGCTCGCCGAGGTACATCGCATAGACGCGATCGACCAGCGCGGCGACGCTCTTGACGTTGTGGTCGACCAGCAGCACCGCGCGGCCTTCGCGCCGGAAGTCGTCGATCAGGCGCGAGAAGTCGGCCACCTCGCCCGACGTCAGGCCGGCGAACGGCTCGTCGACCAGCACGACGCCCGGATCGCGCGCGACCGCCTTGGCGACCTCCATGCGGCGCAGGTCGGCGAACGCCAGGGTGCCGGGCCGGCGGTCGAGCACCGGCCCGAGGCCGACACGCTCGGCGATCGCCCGTGCCTTGCTGTCGACCGACGGATCGGCGATCAGGTGCAGCAGCCGGTCGGGCAGCAGCGCGAGCTTGATGTGCTCGAGCACGGTCTGGCGCGGCAGCGGCCGCGAATGCTGGAACACGAGACCGACGCCGGCACGCGCGATCCGGTGGCTGGGCCAGCCCTGCATCTCGACGCCGTCGACCGCCACCGTGCCGGCGTGCGGCCGCACGATGCCCATCACGAGCTTCATCACGGTCGACTTGCCGGAGCCGTTGGGCCCGATCAGCCCGAGGATCTCGCCGGGGCGGATGTCGAACGAGACGTTGTTGACGGCGACCAGCCCGCCGAAGCGGCGCACCAGCCCGCGCACCTGCAGTCTCGGCGCGCTCACGCCCGCTCGCCCTTGCGCAGCAGCACGCCGAGCAGCCCGCTCGGCGCGACCATGATGACGACCAGCGCGATCAGCGACACGACGAAGGTGCTCAAGGTGCCGAGCGGCCGGAGCGCCTCGCCGGCCGCGATCAGGAAGATCGCGCCGAACACCGAGCCGAGGATCGTGCGCCGGCCGCCGAGCACCGCGCCGATGATGATCTGCACGCCGACCGACACGTCGATCAGCGAGCCCACCGACGCCGTGCCCATGTAGAACACGAGCAGCGCGCCGCCGAGCCCGGAGAACAAGGCGCTGACGCAGAACGCCGCGACCTTGTGCTTGGCGACGTTGAAGCCGAGCGCGGCAGCATCGACCGGATCCTGGCCGATCGCCTCGAGGATCAGCCCGATCGGCGAGCGCACCAGCGCCCACAGCACGATGCCGGTGATCGTCATGAAGCCGAGCGCGATGTAGTAGTTGACGCGCGGATCGACCGCGATCACGTCGGGCACCGTGAGGCCGATCTCGCCGCCGGTGAGATCCGCGAAGACGACGATCAGGCTCTGCATCAAGAGCACCGCGACCAGGGTCGTCAGGCCGAAGTACGGACCGCGCAGGCGCAGCGCCGGCAAGGCGAGCGCGACGCCGCCGAGCACCGCGGCGCAGGTGCCGGCGACGACGCACCAGCCGACCGGCAGGTGCCAGCGGCTGTCGAGGATGCCGGCGGTGTAGGCGCCGAGGCCGATCAGGAACGTCGGGCCGAAGTTGACCTCGCCGGCATAGCCGAACAGCAGGTCCCAGGCCATCGAGAACACGCCGAAGTAATAGGCGATCGTCAGGAGGCCCAGCACGTAGAGGCCGGCGCCCAGCGGCAGCAGGCTCGCGACGACGAGGAAGACGGCGGCGATCCAGAACAGCCGCGATCGGACCAGCTTGCCCATCACCGGCGCCCGAGGATGCCTTGCGGCCGCACGTACATCACGATCACGAGCAGCGCCAGCACCGGCAGCGTGCGATAGGCCGGCGATACCAGGTAGGCCGTCGCCGTCTCGAGATAGCCGACGACATAGGCCGCGATCAGCGAGCCCGAGATGCTGCCGAGCCCGCCGAGCACGACGATCGTGAACGCGCTCGCCATCAGCGGCCCGACGCTGTAGGAGCTGACGCCGAGGAACATGCCGAGCAAGGCACCTGCGATGCCGGCCAGCAGCCCATAGATCGCCCACACCGCGAGGTAGACGCGCGACAGTTCGAAGCCGAGCAGGGTCACGCCGCGCGTGTTCATCGACGCCGCCAGCACGACCTTGCCCAGGGTCGTGCGGTTGACGAGCAGCCACAGCAGGCCGATCGCGCCCCAGCACAGCACCGCGGTGAGGATCTCGTTGACCGGCAACCGCACCCCCGCGACGAGCATCACGCCGTCGATCAGCGGCGGCACCATCTTCGCGTTGGACGTGAAGAAGTAGGACACCAGTTCCTGGATCAGGATGCCCCACAGCAAGGTGCCGGTCAGCACGAAGATCTCGCGCTCCTCGTTGGGCACGGCCTTGCTGCGCTGCACCGGCCGCACGATCGCGACATAGGTGGCGAGCGACACGACGAGGCAGGTCGCGACGCCGATCAGCGCACCGACGAGGTTGCCGACGCCGAGGTTGGCGGTGCAGGCCCAGGCGATCACGGCCGACAGCACCAGCAGCGCGCCGTGCGACAGGTTCAGCACGCCCGACACGCCGAAGATCAGCGTGAAGCCGGTCGCGCCCAGCGCATAGAGCGCGCTGATCGCGAAGCCGTCGATCAGGATCTGCGCGGCGATCATGGTCGCGCGCGCGTCGGGCTGCGGCGGTCGGCGCGGCGCCGGCCCATCAGTTGCCGGCGATCGTCTTGATGAAGCTCGGGAACGCGATCTTCCCGGTCGCGAGGTTGGTCGGCCACACCGTCGTCTGCTTGCCGTTCTGCCACTGCAGGATCAGGCCGCTCAGGTCCTTGCCGTAGCGCAGCGAATGGGTGAACGGCTCGTCCTTGCCGTAGAAGCGCACCCGGCCGACGGTGCCGACCCAATCGGTCTTCTCGAGCGCATCGACCATCTTGTCGGGATCGGTCGAGCCGGCGCGCCTGATCGCGTCGACGATGTAGTAGACCTCGTCGTAGGCCGTGTAGCCGCAGTACGACGGGTAGTTGCCGAACTTCTTCTTGAAGTTCTCGGCGAACGGTATCGTCTTCGCCGTCACCGCGACGTCGGGGCTCGACACCGCTTGGTACAGCACGCCTTCGGTCGCGCCGTTGGTGTCCTTCCAGAACGTGCTGTTGCTCGCCTGGGACGAGATGCCGAGCATCGGCATCGGCACCTGCTGGCTCTTCCATTGCACGGTCGGCTGCACGCCGACGTGCGAGATGCCGGTGATGATGACGTCGGGCTTGGCGCCTTCGATCTTGTTGAAGATCGGCGTGAAGTCGGTGGTGTCGGGCGAGAAGCGGATGTGGTCGAGCACCTTCAGGCCCACCTTCGGCAGGCAGTCGAGGTAGGACTCGTCGAGCGGCTTGGTCCAGGCCGCGTCCTCGCTCATCACGACCGCCGTCTTCATCTTGCGGGCATCGACGAGCAGGTCCTTCGCGGCGTCGCAGACTTCCTGCGCCAGCGCCGCCGACGTCAGGTAGCCGTGGAAGGTGTACTTGTTGTGTTCGTAGTCGGCATGCACGGCCTTGCTGATCTCGTTGCTCGCGGCGCCGGGCGTGACCATCGGCAGCTTCAGGCGCGCGGCCCAAGGCTCGAGCGCGAGCACGACTTCGCTGACGTAGCTCGCGATCACCGCATGGACCTTGTCCTCGCTCGCGGCGCGCTGGAACGCGCGCACCGAGTCGGTGGACGAACTCTTGTTGTCGTAGGTGACGATCTCGACCTTGCGGCCGTTCATGCCGCCGGCCGCGTTGATCTCGTCGGCCGCCATCTGCGCTGCCTGCGGTATCGATGCGCCGGCGATCGCCTGCGCTTCGGCGATCACGCCGATCTTGATCGGATCGGCGGCGTGCGCGGCGGCCGCCAGGCCGAGACCGGCGGATGCGACGGCGAGCAGGCGTAGGCGATCGGCTGCTGAAGGGAGCGGCTTCATCGTGCGGTCCTCGAGGGGGTGGCAAGGCACCGGCCCGCGGGTCCGGTCGTGAGCCGGCTGGGCCGCGCAGCCCGGCGGATCGATATGGAAGGCTGGAGGGTTGCACCCACCCTCTGCACGGGCAATTCGGGGAAACGTGGAGCGCATGCACTCGCGTGCGCGTCTGGATGCAAGGCTCATTCATATGATGATCCCGGCACCAGCGCGGCGACGCCTGCCGCCTCGGGAATCGCCCGACGGCGGCCTGCCCGGCAGTGGAGGCATACTTGCCGCCACGGTCGCTGTCCAGCGCCGGCGCAGCCGGCGCCTTTTGACAAAGGAGCCTCTGATGACGACGAACTCCGAAAAGCTCACCGCCTGGAAAGCCCTGCGCGTCCAATGGCAGGAAGCGAACCAGAACGCCGCGACGGCAAGGGCCGACGTAGCCAAGGCTTTTCGCGAGTGTTATTCGGGCCGCGGATCCGGGCCGACGAATGCGCAGTTCGACGAGGTCGATCGCCTCGAAAGCCTCGCGGCTCGGCTGAGCGCCGAGGTGGACGCTTTCGTCCACAAGTGCGTAGAGCACCACCCCCACTGATTCCCATGCGGCCTCGCGCCGCGTTCTCCCTTCCACGGCGATCGTGCGAGCGGACCGCACCGTTCTCGTCATGCCCCCACGCCGTCCCGCCGCCGAGCAGTCGTTCGCGCTGGTCCGCCGGACCGATGCGAATTCATGGGTCCGGCCGGAAGCGCTCAACGTCACGCCCGACCTGCTCGGCGCGCCGCTCGCGCGGCCGTCGCGGCGTGCATGCGCGATCGCGATCGATGGCGTCGTCGTCGTGCTGCTGTCGAGCAGCGGCACGTTCTGGATCCCGGCGGCCGCGGCAGCGCTGATCTTCCAGATGCGGCGGCGCCATGCCGCGCATGCGCAGGTTTCCAACTGGCTCTGGCTCGCGCTGGCGGCGATGGTCTGCGTCGCCGGCTGGCACATGGTCGACTACATCGAGCGCCATCAGGCGAGGCCGGCAGGCGCCCATGCCGCCGCGGCCGATGACGACGACGATGATGCGGCCGACCTGGCCGATGCCACCGCGGCGCTGGGCATGCTCGCAGGCCGCGCGGCATCGCTGCCGTCGGCGGCATCCGATGCGGCATCGCAGGCGCTGGCCGCGGCGTCGGCCGCGCTGTCCGATCCGGAGCGGCGGCGCGAACAGCATGCCGCGCAGCGCATCGCGAGGCTCGAGGCCGAGATCGCCGAGCTGCGCAAGCCGCGCGTCGTGCGCTGGCGCGACGACGCCGTGAAGGCCATCCATTCGGTCGGCCTCGGCTTCGGTTGGGCGGCCGCCTATTTCACGCTGCTGCCGCTGTGGTGGAACGGCCAGACGCTCGGCAAGAAGATGTTCGGCCTGCGCGTCGTCCCGCTCGCCGGCAACGCGATGGGACCGCTCGGCTGGTTCGGCCGCTATGGCGGCTATGCGGCCGGCATGGCGACCGGCGGCGTCGGCTTCGCGCAGGTGCTGTGGGATCCGAACCGGCAGGCGATCCAGGACAAGATCGCGCATACCGTCGTGATCGATCTGAAGGCGCCGCGCCGCACGGCGCAGGCGATGGAGCCTGCCGCCATCGGCGCGGTTGCAGACGCTGCAACACCGGCAGTCGACGCCGCTCAGAAGCTGTGAGCCCATTGCCCGACTCGACAGGCTGAGAGTAGGCGCTTCGCTCCGGCGACTCAACCCGGATCGAACTGATCCGCGTGGCGGCCGTGGAACTGCGCGTAATAGGCGCGGATCTCGACCATGTCGGCTGCCAGATCTTCGCCCGGCTCGATCAGCGGACCGAGGCCGCAGCGGCGCTGACCCCAGTCGAGGTACGAGAGCTGGATCGGCAGCCCGGCACCGTGCGCGATGCGATGAAAACCGGTCTTCCATTGCTTCGTGCGGCTGCGCGTGCCCTCGGGTGCGACGACGAGCTGCAGCGGCCCCGATGCTTGGCCGAGTGCGTCAACGGACGCGCCGACGATGTGGCCGGCCCGATCGCGTTGCACCGGTATGCCGCCCAGCCAGCGCATCACCATGCCCGGCGGCCCGCGGAACAGCGACGCCTTGCCGAACCAGCGGATGCGCATGTCGAGCGCGAAGGCCGCGAGCAGCATGTACGGCAAGTCCCAGTTGCTGGTGTGCGGCGCGGCGACGACGACGCAGCGCACGGCGCGCGGCGACAGTTCGCCATGCACGCTCCAGCCCAGCAGCCCGAGCAGCCGGCGCGACAGCTTGCGCAGCGGCGGCTGCAAGGTCGGGCTGTCGAAGATGGTGCGGCTCACGGGCCGCAAGCATAGTGTCGGCGCGCCATGCCGGCGACCGGTTCTACACTGACGATCGACATCCCGTCGGCCCGTGGCGGGATGTCGCCGACGCCGGCGCACTGTGGTCGCGGTGACCGCGGCCCGTCGCCATCACCGCTACGCACCTCTCGACGATCCACCCGACCGCCGATGCCCTCGTCCGTTCCCCATCCGCCCGAAGGATCGGCACGCCGCCTCGCGCCGCTGCTCGGCGCGGCGGTGGCGGCGGGCTTCGAGGCCGGCGCGATCGGCTATGTGCTGCCGGCGATGCGGCAGGCGACCGGCGCGTCGGCCGAAGAGGCGTCGCTGCTGCTGTCGGTGTTCGTCGCGGCGACGCTCGTGGCCGTGCCGGTCGCGGCGCTGGCGGCGCGCACCTGGGGCGCGGCGCGAATGCTGCGCGGATGCCTGCTGCTCGCTTTCGTGGCAGCGCTGCTCGCGGCGGCCTTGCCGGCGCCGGTCGGCGTGCTCGTCGCCCGCGCCCTGCAGGGGCTGGCGCTCGGACCGCTGCTGGCGCTCGTCGCCGCGGTCATCGTGCTGCACTGGCCGGACGCGCAGCATGGCCGGCGCCTCGGCCAGGTGTCGCTGACCTATGGCCTGACCTACGTTGCCGCCACGCTGGCGACGCCGTGGCTGCTCGCGCTCGGCTGGCGCAGCGCGTTCATGCTCGGCGCGCTGCTGGCGTTGCTGGCGCTGCCGTGGCCGCTGCCGGCAGCACATCCGCAGGCGCGGCGATCGGCTGCATCGTGGCGGCTGGCGTTCGGCCCGCCGATGCGCCCGGCCGTGCTGCTGGCGCTGGGCACGGGCATCGGCCAGTCGGTGCTGGTGTGGATGCCGACCCTGGCTGCGGTCAGACTCGGTTTGAGCATGACCGAGACGGCGCCGCTGATGGTGCCGCTGCTGCTCGGCGGCCTGGCGGCCACCGCAGCGGTGATGCGCCGGCTCGACCGGCATGGCGCGCGCCCGCTCGCGCTGGTCGGACTCGCCGCGGCGCTGCTCGGCGTGCTGCTGGTCGTCGCCGCGCCGGCAGGCCGCGTCTGGTTCGCGGCCGGCGGCGGCGCGCTCGGCTTCGGCATCGGCATGCTGTCGGGCGGACCGCTGCGCTATGCCGCCGCGCGCGCGCTGCCGCCCGACGCGCAAAGCCTCGCACAGGGGGCCGTGGCCTGGCTCACCGACGTCGGTCTGCTCGCCGGCAGCGTGCTGCTGGGCCGGCTGGCCGGACGCGGCGCCGATGCGCGCGAGGCCATCGAGACCGCCGTGGCGACGGCCGGCGTCGCGGTGCTGCTGTGTGCGCCCGCCGCGTTCCGGTTGGCGGCGCACCATCGGCGGCCCGCGACGGAACCGGCATGACGCCCTCGCGCTCCCCATGAACGAACCCGCTGTCCTGCCCGCCGATCCGACCGCCCACGGGCTGCTGCGCAGCTGCCCGATCTTCCGGCGCTGCAGCGACGCCGACCTCGAGGCACTCGCGACCGGCACGCGCTGGCTGACGCATGCCGACGGATCGGACCTGGTACGCGAAGGCGATCCGCCCGACGAGCTCTTGATCATCGAGCACGGCCATGCCGCGGTGCTCAAGCGCGGCGCGCATGGCGACGAGCATGCGATCAATCGCCTCGGCCCGCGCGACTCGATCGGCGAGATGGCGCTGTTCGACCGCGTGCCGCGCTCGGCCACCGTGCGCGCCGACGGGCCGGTGCGCTGCCTCGCGCTGCCGCTGGCGCGGATCGTCGAATGGGCCGAAGCCGAGCCGTCGCGCGTGCCCGTGCTCATCGACATCGGTGCGTTGGTCGCCGAGCGGCTGCGCATGACCAGCGCGCACGCCGCCGCCGCGGCCGACCGCGTGCTCGCCGAGGAGCGCATGCGCGCCGTGATGGGCCGCTTCACCTTGCTGCTGGTGCTGGCCTACACGCTCTACACCTGGGTCTTGGGCACGGCGATCCGCGTCAAGCAGACCTTCGGGCACAGCGAGTTCGTCACCGTCCCGGCGATCCTCGTCTGCTGCGCGATCCTGTTCGCCTTCGTCCGCATCTCGGGCTACCCGGCGCGCTTCTTCGGGCTGACGACCGAGCACGCCGGACGCCATCTGCGCGAGGCGGTGCTCTACACGCTGCCGCTGCTCGTCGCGACGGTGCTGCTGAAGCTGGCGCTGGTCGCGTGGGTGCCGGCGATGCACGGCATGCCCGTCTTCAAGATGTTCGCGGGCGCGGATCCGTCCGCCGGCTTCAATCCCTGGCTCGCCGCCGCCTATGTGTTGTTCGCGCCGTTCCAGGAGCTGATCTACCGCGGCGGCGTGCAGGGGCCGCTGTCGCACTTCCTGATCGGGCGTTGGCGCAGCTGGCTCGCGATCCTCGGCGCGAACATCATCTTCTCGGCCGCGCACCTCTACGTGTCGCCCGGCCTCGCGGCCACCGCCTTCGTCGCCGGGCTGTTCTGGGGCTGGCTCTATGCGCGCCAGGGCAGCCTGGTCGGCGTGTCGGTGTCGCACGTGCTGCTCGGGTTCTGGGCCTTCGAGGTGGTGGGCCTCGGCGTGCTGGAGTAGCGGCGGCCCGAGATCCGCGCCGCGCTCCGCAGCCTTCGAGCGGGTCGAGCGCTTTTCTCGCGCGCAGTCGTCGAATCGAACGACGCTCAGCGCACGTGCGCGCCGCGGCGCTCGCGGGCGAGCAACACGTCCTGAATCCAGGCGGCAGACTGCCCGAACTCGGCACGCTCGCGCCGATACAGCAGCCCGATCGCCACCCGCCCGGTCCACCACACGTGGCGGCCGGACGAAGGGATGACGTATTCGCCGACATAGCCTTCGGGCACGGCCAGACGGTGGCCCGTCTCGTCTCCCTGGCCAGCAAGGATGTCATCGCCGAACAGCCGATTGGATGACGTCATGGCGCTACTCCTCGATCCGGCAAGGCGGGGGCCGATGCGGCCAGCGTCTGCATCTCGATCGTCGGCATGCGAGCGCGGATCGTGCATGGGCTCGGGCCGCGCCATGGCGTAGGACGACAGGACGTGACGCGACGATGCGATCGACTTCTTGATCGCGATCAGAGATTGGGCAGGTGTTCCGTCGTTCAATGGCGGCGTCTCGCCGACGCCCGGAGAAGCTGACCATGGCCTCGCACATCCTGCACTTGCGGATCAAGGTGCCGAACACCAAGGACGAACTGTTCTCGTTCTTGCGGGATGCAATTCCCTACTACGAGTCGCCTGGCGGCGTGCGCGTTCGGTTGCTGCGGAGCCTCGAGGATCCCTCCCGCTTTGTCGAGATCGTCGAGTACGACTCGAGGGAGGCCTTCGACAACGACCAGCGGCGCGTGAATGAGGATCCTCGGATGAGGAGCTACCTGCAAGCCTGGCGATCGCTGCTGGTGGGCGACGTGCAGGTCGAGTCGTACGAAGACGTCACCGATCAACTCTAGCGACGGAGGTCGCATGCCGCACATCGCATCGCCGCTGAAGCAATTCACGGCTCCGCTGTACGTGGCGTGGGAGATCACCCACCGCTGCAACGCCCGATGTGTGCATTGCTACTCTGCATCGGGACCCGATTGCGTCGCCGACGAAGACTTGCCGCTCGCCCAGGCGCTCGACCTTATCGACCAACTCGTCGAAGCCGGCGTGCTGGTCCTGGCGTTTTCGGGCGGTGAGCCGCTGCTGCATCCAAGGTGGCGGGAACTCGTCGGCCACGCCGTCGGACGTGGCCTGAGCGTCAACGTCGGCAGCAACGGTTCCTGCATCAATGAAGCCAATGCCCGCGCCCTGAAGGACATGGGCGTCAAGAGCGTGACGATCAGCCTCGACAGCCACGATGCGGCGATCCACGATCGATTCCGCCAACTCGAAGGTCTGCACGGCCGGGCGCTGACGGCGATCCGCCGTCTGGTCGAGGTCGGCGTGCGCGTCGTCGTCGGCTTCACGCCCACGCGCATCAACTGGTGCGACGGGCGGAAGGTGATCGACCTGGCGCACCGCCTCGGCGCAGATGCGGTGAACCTCTCCGAGTACGTGCCCGCCGGGCGCGGGGCCTTGACGCTGGCGCTGTCCCCCAATGAACTTCACCAGGTGCTGCAGGAATGGATGCAGGCGCGGCAGGAGTACCAGGGGCGCATGGAGATCATGTGGCACGACTGCCGCGTCGGTCTGCTGGTACCCGAGGCGGAGCGGCGCGAGTACCTGGGCTGTGGAGCCGGTCGGCTGGTCGCGCGCATCCTGCCGGATGGCACGGTCACACCGTGCGTCTTCCTGCCCACTGCGGTCGGGAACATCGTCAGCGACGGCTTCCGCAACGTGTGGGATCGATCGGTGCTGCTGCGGCAGTTTCGCGAGCGCGCGGGCCACATCGGCGGCAACTGCGGCGCTTGCGATCACCTTCACACCTGCGGCGGGTGTCGCGCGGTGGCCTACGCATACAGCGGAGGCAATCCGCTGGCGGGCGACCCGCACTGCTGGGTCACGCAGATGGCGCCGTGCGATGCGCCGGGCCTGGCGCATGGCGAGGCCTTGCCGGTCTGAGAGGAGGCCCCATGGAACTTGCGATCGATCGCTGCGCGATCCTTCAGCCGACCGGCTGCGTGGTTCGCCCGCAGCAGGAAGGCTACCTCTTCTACAACGCCCGAACCGACGAGCTTCACCTGGTCCCGGAGGCCGGGTTCCTGATCTATCAGCTCTGCGACGGCCTGCGCACGGTCGACGAGATCGAACAGTGGCTGGCGCAGGCATCTTCGGAACCTCGACCAGCGACGAGCGAGGCACTCGGCCGATTCCTGGATGCGCTCGTGGCGCGCGGCATCGTGGAGGCGCTCGATGAACCGCACTGACGCGGGAGGGACCTACAGGCCCGCGTGGCCGATGCATGTGGTCTGGCTTGCGACGAATGCCTGCACGGCGCGTTGCCTCCACTGCTCCTCCAACTCCGCCAAACGTTCGCCGGACGAGATGAGCACCGCGCAGGCCATCGACATGGTCGACCAACTCGCAGGCTGCGGTGTCGTCGACTTCGGCATCTCCGGGGGAGAGCCGCTTCTAAGGCGCGATCTCCTCGAGATCGCAAGCCACGCCAAGGCGCATGGGATGTCCGTCGGGATCGCGACGAACGGCGCCAAGTTGCCGCAGGCGCTTGCCGAACGGATGGCCATGCTCGGCCTCGACCGTCTGCAAGTGAGCCTCGACGGACCCCCGGCCGAGCATGATCGGCTGCGGCGGTGGCCCGGGCTGCACGAGCGTGCCACACAGAGCATCCGTACCGCCAGAAGAGCGGGGTTGCGCGTACACGTGTGCTGCACGATCACGAGTCTGAACGTCGGCGTACTCGATGCCTTTGTCGAGAACCTGCTCGAGCACGACGTCCAGCGACTGAACTTCTCCCGCTACGTCCCGACGGGTCGTCGCTCCGATGCGTTGGATCTGCCGGACGAGCAATGGCACATGGCCATTGCGCATTGCGCGGCCCTGAAGAGCCGGTATCGGGGGCGGTTGGAGATCGTCACCCATCTGGCGCAACAGATCCTCGTCGATGACGAGGTTGCCGACATGCCGGCGTTCATCGGTTGCCAGGCCGGCCGAGGTCAGGCCTGCATCAGCGCCAACGGCACGGTGATGCCCTGCGTGCTGCTTCCTCTGCCGCTCGGGAGTCTGCGGACGGCATCCTTTCGCGCCATCTGGGAAGACTCTTCGCACGTCCGTCGGCTCCAGGAGCGAGAACACCTGCACGGCAGCTGCGGCGGTTGCCTCGTGCGTGACCGATGCGGCGGATGCCGGGCAGTGGCATACGCCCGCACAGGCGACTACCTCGCCAGCGACCCCCGTTGCTGGCTTCCGGCCGAATGGTCAACGGTTGCATTTCCACCCCGATCAAAAGGAGCGCGCCATGGCACAGACAGCAGCATCCGATACGCATGAGACGATCGATCGCTATTTCTCGTACATCCGAGCGTTGCGCAACGGCGATGAGCAAGCCGTCCAGAAACTCGTCGACCTCTGGGACGAGGACGGCGTGTTCGAGTTCGCCGGAGCCGCCCCGCTGACGGCAACCTTCAAGGGGCGCAATGCCATACACGTGCTCTACAAGAATCGCGTGGCCGCATGCGGCATGCCGCTGAAGCTGGAGGGCGCCCTCGCCACGACGCCAGGTGCGCTCGCGCGCGAAGTGGCGCTCGGCGCGGTAGAGACCCACGTGAACCGAATGCGCAACCTCCCCGCCGCGGCGGCCACGAAAGGAACGAAGGCGGCCGAGAAGGGCCAGCGGGTCGCCGTGGGGTGGACGACGACGATCGCGACGGACGACAAGCAAGGCTTCGAGGTCGGCGGCAGTCACACCTTCACCTTCAAGGGCGACAAGATCGGCGCGCTCAAGGTCGTCGTTTCACCCAAACCGGAAGCCGCCAAAGGCCTGAACCTCAACGACCTCGCGGTGCGAGACATCGGTCGTCTCTCCTTGGCGGCATGGGCGGTAGTCTGACCGCCCCGCAATACGCGGCTCCCATCGAAACGACGATGACGCTCCGAGGACGGCCACCGGCCTTGCGCGGGGCGCACCGACCCGCGCCCAAGTGACGCGACTCATAGGAGGTCAAGCGCGGCACGTGGACCTCAATGGGATCGAGCCGCATGACCTGGCCAAGGACGATTGGTGTTTCAACGGGCATTGGAACCTCCCTTCGTCACCTCGGAACGCTGACCTTCTGCCGTGACCTCAGCCTCACTGGCGTCGACAAGCAACGCGATGGAAGCAGCGCGAAAGTGAACCCGCCGCCCGATCTTGACGCGCGCAGCCCGGAGCTTCCGACCGAGGTCGCTATCGCCGCGTTCGGTCAGCCGCAGGCCTTCTGCGCTTCGATCGAGAATCCCGGCCACCTGGGGCCGCGTCAGCAGCGGCCCGAAGCGGGCCACCAGGATTTCTTCCGTTGTCATGCCGTTCCTTTCGTTGGGTTTCGAATGGAACGGATGTTGGACCTGGCTGCATGAGAGTGCGCGGCAGAAACTCGATGCGGGACTTGGTGGTTTCTGCGCAAGGATTTTGGCCAGCTGGCACGCGGCATGCTTTCGGCCGATCCCGCCGGGGCGCGGTCGAGGACCGATCTTTGGCGTTGAGCCCAAACGTGCACGCCCGGATGGGCTCACCCTATCGGCCAGAAGCGGCCATTCGTCGTCGGCCGCTCTAGAGAAACTCAACTGCACGTTGCTGCTAACTATTTATCGGAGAGGTCGCAACGGGTCCAGGCATTGACAGGAAGAACCGTACTGACCTCTGATGCACCGCTGCTCCTACGTGAGTTCGCGTTTGCCAATGATCGGGTCAATGACGAGATTGCCAATCAGAGATCATGGCTGTCCCGCGCTCTCGCCCAGCATCAGTCGCTCGCACTGGAGGCACAGGTAATTCGCGCGCAGCAACTGCTCTCCTGTGCTGCCGCCTCGGTCGAGCGCGGCGCGGAAGGCCGTGAGGCCCGCGTCGGCCAAGCGATCTGCGTGCTGTATCAGTACGGCCAGTGCCGGTTCGGCGTTCTCAGGCGCCGTGCCTCGCTCCGCCTGTCGCTGCAGTTCATGCCGCAGTTCTCGCATGGCCCTTGCTGCGGTTGAAAGGTGCGTAGCCTCCTGCATTGGCGCATGTCGCGAAGTAACCAAGCGCTTTAAGCGATCGAGAAGTGCAGAAGCCATGCCCTGTTGAGGCGCGTCGTCGAAGTGGAGCGCGTCGACGCAATTGACGCCGGCACCCGAGCGCACCAAGCTCAGCGGCTCCGCCACCGTGCCACCCTGGGCGGACGCGCGCAGCCGTGCGATGACGAGCGTTCCGGGCACCAGCTCTGACGGGCCGAGGCTTTCGACGCGCCCGATGGCGTGCCGGCTGTACTCGTCAAACGGCACTTCGGCGGCCAGCATGTGTCCCTCTCCATCCAGCAGTGGCCAGACCAGAGTCTGTCGGGCGTCGTCAAATCGGGCCTCGCCGAACTTCGCGGGCCGCAGCGTCACCCAGTCCCTCATCGGATCGGGTTCGGCCAGCAGGCTGGCAGGTTGCTCGCCACGTGCACGGAACACCTCGGCCCAGGATTCCCAAGGCTTCAACTGCTGCACGAGGCTTGCGGCGTCCAACGGCATCACAGTGGCGCTGGCACTGTCGTTGGCCGAAAGACGCCCTGCGTCGTTGCTTTGCGCCCCTTCCAGCATGATGCGACTGCCCGTGGTCTGTGCTGGCGCACCCAGCCCGGCCCAAGGGCCGGCCGCCTTGTAGCGGGCGATGGGGTTGAAGCCACGCTGCGCTTGTGGGCGCGCATCGGTGCAAGACATGAAGGCCTGCTCGGCGGGTGACCAAAAAATCATCGTCAGGCCCACGTAGCCGGCGGGCGAGCGCCAGGCCTGCGCGCCCAACCCGAACAGTTCGAGCGAGGCAGATGCTTCGTAGCGAGATCGGGCGCGCCCCACCAGTTGCCTCGGCGCGGCGCCCTGGGCCGCAGCGACGTCCAAGGCGCACACCAGCGCAAGCGCGATGCTGAGCTCGTTGAGCAATCGCAACTCGTCTGCGCCTCCGGCGCGTTCGAGCAGCAGTTCCACATGGTCGGCAATGCGGCGCGTCAGCAGGGCCAGGCGGTGGTACTCCGCGCCCTGTGCCCAGACCGCCAGCGTCGAATAGCGCTCGTGAATCCCTTGCGACAGGTGGGCCAGGCCGAGCTCCACGGATTCGGCCAGGATCCTTCGCAGCGATGCACGCAGTCGAGCGCGCGACTCGTCGAGCGTCGCATCGCGAGATTCCGCGAGGGCGTGATCCATGCCCAGGTCCAGCGCCTGAGTGCGCTGCCGCGCTGTAGGCTCGGGTGGCGTGAGCTCGTGGCCGTGAGCGCGCTGGAACGCAAGCACGGCGGCTACGCGGTACTTCTCGATTTGCGCAAGCTCGGTATCGGCAATCAAGGCATCTAGTCCGCCGCCCATGTAGCGCAGCGTAAATCGCGGACGCTGCAAGGCGAGCACCAGATGCTGGCCGCCTGAAATCACCAGCGCATTCTCAGGCTCGAGGTCCTGCACATACTGCCAGGCCCAGCGATAGCCGGCCTTGCCGGCATGCCGTGCAAGCTCGGCCGCGGACATGGCCAGCAGCGCGGCCTGCAGTGGCGCAAGCGGATCGGCCGCGGCCTCTTCGGTTTGGCCGGCCTGAGTCGCCGAGGCTTGCAGCGTCTGCTGCAGGCCCATCGCTGCCGCGAGGATGTGCTGGCACATTCCGCTCGCCGGGCAATCGCATTGCGCATGCGCCGGGCCGCGGTGGTCGAAGCGGATGCGCTGCGCTCCGAAGCTCACTACCACCTGCGCTGCGCCCTGCTCGATGATGTCGACTTTCTGCTGATCCAGGTCCTTGCGGGCGCGGCGCACCAGCCCGCGATTGGCAAGCGCCACGTAGGAGTCGTCGTCGAAGCGCGCGAGCAGCGCGCCGAGCTGATCGAGCAAGGTGCTCACGAGATCACCTTCACCAGCCAGTGCGCAAGCTTCTGCGGCGTGAGGGCGGCGATCTCCATGCCGCAGGCAGCCAGGCGCTCGGCCATCTGGCGGTCGTAAACCGGGTGCGCCTGGCTGTCGAGCGAGGCCAGCCCGAGCAGCTTCACGCGTGCCTCGGCCAGCTTCTTCACCGCACGCACCAGCTCGCTGGGCGGTGCGCCCTCGCAGAAGTCGGTCACCAGCACGAGCACGGTGCGATGCGGGTTCTCGACCAATTGGGTGCAGTAGCGCACCGCCTGCGCAATGTCGGTGCCGCCGCCGAGTTGTACACGCATCAGCGTCTCCACCGGATCGTCGGCGTGGTCGGAGAGATCGACGACGCTGGTGTCGAACACGACGATGCGCACCCGGAAGGCGGGCAGCGCAGCGAGGATGCCCGCCATGACCGCGCTGTGGATCACCGAGTCGGCCATGCTGCCGCTCTGGTCCACGCACAGGATGATGTCCCATGGCAGGCGGCGCGTATTGCGCTCGAAGAACCGCAACTGCTCGATGACGAGCCGCCCGCGCTCGCGGTCGAAGTGCTTCAGGTTCTTGCGGATGGTGCCTTTGGCGTCGAAATTCTGCGCGATAGCCATCGGCGAATGGCGGAAGCGGTTGAGCCGACCCGATAGGGCCTGCCGCACCTCGGGCTCGAGCTGGCGGCGGATCTCCTCGACCACCTGGCGGATGATGCGCCGTGCGAGATGCAGCACGTCGCCCTTCAGGTGTCCGCGCAGCGAGAGCAGCGTACGCAGCAGTTGCTGGTTGGGTTCGAGGCGCCCGAGCGTCTGGGGGTCGGTCACCAGCTCCGTCAGCCCGTAGCGGTCGAGTGCATGTTTCTCGATGACCTCGACAGTCTCCTGCGGGAACAACTCTCGCACCTCACCCAACCACGTCACAAGCGTGAGTTGCGATGGATCGAGCGAGCCGGGGGCGGTACCGTCACGCAGGCCGCGACCCTTGTACTCACGGCCGTAGAGGTATTCGAGCGCCCGGTCCATGCGGCCGTTGGCACCTTGCAGGCCGCCCGCCTGGCCCGGCAAGCCCTGCTCGGCGTACTTGCCGAGCACCAGGCGCCAGCGGGCCAGGTCCTTCATGCGCCCACCCATGCGCCCAGTCCGTCGGCGCGCAACACGTCCAGCAGCAGCTGCGTCGTCGCGAGGTTCGCTTGCACCTGCTCGGCCGACACGTCGTACCTTACCAGGCGACCGAGACTGGCTTCGTCGTGCAGGCCGGCCACGGCCTGGGCGATGCGATCGGTCTCCTTCGGCGTCATCTCGGCGAAGGCCAGGCGAAGCTCGGGCAGGTTGGCCACGAAGTCGGCGTCATCCCAGCTGGCGAGCAGACGGTCGAGCACCGACAGCAGGGCAGGCTGCTGCCAGGCGGCCTCGCGCGCGGTCTGCAGCAGCCCGCGCAGGAAGGACACGGCATCGCGCGGCGCGATCAGCCCGTTGAGGTGGCCGTCGACCGCCGTGCCGAGCGCCGAGTCGGACAAGCGGCCCGCGCCATATGCCAGGCCGGCTGCCGCACCGCGCACGAACGCCGAGTCGTTGCCGGTGGACAGCTCGTAGATGAGCGCCCAGAAGAGAGCTCCATCGAGGTGGCTCCCGGACTCGCTGGCCAGCAGTTCGCGCAGGCGTGACAGGCCCGCCACCACCTCGCGCCCGTCGCCGGGTGCCCCGCGCAGCCCACGCCCGAGATAGATGGCCCGTTCGTAGGCGGCCTTGAGCAACAGCGGGAGCTCGTCGACGCCGCGCGCCTCCAGCGGCTCGCGCGACTCCCACAGCAGGCCCAGCGACCCGGCAGCGGCGGCCACGGTCTGGAACTGCGCGTCCGCGGCGACGACGGCGGCCAGCGTGCCACACACCTTGGGCACATGGTCGTGCAGCCCGAGCACGCAGGCTTGCGCCAGCAGCGCCGCCGCGGCCTTGGCGTGGCGCGGCTCGGCGCCGGATTCGAAGCGCTCGAGCCGCTCGCCGAAGCGCGCCGCCACCGCCAGCGGCACGGTGGTGCCGTACACCGAGGCCTCGACCAGGGCCGCTTCGGTGGCTGCAGAATGGGTGTAGTCCCAATGCTCCTGCAGCCGCTCGAGCCCGAGGCCGTTGACGAAATCGGGGCCGGCGCTGCGGTGCGCCAACGGCACGCCAAGCAGCCCGAGGCCGTGGAACAAGCGGCTGGTGATGCGGTGCTCGGGCCGGCGGTAGATGTCGAGTACGGCGCGGCGCGGCTCCGAATCATCGATCTTCAGCCGCTGGCGACGTGCGCGGTACTCGAAGTCGCGCACCAGGGGCGGCGTACTCGCTCCGGGCGGCACCTTGCCCATCGCCTGCCCGCTGAGCATGCGCCGCGCCACCGCGAGCACCAGCGCACCGTCGGCATCGGCGTCGCCCTTGACGAAGCAACTGGTCACTGCGTCGAGCACGTCGTCCCGCACGGGAGCGGCGCGCTGGCGCAAGGCAGCGAGCCGCAGGGCTTGCTCGTAGGCGGCCCCCAGGGCCGGCATCGGCAGCGGCAGGCCATGGCGACTGCGCAGCTCCATGGCGATGTCGAACAGCATGGTCAGCGCAAGCTCCTGCCGCACCCGCGCACCCGCCTGCAGGCCGGCCTTGTCGTGGCGCAGCATGCGCTCCCACAGCTGCTGCTGCCAGGCTGGAGAGGTCATGCCGGCCGAGTAGCCGTTGAGGCGGTCGAGTCGGTCCTGGCCGTAGCGGATGAGAGCGGCCGCTTCGTCGCTGACCGTGCTACGCGAGATCGCGGGGCGTTGGGCGCCCGGGCCCTCCAGCAGGCCGGGCAGTGCCACGGCATGGAAACCGCCAACCACGGCGAGCACCGGGCCGTCGCCGGGCTCGCGGCGGGCCAGCGCCTGCCGGATGTGCCAGGCCATCTCATCCTCGCGCGCCAGCGTGCTATCGGCGCGCAGTTCATCGTCGCTGCACTCCATGCGGGCCAGGTGGCAATAGGCGGCCATGTCCAGCACATGCTCTTGCAGCGTGCGTGCCGTCGCCGGCGCCTCGAACAGGTGCTCCCACAGCTCCTCGTGGTCGCGGCAACCCATCCGTGACGCCAGCGCGCCGAGGTAGCGGCTGCGGCGGAAGTGGCGCTCGTCGAGCAGCGACTGCGCTTCGCCGTCATCCTCGTCGGGCTCGATCTGGCACTGCTCGGCGTGGTCGAGGTCGATGAAGCGGGCAGGTATGCCTTGCTCCTGCGCGGCGCGTAGCGCCACCAACTCGGGCGAGTGATCGCAGAAGGGGTAGTAGGCGGCGCGCCGCCGTGCCGGCCGCTCGCCCTGCGGCTTGAACACGGCGTAGGTGTAGACCGCCAGCGGCATGCGCGCCTCGGGATGCACGAGCATCGGGATGAGCGAGTCGAAGCAGCGCGGCCCTTCGACGAGCACGGCGCTGGGCCGCACCGTGCCCAGCCAGCGGCGCAGCTGCCACGCGCAGGCCGGGCTGTGGTGCCGCACCGGAAACAGCACCAGGTCGGGCCCGAACAGCCGGGCCCCCAGCGCGCGCACCGCGTCCGAGGTGGGCAGCATCGTGCTGGATGCTTCAGCGATCGAGTTCGCGGCGCGCATCGAGCACGCGCTTCCATTGGGCGTGGCGCTGTGCACGCTGCTTGACCACCACGTCGAAGTAGTGGCGCAGCTTCTTGCCGTCCTCTGGGTTGTCTTTCAGCACGGTGCCGATCAGCTGGCGCGCCACGTGGTCGCCGCCGACTGCGCCGTCGCCGAAGTAGTGCGCATCCAGGCACGCTGCATAGCCCACCGAGACCGCTTCGGCGGAGGACATCACTGCTGTTGGCTTCTCGATCACCACGCCTTCGCTGGTCACCCCCTGGCGCAGGTCGTTGAACGCGGTGACGAGCAACTCCACCACATCGGCGTCGAAGTCGACGTCGACCTGGGCGCGCGCCAGCAGCGCCTCGGTCTGCTCGCGCACGAGCTGGGTCTCGAGCTTGCGGTCGGCGATCGGCCGCACAGTCTCGAAGTTGAAGCGGCGCTTGAGCGCGCTGGACATCTCGTGCACGCCGCGGTCGCGGATGTTGGCGGTGGCCAGCACGTTGAAACCGCGCTGCGCGAACACAGTGCCGTCCTCGCCGTCGAGCTCGGGCACGTGCAGCACCTTCTCCGACAGCAGGCTGATCAGGCTGTCCTGGATCTCTGGCTGCACCCGCGTCACTTCTTCGAAGCGGCACAGGATGCCTTGACGCATGGCCTCGTGAATCGGCCCACCGACCAAAGCGCGCGGCGTCGGCCCTTCGGCCAGCAGTAGCGCGTAGTTCCACGAGTACTTGATCTGGTCTTCGGTGGTGCCGGCAGTGCCCTGGATGATGCAGATCGAGTTGCCGCTGATCGCCGCGGCCAGCAGCTCGGAGAGCATGGACTTCGCCGTGCCTGGCTCGCCCACCAGCAGCAGCCCGCGGTCGCTCATCAGTGTGACGATGCAGCGGTCGATCAGCGCGTCGTCGCCGTAGAACTTGCGCCGCACGCCGAGCTTGTCGTCACCCAGGATGAAGCTGCGCACGGCGCGCGGCGACAGCCGCCAGCCCTGCGGTCGCGGGCCGGAGTCCTTCTCGCGCAGGCGGGCCAGTTCCTCTGAGTGCACCTGCTCGGCAGGCGCGCGCAGCACGGCGGCGGATTCGGTTTGTGGCATTTCAGTACTCGCTCTTCTTCTGCCAGTCGGCGTCGTAACCTGTGCCCTCGGCGGCGATCAGGCGCAGGTCGTTGTAGCACTCCGACAGCAGCACTTTCGGCACTTTGGACAAGGTCAGCTTGCCGCGCGAGTTGTCGGCACTGCTGGCGAACGACAGGTTCAGCAGGGCCACAGTGCGGTTCTCCTCGGGCAGCGGGTTGCCGGTGAACTCGAACAACGCCTGCAGCCCGAGCGTCGGGAAGCGTTTCTCGTAGACGTGGAACCAGCCGCCGTCTTCCGCTGGCCCGCGCGTGTAGCCCAGCTTCAGCGCTCGGCCCCGCAACGCATACGCCTCGATCAGGTGGCCCTCGAAGTCCTTGATCGCGTCGTTGCCGGCCTTCGCTTCCGGCAGCGCGTAGTGGCCCTTGCCGAGTTGCTGGAAAAGCGGCTTGACCTCGTAGTCCACCAGGTGCTGCTGCCAGGCCGACACGGCATCGGCGCCGAGCAGCGAGTCGTGGGCCAGACGCACGCGCGCGCCCTCGGCCAGTTCGACAGCGTTGTCTTCGTGGTCGGTGAGCGTGCCGTCGTCGAGTGGCCGGAAGGTCCGAGCCGCCTTACCGTCAACGAGCTCCACCCACACCAGCCGCTGCACGAGATGGCGCAGCACGGGATGCTGCTGCAGGTAGGCAGCCCAGTCGGCGGCCGGCCACTCGCGCTCGGTGCACAGCGCCTCGTAGAGGCGGTCGGTCTGCAGGTCAACGATGCTCTTGAGTTCCTTCTTCGCTGCGCCGAAGGCCTTCTTGGCTTCCTTGGCCTGCTCGGCGTCGTCGTCCTGCCGCGGCTCCGGCAAGGCCGCGATCTTCTTGCCATCCGGATTGAACAACTCGACCTTGAAGTCCGGCAGCAGGCGAGCCGTGAAGCTGCGTGGCCCGAAGCTCAGTTCAAGCGTGCCGGTCTCATCGAATCCGGCCGACGGCACGGTGCGGTCGGCCAGCTCGGCAAGCGTCCAGCCCTTGCGTTCGGCCAGCGCCTCGGCCTGGCGCGTAGCTTCTTCTTGGAAGCTCTTGGTGCGGAAGCGGCTGCCGATAGCCAGCATCAGCTGCGTGGCGCTCGGGTGGTCAATCCAGGCCAGCATGGCGATCAGCGCCTTGCCCTGCGAGGCGCGCGAGCCGTACCACTCCTTGAGATAGCGCTGCGTGGGCCCGGCGGCGCGCTCGCGCGCACAGGTCGCCGCCACGGCCAGCAAACCCTTGGCGCCGATGGCCGAGCCAGCCGGTTGACGCAGCTGGCCAGGCAGGAAGACAGCGGTCAGCTCCTCCACGGACTTGCCGAGGTTCGGGCTGTCCTGGTAGTACTGCGGGTAGTTCGCCATCGACGAGAAGGTCCCCTGCGCAAGGCTTTGCGCGCGGCGCATTGCCTCATCCGGCGGGATCGGCCGCACGTCCTCGCGCAGCCAGGTCTCCAGCGCGAACTGGCCAAATGCCTCACGGTCGCGCGCATCGAACATCTCGCAATACTTGCGCAGCACCGCATTCGGCTCGGGCGTCTTCTGCTTGACCGCCTGGACGATCATCCAGCGCAACACATCGGACGGCACGGCCGCGCCGCTGTCGGCCCATCGGACTTCGGGCAGCGCGCTCCACGGAAAGAAGTCCAGGTCCTTGGGCATGCCCTTCGCGAGCGACTTAGCTGCCTCGGCCGCCAGCGCCTTGCGGTCCAGGTATTTTTCGACCGGCTGCCCCAGTGCCTGTAACGCATCGAGCATCGCGCCCTTAGCGACGTCGTGCTTCTCCTTGGCGACCGCCTTCTCCAGCGCCGGTACAGCTGGCCCATGCCGAAGCCGGGCAAGCCAGTTCGCCGCGACGGCGCGCGTCTCGGCCTTGCCGTCGGCCAGGGCCGCGACAATGCGCTCCTTCTTTCCCGGGTGGTGCTGCAAGGCCTCCTGGGCCGGCCCGCGGTCGGTCTTGCCCGGGCCCAGCGCCAGCGTAAACAGCGCATTGATGGCCGCTGCCGGCGGCTTGGGCAGCGTAGCGATGGCGCGGAACAGCCCGGCACGGCCGAACGAGTAGTCCTTGATGGTGTCGTGCAGCAGAGCCTGCAGCACCGCCTCGAGGTGGTACGCGAAGAAGGGCCACACGTCTTCGTTCGGCCAGTCGCCGGCGAACGGTGAACCCCAAGCGTGACAGTAGTTGCGCAGCAGCGCCTGGCCCGACTGCCCGGCCTGGTCGAGCATGCACGACAGATCAATCAGGCTCGGCTTGCCGAGGCGCCGGTGCATAGCGTTGAAGGCCTGAATGGCGGGATGTATCAGCATGCCGTCGTGGGAGGTTGCGATGTCGAAGAACAGCAGCACCTTGAGCATCGCAGCCGGGCTCACGCCATCGGTCTCGGCCAACTTCAGCGTGGGCTGGGCAACATGGTTCCAGCCGCGCCCGCGTTGCGGGGTACGCCCCGGCGGCCGGGGCTGCCCCGAGTCAAGGTAAGCCTGCAGAGCGAGCGCGTCGGCGGCCGTAAACGACTCATCCTGGCGCAGCGGGAACTTATGCCCCTGGGTCACCATGCGCGCATGGTGCTCACGCATGCTCGCGTTCGAGCGGGTGATCGACTCGTCGATGACCTTCCACAGACGAGCCAGCGCCTCTGGCGGCACACGACAATTGGCGGCCGACCAGTCGATGCTCGGCAGCACCACCTCATACGCTTCATCTTCCGGCTCGGCCGCTTGCCGGCCGGCATCCCACTCTGCGATCAGCGCCTGCACCGACGGCGCCTTGTCCACCGCTGCGGTTTCGCGAGCGAAGGTCACATCGGCGCCATCAACCCGTTCCGTGCCAAGCTGGTGCAGCAGGCGCAGCGCATGCAGTCGCTGCTCGGGCTTGCCGTGCACGGCCAGTTCGCGCAGCGGGGCCGACGCGGAGGTGCCGCAGCGGCGCAGGGCGCCCTCCGCCTGGATGCGCACCTGCTTGCTGCTGGCAACGCCCAGCTCACACAGCTGCGGCGCGAGCTGCTCGAGCGTGGGAGCGGTGGCTCGCGCCAGCATGGCCAGCATATGGAGGCGCTGCCCCACGGCAGCGGCAAGAAGCAGCGGCTGCACGACCTCGAGGTGGCGCTCCAGTGCCTGCGGATAGTCCGGCAGATCGGTCAGCATCAGCAGACGCTGTTCGGCGCCATAGCCCGAATCGATCGGCGTGGCAAAGCAGGCGGCAAGCAACGAGGCGGGCTCCAGCCCATCCTCCCGCAGCATCGCCTCGATCTGCCCGCATGTGAGCCCATGGGCCTTGGGGCGCTCGCTGGACCATCCCGTGACACTGGTCTCGGCGCTCGCCATCAGCAGTACCTCGGGCCAGTGGGTGCCACGCGGCAACTGCATCCGACACGACGATGCCTGACCCTTCACGCTCGCCTCAAGCACCCGAGCCCAGCGCAGGGCTATGGCGGGCGGAAGCTCACCGAAGTGTTCGAAGACATCGGGTAGTTCGCGGCTACCGCGGCCGTAGTGGTAGCCAGTGAGCCGGAAGCGCTCGCCGACCTCAGGCCGCTGCCCCACCTCGTTGAGCACTGCCATCGGCTCACCCTGAAGCACGAAGCCGAGGATGTCGCGCGCCAGTCCCTTGCGGCCCTTGCCGCCATCGACCTGGTCCAGCGGCTCGAGCAGTTTCTCCAGTCGTTGAGCCCAGGCCTCCGGTACGCCGGGCGGCAGCTCGAATGCGCTGTCTCCGAGCAGCTTGGCCATCCATTTCAGCATCGCTCCTCCTCCCTGCTTATCTCTGTTTACGAGCGAGAGTCTTTGACTATATCGGTGGCGTCTGCTAACCAATGGCACGCGCCTGGGGAACACCTCCGGACCGACCTCGCCGTGCCCGCGTGTCCAACACGCCTACTCGCTGGCTCGCGCCAACACGAGCTTCAGTTGTTCACGGAGCGCCTTACGGCCCACACTGTTGGTTGCACGCCAGGCCTTCAAGGCAAGATCCAGAAATGCTTGCTCGGCTGGCGCCACTGAGTCGCTCTCGCGAACTTCGTCGAGCCAGCCAGCCGGCTTGCCATGGTGTTGTTCGATCTGCCGGGCCAACTTGTCGCCGATGGGCCGGGACGACTTGATCTGGCTCCACATGCTGGGCGAGATCTGCAGGGTTGCAGCGAAGGTCTGCTCAAGCCCCTTCGGAGGGGTCCCTGATGCGAGCGCCTTCTCGGCGTAGGCCTGGAAGAGCGCCAGTGCGTTCTGTCTTCTGGTGATGGTCGTGTTGGCCACTTGTTGTGCGCAATGCAACGAGTTCAGACAACATTGTCGCAGGGGGTTGACGGAAGGGTAAAGACTATTTACAGTCCGCCTCCTCTACTCATCGAGCACAACTTTCTTCAAAGAGATCCATCGTGAAAACCAGGCACGTCACAAGAACCAACCGATCCATCAAGGGTCCGGTCGCGTTCGTGCGCGCCACGGCGATGGGGTCGCTGGGCGCCTGTGACGTCGCGTTGCATCAGGTCTATCCGATGAGCTGCCGATTCGAGCCATCCATTGGCGGCTGGCAGCTTGATCGGAACGAGGACCGAATGCATCCGGGAGAGGGCAGCGCGTAGACGCGCACCCTCCACGCTCTGTACGCAGAGGCCCGGATTCCGAAAGGATCCGGGCCTCTTTCTTTTCTGACTTCAACTGGCCTGCGCATCGGCGCAGACCCGCGATCGATGGATCGCACCACCGGTGACGGTGGACGCTCTTTAACAACTTGCCGCGAGGCGACCTCGGTACTGGCCGATGGATTGCCTCGCAACTTTTGCGGATGTAGCTCAGCAGGCAGAGCGCGACCACGCCATGGTCGAGGCCACGAGTTCGAGACTCGTCATCCGCTCCACTTCGGGTGTGTCCTTTCACTCCGTTGCCGCGCGACATGGTGTTGGCGGTACGGGATGTGCGCGACCCTTGGCCAGGCCACGTGCAGCGAGACACCACATCCGACGGGATGCTCGCGTTTGGGCACAGCCGAAGTGGATCTCCATGGCCCTCGTAGCTCAGCAGGCAGAGCAGCCGCCTTGTAAGCGGCAGGCCGCGCGTTCGAACCGTCGCCGAGGGCACCACCAGTCAAGTCGCGTTCGTCTAGACGGCCGAGGACACCACTCTTTCAAGGTGGATACGCGGGTTCGAATCCCGCACGCGACGCCAGCACAAGGAACCCTCGTCGAGCTCACGCTTCGGGGGTGGAAATCGGCCGCATCGATTGGGCGGCGCCGGAACCCGTGACCGGATGGATGCATTGCCTCGTTAACTCAGTGGTCAGAGTGCCGGCCTGTCTAGTCGGAAGCCGCGGGTTCGAATCCCGCACGAGGCGCCAGATCAGTTTGCCGAGATAGCTCAGCAGGTAGAGCGGCGCGTTGAAGGCGCG
>JAFEEF010000054.1 GCA_018241265.1 Pseudomonadota bacterium | reverse complement strand
CCGCGCGGCGGTGTTCGACATGGACGGCATGCTGCTCGATTACGAGCGGCCGATCACCGAGACCGACTACCTCGATCTCGTCGGACGCAACCACGTCGACAGCCGCCTGCGCATGCTGGGATTGCTCGGCGGCGAAGCCGGGCTGGCGCAGGCCGGCGCGCTCGTCGATGCCGATCTCGGCGCGCGCTACGGCGGCACGCAGGCGTTCGACCTGAAGCCGGGCGCGGCGACGCTGGTCCAGGCCTTGCACGATGCCGGCGTGCCTCTGGCGGTCGCGTCGTCGACCCGGCGCGCCGAGGTCGAGCGGCGCCTGCGCAACGCAGGTCTGCTCGATCGCTTCGGCGCGGTCTGCGGCGGCGACGAGGTGACGCGCGGCAAGCCGGCGCCGGACATCTATGCGCTCGCGGTCGCGCGCCTCGGCGTGCCGCCGGGCGAAGCGCTGGCATTCGAAGACTCCGGCCACGGCGCGCTCGCCGCCCAGGCTGCCGGCCTCGGCGTCGTGCTGGTGCCCGACCTCAAGCCGCCCGAGGCGACCTGGGCAGCCCGCAGCGTTGCGGTGCTGGCGTCGCTGACCGAGGCGTGGCCGCGCTGTGTCGACTGGTTCGGCGTGCGCGTCACCGACGCCGGCATCGCACGTGCTGAAGGGCGATCGACGCGTTCCTAGAATCCGCGCCATGCACATCCACATCCTCGGCATCTGCGGCACGTTCATGGGGGGCCTGGCGGTGCTCGCGCGCGAGCGCGGCCACACCGTGACCGGCTGCGACGCCGGCGTCTATCCGCCGATGAGCGACCAGTTGCGCGCCCAGGGCATAGCGCTGACCGAAGGCTACGGCGCCGGGCAGCTCGCGCTGGCGCCCGACCTCTACGTGATCGGCAACGTGGTGACGCGCGGCAACCCGCTGATGGAGGCGATCCTCGATGCCGGCGCACCGTACGCGAGCGGCCCGCAGTGGCTCGCCGAGCACGTGCTGCAAGGCCGCCACGTGCTGGCGGTGGCCGGCACGCACGGCAAGACGACGACGACGTCGATGCTCGCCTGGCTGCTCGAAAGCGCCGGCCTCGAGCCCGGCTTCCTGGTCGGCGGCGTGCCGCTCAACTTCGGCATCTCGGCGCGCGTCGGCAAGCCGGACGCGCCCTTCGTCATCGAGGCCGACGAATACGACACCGCGTTCTTCGACAAGCGCAGCAAGTTCGTCCATTACCGGCCGCGCACCGCGATCCTCAACAACCTCGAGTTCGACCACGCCGACATCTTCGACGACACCGCAGCGATCGAGCGCCAGTTCCATCACCTCGTGCGCACCGTGCCGGCTAAGGGGCGCCTCGTCGTCAACGCCCGCGACGAGAGCCTGAAGCGCGTGCTCGCGATGGGTTGCTGGAGCGAGGTGCAGCGCTTCGGCGCGCGCAAGGAAGAGACCGGCGCGTTGCGCGCACGCGGCGAGCCGCATGCCTTCGACGTGCTGCGCGGCAGCCTGAAGATCGGCCGCGTCGAATGGTCGCTGCTCGGCGAGCACAACCAGCTGAATGCGCTCGCAGCGATCGGCGCCGCCGAACACGTCGGGATCGCACCGGATGCGGCGGCCAAGTCGCTCGCCGGCTTCGAGAATGTACGGCGGCGCCTCGAGCTGCGGGGCGAGGCCGGCGGCGTGAAGGTCTACGACGACTTCGCGCACCATCCGACGGCGATCCGCACCACCTTGAACGGACTGCGCCGCAAGATCGATGCGGCCGCCGGCAACGGCCCGCGGCCGCGCATCCTGGCGGTGTTCGAGCCTCGCTCCAACACGATGAAGCTCGGCACGATGAAGGCGCAGTTGCCGTGGGCGCTCGAAGAAGCCGACCTCGCGTTCTGCCACAGCGGCGGGCTCGACTGGGATGCCGTGCAGGCGCTCGCGCCGATGGGCGCGCAGGCGGAGGTCTGCGCGACGATCGATGCGCTGGTCGCGCGCGTCGCGCAGGCCGCGCAGCCGGCCGACCACGTGGTCTGCATGAGCAACGGCGGCTTCGGCGGCATCCACCAGAGGCTGCTGGATGCGCTGGCGGCGAAGGCGACATGACACCGATCGCCCATCTGCTCTACCTCCACGGCTTTCGCTCGTCGCCGCAGTCGACGAAAGCGCGGCTGACCGCTGCGTGGATGCAGGCGCATCACCCCGACATCGTCTGGGCGTGCCCGCAACTCCCGCCGTCGCCGCGCGACGCGATGGCACTCGTGATGGAGCGCATCGCCGGCTGGCCGGCCGCGACGACCGGGGTGATCGGCAGTTCGCTCGGCGGCTACTACGCGACCATCGTCGCCGAGCGCACCGGCTGCCGAACCGTGCTGCTCAACCCGGCGACCGAGCCGGCGCGCGACCTCGTCGACTACGTCGGCGAGATCACGGCGTGGCACAGCGAAGACCGCTTCGAGTTCCGTCCCGAGTTCGTCGCCGAGCTCGACGCGATGCGGCCCGCGTCGATCACGCATCCCGAGCGCTACTACGCGGTGATCGCCAAGGGCGACGAATTGCTCGACTGGCACGAGATGACGGCACGCTATGCCGGTTGCCGGATCAAGCTGCTGGAAGGCGGCGACCATGCGCTGTCGGACTATGCCGAGGCGCACCTCGCCGACGTGACGGCCTTTCTCGGCTTGTAGCCGGCCTGCGCGGCAGCCGGGACCGCACGCGCGCGCAAGCCCCTGCGGTCCTCGACAGCGTGCGCGCCGTGCTCGGCATGCCGAAGATCGCCAACCGCGTCATTCTGGTCGGTAGTGGCCGGCGGCGTCGCCAAGGCGCTCGCGCTCGTCGCCAAGCTTCATGTATCCGACCCTCCGACTAGTTTTATGTGCCGCACAGTGTCGAACGCTGCACTAGCCGTTCCAGTGCAGCAGCGTGTAGACCACGCGCCCCCAGATCTCGACGTTGAACCAGAAGAGGCAGGCCGCCCAGGTCCAGCGGCGGAAGCGCCTGGCGAGCACGAGCCATTCCTCGCCGTCGCGCAGGATGAAGATCACGAAGGTCAGCGTGGCGCCTGCGGCGAGGAAGCCGCACAGCAGGCCCATGATCCAGCGGAAGATCGTCATCGTTCGGTTCTTCTTTCTTCTTCGCGCTGGTTCAGAGCAGCACCGCCATGCGCTCGAGCACCAGCACCGCAAACAACGCCAGCCCGCCGACGACGGCCCAGCGCAGCAGGCGCACCGCGGCGATCCGATAGCGGATCTGGCGCGTCGCGATGGAGACCGCGAAGCTCAGCACCGCGGCCGCCAGCAGCAGCAACACGATCCACCGGGCGATCAGCATCCGGGGCGATGGTAAGCGCTGCGGGACGGTGGCCGGCTCAGGGGACTGAGAGTCATTCACTTCCCGACAGGCCGGAAGGCCCCTGAGACGAGTCGCCTTCGCTGCGCAATTTCACAGGCGACTTCGCTGCGGCGACTCACCACGCCGGCGCCAGTTCGGCCAGGCCGGCCGGCGCCTGCGCGGCGTCGCCGTAGGTGACGATCTCGTAGGCGCCGGGATCGGCGAGCAGCGCGCGCACCAGCTTGTTGTTCAGCGCATGACCCGACTTGAAGGCGGTGTAGGCGGCGAGCAGCGGATGGCCGGCGAGCGACAGGTCGCCGATCGCGTCGAGCATCTTGTGCTTGACGAACTCGTCGTCGTAGCGCAGGCCATCGGCATTCAGCACCTTGCGGTCGTCGAGCACGATCACGTTGTCCATGCTGCCGCCGAGACCCAGGCCGCGGGACCGCATCATGTCGACGTCCTTCGTGAAGCCGAAGGTGCGCGCGCGC
The DNA here is from genome assembly GCA_018241265.1 of Pseudomonadota bacterium. Taxonomy (GTDB): domain Bacteria; phylum Pseudomonadota; class Gammaproteobacteria; order Burkholderiales; family Burkholderiaceae_C; genus JAFEEF01. The sequence goes on along the minus strand of JAFEEF010000054.1, from coordinate 45,032 downwards.
GCGATCTCGCGCGTGTAGCGGCCCGAGCCCATGTCGAAGCTGACGCGCTGGCCGGTCTGGTTGACCGCCGGATGGTCGAACTCGATCTCGAACTCGAGCTTGTAGCCGGCGTACGGCTCGAGGCGCGCCCACTTCAGGCCGGCGCCCGCGCCTTCGCGCACCTCGACCGGCTTCGTGACGCGCATGAAGCGCTTGGGCGCGTCCTGCAGTTCGATGCCGGCGTTCTGCAACAGGAACACGAACGACGCCGCCGAGCCGTCGAGGATGGGCACTTCCTCGGCCGTGATGTCGATCGCGAGGTTGTCCAGGCCGAGGCCGGAGCAGGCCGAGAGCAGATGCTCGACCGTCGCGACCTTGGGCCCGCCCGGCGCGCCGTCCTCGGAGATCGTCGTCGCCATGCGGGTGTCGCACACCGTCAGCGCGTGAGCGCGGATGGTCACCGGCTTGGGCAGATCGACGCGGCGGAACACGATGCCGCTGTCGGGCGGCGCCGGCCGCAACGTCAGCTCGACGCGCTGGCCGCCATGCACGCCGACCCCGACCGCGCGCGTCATCGACTTCAAGGTGCGTTGCTGCAGCATGGCCGCGATTGTAGGAAAGGCTCGATGGCCCTCGGGCTGCCGACGCTCGTTGTCAATTTGCCATTTGACTCGTTGTCATCAAGTTTTAATCGATACAGCCGATAGCAATGGTGGCACCAGCCAGGCGCAGCCTTGACAAGCAGCCATGCGCGACTCCGAGCGATCCGGCGGCCGCAGCGCATCGACCCGCGGCGACAGCGTGCCTCCTTCATCCACCCGCCCCGGCGCGGCGAGCCTGCTCGCCTGCGCGCCGGGCAGCGCCGGCTGCAGCGCCTGGGGCTGGCCCTGCAGGCGGCCGGCCTGGGCACCTGGGAGTGGCAGGTGCCCGACGGGCACGATGCAGTTCGACCTGCTGCGGACGATGCTGCATAGTCGACGACTTCGAGGCGGCCAAGCGACTGTCGTCGAGGCAATCGAGCAGCGGATCGCTGTCCTCTTCGAAGCGTCATCCGGCCCTGCGCAGGCTCGACCTTGCGCGCAAACGGGCCCCTCGCCCTCGCTCGCGTTCTAGTCCGCCTGCTTGCGCAAGAACGCCGGGATCTCGATCTCGTCCATCCCGTTGCTCGCCAGCGCATCGACCTTCGCCGCCGCGGTACGACCGTTGCGCCAGACGCTCGGCGTCGTCAGCGCGCTGTAGTCGTGCGCGGCCGGCTGCATCGGCTGGTTCAGCGCGTTGTTGAGGATCGGCAGGTTGTCGGTGCCGGTGCGCTGGACCGGTGCGCTGTGCACGACGCTGATCGGCGTCTGCTGCTGGCGGCGCTGCGGGCTGAGACCCGTCGCGATCACCGTGACGCGCAGCTGGTCGCCGAGCGACTCGTCGTACGCGGTGCCGTAGATCACGTGCGCATCCTCCGACGCATAGCGGCGGATCGTGTTCATCGCGTTGCGGCTTTCGGCGAGCTTGAAGTTCGCGCGGCTCGCCGCGATCAGCACCAGCACGCCGCGCGCGCCCGACAGGTCGATGCCTTCGAGCAGCGGGCAGGCGACCGCTGCGTCGGCGGCCTTGGTCGCGCGGTCCGGGCCGCCGGCGATCGCGGTGCCCATCATCGCCTTGCCGGGCTCGCCCATCACCGTCTTGACGTCCTCGAAGTCGACGTTGACGAGGCCCGGCATGTGGATGATGTCGCTGATGCCGCCGACCGCGTTCTTCAGCACGTCGTTGGCGTGCGCGAAGGCCTGGTCCTGCGTGATGTCGTCGCCGAGCACGTCGAGCAGCTTGTCGTTCAGGATCACGATCAGCGAATCGACGTTGGCCTCGAGTTCGGTCACGCCGAGGTCGGCCGCCTTCATCCGGCGGTTGCCCTCGAAGTCGAACGGCTTCGTGACGACGCCGACCGTCAGGATGCCCATCTCCTTGGCGACGCGGGCGATCACCGGCGCCGCGCCGGTGCCGGTGCCGCCGCCCATGCCGGCGGTGATGAACAGCATGTGCGAGCCGGCGATGGCTTCGCGGATGCGGTCCACCGCTTCCTCGGCGGCCGACTGGCCGGCCTCGGGCTTGGCGCCGGCGCCGAGGCCGGTGGTGCCGAGCTGGATCAGGTGGTGCGCGCTCGAGCGGTTGAGCGCCTGTGCGTCGGTGTTCGCGCAGACGAACTCGACCCCCTGGACCCCTTGCGAGATCATGTGCTCGACCGCGTTGCCGCCGCCGCCGCCGACGCCGATCACCTTGATCTGCGTGCCCAGGTTGAACTCCTCGATCATTTCGATAGGCATGTGGTACTCCAATCGTTGCAGTTGCCGTTGTCTTTCAGTCATGGAAGCCGATCAGGGCCGGCCGAGTCTTCGTCGATCCGCGCCGCGTTCGATCCGGCGGCTGCCGGTCCTCGCGGTCTCGTGATCCCAACGCAGCGCCGGCGGAGCCCGGCTTCCGCCGGGATGACCGTGGTGCGTACGCTGCAGCGTCGTCTTGTGGATATCCATCGTCGTCACTCCCGGTCGGCGTTCAAAAGTTGCCGAGGAACCAGTCCTTGGCGCGTCCGAAGAAGGTCTTGACGGAGCCCGCCTGCTGCGCGGCACGCAGGCCGCGCGTGCGCGCGAGCCGCGCCTCTTCGAGCAGCCCCATCACGGTCGCCGAACGCGGGTTCGCGACCATGTCGAACAGCGCGCCGTGGTAGGTCGGGATGCCCTTGCGCACCGGCTTCAGGAAGATGTCCTCGCCGAGCTCGACCATCCCCGGCATCACCGCCGCGCCGCCGGTGATCACGATGCCGCTCGACAGCAGTTCCTCGTAGCCGCTCTCGCGGATCACCTGGTGCACCAGCGAATAGATCTCCTCGATGCGCGGCTCGATCACGCCGGCGAGCGCCTGGCGGCTCAGCATGCGCGGCGCGCGGTCGCCGAGGCCGGGCACTTCGAGCTGCTCGGTCGGCTCGGCGAGCAATTGCTTGGCGACGCCGTACTCGACCTTGATCTCCTCGGCGTCCTTGGTCGGCGTGCGCAAGGCCATCGCGATGTCGCTCGTCACGAGGTCGCCGGCGATCGGGATCACCGCGGTGTGGCGGATCGCGCCGTCGGTGAAGATCGCGACGTCGGTCGTGCCGGCGCCGATGTCGACCAGCGCGACGCCGAGGTCCTTCTCGTCGTCGGTCAGCACCGCATGGCTCGATGCGCTCGGGTTCAGCACCAGCTGATCGACCTCCAGCCCGCAGCGCCGCACGCACTTGACGATGTTCTCGGCCGCGCTCTGCGCGCCGGTCACGATGTGCACCTTGACCTCGAGCCGGCCGCCGCTCATGCCGATCGGCTCCTTGACCTCGTGGCCGTCGATCACGAACTCCTGCGCCTGCACCAGCAAGAGCCGCTGGTCGTTCGGGATGTTGATCGCCTTGGCGGTCTCGACGACGCGCGCGACGTCGACCGGCGTGACCTCCTTGTCGCGCACGATCACCATGCCGGTCGAGTTCTGGCCGCGGATGTGGCTGCCGGTGATGCCGGTGTAGACGCGCGTGATCTTGCAGTCGGCCATCATCTCGGCCTCTTTCAAGGCCTGCTGGATCGACTGCACCGTCGCGTCGATGTTCACGACGACGCCGCGCTTCAACCCGTGCGCCGGCGCGCTGCCGAGCCCGGCGATGCGCAGGTCGCCGCCCGGCAGCACCTCGGCCACCACCACCATCACCTTGGCAGTGCCGATGTCCAGGCCGACGACGAGATCCTTGTATTCCTTGGCCATATGAGGTCCGTCCTGAGGTCGTCCTATTTCTTCGCCGGCTTGTCGTTGCCGCCGGTCGTGATGCCCTTGAGGCGCACCGCATACCCATCGCGATGGCGCAGGTCGGCCGACTCCAGCGGGCGCTGGAAGTGCGACGTCACTTGCGTCAGGGTGCCGACGAAGCGCCGGCTGCGCGCCACCACTTCGTCGTCGGTGCCGCGGCCGATCTCGATCTCGGCGCCGTTGTCGAGCGTTGCGTGCCACGAGCCGCGGCCCGAGAGCTCGAGCGTGTCGATGCGGCCGCCGCCGAGCGGCTCGAACACCGGCGCGAGCAAGGCGCGCATCGCGAGCATGTGCGGCGCGCTGCCGTCGGGGCCGTCGAGCGTCGGCAGGTTGTCGTCCTCGACGTCGCCGATGTTGGCTTCGAAGACATCGCCGTGGCGGTCGACCAGCTTGTCGGCATCGTGGCCCCACAGCGCCACCGGCTGGTATTCGACGAGCTTGACCGCGATGCGGTTCGGCCAGACGCGCCGCACCTGCGCCTCGCGCACCCACGGCACCGACTCGAAGGCACGGCGCGCCGTCGCGAGGTCGAGCGTCAGGAAGGTGCCCGACAGGTGCGGCGCCGCGTTGGCACGTATCGTCGAGATGCTGTTGCGCGCCACGTCGCCTTCGATCAGCACGCCTTTCAGCGCGAAGATCGGCTGGCGCGCCAGCCACACCGCCGCCATCGCGACCAGCCCCGCCACGCCGAGCGCCATCAGCACATTGGCGGTGGCGTTCATCAGGCGGATGTCGCCGGGCAGCACGGTGGGCAGGGTGGCGTCCATGATGGGTGTCAGGCGTCCAGCCCCGCGTCGGCGACGATGCGCACGCAGAGTTCCTCGTAGCTGATGCCCGCGGCCTTCGCGGAGATCGGCACCAGCGAATGGCCGGTCATGCCGGGCGACGTGTTCATCTCGAGCAGGAACGGCCGGCCGTCGCTCGCCCGCACCATCAGGTCGGCGCGGCCCCAGCCGCGGCAGCCGAGCGTGCGGTAGGCGGCGAGCGTGAGGCGCTGGATCTCGGCTTCGGCGTCCGCCGACAGGCCGCTCGGGCAGTGGTAGCGGACGACGTCGGTGAAGTACTTGTTCTGGTAGTCGTAGGCGCCTTCCGGTGCCTCGATGCGGATCACCGGCAGCGCCTCGGCCGACGCGCCCTGGCCGAGCACCGGGCAGGTCACTTCGAGCCCGTCGATGAACTCCTCGCACAGCACCTCGGGGTCGTATTGCGCCGCGAGCTTCACCGCGTCCTGCATCTGCGAATAGCCGGCGACCTTGGTGACGCCGATCGACGAGCCTTCGCGCGGCGGCTTCACGATCAGCGGCAGGCCGAGCTCGTCGGGCACGCCGACCACCGTCTCGCGGGTCTGCTCGTCGCGCGCCAGCCAGCGGTAGCGCGGCGTCGGCAGCCCTTCGGCGATCCAGACGCGCTTGGTCATCACCTTGTCCATCGCGATCGCCGAGGCCATCACGCCGGAGCCGGTGTAGGGGATGCGCAGCAATTCGAGCGCGCCCTGCACGCTGCCGCCTTCGCCGAGCCGGCCGTGCAGCGCGATGAAGCAGCGCGCGACGCCGGCGCGCTTCAGCTCGACCAGATCGCGCTCCGACGGATCGAACGCATGCGCGTCGACGCCGCGCGCCTTCAAGGCCGCGAGCACGCCGGTACCCGACATCAGCGACACCTCGCGCTCGGCCGACGTGCCGCCCATCAGCACGGCGACCTTGCCGAGCGAGCGCGGATCGATGCTCGTGCCGGCCATGGACTACGCAGCCTCCTTCAGCATCTCGACGACCTGCCCCGGCACGTTGCCGATCGAGCCGGCGCCCATCGCGATGACGACGTCGCCGTCGCGCGCATGCTCGACGATCGCGGCGGGCATGTCGGCGATCTCGTCGACGAACACCGGGTCGACCTTGCCGGCGACGCGCAGCGCACGCGCCAGCGCCCGGCCGTCGGCCGCGACGATCGGCGCCTCGCCCGCCGCATAGACCTCGGCGAGCAGCACCGCGTCGGCGGTGCCGATGACCTTGACGAAGTCTTCGAAGCAGTCGCGCGTGCGCGTGTAGCGGTGCGGCTGGAACGCGAGCACGAGGCGCCGGCCGGGGAACGCGCCGCGCGCCGCCGCGAGGGTCGCGGCCATCTCGACCGGATGGTGACCGTAGTCGTCGATCAGCGTGTAGCGGCCGCCGCCGTTCGCGGCCGGCACCGGCTGCTCGCCGTAGCGCTGGAAGCGCCGGCCGACGCCGCGGAACTCCGCCAGACCCTGGACCACCGGCTCGTCGGGCAGTTCGAGTTCGGCGGCGACCGCGATCGCGGCGAGCGCGTTCAGCACGTTGTGCTCGCCCGGCAGGTTGAGCGTGACCTCGAGGTCGGGCATGCGCGTGCCGTTGCGCCGCTGCACCGTGAAGTGCATGCGGCCGGCTTCGGCCCGGATGCGCACCGCGCGCACCATCGCCTCTTCGTTGAGGCCGTAGCTGACGACGGGCCGCGAGACCATCGGCACGATGGACCGCACGCCGGGATCGTCGGTGCAGACGATCGCCGCGCCGTAGAACGGCATGCGGTGGATGAAGTCGACGAACGCCTGCTTCAGCCTGGCGTAGTCGTGGCCGTAGGTGTCCATGTGGTCGGCGTCGATGTTGGTCACGACCGCCATCACCGGACTGAGGTCGAGGAACGACGCGTCCGACTCGTCGGCCTCGACGACGATGTAGTCGCCCGAGCCGAGCCGCGAATTGGCGCCGGCCGCGTTGAGCCGGCCGCCGATCACGAAGGTCGGGTCGACGCCGGCCTGCGCCAGGAGGCTGGTCACGAGGCTCGTCGTCGTCGTCTTGCCATGCGTGCCGGCGATCGCGATGCCCTGCTTCAGCCGCATCAGTTCGGCGAGCATCACCGCGCGCGGCACGACCGGCACGCGGCGCGCGCGCGCGGCGATCACCTCGGGGTTGTCGCCATGCACCGCCGTCGACGTGACGACCGCGCCGGCGCCGGCGATGTTCGCGGCATCGTGGCCGATCGCGATGCGGATGCCGAGCGATGCGAGGCGCCGCGTCACCGCGCTGTCGACCTGGTCCGAGCCCGACACCGCATAGCCGAGGTTGTGCAGGATCTCCGCGATGCCGCTCATGCCGGCGCCGCCGACGCCGACGAAGTGGATGTGCTTGACGGCATGTTTCATGCTGACGCCTCGCATGCGTCACGGCGCTTCGTCGGCGTTCGTGGACCTTCGACGAAGTGGATGTGCTTGACGGCGTGTTTCATCGCGCGTCCTCGCATGCGTCACGGCGCTTCGTCGGCGTTCGTGGCCCTTCGACGAAGTGGATCTGCTTGACGGCGTGTTTCATCGCGCGTCCTCCCCGCTCATGGCCTGGCGCTGCGTCATGCCGCCACCAGCCTTTCCAGTTCGTCCGCCACGCGGGCCGCGGCATGCGGCCGCGCGAGTGCCCTTGCCTTGGTCGCGATCGCCAGCAAGGCATCGCGCGTCAGCCCGCCGATCACGTCCGCGAGCTTGCGCGGCGACAGCTCGCTCTGCGGCAGATGGATCGCCGCGCCCTGGCCGGCGAGCCATTGCGCGTTGTCGCGCTGATGCGAAGTGGTGCTGACGATCAGCGGCACGAGCACGCTCGCCACGCCGGCGGCGCACAGCTCGCTGATGGTGATCGCGCCGGCGCGGCAGACGATGAGGTCGCAGTCGGCGAGCGCCGCGGCCATGTCGTCGATGAACGGCCGCACGTCGGCATCGACCTGGGCGTCGGCGTAGGCCGCAAGCACCGTCGCATGGTGCGCGTTGCCCGTCTGGTGGGTGACGCGCGGGCGTCGGGCTTCGTCGATCAACGCCAGCGCCTGCGGCACGCATTCGTTCAGCACGCGCGCGCCCAGGCTGCCGCCGACGACGAGCAGCCGCAACGCGCCGGTCCGCCCGGCGAACCGCGCGGCCGGCGCGGGCAGCCCTTCGATCGCGGCGCGCACCGGATTGCCGGTCACGACCGCCCGCTTCGTCGCCTGCGCATCGGCGCCGTCGAAGCCGAACGCGACGCGATCGGCCACCGGCAGCAGCGCCTTGTTGCTCATCAGCAGCGCCGCGTCGGCATTCACCAGCACGAGCGGCCGGCGCAGCAGCGCCGCCATCCAGCCGCCCGGGAAGCAGACATAGCCGCCCATGCCGAGCACGACGCTCGCCCGGCGACGTCGCAGGATCGCGAGACACGACCAGAACGCGCCGCCCAGCTTCAGCGCCCCGAGCAGGTTCTTCGCGAGACCCTTGCCGCGCAGGCCGGCGAACGCGATCGCATCGAGCGCGATGCCGGCGGCCGGCACCAGCCGGGTCTCCATGCCGGTGGTCGTGCCCAGCCAACTCACGGTCCAGCCGCGCTGCTGCATCTCGCGCGCAACGGCGAGGCCGGGGATCACATGACCCCCGGTGCCCGCCGCCATGACGACCAGATGCTTCAAGCCCGCCCTCCGCGCATCATCTGACGGTTCTCGATGTCCACCCGCAGCACCACCGCCAGCGCCACCAGGTTCACCACCACCGCCGAGCCGCCGTAGCTCATCAGCGGCAACGTCAGGCCCTTGGTCGGCAGCACGCCGAGGTTCACGCCCATGTTGATGAACGCCTGCCAGCCCATCCAGATGCCGATGCCTTGCGCGTAGAGCCCGGCGAACACGCGGTCGAGCGCGATCGCCTGGCGGCCGATGTGGAACAGGCGCCGCGCGAGCCAGAAGAACGCCAGGATCACGCAGGCCACGCCGACGAAGCCGAGCTCCTCGCCGATCACCGCGAGCAGGAAGTCGGTGTGCGCCTCGGGCAGGTAGTGCAGCTTCTCGACGCTCGAGCCCAGGCCCTGGCCGAACAGGTCGCCGCGGCCGAAGGCGATCAGCGAATGCGACAGCTGGTAGGCCTTGCCGAGCGTGTACTTCTCGTCCCACGGATCGAGGTAGGCGAAGATGCGTTCGCGCCGCCACGGGCTCAAGGTGATCATCAGCACGAAGGCGCCGATCAGCACGCCGGTGATCAGCGCGAACATCCGGCCGTTGACGCCGCCGAGGAAGAGGATGCCCATCGCGATCGCCGCGATCACCAGGAAGGCGCCCATGTCCGGCTCGGCCAGCAGCAGCAGGCCGACCACCGCGATCGACACCACCATCGGCAGCACCGCGCGCAGGAAGTTCTCGCGGGCGCTCATCTTGCGGACCATGTAGCCGGCGGCATACATCGCGATCGCCATCTTCGCGAGCTCGGACGGCTGGAAGTTCAGCAGGCCGAGCGGTATCCAGCGGTGCGCACCGTTCACGCCCTTGCCGACGCCCGGGATCAGCACGACGATCAGCAGCAGCAGGGTCGCGACGAAGAGCCACGGCGACGCGCGCTCCCACACGTTGAGCGGCACCTGCACGGCCACCAGGGCCGCGACGTAGGCGATCAGCACGAAGAAGATCTGCCGCGTCATGAAGTAGGTGGGCGAGTAGGCCGAGAACTTCGGGCTGTCGGGCAACGCGACCGAGGCGCTGTAGACCATCACGACGCCCATCGCGAGCAGCGCGGTGACGACCCAGACCAGCGCCTGGTCGAAGCCGAGCAGGCGGGTCGGCTGGCCGCTGCCGATGTTGATCCAGTCGCGCACCGGCACGGTCTCGCTGCCCGCGTCCTTGCCGCGTCCCGTCAAGCGGGCGCCGATACCGGCCAGGCTCGGCTTCAGGTTCATGCGGCGATGCCTCCATGCTCGGCGGCGTGTGCCTGCACCGCGGCGACGAACGCTTCCGCGCGATGCGCGTAGTTGCGGAACATGTCGAGGCTGGCGCAGGCCGGGCTCAGCAGCACCGCGTCGCCGGCCCGGGCTTGCGCATAGCTCCAGGCCGTCGCGTCCTCGAGCGTCGCGTGGCGCTCGATCGGGACGCCGGCGCCGGCCAGCGCGGCCTCGATCGCGGCGGCATCGCGGCCTATCGTCGCGATCGCACGCACGTGGCGCCGCACCGGCTCGATCAGCGGCCCGAAGTCCTGCCCCTTGCCGTCGCCGCCGAGGATCACGACGAGCCGGCCGGGCGCGCGATCGGCACCCAGGCCATGGAGCGCCGCGACGGTCGCGCCGACGTTCGTGCCCTTGCTGTCGTCGTAGGCGTCGACGCCGTCGACCGACGCGACGAACTGCACGCGGTGCGGCTCGCCGGCGTATTCGCGCAGGCCATGCAGCATCGGTGCGAGCGGGCAGCCGATCGCGCTGGCGAGCGCGAGCGCGGCGAGCGCGTTGGCGGCGTTGTGGCGGCCGCGCACGCGCAGCGCATCGGCCGGCATCAGGCGCTGCAGGTGGATCTCTTCGTCGTCGCCCGGCCCGCGGCCGCGCCGCATCGTCTCGTCGCTTTCGAGCGCGCGCACCAGCCACGCCATGTCGTTGTCGACGACGAGGCCCCAGTCGCCCGGACGCTTCGGCGCATCGAGGCCGAAGCGCACGACGCGGCGCTCGGACGGGCGCTTGGTCTTCGCGGTCTTGGCCGGCACCGGCGCGGGCTTCGGGACCAGCGCCTCGACAATTCGGTCGTCGCGGTTGATCACCATCACGGCCTGCGTGCCGAACACGCGCGCCTTGGCCGCCGTGTAGTCGGCCATCGTGCCGTGCCAGTCGAGGTGGTCCTGCGTGATGTTGAGCACCGTCGCGGCGTCCGGCTCGAAGGCGCGCGCATCGGCGAGCTGGAAGCTCGACAGCTCGAGCACCCAGACTTCGGGCAGATGCGCCAACAGTGCAGGCGCCTCGGCCTCGGCATGCTCGGTCGCGGTGTCCGCGTCATCTGCGCCGGCTGCTGCCTGCACGGGCAGCGGCAGTTCCTCGCCTTCTAGCGCATCGGCCAGGGTCGCGAGCATCGTCGGCCCGATGTTGCCGGCGGCCGCGACGCGGCGGCCGCTGCGCTCGACGAGCAACGCCGTCATCGCGGTCGTCGTCGTCTTGCCGTTGGTGCCGGTGATCGCAATGACCTGCGGCGCATAGCGGCAGGTGGCCTTCAGGTCGGCCAGCGCGCGCACGAACAGATCGAGCTCGCCCTGGACCGCGATGGCGCGGCGTGTCGCCTCCTGCAGCAGCGCCGCGATCTTCGCATCGTGCGGCGCCAGGCCCGGGCTCTTCAGCACGCGCTGCACGCCGTCGAGCGCGCTCGCGTCGAGCGCGCCGTGCAGGCGCACCGCGTCCGGCACCGCGGCGGCGAGCGTCGCGGCCTGCGGCGGCGCCTCGCGCGAGTCCCACGCGCGCACCGCCGCGCCGGCGCGCGCGCACCAGCGCGCCATCGCGAGGCCCGATTCGCCGAGGCCGAGGACGAGGACGGTGATGCCGGCGAGGTCTCTCATCGCATCACCGCAGCTTGAGGCTTGCCAGCCCGACCAGGCACAGCAGCATCGTGACGATCCAGAACCGCACGACGACCTGCGTCTCGGCCCAGCCCGACTTCTCGAAGTGATGGTGCAGCGGCGCCATCTTCAGGATGCGGCGGCCGACGCCGTAGCGGCGCTTCGTGAACTTGAACCAGCCGACCTGCGCGATCACCGACAGCGCCTCGGCGACGAACACGCCGCCCATGATCCCGAGCACGATCTCCTGGCGCGTGATCACCGCGATCGTGCCGAGCGCGCCGCCGAGCGACAGCGCACCCACGTCGCCCATGAAGACCTGCGCCGGATGGGTGTTGAACCAGAGGAATGCGAGCCCCGCGCCGGCCATCGCCGAGCAGAACACGAGCAGCTCGGCCGTGCCGGGGATGTACGGAAACAGCAGGTAGCGCGAGTAAGTGGAGGTGCCGGTCACGTAGCAGAAGATGCCGAGCGCCGAGCCGACCATCACGACCGGCATGATCGCCAGGCCGTCGAGGCCGTCGGTGAAGTTCACCGCATTGCTGCTGCCCACGATCACGAAGTAGGTCAGCGCGATGAAGCCGAACACGCCGAGCGGATAGCTGATCGTCTTGACGAACGGCACGATCAGGTCGGCCTTGGGCGGCAGCTCGTTCGAGAAGCCGCTCTGCACCCAGCGCAGGAAGAGTTCGAGCACGCGCAGGTTCGACGTCTCGCTGACGCTGAACGCGAGGTACAGCGCCGCGATGATGCCGATCACCGACTGCCAGAAGTACTTCTCGCGCGAGCGCATGCCTTCCGGGTTCTTGTGCACCACCTTGCGCCAGTCGTCGGCCCAGCCGATCGCGCCGAAGCCGAGCGTGACGGCGAGGACGATCCAGACGAAGCGGTTGCTCCAATCGGCCCACAGCAGGGTCGATGCGCCGATGCCGATCAGGATCAGTACGCCGCCCATGGTCGGCGTGCCGCTCTTGACGATGTGCGCCTGCACGCCGTATTCGCGCACCGGCTGGCCGATCTTCAGTGCGGTCAGGCGCCGGATCACCCACGGACCGAACGCGAGGCCGATCAGGAGCGCCGTCATCGCCGCCATCACCGCGCGGAACGTGATGTACTGGAAGACGCGGAAGAAGCCGAGTTCCGGCGACTGCGCCTGCAGCCAGTTGGCGAGGTTAAGCAGCATGGGCCGCTCCCGGCTGAGGCAGCCCTTCGAGCGCCGCGACGACGCGCTCCATGCGCATGAAGCGCGAGCCCTTCACGACGATCGAGCGGCTGTCGGGCGCATCGGCCAGCGCCTCGATCAGCGCCGGCACGTCGGCATGGTGGCGGCCGCTCGCATAGGCGGCCGCGGCATGGTGCATCAGCGGACCGGCGGTCCACAGCATCTCGATGCCGCGGTCCTTCGCATAGGCACCGATCTCGGTGTGGAACGCCGGGCCCTGGTCGCCGACCTCGCCCATGTCGCCGAGCACCAGCCAGCGCGGCTCGGGCAGTTCGGCGAGCACGTCGATCGCGGCGCGCACCGAGTCGGGATTGGCGTTGTAGGTGTCGTCGATCAGCGTGACGCGCTTGCCGCGCCATTCGATCGTGCGCACCTGCGAACGCCCGGCGACCGGCACGAAGGCTTCGAGCCCGCGGCCGATCGCCTCGAGCAGGCAGCCGGCGGCGAGCGCACACGCCGCAGCGGCGAGCGCGTTCTTCACGTTGTGCCGGCCCGCGACGCGCAGCCGCAGGGTCACGGCCCCGGCCGGCGTGTGCATCAGCATCGACCAGTGGTTGCCGTTCCAGGCCGCGTCGCAGCGCACGTCGGCCTCGCCCTGCAGCGCGAAGGTCAAGGTCGGCCGCGTGCCGGCGAGGCCATGCCACAGCGGCGCATGCGCATCGTCGGCCGGGAACACGGCGACGCCGCTCGGCGGCAAGGCCTCGATGACGGTACCGTTCTCGCGCGCCACCGCGTCGATGCCGTCCATGAACTCCTGGTGCTCGCGCTGCGCGTTGTTGACGAGCGCGACGGTCGGCTGCGCCACCGCGGCGAGCCGGGCGATCTCGCCCGGATGGTTCATGCCGAGCTCGACGACCGCGGCACGGTGCCAGCGCTCGGCGTCCTGGCGCATGCGCAGCACCGTCAGCGGCACGCCGATGTGGTTGTTGAGGTTGCCCTCGGTCGCGAACGCGGCGTCGCCGAGCCAGGCGCGCAGGATGCTCGCGATCATCTGCGTGACCGTCGTCTTGCCGTTGCTGCCGGTCACGGCGACGACCGGCAGGTGCAGCTTCGCGCGCCACGCCGCGGCCAGCGTCGCGAGCGCCTCTTGCGTGTCGGCGACCAGGAGGCCCGGCAGTCCGGCCTCTTCGAGCCCGCGCTCGGCGATCGCGGCCACCGCGCCCGCGGCTCGCGCCTCGGCGAGGAAGGCGTGCGCATCGAAGCGTTCGCCCTTCAGCGCGACGAACAGGTCGCCGGCCTTCAGGCTGCGCGTGTCGCTGTGCACGCGCTCGATCGCGACATGGCCGTCGCCGACCAAGGTCGAGCCGGGCACCAGCGCGCGCACTTCGTGCAGGGTCAGCATCGTCATGCCGCGACCTCCCCACGCCGGCGGCGCAGCGCGGCCTCGGCCTCGGCGACGTCGAGGAACGGCAGCTTCGTGCCGCCGATGTCCTGGTAGTCCTCGTGGCCCTTGCCGGCGATCAGGATCACGTCGCGCGCCATCGCCGACAGCACCGCATGCGCGATCGCCGCCGAGCGGTTCACGATCACGTCGGGCTTGCCGCTCGCGCCGGCGGCGATCTGCGCGACGATCTCGCCGGGCGGCTCGAGGCGCGGGTTGTCGCTCGTGATGACGACGCGCTGCGCGAGGCGCGTCGCGATCTCGCCCATCACCGCGCGCTTGGCCGCATCGCGGTTGCCGCCGCAGCCGAACACGCACCAGAGCCGCCCGCCGCGCTCGCGCGCATAGGGCTGCAGCGCGCGCAGCGCCTGCTCGAGCGCGTCGGGCGTGTGCGCATAGTCGACGACGATCTGCGGCTCCTGCACGCGCGCCGCGACGCGCTGCATGCGCCCGGGCACCGGCGTCAACGTGGCGGCGACGCGCGCCGCCTCGTCGAGCGCGATGCCCCGTCCGCGCAGCACCGCGATCACGCCGAGCAGGTTGGCGACGTTGTAGCTGCCGACGAGCTGCGTGTGGACCAGCGCATGCGCGCCGCTGTCTTCATGCACCGCGAACGCGAGGCCGCCCTGCATGATGCCGATGTTGGCGGCGCGCAGCCGTGCCGGCGCGCCCTGCATCGAGCAGGTCCACAGGTCGAGGCCGGCGCGGCCTTCGAGCGTGCGCGCGAGCGCCGCGCCGTGCGCATCGTCGATGTTGATCGCGGCCATGCGCAGGCCGGGCCAGTCGAACAGTGCGGCCTTGGCCTGCCAGTAGGCTTCCATCGAGCCGTGGTAGTCGAGGTGGTCCTGCGTGAAGTTGGTGAACACGGCGGCCAAGAGGCGCGTGCCGGCAAGCCGGTGCTCGACGATGCCGATCGACGACGCCTCGATCGCGCAGGCCGCATAGCCCTGATCGACGAAGTCGCGCAGGCTGTGCTGCAGGGTCACCGGATCGGGCGTCGTGAGCCCGGTCGAGACGACCGCGGCATGCGGCCGCGCCGAGGACGGCGGCTCGCCGATGCCGAGCGTGCCGACGACGCCGCAGCGCCGGCCGAGCGCCGACAGCGCCTGCGCGATCCACCACGCGCTCGACGTCTTGCCGTTGGTGCCGGTGACGGCGAGCATCGCGAGGCGTTCGCTCGGCCGGCCGTAGTAGCCGCTCGCGATCTCGCCGCTCGCGGCCTTCAGGCCCGCCATCGTGGCGACGCGGCCATCCGCCGGCAACTCGAAAGCGTCGGCCCCATCGGCTTCGACGAGGCAGGCACGTGCGCCCGCTGCCAACGCCGCCGCGACATGGCGCCGCGCATCGTGCGCCGCGCCCGGCCACGCGATGAAGGCATCGCCGGCCGCCAGCGTGCGGCTGTCCGTCGCAAGACCCTGCACGCCGTGCTCGGCCAGCCAGCCGAGCGCGGCGTCGACGCTCTCGATGCGCGGCAGCGCCACTAGAAGCTCTCCTCTTCGGCCGGCACGTCGTGCGCGACGATCTGCGTCTTGAAGTCCAGATCGGGCTGCACGCCCATCGTGCGCAAGGTCTGCTGCACGAGGTCGGAGAACACCGGCGCGGCGACGTCGCCGCCGTACCACTTGCCGGCGGTCGGCTCGTCGACCATCACCGCGACGATGATGCGCGGATGGTCGATCGGCGACATGCCGACGAACCACGCGCGGTACTTCTTGACCGCATAGCCCTTGCCTTCCTGCTTGTACGCGGTGCCCGACTTGCCGCCGACCGAATAGCCCATGGTCTGCGCCTTCGGTGCGGTGCCGCCCGGCGCGCAGACGAGCTGCAGCATCTTGCGGATGGTCTGCGCGGTCTTCGGCGACAGGATGCGGATGCCTTGCGGCGGCGGATCGTTCGGGCCGGCCTTCTTCAAGGTCGCCGGAATCACGACGCCGTCGTGCGCGAACACGGTGTAGGCATGCGCGATCTGGAACAGCGACGCCGACAGGCCGTAGCCGTAGCTCATCGTCGCCTGCTCGACCGGCCGCCAGGTCTTCCACGGGCGCAGCCGCCCGGTCACCGCGCCGGGGAAGTCGACCTGCGGCTTCTGCCCGAAGCCGGCCTGCGCATACAGCTCCCACATCTCGCGCGGCTGGAACATCAGCCCCATGCGCATCGCGCCGATGTTGCTCGACTTCTGGATCACCTGCGTCACGGTCAGGTCACCGTGCGGATGCGAGTCGCTGATCGTGAAGCCGCCCATCTGGACGCGGCCGGGCGCGGTGTGGATCACCGTGTCGGGCGTGACGCGGCCGGTCTCGAGCGCCCAGCCGGCGATGAACGGCTTGACCGTCGAGCCGGGCTCGAAGGTGTCGGTCAGCGCGCGGTTGCGCATGCGGCCGTCCTGCAGGTTGCGGTCGCCGGGCGCATAGCTCGGGTAGTTGGCGAGCGCCAGCACCTCGCCGCTCTGCGCATCGAGCACGACGACGCTGCCGGCCTTGGCCTTGTTCTCGTTCACCGCGTCGCGGATGCGCTGGTAGGCGAAGAACTGGACCTTGGAGTCGATGCTCAGCTCGACGTCGTGGCCGTCGGCCGCCGGAATGCTCTCGCCGATGTCGTCGACGACGCGGCCGAGCCGGTCCTTGATGACGCGGCGCTGGCCGTTGCGGCCGACGAGGTCCTTGTCGTAGGCGAGCTCCAGGCCTTCCTGCCCGTGGTTCTCGACGCTCGTGAAGCCGACGACGTGCATCGCCGCCTCGCCTTCCGGGTACTTGCGCTTGTACTCGCGCACCTGGTGCAGGCCCTTGATGTCGAGCGCGAGCGCCTGCTTGGCGACCTGATCGTCGACCTGCCGGCGCAGCCAGACGAAGTTCGGGTTGTCGGCCAGGCGCGTCTTCAGCTCGGCCGGCGTCATCGACAGGAGCTTGGCGAGCGATGCGAGCTGCGCGTCGTCGGCCTCGAAGTCCTTCGGGATCGCCCACAGCGACGGCGCCGGCACGCTGGCCGCGAGGATCAGCCCGTTGCGATCGAGGATGCGGCCGCGGCTCGCGGTCAGCTCGAGCGTGCGGGCGTAGCGGATCTCGCCCTGCTTCAGGAAGAAGGCCTGGCCGAACACCTGCACATAGAGCGCGCGGCCGATCAGGATCGCAAAGCCGAGGCCGACCAGCGCGACGATGAACTTGGAGCGCCCGGGCGGGGTCTTCGCGGCCAGCAGCGGGCTCGTCGAATAGTTGACGCTGCGCACGCTGCCGTTGGCGGCCGCATGGCTCGCGGCGGCGTTCCTGCTCGCGGACGACTTGAACCAGCTCATGGCGTTCTTTCTGCGGCGGGCGCCGAGGCCGCGTCGACCACATACAGCGTGACCGCGGGCGTCGCGGTGCGCATCGCGAGCTTCTCGCGCGCCGCCTGCTCGACGCGGAACGGCGTCGCCTGCGCCTGCTTCTCGGTCTGCAGCCGCTCGTATTCGGTGTCGAGCACGTGCTCCTCGTTCTGCGCCTTGTCGAGCTCGGCGAACAGGCGCCGCGACTCGTGGGCGACGCGCACGAGGTACATGCTGCTGACGAGCAGCACGACGAGCAGGACCACGTTGAGGCGGCTCATGACCGCGCTCCGTGCTCGGTACGCTCGGCGACCCGCATCACCGCCGAGCGCGCGCGCGGATTCGCCTTCAGCTCCTCCGCGCCCGGCTTGACGCGCGCGAGCGCCTTCAGCCGGTGCGGCTGCTCGGGCGCAAAGGGCGCGCGCCGATCGACCTCGCTCCTGCTCTCGCGCGCGATGAAGGTCTTGACGATGCGGTCCTCGAGCGAATGGAAGCTGATCACGACGAGGCGACCGCCCGGCGCGAGCAGGTCGAGCGCCGCGTTCAGGCCCTGCTGGAGCTCCTCGAGCTCAGCGTTGACGAAAATCCGAAGAGCCTGAAATGTGCGCGTTGCAGGGTCCTGGCCCGCTTCGCGGGTACGGACCGCACGAGCCACGAGCTCGGCCAGTTCGCCGGTCGTTCGGACTGGATGCCCGCTCGTGCGCCGAGCAACAAGCGCCTTTGCAACCTGTACAGCAAACCGTTCTTCCCCATAGTCACGAATCACCTCCGCGATGTGGCGCTCGTCGGCGCGAGCCAGGAAATCCGCGGCGCTCTCGCCCCGCGTCGGATCCATGCGCATGTCCAGCGGACCGTCGAAGCGGAAGCTGAAGCCGCGCTCCGGCGCGTCGATCTGCGGCGACGACACGCCGACGTCGAGCAGCACGCCGTCGACGCGCGCCATGCCGAGCCCGGCCAGGGTCGCCGCCATGTCGGCGTAGCGCGTGTGGTGGATCGAGAAGCGCGGGTCCTGCACGGCAGCCGCCGCGGCGACCGCCTCCGGATCACGGTCGATCGCGACCAGCCGGCCGTGCGGAGACAGCCGCGCCAGCACCGCGCGCGCATGCCCGCCGCGGCCGTAGGTGCCGTCGACGTAGATGCCGTCGGCACGCGTGACGAGCGCGTCGACGGCCTGGGTCAACAGCACCGTCGCATGCGGACGGGATGGCGCGGGAGCGGCGTGCATGGCGGTCAGAAGACCAGCTTGCGCGCCGTCTCGGGCAACGCCGAGAGCGCGTTCTTCGCGACCGTGTCCTCGTGGTCGCGGTAGCGCTGCTCGTCCCACAGCTCGAGGTGGGTGAGCATGCCCAGCAGCATCACGTCGCGCTCCAGGCCGGCGTAGCGACGCAGCTCGGGCGGGATCAGGATGCGCGACGAAGCGTCCGGCTGCACCTCGGTGGCGTTGCCGACGAAGAAGCGCTTGATCGGCGCCGCATCCATCGGCAGCGCGGCGATCTGCTCGGCCACCTTCGCCCACGCCGCGGGTGGGAAAATGAGCACGGGCCCGTCGGGGTGCTTCGTGACGACGAGTTCGGTGGCACCGAGCGTTTCGAGCACCTCGCGGACGCGCGCGGGAATGGCCAGGCGGCCCTTTCCGTCCAGCGTCAGGGGCGAGGAGCCCATGAACTCGGTCTTTGCCACAAAACTCCACTAAAGTGCACGTGGCGCCACTTTAGCGGATGAACTTGCCCTTTTCAACGCGGTTGCAAAATAAAAATCAATGGAATCAAAGACTTAGATCACGAATCGCAAGTCTTGTCGATCGGTCAAAAACACCTTCAAAAATAAGGACTTGCGGCTTGCTATGAAAGTGAACTCTGAGCTGCAGGGCTGTCCGCGGCCGCGGTGGGACGCCGAACGGCGGTGTCCCACTTGCCCCACTTCGCCTTCCGGCGCCGCGCACGCGTCACCCGCCGGGTCGGTGCCATGACGACGGCCCTGCGGCGCGGCATCACCGCACTGGTCGTGCTGCTGGCCGTGGCGCTCGCCGGCTACTGGTACGCGGCGCCGCTGCTGACCTTGCGCGCGATGCAGACCGCCGCGGCGCGCGGCGACGCCGCAGCGTTCAGCCGCCACGTCGACTACCCGCGTCTGCGCGCCAGCCTGAAGGGCGAACTCGCGCAGCAGGCAACCGCGCGCTGGGGCGGCGGCCAGAACCTCGCCGGCGCCGCGGTCGGCGCGCTGCTCGGGCTGGGCGTCGTCGACCGGCTGGTCGACGCGCTGGTGCAGCCCGAGATCGTGATGCGCGTGATGCAGGAGGGCCGGATGCTGCCGCCGCTCGACCCGCGCGGCGAGCCGCAGGATCGTGCGGCCGGCCCTGCCGGTCCGGCGAGTACGGCGAGCAGCGACGAAACGCTGCATTGGCGCCAGGAGCGCCAGGGCACCGACCGCTACATCGCGCAGGCCTGGCGCGGCCGCGGCGAGCGGCGCGTCACGCTCGTGCTCGAGCGGCGCGGCTTTGCCGACTGGCAACTGGTCGAGATCCGGCTGCCGCCGCCCTGACGGCTCAACGCGACGCAGCGCCATCCGGCGCCGGCGGCGCCTTCGCGGCCGCGATGCGCAGGCGCTGCAGCATCTTCATGCCGGTGCGGCCGCTTTCCGGCCAGCCGGCGGCGCGCTCCTCGGCGCGCACCGCATCGCGGGTGTTCGGACCGTCGAGGCCGTCGGGCACGACCTTGTCGTGGCCGAGCGCGACGAGCAGCTGCTGCGCCTCGCGGAACTCGGCGCGCGACAGACCCGGGTCGTCGGTCGGCCACGGCGCACGCATCGGCGGCTCGCCGCGCAGCGCATCGGCGAGCAGGCCGATCGCGAGCGCATAGGCATCGGCGCGGTTGTAGCGCCAGACCGCCTCGTAGTTGCGCGTGACGAGCCACGCCGGCCCGGCGGGTCCCGCCGGCATCAGCAATGCGGCACGCGTATCGGCGTCGAGCCGCTTGCCGCCCGGGGCATCGAGCGCCCGGCCGTCGATGCGCACGACGCCGTCGCGCTGCCAACGCGCGATGCCGGCACACGGCGCTGCCGGCGCCGCCTTCAGCAGGCAGCCGTGGCCCGATGCCTCGGCCGCGCGGCCCGCCAGCGCCGCCGGCACGCGCACTTCGACACCCCACGGCAGCCCGGCCTGCCAGCCCAGGCTCGCGAGGAAGCTCGCGGTCGTCGCGAGCGCATCCGGCACGCTGTGGTAGATGTCGACCGGGCTCGCATCGCGCTCGTCGCCCTTGGCGCGATAGGCCGTGAACGTGCCCGGCATGAACTGCGTCAGGCCGAACGCGCCGGCCCACGAGCCGCGGAACTCGTCGGCCGCGACCGAGCCGTCTTCGAGCAGGCTCAGTGCCGCGAAGAAGTGACGGCGCCGTTCCTGGCTCGCCGGCGCGAGACAGGCACGGCTCAGCGTCATGTCGAGCACCGGGTAGCGGCCGGCGACGCGCCCGTAGTCGGTCTCGACGCCGAGCACCGCGACCAAGGTCGCGCGGTCGACGCCATAGCGCCGCTCGATGCCGGGCAGCACGCCCGTCTGGCGTTGCAGCAGGTCGCGACCGTCGGCGGCGCGCTGCGCATCGGCGAGCCGCGCGACGTAGTCCCAGATCGGCAGCTGGAACTCGGGCTGTGCCGCCGCGGCTACGCTGATCGTGGCGCGCAGGTCTTGCGCGGCAGCGGTGCGCTTGTCGAATGCCGCGGCGGAGATCTGCGGATAGGACCGCAGGTCGGCACGCAGGCTCGCAATGCAGGCCTGCCAGCCCGGCGCGGGAGCCGCTTGCGCTCGCAGTTCGGCATGTCCTGCCGCCAGCAGCAGCGCGAGCGCCGCGAGCCGCCAGCGCGGGGGCGATCGTGTGTTCGATCGTGTGTTCATGGGGCGTGAGACGGGTTACCTAAGTCATGCATCGACGGCGACGCGTCTCGATATTCTGCGGCCCACCTGGGAGGTGGAGGCCTCGACAGCGAAAGCGCCGCACATGGAACATCGATCGATCACTCGCGCCATGGGCGCGCTCGCGTTGGCCGCCGCACTGGGCGGATGCGCGTCCCCCAAGCCGCCGCCTCCGCCGACGCAGATCGACGGCCGCATCGAAGCCGCCGCCGATCTCAATCCGAGCGTCAGCAAGCGGCCGTCGCCGCTCGTCGTGCGCATCTACGAACTGAAGTCGGCCGCGGCCTTCAATGCCGCCGACTTCGTCTCGATGTACCAGAACGACCAGGCGCAGCTCGGCGCCGAGCTCGTGGCGCGCGAGGAGCTGATGCTGCAGCCCGGCCAGCGGCTGCCGTATGCGAAAACGCTCGCGCCCGAGACGCGCTATCTCGGCGTGATCGCCGCCTATCGAGATCTGGAGCGCGCGCGCTGGAGCGCGATCGCGCCGGTGCAGCCGAACAAGAAGCAGCACGTCGCGATCGTGCTGAGCGACCTGGCGGTCAGCGCCACCGTCACGCCGTAGCGGCCGCGTCATGAGCCGCAGCAGTGCCGTCGTCTGGTCGCAGGGCATGTTCCTGCAGCCGCATCACTTCCAGCAGGAGGCGCGCCACACCGCGCACCTCGTCGACATGCGCGCCCGCGCCGCCGCCGCGCACGCGTGGGGCTGCTTCGAGCTGGTACTCGACGAGGGCGCGCTCGCGCTCGGTCGCGTCGGCCTGGTGCGGGCGGCCGGCATCCTGCCCGACGGCACGCCGTTCTCGCTGCCCGACCGCGACGAGCTGCCGGCACCGCTCGCGATACCGATCGACATCAAGGACGAGGTCGTCTACCTCGCATTGCCGCTGTCGCGCAGCGATGCCACCGAAGTCGCGTTCGACGGCGCGGCCGACGCCGATGGCTGCCGCTACCGCGCCGTCACCGAGGAGCTGCGCGACCAGACCAGCGCACACGACGACCCGGAGCCGGTGCAGACCGCCGACCTGCGGCTGCGTCTGGTGCGGCAACGCGATGCGCTCGCGACCGACGCGCTGCTCGGGATCGCGCGCGTGCAGGAGCTGCGCAACGACCGGCAGGTCGTGCTCGACCGCAGCTACATCGCGCCGCAGGTGCGCATCGATGCGACCGATCAGCTGTCCGCGAGCGCCGGCTTGCTGCACGGACTGATCCGGCAGCGCGCCCGGCTGCTCGCCGAGCGCATGGGGCAGCAGCTCGGCCACGGCATTTCCGAGCTCGGCGAGTTCCTGACCTTGCAGGTGCTGAACCGCGCCGATGCGCTGTTCCGCCAACTGGCCGGCAGCGGCACGACGCATCCGCTGACGCTCTACCTCGCCTGCGTGCAGCTCGCCGGCGAGCTGGCGAGCTTCGCGGGCGAGCAACGCCAGTCGCCCGAATACCCGCTCTACCGGCATGACGACCTGAGCAGCTGTCACTGGAAGATCGTCGACGAGCTGCGTCGCCTGCTGTCGGCCGCGGTCCATCGGCATGCGCTGCGCATCGAGCTCGTCGACCACGGCCGCGGCGTCTATTCCGCGACGACGCCCGACCCCGACCTGCCGCGCAGCGCGAACTTCGTGCTGGCGGTGAATGCGCAGGTGCCGGGCGACCAGCTGCGCACGCGCTTCCCTGCGCAGGCCAAGCTCGGGCCGGTCGAGCGCATACGCGATCTCGTCAACCACCACCTGCCCGGCATCGGCCTGCGCTCGCTGCCGGTCGCGCCGCGCCAGTTGCCGTTCCACGCCGGCCATCAGTACTACGAGGTCGAGCGCGGCGGTGACCTGTGGCGCCAGTTCGAGAGCACCGGCAGCCTCGCGCTGCACGTCGTCGGCGACTTCCCCGGGCTCGACCTCGAGCTCTGGGCGATCCTGTCGTGAGGGGCGCGACGATGGGCATCGGCGCCATGCAGGATCCGTTCGCGCAAGCCGACGAGCCGGAGACCTTCGTCCGGCCGAACCCGGGCGCCTGGACCGCCGAGCCGCGCGCACGCGCCGGTCGCGGCAGCGCCGACGACCACGCCGAGCCGCCGCTCGCGACCGATGGCGGCCTCAACCCGCTGGTCGGCCTGGCCAACCCGCTGCTGCTGCTGGCGCCGCAACTGCGCAGCACGCGCCGCGTCGACGACGTCGTCGCGCTGCGCAACCTGCTCGCGCAGAGCGTGCGCGACTTCGCGACCCGCGCCGCCGCCGCCGGCATCGCGCCCGAGCGGGTGATCGCCGCGCGCTACGTGCTCTGCACGATGCTCGACGAGGCCGCCGCCGCATCGCCGTGGGGCGGCTCGGGCCAGTGGGCGCAGCACAGCCTGCTCGCGATGTTCCACAACGAGGCCTGGGGCGGCGAGAAGGTGTTCCAGCTGATGGCCCGGCTGGCCGAGCGGCCGCGCGACAACCTCGACCTGCTCGAGCTCGTCTACGCCGTGCTGGCGCTCGGCTTCGAAGGACGCTACCGCGTGCTCGACAACGGCCAGGCGCAGCTCGAGGCGGTGCGCGACCGGCTGGCGCAGATCATCCGCAAGGAACGCGGCGACCATCCGGCCGCGCTCGCCGAGCACTGGCAGGTCGAGCCGCGGCCGGCGCGCGCGATGCTCGGCTGGCTGCCGCTCGCCGCCGCCGGGGCCCTCACGGCGCTCGCCCTCGCAGGCATCCATCTGGGCTATGCGGCGTCGCTCGGCGGCTTGTCCGATCCGGTGTATCGCCAGGTGCTGGACCTGCGCCTGACGCCGCCGGTGCCGGCCGCGGCGATGCCCGCGGCCAAGCCGCGCCTCGCGCAGTTCCTGCAATCGGACGTCAAGGCCGGCAACGTCGAGGTGCGCGACGAGATCGATCGCAGCGTCGTCGTGCTGCGCGGCGACGGCCTGTTCGCGCCGGCCAGCGCCACCTTGTTCCCCGAGCGCATCGCGCTGATGAACCGCATCGCCGATGCGCTGACGCAGATGCCCGGCGCGGTGCTCGTGACGGGCTACACCGACAGCACGCCGATCCGCACGGCCCGCTTTCCGTCGAACTGGCATCTGTCGGAAGAGCGCGCGCGCGCGGTGAGCGCGCTGCTCGCGGAGCACCACGTCGCGGCGGAACGGCTGCGTCCCGAAGGACGCGCCGATGCCGAGCCGGTGGCCGCCAACGACACGCCCGCGAACCGCGCGCTGAACCGGCGCGTCGAGATCACGCTGATCGCACCGCGCGGCAACGACGCGGACGCCGCCGCGCGATCGGCCGCGGCCTCGGGAGTGCGACGCTGATGCGCAAGCTGCTCGGCCTCGTCTTCAACCGCTGGACCTTGTCGGCGGTGCTGCTGATCGCGCTGGCCTGCGTGATCTGGATCGTCGGACCCGCCGTGACGATAGGCACGCATCGGCCGTTCGACAGCGAAGCGCAACGCTGGACCGCGATCGGCGTGCTGACCGGCATCGTGTTCATCCTGCTGATCCGGCAAGCGTGGCGTGCCCGCGCCGGCCAGGGCGAGGTCGCGCGCCAGCTGTTGACGCCGGCACCGGCCGCGGCCAAGGAGGCCGAGAGCGCCGACCTCGCCGCGGTACGCGAGCGCTTCGAGCGCGCGCTCGTGCTGCTCAAGCGGGTGCGCTTCGGCGATCGCGGGCTGCTGCACGGTTGGCGCGCGCGCCTCGGCGGCCGCTACCTCTACGAGCTGCCGTGGTATCTGATCATCGGCGCCCCGGGCTCGGGCAAGACGACCGCGCTGCAGAACTCGGGGCTCAAGTTTCCGCTCGCCGATGCGCTCGGCGACTACAAGCTGCGCGGCGTCGCCGGCACGCGCCACTGCGACTGGTGGTTCACCGACCGCGCGGTACTGATCGACACCGCCGGCCGCTTCACGACGCAGGACAGCGACCGCGAGAACGACCGGGCGACGTGGAGCGGCTTCCTCGCGATGCTGCACCGGACGCGGCCGCGCCAGCCGATCAACGGCGTGCTGGTCGCCGTCTCCGCCACCGAACTGCTCGCGATGAATGCCGACGAGCGGGCCGAGCATGCGGCCGCGGTGCGCAAGCGCCTGCAGGAACTGCATGAAGGCCTGAACGTCCGCTTCCCGATCTACCTGCTCGTCACCAAGTGCGACCTGCTCGCCGGCTTCACCGATACCTTCGCGCAGGCCGATCGCGATCTGCGCGCCGCGCCGTGGGGCTGCACCTTCGCGCTCGACGCGAGCGGCCAGCGCAACGACGCGGCCGTCCTCGACGCCGAGTTCGAGCGCCTGCAGCAGCGCCTCGTCGACGGCGTGGTCGAGCGCCTGCAGCGCGAGCGCGACCCGCAACGGCGGGCCCGCATCTACGGCTTCCCCGGCCAGTTCGCGGCGCTGCGCGGAACCCTGCGCGAGTTCGTCGATACCGTGTTCTCGCCGTCGCGGTTCGAAGCGCATCCGATGCTGCGCGGCGTCTATTGCGTCAGCGGCACGCAGGAGGGCACGCCGATCGATCGCGTGCTCGGCATCGCGGCGCGCAGCTACGGCCTCGAGCGGTCGGCGCCGGCACCGAACCAGGCCAGCGGCCGCAGCTACTTCCTGAGCCGGTTGCTCGGGGAGGTGGTGTTCGCCGAGAGCGGCCTCGCAGGCACCAACCTTCGGTGGGAGCGGCGCCGCTCGCTGCTCGCGCTGTCCGCATATGCCGCGTGCGGCATGCTGGCCATCGCGCTGATCGCGGCCTTCACGGTCAGCTATCGAGGCAACCGCCGCTACGTGGCCGACGTGGCCGCGCGTGCGCACGACGTACAGCAGCTCGTGCAGGGCACGCCCAACCGCGCGTCGCCGGATCTGCTGCCGATCATTCCGGCCCTCGAAGCCACGCGCGTGCTGGCCGAAACGGGCGATGCATCGGCAGCGGCCGGCAGTGCCTCGTGGCAGCTCGGCTTCGGCCTCTTCCAGGGCCGCAAGCTCGACCGTGCGGCGCGCACGGCCTACGAGCGCATGCTGACCGACGCGATGCTGCCGCGCATCGCGCTGCGCCTGCGCCAGCAGCTGCAGAGCGGCGAAGCGCCCGAGAGCCAGTACGAGTCGTTGAAGGCGTACCTGATGCTCTACGACGTCGATCACTTCGATGCGAAGGCGCTGAAGTCGTACATCGAGAACGACTGGGCGACCCAGCGCGGCGCCGAGCTGAGCGCGGCGCAGCGCGCGCAACTCAGCCGCCATCTCGACGCGCTGCTCGCGCTGCCGGGCGGCGTGCCGCCGCTTGCGCGCGACGACAAGCTGGTGGCGAGCGTCAGGGCCCAGCTCGGCTCGGTCGCGCTGCCGCAGCGCATCTACGACCGCCTGCTGCAGAGCGGCCTGGACGACGAGTTCCCCGAGTTCACGATCGCGCGTGCCGCCGGCGGCAGCGCGCCGCTGGTCTTCCGGCGCACCAGCGGCAAGCCGTTGACGCAAGGCGTGCCCGGCCTCTACACGCGCGAGGGCTACACCGACGGTTTCCAGAAGGCGATCGATCGGGTGGCCGCGCAGCTCGAAGGCGAGCAAGGCTGGGTGCTCGGCGCAGCCGCCCCGCCGCGCGATCCGGTTCAACGGCTGCAGGGCGGCGTCACCGACGACGTGCGGCGTCTCTACCTCACCGACTACGCGACGACCTGGACCACGTTCATCGACGACATCCGCGTCGTCTCGCCGAGCAGCCTGACCCAATCGCTGGAGATCGCGCGGCTGCTGTCGGCACCCGACAGTCCGCTGCCGCTGCTGATGCGCGCGCTGAGCCGCCAGACGACGCTGGCCGGCAGCAGCGACGGCAACGGCGTGATCGACAAGGCCACGAGCAAGGCCGGCGCGCTGATCAGCAGCGGCGCGCAGAGGGTGGCCGGTCTCGTCAACGGCGACCAGCCGCGTGCACCCAGGCCGGCCGCGAGCCTCGAAGCGACGCTGGTCGATGCGCGCTTCGCCGAGCTGCGCGCCGCGGTCACCGCGCCGGAAGGCGGCAAGGCACCGCTCGACGGCACGATCGCGCTGCTCAACGACCTCTACGTCTACCTCAACACCGTCGACACCGCGGTCAAAGGCGGCATGCCGCCGCCGCAGTCGCCGGTCGGCAACCAGATCAAGGCGCAGGCACCGGCGGCGCCCAAGCCGCTGCGCGCGCTGCTCGAAGACGTCGGAACGACGAGCTCGCAGATTGCCAAGACCATGGTGCGCGGCAACCTCTCGGCGGAGGTGCGCTCGCAGGTCGGCGAGTTCTGCCAGCAGGCGCTGGCCGGCCGCTATCCGCTCGACCGCGGCTCGTCGCGCGACGCCACGCAGGCCGACTTCGCCAGCGTGTTCGCACCGGGCGGCAAGTTCGACAAGCTGTTCCAGGACAAGCTCCTGCCGTACGTCGATACCAGCACGCGGCCATGGCGCTTCCGCACCGTCGACGGCAGCGCACTCGGCGCCGATGCGGGCACCTTGCCGCAATTCCAGCGCGCCGCCGCGATCCGCGATGCCTTCTTCGCCGGCGGCGCGACGACGCCGTCGCTGCGGCTGGAGTTCAAGCCGGTCGAGATGGACCCGGCGATCAGCCAGTTCCTCCTCGACATCGACGGCCAGATCGTGCGCTATGCGCACGGACCGCAGATACCGACCGCGGTGCAGTGGCCCGGGCCGCGCGGCAGCACGCAGGTACGCGTCGAGATCAGCCCGGCGAGCCCGAACAGCTCCGGCATGGTGAGCTCGGGTCCATGGGCGCTGTTCCGCCTGTTCGAGCGCGTCCGCATCGACGACGGCGGCGCACCCGAACGCTTCCGCGCGACCTTCGACATCGACGGTCGCAAGGCGATCTTCGAGGTCACGACCAGCAGCGTGCGCAATCCCTTCCAGCTGGCCGAGCTCGGACAGTTCAGCTGCCCGAACGCGCTTTGACCATGACCGAAGCCCCGGCCTGGCACGGCAAGGTCACGGCGGCCGGCGACTTCGTCTCGCGCCGCATGCCCGAGGCGCTGCTGGCACGCTGCGATGCCTGGCTCTCCGGCGTGATGAGCAGCGGCCAGGCGCGCCACGGCGACCGCTGGCGGCAGAGCTACCTGACAGCGCCGGTGCTGCGCTTCGCGTGGGCGCCCGGAGTGCATGGCGAGGCGTGGTGGTTCGGCGTGCTGATGCCGAGCTGCGACAGCGTCGGCCGCTACTTTCCGCTGCTCGTGATCCAGCAGCGCGACCGGCCGCCGCGCGGCCGGGAGGCGCTGGAGCACCTGGAGCGCTGGTTCGACCACCTCGCCGACGCGGCGCTGCACACGCTGCAGGAAGCGGCGTCGATCGCGGCGTTCGAGCAGGCGCTGCAGCAGGCGCCGCCGTGGCCGGACAGCGTAGCCGGCGCACCCACGACCGCACTCGCGGGCCACTGGACGTTCTATGCGGTGCCGCGGCAGGCGAGCCTGCACGAATCGCTGGGCGCCCCGGCGGCGCAGGACTTCGAGCATGCGCTGGCCGGCCAATCGATCTGGCTGCGCGCACCGGAACACCAGGCGCCCATCGTGCTGTGCCGTTGCGCGGGCCTGCCCGCGGCGCACGACATGGTCGACCTGTGGGCCGGCGTGCCGCCGGCCTGACCCTACCGATCAGGCTGACGGCAGCACCGCGGCAGGCCAGGCGATCTGCAGCCGCGGCAAGGTGTCATCGCTCGACAACGGCAGGCGCGCCGGCACCCCGGCCCAGACCGCGATGGCCGAGTAGTTGTCCTGGTTCGGCTGGCCGGCCGCATCGATGCGGCCATGCATCGCGTCCAGCCATGCCTGCGGCGATGCGGCGTCGGCGAGCGTGGCGCACAGCATCTCGCCGTCGATCGCCTGCCACCAGCCGTCGGTGCAGAGCAGGAAGGCATCGCCGTCCTGCACGTCGCACGGCAGCACGGCGACATGCGGCTCGATCTCCTCGGCGATGCCCATCGCTGCGCTGAGCTGATGGCGCAGCGGATGCGTGCGCGCCTGTTCCGGGCTCAGCATGCCGCCATCGACGAGCTGCTGCACCAGCGTGTCGTCGATCGTCAGCTGCTCGACCCGACGGCTGCGGATCCGGTAGAGGCGCGAGTCGCCGACATTCGCCCACAGCCCGCGGCGGCCGTCCGCCGAGATGCACAGCGCGACGACGGTCGCGTTCATGCGCAGGCGGGCGTCGTCGGCATCGGGCTGTTCGCGTTGCAGCAGCGCATGGGTGGCCAGGACCGCGCGCATCAAGCGGTGCTGCTCGAAGTCGGCTTCGGGCCGCAGACCGTCGAGCAGTCCGCTCAGGCACCGCACGACATGCTGCGACGCGCGCGCGCCGTCGACATGGCCGCCGACGCCGTCCGACACGATGCCGTACCAGCCGATCGGCGCCGTGCCGACGCCGACGTGGTCCTCGTTGCGGCTGCGCCGTCCGGTTTCGCTGCGCACGCCGACCTGCAGGCGTGCCGTCACGACAGGGAGCTCCACGCCGTTCAGGCCGAGGCCGACGCGGACCGCAGTCGAGCCAGCTGCTGCTCGTAGGCCGCGACGAAGGCGCGGCCGAACAGCGCATGGAAGTCGTCCTGTACCTCGCCGCGGATGCCGGCCGCATGCACGCGATACAGATCCCACAGGCGCGCCTTGCGGTTGATCGGCAGCACGTTGTCGAGCACCGACTTCGAGACCAGTTGCGCCTCCAGCGCCTCCGGCGCGAAGCGGTCCAGCACGCCCTCGAGCGCCGCGCGCATGCCGGCCATCGTGCCGATCGAGTGGCCGAGCAGGTCGCTCATCGCGTCGCGCATCGCCGCAGGCCCGTCGAGAAAGCCGCGCAACGGCGGCCGCAACAACTGCTCGAGCGCCGACTGCGGATCGGGCGAGAACTTCAGCGGGTTGTTGTTGCGCGCCTGGATGACGGTGACGTCGGCATGCAGCTCCTGCTTGGTCGCCGCCCGCAACGCGACGAGCTGCAGGGTGCCGTCGACCGCGGCACGCAACAGCTGGCCGACCAGGCGCATCGTCTCGGGACCGGCGTCGCCGCGCAGCTCGCCCGCAACGCCGGCGCCGTCGCAGAAGGCCTGCCACAACGGCTCCGGCGACGCGCTCCGGGGCGGCGCGGGCGGTGCATCGCGCGCGGGCGGGGGTGAAGGTGGCGCCACGTAGGCCGCATGCAGTGCGGGTGCATGGTCGGAGACGGTGGGCGCGATCGGCGCCGCGGCCGCACCAAGCGGATCGAACATGGCGAGCGGGTCGGTCGAGAGGCCGCTCGCGCCGCTGCCTGCGCTCGGCGCCGGCGGCGCGGCCAGCGATGCTTCGAAGCCGCGCAGCGGATCGGCCGCCCCGCCGCCGCCGAGTCCGAACAGCTGGTCGAGCGAGGACGCGTCGTCCATCGGCACCAGATCGCCGAAGGCGCCGCTCGGCATCGCGCCCGAGGCCGGCGACGGCGCGGCGGCCGGCGGAGGCGGAGCGAACGGATCGAAGCTGCCCGCAGCAAGCGGCGGCGGACTCGGCGCCGCCGGCATCGGCGGCGGCGCGCTCGCCAGGCCCTTCGGCCCGATCGCACCGAACAGACCGGCGAACGGATCGTCCCCGATCGCCCCGGCCGGCCGTGCGACGTTGCCGGCACCGCTGCGCACGATCGTCTCGGCGCCGTCGGCTGCGGCATCGTCGGCGACCTCGAGCAGGTAGCCGCCGATGCGCAACTGATCGCCGGCCGCCAGCGATGTCGACTCGCCGCAGGCCAGCGCCTGGCCACGCACCAGGATCGGATTCGCGGTACCGATGTTGCTGATGCGGTAGCCGCGCTCGGCCGGCGCGATCTCGGCCTGGCGGCGCGAGATGTGGCGCTCGGGATCGGGCAAGGCCATCGTCGTCTGGTCGGTACGGCCGATGGTTCCGCCGCGCGTGCCGAACAGCGCGGTGATCGGCTGGGTGAGCGGCTGGTCGTCGAGCGACACGGCACGCAGGATCAGCGCCATGCTGACTCCCGGGGCAAGGAAGAGAGGTGCAGCCATCGTCGCCGCGCAGCGCCGCCTTGCCCATGACCGAAAGTCATCCGCGTTGATGACGCTGCGCCGTCGCAGGACCGACCAAAGTCACGTTCGCGGAAGCACCTCGCGTCGCAAACTTTTCGTGCGCGACCCTGCGCTGCTCCCGGGCCCAGCGATGATCTCCCGACGCCTGCTCGTGCTCTTCCTGTTCGCCGCGACGGCCGGCTGCAACACGCCGCCCGCGACCCCGCCGGCCGCGACGTCACCGCATCCTGCGCCGGCGCCCGCACCCGAGCCGCCGCCGGCGCCCGAGCCTCCGGCGTTGCCGCCAGCCACCGCCGAGCAGGCGCAAAAGCTCGCGCTCGGTGCGATCGAGTTGCTGCAGAACGGCAACGAGGACAACGCACGCGCCGATCTGCAGCGCGCGCTCGGCGGCGACCCGAACAACAAGCTGGCGCAGAACCTGATGCGCCAGATCACCGCCGATCCGGGCACGCTCTTCAACCGCGAATCGTTCAGCTACGTCGTGCGCCCCGGCGACAGCCTCGCCCAGCTCGCCAAGCGCTACCTCGGCGACTCCTACAGCTTCTACATCCTCGCGCGCTACAACAACATCAAGGTGCCGAAGCAGCTCGCGAGCGGGCAGACGCTGCGCATTCCGGGCAAGCAGCCGGTCGGCGACGCGACAGCCACGGCACCTGCACCGGCACCTGCGCCGGCGCCGGCGCCCGCGCCCGCGCCCGCGCCCGCGCCGGTCGCCGCACTGCCGCCGGCCGAACCGACGATAGGCGATCGCGAGTACGCGCGTGCCCAACGCGCCGAGAAGGCCGGCGACCTGCAGGCGGCGTACGACGCCTACAAGCGCGCCGCCGACTACGCGGTGCCGGGCTCGAAGGAAAAGGCCGACGACGTGCATCGCCTGCTGGTCGCGCGCTATGCGCAGGATGCGCGTACCGCGTTCGCGAAGCAGGATCTCGATGGCGCGATCGAACGCTGGAACCGGGTTCTGAGCCTCGATCCCGACAACGGCACGGCTCGGCTCGAGCAGCAGAAGGCGCAGACGCTGAAGCAGAAGCTCGCCGCCGTGAAGTGACGATGCCGTCAACGCGGCGCAGAAGCCGCAGAGGTGCTCGCCACGGTCTTCGCCGATAGCCCCAGGCGAGCATCGAGATCGGCCAGCGCAGCACGCAGGCGCGGGCTGCGCGGGTTGGACGCGACCAGGCCTGCCAGCAGCGCACGCGCTTCGCGATAGTCGCCGCGATCGGCGAGCAGGCTCGCCTGCTCGAGTTCGCTGTCGAGCTCGAGGCCCCGATCCATCTCGGCAGCGCCGGCGGAGCGCCGGGTGATGACGAGGCTCGACGGCCGGCCGAGCTGCTCGCGCCGCAGGCGATCGCGCTCGAGGGCGCGCAGCGCATCGGCCGAGCTCGCCTGGCCGGGATCGAGCGCCAGCGCCGCGAGGTGCTCGCGCTGCGCCGTCGCGTCGTCGCCTCGGCGTGCCGCCTGCGCAGCGCGCTGCTGATGCTCGGCCACGCCGGCATCGATCTGTCGCCGCACCTCCGCCAGACGATCGCGGTAGCTCGACGCCTGCGGATCGAGCAGGGCCAGCAGTTCCCAACGGATCGCCGCATCCGCGAGGCGTCCCTGCCGCATCAGCAGATCGGCGCGTTCGACGAGCGCGGCTTCGTAGCCGGTGAGCACGGCGGGATCGAGGGCACCGTCGGCTGCCGGCGCCGGCACGGCGATCGAGGTCGCGACCGGCCGCGGGGTTGCGCACGCGGCCAGCAGCAACACCAGCGGTGCGGCCAGCGCACCCGCTAGGCGACGACCGCCGGCCGTCATCGCGCGTCCAGGCTGCGGCTGGTCTGCAGCTTGGCCTTGAAGGTCTCGAGGTCGTAGTCGCCGAAGATCATCGTGCGGCGCAACAGCATCGGCGGCGCGTAGAACGCATTGCCGCCGGGCGTGACGGTGGCCGCCAGGCGGAACTGCTGGCGATCGAGCGCCGCCAGCACGGTCTCGTTGGTGTCGCCGAACGGATAGGCGTAGGCGCTCACCGAGCCGCCGACCCGCCGTTCGATCTGCTCGCGCGGGATCCGCGTCTCGGCGTCGATGGCGCGCCGGTAGCTCGCATCGTCCTCGTCGGCGGCGCGCTCGATCAGGTTGCGGTGCGACTTGGAATGCGCCTGCACGTCGACCAGGCCGGACGCGGCGAGCTCCTTGAGCTGGGCCCAGCTCAGCGCTTCCTTCGAGCCGATGAAGTCGGTGTAGACGAAGAGCGTCGCCGGGAAGTCGCGCGCACGCAGCAGCGGCCACGCGATGCGGTAGAACGACTCGTAGCCGTCGTCGACCGTGATGACGACCGAGCGTGCCGGCAGCGCCTCTCGCCCGGCCAGAAAGCCCTGCAGCTCGACCAGCGGAATCACGCGGTAGTCGTTGCGCGCCAGCCAGTCGAGCTGGGCCGCGAGCTGCGCCTGCGAGACCACCATCTTGCTGCTGCCGGCACCGAAGCGGTGATAGCAGAGGATGGGCACGGTCTGCACGCGATCGGCATACACGCCGATCGGATCGAGCGGCTGCAGCGGCACGGCGACGAGCGATGCGCCGTCGAGTGCCGCACTGCCGGTGAGCTGGCGATTGAAGTCGGCCACCCGCCATGCGCGATCGGCGTCGCCGAGCAGGCGCGCCGCGATCGTGCGCCAGGTATCTTCGGCCGTCGGCGCATAGAGCACGTAGCGGTCGTTGCGCGCGACCACGTCGCCGCGCATCCGCAGGGTCGTTGCCGCCGCGACTGCGGCCGGCGGCGCCGGCGGCGGCGCCGCGCACGCCGACAGCAGCAGCGCCAGCACGCCGGCCAGCGTGCGGCTGACGGCGGTCGCGCTCATTGCGCTGCGGCGTCGCGCGTCGCGGCCGATCCGCCTGCGGTCGCCGCCGTAACGGCAGGCCGCCGCTGCAGCGCCTGGGCCATGCGATCGAACGCCGCGTAGAGCAGTCCGAACTCGTCGCGCCGCGATTCGCCGATACGATGGTCGAGACGGCCGCGCGCCACCTCGCCCATCGCTTCCTCGAGCAACGCGATCGGCCGCGTGGTCCAGTTCGCGACGAAGTACATCGCCACGGCCACCGCGAGCACCGTGACGACGACGAGCACCGCCATCAGCGCGATCGACAGCCGCGCCACCTGCAGCAGCGGCCGCTCGGGCAACGCGAGCGCGACGCCGCCGACCTTCTTGCTCTGGAAGTAGATCGGCGCCTGGAAGCCGAGCAGTTCGTCCGGCCCGGCCGCGTAGTGCGTCAGGACGACGCCGCCCGGCCGCGCGCCGCGCGCCACCGCGCCGGCCGGCGGCGCATACGGCTTGCCGACCAGCGCGGCGTCGCTGGCGGCACGCACCACCCCCTGCGCGTCGGCGACGGCGATGCTGCGGAAGTCGCCGGTCTTCATGATGATCTGCAGCGCCACGTCGACCGACACCCAGTCGTCGCCGAGCACCGCGGTGGCGTTCTGCGCCGCGATGAAGCGCGCCAGCGCGGCGCCGTTGTCGCTCACCTGGTCGATCATCGCGGCGTACTGGCGCTGCGTGATGACCGCTGCCGCGAGGCCGCTGACGACCAGCACGATCAGCGCCATCATCCCGGCCCACTTGACGCGCAGCGGCACGATGCGCGGGCGCTCGCGCGCGGCCGCGTCGATCTCGGCGATGCAGCGGGTCAGCGCGTCGGCCAGCTCGGCGCCGGTCTGGTAGCGCCGCTCCGGCGCCTTCTGCAGACAGCGCTCGATCACGCGGCGCAGCGACGCCGGCAGATCGGCCCGGACCTTCTCGATCGGCACCGGCTCCTCGCGTGCGATGTTCACCGCCAGCGCCACCGTGCTGTCGCCCTGGAACGGACGCTGGCCGGTCAGCATCTGGTAGAGCACGATGCCGGCCGAGAACAGGTCGGAGCGGCCATCGAGCTTGCGGCCGAGCGCCTGCTCGGGCGACATGTACTGCGGCGTGCCGAGCACGTCGCCGACGCGGGTGCGATGTGCGCTGTCGGTCGTCTCGATGTGGGCGATGCCGAAGTCGGTGACCTTGATCGTGTCGCTGCCCTTCAGGCGCATCAGGTTGCCGGGCTTGATGTCGCGATGGACGATCCCGCGCGCGTGCGCATAGTCGAGCGCGCACGCGAGCTGGATGCCGATAGCCGCCACGTCGCGCACCGGCATCGGCTGGCCGGGCTGCATCTCGGCGGCCAGCGAGACGCCGTCGAGCAGCTCCATCGCCATGTACGGCCGGCCCTCGATCTCGCCGACGTCGTGCACCGTCACGATGTTGGGATGCGACAGGCGCCCGGCTGCCTGGGCCTCGCCGACGAAGCGCGCGCGGTACTCCGGGTCTTCGCACAGCGACACGTGCAGGAACTTGAGCGCGAGGTCGCGCCCGATGCCCGGATCGCGCGCGCGGAACACCGTGGCCATGCCGCCGCGACCGAGCGTCTCCATCACCTGGTAGCGGCCGACCTGCCGGATGCCGTCCGGCGGCGCCGCTGCGGCCGCCGAGCCGGGCAGCGTCTCGGCCGCGATGCGCGCGACCGTGCGCGGCCGCGTCGGCGGTGCGATCAGCGTCCTGTCGTCATCGGTCGGCGTGCGATCGACCAGGGTGCCGGCATCCTGCGCGCCGGCCGGCGACCAGGACGAGCGTTCAGCCATGGCAGGCCTCCGTACTCCGGCACGCCGCGCGACCGTCGCGCGCCAATTCGTTCAGCATCGAGCACTCCAGCGGCCGCACATCGGGACTGGCGGCGCCTGCATCGTCGGCGTTGCAGCACGCTGCGGCTATCGACCAAAGTCACTGAGCATCGGCGTCGCAATACGGATCGTCTTCGGCCAGGCAGACCACCGCCGCACGGCGCGCGGAGCCGCTGCGCATGACGGCCGATGCGAGCGAGAGGCGCTCCGCCTCGGCCCGCGGCAGCAACACCCACATCTCGCCCTGGAAGTTGGTCCGGCGCGCGCGCTGTCCGGCGGCATGGCCGTAGCCCCAGAAGACATCCAGGCGCAGCGGCCCGCGGATCGCGCCGCCCGTGTCCTGCGCGAACGTGAGCTGGCGCAGGCCGGCGGCCGCGGCGTCGTCGTTGGCGCCGCGCGCCGACAGGTAGACCGGATAGCCCAGCGGCATGACGCGCGGGTCGACCGCGACCGAGCGGCCGGCGGTCAACGGCACCCCGAGCGCGCCGGGCGGACCGGGCACGGGCGACTGGTCGGGCGACATCCGGAAGAAGACGAAGCTCGGATCGGCGATCGCGATGCGCGCTGCTGCGGCGCTTCCATCGGGTGCGGCCGCGGCCTCGACTTGGCGCGAGCTGCATGCGGCTTCCGCACATCGCTGCGGCTTCGTCGCCGACGGGCGCGCGGCATTGCCGAGCAAAGCCTGCACCATCGAATCGACCGCCGGATCGCCGGCGCGCGGACGCAGGCTGCGCATCACCGGCGCGGGTGCCGATGCGGGTGCCGGCGCGTCGTCGGCAAGCAGCTCGAACTCGTCCGCGCCACGCGGCTCCTGGCCTCCGTCGCGCATCAGCGCGCCAGTGCGCGGCCTTGCCGCGATGCGCAGCGGCCGGAACGGACGTCCGTTCTGCTCCGCATACTGCAGCCGCAGCACCTTGCCGTCGGCCATGCGGATGCGACCCGACCCCTGCATCTGCATCGCGTAGAGCGCGAGCGGATCGCGCACCCACGCGAGCACCGGCGCATCGAGGCCGCCGGGGCCGAGCGCATCGATGTCGGCACGCGCCGGATACGGTTCCGCGTAGCTCGCGTCGCCGGCACGCACGAGGCGCAGCCGCAGGCGCCGGTCGACCGCCTCGGCGGCGCAGCGGCCGAGGTCGAGGCGATAGCCGCCGGCCGACGCATCGGCACGGACGCTGAGCACCGCGCCGTCGGGCACGACCTGCACGACGGCCCGGCGCAGCGCGGCCGGCACGCGACGCAGGTCGAGCACCGCCATGTCGCGCGGCATGCCGTACACCGGCACGCCGTAGTCGGCGCTGCGGTCGCTGCGTCCGTCGAGCAGCGGCTCGAAATAGCCGGTGACCGGACCCTGGTCGGCGGCATCGGGCGCCAGCACGCGCACCGGCGTGAAGCGCGCTTCGAAGAAGGCGCGTGCATCGGCGGTACTCGGCCGCGTGGCCTGCACCTGCGCACAGACGTCGCGCCAGGCAGCGCGCGCGGCCAGCACGGCGCACGAGCGGCGCAGCGCGTCCCACGCCAGCGCCTGATCATCGTCGCGCCAACCGGGAAGCTGGTCGAAGGCCGTGACGCGGAACACCGCGCTCGGCGTGCGCCATTGCACCACCGACGCTTCCGACGAGGCCAGCGCACCATCGCCCGCGAGCGCGAGCAGCAACACCACCGCGCCGCGCATCGCCATCGCCATCGCCATCGCCC
This sequence comes from Pseudomonadota bacterium, assembly GCA_018241265.1. Lineage (GTDB taxonomy): Bacteria > Pseudomonadota > Gammaproteobacteria > Burkholderiales > Burkholderiaceae_C > JAFEEF01. The sequence continues at coordinate 7,798 of JAFEEF010000054.1, read as the reverse complement.
GGCATCGTTCCATGCGCGCGATTCTGCGATCGCGATGCGCATCGCGAGTCCCCAAGCCGATGGACGCAGGCATGGCGGGTTTCCTTCATCCACGCGTCTGGCGCACGCGCACGCTCGCGGCGCCATAGCGCGCGTCGCACGGCATCGCCGGTGCGCAAGCCGGCTCGCCCGCGAGCCCGCCGGCCGCGCCCGCGCGCAGCACGTCGACCTGGCGCGGCTTGCGTTTCGGCGCGCTCGACAGCGCCTTGCCGAAGCGGCGCGCCTCGGGTGCCACGATCGCGACGATGCGGTTCTCGCCGTCGCGACCGAGCGGCGTCACCTCGAGGCCGGGCGGCGTCAGGTCGACCTCCTGGTCGGCCACGAGCTGCAGTGCCTCCTGTCCGCTGAGCGGCGACAGCAGCAGGAGCTGCCCGTCGGTATCGAGGAAGTACACATAGACGTGGCCGGCCACCGAGCTGCGCACGCGCAGGTCGATGTGGTCCTGGCCGGTGACGACGGTCGCGCTGCGCGTCGACAAGGTGACCGCGATGCCCGGATCGGCGCCCGCCACGAGACGATCCAGCGCCGCTTGCGGCGACGCCGGCAGCGGTTCGGGCGCGATCGTGAGCGGTTCTTGCGGCACGTCTGCACGAGCGGCCATCGACGCCGGCTCCGAGGCCGACCCCGAGGCCGGCATCGAAGCGGATGCCGGGGCCGTCGCAGCCACGACGACCGGTGCCGCCGGCGTCATCGGCGACGGCGGCGCCGCGACCGGTGCGGTCCGCAAGCCGCGCGTCAGCCACCACGTCGTCGGCACCGCGGCGGCCAGCGCGGCCGTGAGCACCGACAGCACGAGACGCCGCCGCGCCCGGGGTTCGCGTGGCAGCGCGTGTCCGGTGCCGCTCGTCGGGTCGAACGGCCCGATCGCGCGCAACAGGTCCGGCATCGACGCGATGCGGTCGACGGGCCGGAGCGCCAGGCCGGCATCGATCGCCGCCAGCAGCGCCGGCGTATAGCTCGCGCGCGCATGGCGTGCCACGGGTTCGAGCCGATCCGCCGCGAGGCGCTGCACGGCCGACGGCGGCACGCGTCCGGTGACCGCGCGGTACAGCACGGCGCACAACGCGTACACGTCGGTCCACGGGCCTTGCTGCAGGCCGGCCGCGGCCTCGGTCTGTTCGAGCGGCGCATAGCCGGGCTTGAGGATCACGGTGAACGACTGGTCGGCATCGGCGACCGCGCGGCGCGCCGCGCCGAAGTCGAGCAGCAGCGGCGCCGGCAGGGCCTCGTCGCTTTCGAGCAGCATGATGTTGTCGGGCGCGATGTCGCGGTGGTAGACGCGATCGCGGTGCATCAGCTCCAGCGCTTCGGCCAGCCGCGCCACCAGTGCGCGCAGCCAGGCTTCATCGGGCGGCGCGGCATGGTCGGCGAGCCACTGCTTGAGCGTGCATCCGCGGTACAGCGGCATCACGATGTAGGCGGTGCCGTTCTCCTCCCAGATGCGGTGCACCCTGGCGAGCGCCGGATGGTTGAACGCCGCGAGCATCTGCGCTTCGACGAGGAAGCCGCGCAGGCCGAGCTCGAACACGTCGCGGTGGCTCATCGAACGGGCCAGCACCTCGCGACGCGAGCCGCGCGCCGCGAAGTTGGCCGGCATGTACTCCTTGAGCGCGACATCGCGTTGCAGACGCGTGTCGGTCGCGAGGTAGACGATGCTGAAGCCGCCTTCGCCGACCACCTCGCGGATCACGAACTCCTGCAGCATCGTGCCGGCCGGCAGCGCCGCAAGCGAGCCCGACGCCGGGACGACGCGGGTACGTTCGTCGTCATCGGGCGGGTCGGCGGCGGGCGGCGACGGCTGCATCGGGCGGAATGGTCCTCGACGGGGTGGCCGCCGAGTGGAGCCGCTCTCAGGACCGGCGCACATCCCCAACTCCGCGCACGGATCCTCGAATGTGACCTTGGTCAGCCCTCCCCAAGCGTGAGGATGGCCGGACCGCATGCGCCGACTTTCAATCCGGCCGACCCATCAGGAGCACCGGAATGAACCGCACACACACCACCGCACGGATCGCACGGATCGCGGCGGCGATCGTGCTGACGACCGCCGCAGCCGCCTACGCGCAGGAGAACGTCTTCGACGCGTCGCACAACACCGAGGATGCGCTCATCAGTGCGCTCGGCCTGAAGACGCGCAGCATCCGCGTCGGCCCTGCGCCCAAGCCCTTCTCGGGCCAGGCGCACTTGCTGATCACGTTCGACACCGACTCGGCGGAACTGAGCGCGCAGACCAGGTCGATGCTGGACGTGCTCGCGCATGCGCTGCAGTCCGACCAGCTCAAGCGGCTCAACTTCCGTATCGAAGGCCATGCCGATGCGCGCGGCGATTCGGGCCACAACCAGAAGCTGTCGCAGGAACGCGCCGACTCGGTGACCGCCTACCTCGTCGGCCGATACGGCATCGACGCCGCGCGGCTGACGCCCGAAGGCAAGGGCTCGTCGGAGCCGCTCAACCTCGAACGCATCGATGCGCCGGAGAACCGCCGCGTCTCCGTGGTGCGCATCGACGCGACCGCCAACTGACCGAGCGGCCATGACCTCCGCACGTCGCCGAACGAAATACTCGACCCGTCTGCTGCTGCACGCATCCGCGGCCGCTTTGCCGCTCGTGTTCGGCCAGGCCGCACGCGCCCAGACCGAGCCGGCCGCGCCGGCGCCGGCACAGGCACAGGCACAGGCCGCCGTCACGCTGCACGTGGAACGCTTCGACGTGCAAGGCAACACGCTGCTGCCGGCCGAGCGCATCGCCGCGGTGCTCGATCCGTACAAGGGCGAGCGCACGCTCGCCGAGCTGGAGCGCGCTGCCGCGGCCCTGCAGGCCGCGTACCGCGACGCCGGCTACGGCGCGGTGCTGGCGTCCGTGCCGCCGCAGACGCCGGGCGCTTCCGGCACGGTGACGATCGCAGTGCTCGAAGGCAAGGTGGCGCAGGTCCGCGTCGAAGGCAACCAGCACTTCGGCGCCGACGCCATCCGCGCCAGCGTGCCCGCGCTGCAGCCCGGCGCGACGCCGCAGATGCGGCAGATCGACACCGAGCTGCAAATGGCCAACGAGAACCCGGCGAAGAACGTCGACGTGCTGCTGCAGCCCGGTCAGCGCGCGGGCGACGTGGACGCCGAGCTGCGCGTGACCGAGCAGCCGCTGCAGCGCTTCACCCTGCATGCCGACAACTCCGGCACCGAGACCACCGGCCGCCTGCGCGCGGGCGCCGGCTGGCAGCACGCCGACCTGACCGGGCACGACGACGTGCTGTCGATCGACCTCGACACCGCGCCGCAGAACCCGGGCAACGTGATCGTCGCATCGGCCGGCTACCGCTATCCGCTCTATGTGCAGCACATGATGCTCGAGGCCTACGGCGTCTACTCGGACATCGACAGCGGCACCACCGCGACCGCGGCCGGCGACCTGCAATTCACCGGTCGTGGCAGCATCGTCGGCGTGCGGGCGAGCCGCTACCTGCAGCGCGTCGGCGAGATCGACCAGCGCATCAGCCTCGCGCTCGAGAACCGCGACTACCGCAACGACTGCCAGATCGCCGGCCTGCCCGAAGGCGCCTGCGGCGCGGCCGGCGCGAGCGTGTCGGTGCAGCCGGTCGCGCTCGGCTACGCGATGCAGAAGAACGGTCCGACGTCGTTCGGCTTCACCGGATTCCTGGTGCACAACCTGATGCTCGGCGGCAGCCATTCGAGTGCCGATGATTTCGAGGCGATACGCCCCGGCGCGCGGCCGCACTACACCGCGCTGCGCATCAACGGCTACGCCAGCATGCCGCTGCCGAAGGACTGGCTGGCGCAAGCGCGCATTGCCGGCCAGTACACCGACGACGGCCTGGTGCCCGGCGAACAGTTCGGCATCGGCGGTGCGGCGTCGGTGCGCGGCTACGACGAGCGCGAACTGGCCGGCGACATCGGCGCCTCGGCGACGCTCGAGATCCTGACGCCCGATCTGCTCGCGCCCGCCAAGCGTGGCGATCCGAGCTTGCGCCTGCTCGCCTTCGGCGACGGCGGCTGGGTCAAGAACCGGCTCGGCACGGCCTGCCTCGGCACGCAGACCGAATGCGCGATCGGCTCGCTCGGCGTCGGCCTGCGCGGCTCGGTCGGCGGCCTGGAGGCACACCTCGACGTTGGCCATGCGATGAAGTCCGCCTCGTTCACCAAGCGCAACGACACGCGGGTGCACGTGGCCCTCAGCTACAGCTTCTAGGAGCGTGACGATGACGCAGCATTCCGGGCGTACCCTCCGCCGTCCTTTCCCGCGCTTCGCGCCGCGACCGCTGGTCCACGCACTCGCGGCCTGCGCGCTGCTCACGCTGTGGCCGGGGACGCAGGCGCAGACCTTGCCGAGCGGCCTGCGCACGGCGAGCGGGCAGGCCCGCGTCAGCACCAGCGGCAACACGATGACGGTGACCAACACCGCCAGCGCGATCCTCAACTGGCAGAGCTTCAACATCGGCGCCGGCAGCAGCGTGCGCTTCCAGCAGCCGAACGCATCGAGCAAGGTGCTGAACCGCGTGACCGGCACCGACCCGAGCAGCATCTTCGGCAGCCTGACGAGCAACGGCAGCGTGTGGCTGCTGAATCCGAACGGCGTGCTGTTCGGCAAGGGCGCGCGCGTCGATGTCGGCAGCCTCGTCGCATCGACGCTCGACCTGAGCGATGCCGACTGGCTCGCCGGGCGCTACGGCCTGACTACCGGCCCCGGCGACAAAGGCGCCGGCGTGACCAATCTGGGCGACCTGCAGACCGCGTTCGGTGGCCGCATTGCCTTGCTCGGCGACGACGTGACGAACGAAGGCTCGATCGATGCGTCGGGCGGCCAGGTGCTGCTCGCGGCCGGCAAGAGCATCGATCTCGTCGACACCGGCACGCCCAACCTCGCGGTGCATGTGCAGGCACCGGCCGGCCAGGTACTCAACCTCGGCACCTTGATCGCGGACGGCGGCCGTGTCGACATCCAGGCTGCGATGGTGAATCAGGAAGGTGTCGTGCGCGCGAACGCACTGAGCCACGGGCCGGCCGGCGAGATCGTACTGACCGCGACGCAAGCACTGACGCTCGCAGCAGGTAGCGTCACGGAGGCCGAAGGGACCGCAGGCGGCGGCAAGGTCGCGCTCGATGCGGGCGCGGGTGGAACCACGCTGGTCTCGGGCAAAGTCTCGGTGGCGAGCAGCGCGGGCACGGGCGGACAAGTCGTCGCACTCGGACAGCACGTCGGTCTCCTCGACGGCAGCCGGGTCGATGCGTCGGGCGCGGCCGGCGGCGGCGAGATCCTCGTCGGCGGTGGGGACCGCGGGCAGGACGTGCGCTATCGCGATGCCGAAGCGGTCTACATGTCGCCCGACGCCGAAGTCGCGGCCGACGCGCTGCAGCGCGGCAACGGCGGACACATCGTGCTCTGGAGCAACGACGCGACGCGCGCCTACGGGAGCTTCAGCGCACGCGGCGGACCGGGCGGCGGCGACGGGGGCCACATCGAAACATCGGGCGGATGGCTGGACGCGCGGCCGGCGTTCATCAGTACGGCCGCGCCTGCAGGGAAGCCGGGGCAATGGCTGCTGGATCCGTGGAACATCGAGATCGTCGGCGGCAATGACGTCGTCGGGTTCGTCGACGACGGCCAGAACTTCACGTCCGTCGATCCCAAGGGACAGGCCAGCATTTCGCAGATCGGCGTCGGAACGATCGCGTCTGCGCTGCAGACAGGCAACGTGACGATCACGACCGGCATCGACCCGGGCAGCAACGGTGCCGGCGACATCACGATGACCGGCGTCACGATGGACTTCACCAAGTCGGTGATCACGGCGGCCACGCCGGCGACGCTCACGTTGAATGCGCAGCGCAACATCACGTTGTCGGGTGCGACGATCGAGTCCACGGTGGACGGAACGTTGAATGTCGTGCTCAACGCGGCCCAGTCGGGCATCGGCGCGGTGTCGCTTTCCGATGCAAGCGCGATCATCGTGCCGGGTGGCCAGGTGGTACTCGGCGGCGCGAGCCAGCTGGCCGGGCCGCACGGCAACCAGCCGTCGTTCCTGGGCGCCATGGGCTACAGCAACAACAGCTCGGACTTCGAGCAGTACGGCGTATCGATCACTGGGAAGAGCGTCATCGACACCGGCAGCACGGGCACGATCGACATCAACGGCTCCTCCATCTCGACGCTCGGACAAGCCGGTGGCGTCGACATCGAGGGCTCGACCCTGACTGCAAGGACCATCAACATCCAGGGCTGGGTCGATTCTCCCGCGGCGACGGCGGGCGTCTCGGTGTCGGGATCCACGCTCGGCGCGTGGAACCAGATGACCGTCACAGGAACGGCGCAGGCGGGCGGGAACGGCGCCGACCACGCGGTATCCGGCACAAACATCGCCACCAGCATCCTGGTAGCGGGCAGTGAAGAGTCCGACGAGGCGGCGAGCCTCACGATCCAGGGCACCGCCACGGTCGACACCTTATCGACGTCGCAGCCACGGTACGGCGTGTCGATCGACGGCGGCTCGTCGGGCACGGTTGCGGTCTTCGGCAAAGGGCACCTCTCGATCACCGGCACGGTCACTTCGCCGGGTGACGACAGTCTGGTTCAATCAGTCCACTACGCCAGCGCGCCGACGGCATTCGGGATTTTTGGCGACGACGGGTCCGATGTCAGCATCGTCGGGAACGGGTCGCGCCAGGTCTCCATCGCGGGCAACATCCTGGGGTCGCTCGATGACCACGGGGGCACGATCCTTCTGCAATCCGGCGGTACGCTGGGCCTCGCCAACGCCGGGGTCGAAAGCGCCGGCAAGATCCAGCTTCAAGGCGTGAAGGTCTCGCTGGGCCAAGCCACGGAAGTCGTGAGCGGCTACAACGATGGCACCAGCATCCTCGTGTCCGGGCCGGACAAAGACGAAGTAACAACGTTCATCAACAGCGCCGGCAGCGACGCGCTCACGACGGTGCCCGGCGGCCGTTGGCTGATCTACGCCGCCACGCCCGACTCCGCTTCATTCCAGCCCGACGGGCTCGACAACGCCTTCCGGCAGTACAACGCGCCGTACCAGACCACGCCTGCCGCGAGCGGCAACGGCTTCCTCTTCAAGCTCGCGCCGACCTATACGCTCGACGGCCCGACGAAGACCTACGACGGCAACACGGCCATCACGCTGACGTCCGACAACGTCCACGTCCACGGCCTGGTCGGGGGCGACTTGGCCGACCTCGCTTCCTCCGCTGCCAGCAACTTCACCGCCACGGACCCGGCCACCGCGAAGAACGCAGGCACCGACAAGCCGATCGACCTGCCCGAAGGCTTCGTCGTCCAGATCACCGATGCGAGCGGCAAGCCCGTCTATGGCTATGGGGTCGGACCGCTGACCGGGACGATCGAGAAGAAGGAGGTCAGCGTCGCGATCACCGCAACCGACAAGACCTACGACGGCAAGCTCGACGCCAACGTCAGCTACTCGCTCACCGGCCTCGTCGGTCCGGAGCAGCTCGCCGTCTCGGGCGATGCCGCCTTCGCGAACCAGAACGTCCAGCTCGATCCGCAGCACCAACCGGCGCAGCAGACGGTCACCGCCAAGAACATCGCGATCGCCGATGGCAACAACGGCGGCCTGGCTTCGAACTACACGCTCGACAACAGCACCGCTTCGGCGAGCGCGAAGATCACGCCCAAGATCGGAACAGCCTCGTGTAGGGCAAGCGTGTAGATCTCGGACGTCGCCGTATCAGCAAACAACAGCTACTCGCGCACCGGCCTCGTCGGTCCGGA